>NZ_ARYL01000007.1 GCF_000685295.1 Hyphomonas oceanitis SCH89
TGCAATGACGGGGCGGACCATACATTTTTATGAGGGGCTGACAAGCGTTGCACCACTCAAGACAAATCAGAATTTTATCCTTCCGGGTTGCCTGAATGCTTCTGAGTATTGGATTTCTTGCGACCTTTCGGATGGCCTTGCATCTCACGTCTGGAGGGACCTTGGCGTAATTCTTGGACCTGAAGACCGGTCTCAAAAAATTGAATGTAAGCGTCCATTTGTGAGGCCCACCCCAGTATGCTTGAGATTGGCCAACCTCTTGCGCGAGCCACTACTGCCTCGCCCTCAGTTCGCTCTATTTCCGGAGATTCAAAGTACAGATCACCTCCTTCAGTCACACCAAGGAGCGTTCCGTGAGCCAACGCATTTCTTAAGTCTATGATATCACTGAAAGGTTGTTCAAATACCTTGGTAAAAATTTCCGATACGTCAGGATCGTGCATCTTTGCCAGCATCCGGGCTACGGCAATTTTTCGACTTATCTGCATTCGACCCAAGAGCACTGCGGTCTTGCTTTCCGAAACAGTAATCAATTGCGAAATTGCCAGAGTTAGGATGTCATCGATTTCTGCGACCGCGCGTACGATCTTGCCGATCGCTAAATATAAATCGTCAGTCATCTCATATGACTGCAAAGTGGCTGGTTCCGCATTATAACTTCTAGGCATAATCCCATTTCACCACAGATGAAGAATTGAACCAAACTCAAGGTGCCTCAAATAGAAACCTGAAGCCCTACAAATGGTTGGAAAAAGGGCGCGAGCCAAAGCCCGCGCCCGCTCAGAAAGAAGTGCAAGTTTCGCTACTTGTCTCCGAGTCCAAAACCCGGAAGTGGCAGGCGCTCGACTACTGAGCCCCCTTTGTCCTTGCGTGCCTTATCGACAGGAACGAACTGCCCAGTTCCGGCATCGCGCCCTGCAAGGCGAGATTTACGTGGTGGAGTTTTGGCCATGGTTAGGCCCTTTCACTTTAAAGCGAGGGGCCGTTGACTGCGGAGCGCATTTACGATTCAAAAGAATCGCGTGATTGATAGCGCAGATCGGCACGGCCCCTCAGGTTTTGCCGATTGCTGATTCGGGTTCACCACAAACCCGAATCAGCACAATCACGACGAATACTGAGGATATTCGCTTTCAGAGTCGAGTCCTCAAGCCTGTCTCTTTTTGACACCTATGAACGCCTGCGGGTCTAGGCAGCACATAGCGGCGCATTCATGACAATCTCGCGATTTATGGTGCCATCAAGATGGCCCGCCCGCCCCCTGTTGCCATCCCTCGCGAGCGGGTTACCTTTGGCTGCATATCGCAGCAGATAAAAGGGAAACCCGTCATGCGGATTTTGGGCGCGCTTACGCTGATTGCAGCCTTGTTCGGCGCGGGGCAGGCGGGGGCTGAGGATTGGCAGGCGCGGGCGGAGAAGCATTCGGTGGAGCTGGCCGATTTCAGCTTCGGCGCGGGCGAGACGCTGCCGTCGGTCACCATGAGCTATTATACGCTGGGCACGCCGCAGCGGGACGCGGACGGGCATATCACCAATGCCGTGATGCTGCTGCACGGGACGGGTGGCAGCGGGCTGTCGCTGCTGCGGCCCTCGTTCGGGGATGAATTGTTCGGGCCGGGCCAGCCGCTGGACCTTGCGCGCTATTACGTGATCTCGCCCGACAATCTGGGCCATGGCGACAGTTCCAAGCCGAGCGACGGGCTGCGCGCGGCGTTCCCGCGCTATGACTATGACGACATGGTTGAGGCCGAGTACCGGATGCTGACCGAGGGCATGGATGTGCAGGGGCTGGAGATGATTGTCGGCACGTCGATGGGCTGCATGCAGGGCTTTGTGTGGGGCGAGGAGCACCCCGGCTTTGCACGGCGGCTGGTGCCGCTGGCCTGCAATGTGATCGAGATTGCCGGGCGCAACCGCATGTTCCGCCAGATGATCATTGATGGCTTCGAGCAGGACCCGGCCTATGCGGGCGGGAACTATGCCGAGGCGGGCGACCTGAAGCGGGGCGTAGCCATCTGGGCCAATGCGCTGATCCTTGCCGGATCGAACCCCTACCGGATGCAGGCCGAGGCGCCGACGCGGGAGGCGGCGGTGGACCAGCTGCACGCCGCGCTGGAGCGGTTTACGGCCCACCCGGCAGACCCGAACGATACGATCTACCAGTTCGACGCGTCGCGGAATTACAATCCGGCGCCGCGCCTTTCCGAGATCACTGTGCCGGTGCTGTGGATCAATTCGGCGGATGATTTCATCAACCCGCCGGGCCTTGGCGACCCGGAAGCGAAGGCGGCGGAGATGCCCAATGCGCGCTTCGTGCTGGTGCCGGCGAGCGAGGAGACACGCGGCCACGGCACGCATACCTGGCCGATGTTCTGGAAGGATGAGCTGGAGACATTCCTGGCCGATAATCCGTAAGGGTGATCAGGCGGGGCGGTCGGGGGGCTATCGCTGCGCAGGGAGTGGCCGCATAAAGGACGGGAGCGACCGGAATAGGGGGGAGGCGAAGCGAAATGGCAGGCGTGTTCGACTCTTTCCTTACGCTCAATGATTTCCAGTTGCATGACGCGAAGGTCGAGCCGCGCGCGTTGCGGCTGACGTCCCCGCGCGGGCAGACGGTGCTTGAGCCCAAGGTGATGGCCGTGCTGTTGGCGCTGGCCGAGCGGCCGGGCGGGCTGTGGCGGCGCGATGAACTGTTCGAGCGAGTCTGGCCGGGCAGCCCAAGCGGCGAGGAAGTGCTGACGCGTGCTGTGTCGCTGCTGCGCAAGGCCCTGCTGGCTGTCTGCGAAAAGGACGTCGCTGTGGTGACTGTTCCAACGCTGGGCTACCGCCTTGAAGGGCGTGTCGTGCCCGACGGGCCTGCACCCGGAAAGGATGCGCCAGCGGCGGCGCCGTCGGTTGCGGTCCTGGCCTTTGCCGATCTGAGCGATACGGGCGACCAGGCCTATTTCGCCGACGGGGTCGGCGAGGAAATCATCAATGCGCTGGTGCATGTCGAGGGCCTGAAAGTGGCCGGGCGAACGTCCTCGTTCGCTTTCAGGGAACAGACGCGGGACATACGCGCCATCGGGGCGGCGCTGAATGTCGAATTCGTGCTTGAAGGCTCTGTGCGCAAACACGGCACGCGGGTTCGGGTAACGACGCAGCTGATACGTTCAGCAGACGGGTTTCATCAATGGTCGGAAACCTTTGACGCGCAGCTGACGGATATTTTCGATCTTCAGGACCGGATTGCCCAAGTCGTGGCGCGCGAGTTCAACATGCTGCTGCATCCGTCTGATCAGGGCCGTCTGGCGCCGCGCCTGACAATCAGTTTCGAGGCTTATGACCTGCTGTTGCGGGCCCGGGCGAGCTATCGCCTCAATCAGGATGAAGCGACATTCGCTCGCGCCGAAGCGATGCTGAGAGAGGCGGTCGAGATTGACCCTGACTTCGTGGGGGCCTGGATCGAGATTGCCACCCTGAACAATTTTGCCTCGGCCTATCACCGGGACCGAACGCTGAAATCCATGTTTGAAGCCTCCAGGGCGGCGGTTGAGCGGGCGATGGACATTGCCCCCTCCGCGCCCGAAACAATCATCTGGTCAGCAAATATCCGCTATTTCGAGGGCGAAGCGCTGACGGCGTTCCGGATGGCCAAGACGGCCCTGCAGCTTGCGCCGCAGAATTCCGGCATCATGTTCAGCGTCGGCCATTATGCCGCCTGCTTCGGCTATCATGAAGAGGCGGCACGGCTGCTCGAGGGCGCGCTTGAGCTTGATCCTCTGGACGCGTTCGCGTGGCATACGCTGGCGCTGGTGCGCCAGAACATGCGGCAATACGAGGTGGCGGAACGCCATGCCCGGCATGCCATCAAGCTGGGTGATCGACTGGCGCGGGAAGTGCTTGCCTGGAACGCCTTTGCGCAAGGTGACCGCGACGAGGCCGAGCGCCAGCACCTGACGCTGTTCGACGAGATCGGCGCGCAAATGGAGGGCGGTACGCAGGGCCGTCCGATCTGGGAAATGTTCGCCCGCGCCGTTTTTCATGACAGCCGGCCTGATGGCGACATGATGCGGCAGGTGCTGTCGATGCAGATGGGCGCAAAGGATTATGAGCCCTCGGCCTCGACTTTCACCGCGGTTGCCAATCTCGGCATGGTGGAGGAACTGATGGCCCAGTGGGGCGATGCCTATGCCATCAAGAGCGTCGCGTCTGTTGCCATGTGGGGGGATTACAGCTGGGCGCGCGCGTTCCGCAGCCATACAGGCTTTCCGGCCTTTGCAGAATCGCGCGGGCTGGCAGCGGTGTGGCGCGAGTTCGGCTGGCCGGCGGGCTGCGCACCATTGCCTGGCACTGACGGAACCGACGGGCGGTTTACATGCGGTCAGCCGGTCGGCGAGCCGTAGGCCGGCAGCAAAGAGGCAGGACCGATATCGGTTTGCGGCGCACCCATGAGATAAAGATATGAATTGTGTGTGTGCTGATTTTTGGCCTGATCGACAAAGCCAATGGTTGGCGGAAGCTGGACTGATCCAAGGCGCACGAGCGTTTCGGCCTGTTGCCACGCGCCGGCGGCCCGGGCCTGGTCAGCCCAGAGCCGTGTCCCATCGCGGATAAGAGCGCCTTCGATCGTGTCGGGCAGCGCCTCGGGGACCTTGTCGGGGATCAACTGGTCTATCCGGCCATACCAATAGGGAATGGTATCGAGCGGATTGATGATCTGGAATGACGCGCCGGTTGCTGCGATCCAGGCGGCAAAGGCAGGGTCACCTGGCGAGGGCGGCGCTGACGCATAGGCGATTATGCTGGTCCCGCCGGAATTGGACCATGTCGGCGCCTGCTGCAGGGCCCAGGCATAGAGAATCTGAACGAGGGCCGCGCCCTGGCTGTGCCCGGTGACGAACAGGTTGAAGCCGTGTGCCGCGCTGGCTGCAGCGCTCAGAAAGGCTGGCAGGGTGAGGCCGGAAATATCGTCGGCAACGCCCAGCATTCCGTTGACCGCTTCGAGGAAGTCGGACGACACGGCCGTCTCGGCTCCTTGGGTGTAGGGGCAGGGCGACTGGCTCTTGGGAACATCCTCCCAGAAACTGTCGACCGTATAGATCGTGCCGCGCAGGACGACAGACAGAAAACCGGTAGCCTTTTGGCGCGCCACGTAGAGCATGTTCTGGTCGACGGTGCCGACCACCGGCCCCCAGACAAGCGACCATTCGCCCCGCGTGGCATAGGCTGTCTTGGCAAGCTCGGCCTCGATGGCGGGTTTCACCACGCTCATCTTTTGTCCGACAGCGGCATTCGCAATCGCTGCGAGGGTCAACTGGGTCTGTGCCGTTTCCAGATTATAGACGGCCATGGCCTGCCTCCGCTGCGTTCTGTGACGGGATCATCGGCGTCGCCCGTCCGGATGGCAAGTCAAACCTGATCAGCGGACGGATACATCCTGCTCGAAACAGGCTCCCTCAGAAATTCCTCAGATCGAAATCGGGCGTCCATCGGGATCACGCGGCCCATGCCGTGATGAATGATGAGGCAGCCGGAGCGCTGCATCAGAGACATGCAGATCCCGAAGGAGAAACCCAATGTCCACCACGTTCAAAGCAATCCTCGCCGCAGCTGCGCTTGGCTTCGTCACGGCTGGCGCCGCCAGCGCCGACCCAAGTTTCGAAGCCGCATTCACCTACAATCCGGACCTCTCTCCGGAAGCGACCTACACTTCTTTTGAGCGCCAGGCCCGCAAGGCCTGCCGGGTGGGCAAGCGCAGTGTGGTCGACCTGGGTGTAAAGGCGAAATATGAGCGCGCCTGCCAGGCTGAACTCCTGTCCAATGCGGTGGCCGCCACGAAGAATCCGCGCCTGATAAGCCTGCACAGCGTCCGCACCGACCCGCAGGCCGGGAGCGTCATGGCAAGCCTGAAATAGGCGTCAGGCCTATATGCCTGCCCTCATATTAGAGGTGGGGCGTCCGCATGGACGCCCTCGTTTCTGCTTGTTCTGTTGTGAAGACACAGGCACGCGCCTAGTTTAAGCTGCCTGTGGCTGCGGCGACGACCGCGCAGGAGATGCTGCATGATCAACGCCGCCATTATCACGTCCACGCTTGAGACGGTTTCGGAGCGGTGCGCGGATCCGAAAGGGCGGATTTTTGCGCGGCTCTATGCGCTGGACGCGAGATTCGAGCCGCTGTTCGTGATGGATACGGATGGGGGCGTGCGCGGCAGCATGCTGGAGACGAGCCTCAATTGCATGATCGGTGTGGCCGAGGGGCAGAGCGAGACGCCGCGCCTGCTGATCGAGGCGGCGCGGATGATCCATGACGGGTACGGATTGACGCCCGCCGAGGTGGACCTGATGTTCGTGGCAATGCGCGACGTTTTCCGCGAGATCATGGCGGATGACTGGACGGGGCAAGTGGATGCGGAATGGACCGCGCTGCTGGCTGAGCTGGCGGCGATTGGCGCGGAGGCCTGAGGGCCTAGCCGGTGCGCGCGGCGGCGTCGGAATGGAAGCGGGCGACCCATTCGCGGTTGAGCGCATCGGCCTGACGGAGTGTGGGGGACTCGAGGCTCTGGCCGGGCGGCAGGGTTATGCCGAGGGCGGCGAGGAGATCGGCCGCTGTGCCCGCCGGATCTTCGTCGAGCGTTTCGTAGATGACACGGAGCGGTGTGATGCCAGCCTTGGCGAACCAGGCGTCCCACGCGGCATTGTGGGCATCAATGGTGCGGACGAAATCCTTCAGCTTGCCGAAATGATAGCGCGGCGTGGCACGCAGCGGCACGGGTTCGCCGCGCCGGTAATGCCAGAGCTGCGTCTGTTCGGCGCGCATCCAGGAGACGGCCTGGGCCACGACATCCTCGCGCTGGAGATGGATGAAACGGACCGGGCCGAAGCTGCGGTCGAGCAAGGCGGCGGTATGGTCGGCGTATTCGGGATAGACCTCGGCGAGATTCGCCGTGAGTTCGTCCATCGTGCCCCACATGATGCGGGCGGCGAAGACGCGATTGGCAGTGCGCCCTGCACGGTTGGCCGCTTCGAGATAGGCGGCGAAGGGCACTTGCGCGTCAGGAGACGGCGTGACGCCCCATTCATGTGCCATGCGGCCCATGTCTTGCCTGCGGAACCAGGATTGCGGATGGCCGGCGACGCCCGTGGACTCGAGCAGGCTGCACAGGAGCGTGCTGCCTGTACGGGGCGTGGCGCAGAGGATCCAGGAAGGCGGGGATGCGGACGGAGTCGGGGAGGGCGTATCCGTCATACCTCGCTACCCCTTGAGGGCGGCTTCAATATCGGCGACGAGTTCGGCGTCGGCGGGCTTGGTGGCGGAGGGGTAGGCCTTGATCGGCGTGCCGGAGGCATTGGTCAGCACTTTGTGGAAGTTCCACTTGGGCTGAGCCGCGTCACCGAGCGTTTCGACCGCGTGGACATAGAAGGGGTGTTCCTCGGCGCCGGTGACCTTGTATTTCCTGGTCAGCGGGAAGGTGACGCCGTAATTGATCTGGCAGAAGGTTTTCACCTCGGCTTCGGTGCCGGGCTCCTGGCCGCCGAAATCGTTCGAGGGCACGCCGACGATGACGAGGCCCTTGTCCTTGTAGGCCTCATAAAGCTCTTCGAGACCGGCATATTGGGGTGTGTAGCCACACTTCGAGGCCGTGTTGACGACGAGGACGGCCTTGGCGCCGAGGGTGGCGAGGTCGAGCGGCTTGCCGTCGATGGAGGTGAATTCGGTGGCGGTCATGGCGGGCTCCATCTGGTGGGTGGAATGGTCTTGTGCGGCCATGGGCTCGGCCGAGGCGGCTGAGACGAGCAGGGCGGCAAGGGCGAGCGGTAGGGCAGGGCGCAGGACGGACATGGGCGGCTCCTTGAATCTGTTCGCATACAAGTAGACGGACTGGGGGCGGCGTCACCCCCGCGAGCGAACATTTTTTCGTGTGAGGGCGGAAATGGCGCCGATCAGGTCAGATCAGTTCGAGGCCGACTTCGGAATTGTGCTGCCAGATGACACGCGCCGGGCCGGAGACACCCACGGCGGCCGCTTTGACGATGAGGCGCGGCGGCAGGACTTCGTTCGTGGGGAAGCGGAGGCGCACGCCGGTCTTGCTGTAGTCCAGCACGATGCAGCGGAGCGAATAGCCCGATTCGAAGACGACTGAGGCTTCCCGGTAGGCCGTGCCGCGCAAGGGGCGCGGGGTGGCGTGCTGGGTCGACACCGCCTGCGCAATCCGGCTGCTGGGGGCAGCGGCTGCGGATTTCTTTTGACCGAATTTGCGGGTCATCAGGGCCATGGCGTATACTCACTCGTCTATTTCTGGGTCAAACGGACCCGTAGGTCTGTTTCATCAGCAATTATCGCGCCAAGCTCTTAACAGAGCGCAAAGAAAGCGGCGCCCTAGGGCACCGCTTTCTGTAGTTTGGACTGCAGGAGACGAAGGTTACCAGATGTGGATGCGCTGTTCAGGCGGCAAATAGAGCGCGTCACCTGGCTGAACATCAAACGCATCGTACCATGCGTCGAAATTGCGGACGATACCGTTGACCCGGTATTCCGGCGGGGAGTGCGGATCGGTCAGCATCTGGCGGCGCAGGGCCTCTTCGCGGTTCTTGGAACGCCAGACCTGGGCATAGGCCATGAAGAAGCGCTGGTCGCCGGTGAGACCGTCGATCACCTTGTCTTCCTTGCCATTCAGGCTGAGATGATAGGCCTTGTAGGCCATTGAGAGGCCGCCAAGGTCGCCGATGTTCTCGCCGAGCGTCAGGGCACCGTTGACGCAGGTCTCGCCGTCATCATAAGGGCAGAACGCATTGTACTGGGCGACGAGGGCCTGGGTCTTGGCCTTGAAATTGGCTTCGTCCTCGGCCGTCCACCAGTCGCGCAGCAGGCCGGTACCGTCCGACTTGGCACCCTGGTCGTCAAAGCCGTGACCCATTTCGTGGCCGATCACGGCGCCGATGGCACCATAGTTTACGGCCGGGTCAGCGGCGAGATTAAAGAAAGGCGGCTGCAGGATGGCGGCCGGAAAGACGATCTCGTTGCGGTTCGGCGAATAATAGGCGTTCACCGTCTGGGGCAGCATGCCCCATTCCGTCTTGTCGATCGGCTTGCCGAGATCGGAGATCATGTCGTGGTACTGCCATGCTCCGACGGCCATGTGGTTGGCGAAAGCGTCGTCGCTGACGACAAGGCTGTCATAGGTCTCGAATTTTTCCGGATAGCCGATCTTGGGCGTGAACTGGGTCAGCTTGGTTTCGGCCTCGGCCTTTGTCTCGGCGCCCATCCAGTCGATGCCTTCGAGATTCTGGGAGAGGGCAGCGCGCAGGTTGGAGACGAGCTTGTCCATCGCGGCCTTGTTCTCGGCCGGGAAGTAGCGCTCGGCATAGACCTTGCCGACGGCTTCACCGACAGAGTTCTCGACCGTATCGACGGCGCGCTTCCAGCGCTCGCGCTGTTCTTCGAGACCGTTCAGCGTCTTGCCGTAGAAATCGAACACGGTGTTGTCGATATCGGCTGGCAGGACATCCGATGTGTCGATCAGGAGGTGGGCGGCGAGATAGGCCTTCCACTGATCAAGCGGCGCATCTTCCATGACCTTGAACAGGCCGGCAATGCCGCCGCCGGAAACCTTGGCAAGCTCGTCGCCCTCAAGGCCGTTGTCCTTGATCTCTTCGGCTGTCGGCGTGACCTGGCGGACGACGAACTCTGTCTGGTCGCCAAGGCCGAGCCCATCAATCATCGTGGCGGCGGGGAACTTGCCGGCCAGCTTGATGAGGTCTTCTTTCGACATCTTGTTGTAGGTGAGGTTGCGGTTGCGGCCCGCAGCGCGGTCCCAATGGGCTTTTGCCAGCTCGGTTTCGAGCGCGATCACCTTGTCGGCGGCCGCATCCGGATCGTCATAGCCTGCGCGCGCCAGAAGGGTGGAGAGCATGGTCTTGTAGGCGGTGAGCAGTTCCTTGTTGCGATCATTATCGACGAGGTAATAGTCGCGGTCGCCCATGCCGAGACCGGCCTGCGTGACATAGAAGATGTACTGGTCGGTCTGTTTGGAATCGACATCGACCCAGCCTGCGACCGGTGTGGTGAAGCCATTGGCGGCAAAGGTCCTGGCCAGGTCTTCACGGGTTGTGATGGCCTTGATGCGTTCGAGGTAGGGCTCTGCGGTGACGAGGCCTTTTGCTTCGATGGCGTCGGTGTCCATGTAGGCGTTATAGATGGTCGCGACCTTGCCTTCGAGCGTCGACGGGTCCGGCTGCGCAGCGGCGAGTTCCTCAATGATCTTGCGCACGCGCTGTTCGGATTTCTCGCCGAGCAGGGTGAAGGAGCCGTAGCGCGTCTTGTCGGCGGGGATGACGAAACTGTCGAGCCACTTGCCGTTGACGTAGGCGAAGAAGTCATTGCCCGGCTTCACGTCGGATTTCACATTGTCGAGATTGACGCCCCATTTGCCCCACGTGTCGGGCACGGTCAGCTCAAGGCCTTCGGCGGTTTCATACTTGCCGTCGGCATTGGCGACGGGGGCAGGCGTTTCGGCGGCGACGGGGTCGGCGGGCGCGGTGTCCTTGGCCTGGCCACAGGCGGTAAGGAGCGCGATCGCGGCGGCGCCCAGCATCAGATGTTTCATGAAGGTCTCTCCAGATTGATCGGATGCGTCCACAGCCCGTGCCAAAAAAAAGCGGGAGGGGAGGGGCGCATCCGGGTTAAATCACGCCATTATTCGGCGGGGGCAAGGGGGCCGACTGCATCATCCCTGCTGGTGCCGATGAGTTCGTCTTCGTCGATGGTTACTTCGCCGGAATAGGTTTCGCCGATCTGGCGGAAGGGTTTGCCGCCCCATGTCCAGCGGAAGATGCGGCCGATTTCGACACCCACGGCATACATGGCGGGCACCATCAGCAGCGAGACAAAGAGGGCGAAGGCCACAGCGCAGGCGAGCGATACGATCATCGGCTTGAGGAATTGGGCCTGTGTCGAGCGCACCGCCAGCAGCGGCAGGATGCCGACAAAGGTGGTGACGGATGTGAGCAGGATCGGACGGAAGCGGGAGACGCCTGCGTCGACGAGCGACTGGATGGCGCCCGCGCCTTCGTCGCGCCGCCGGTTCACGTAATCAATCAGCACAAGGTTGTCGTTGATGACGACCCCCGCGGCCGCCGCAATGCCGAAGAAAGCGAACATGGCCATGGGCGTATTGAAGATCGCGAGGCCGAAAATGGCGCCGCAATAGGCAAAGGGCAGGGCCATCATCAGGAGGATGGGCTGGGAATAGGACCGGAAGGCCACCGCGAGCAGGATATACATGGCGCCGATGGCCATGACGACGAGACGACCAATCTCGCTGAAGAATTTCTGCTCTTCCTCGAAGCCGCCAGCCTCGCCGCGCTGGACTTCGGGGAAGCGTTGCTGGAATTCAGGCCAGAAATTCTTTTCCATGTCGGCCATGATGCGGCTGCGTTCGCCTTCGCCTTTGACCTCGGCATAGACGGCGACCGAGCGGGTGCGGTTGCGCCGCACGATGCGGTTGATGCCGGGGGCATATTCGAAATCGGCGACCTGGGTGACAGGGATCTCCCGGCCATCGGCTGTGCGCACCTTGAGATTGTTGAGGCTGTCGAGATCAGAGCGCGCGCTTATCGGCAGGCGGACCATGACACGCACGTCTTCCCCGTCACGCGGGAGGCGCTGGACCTCTTCGCCGAAATAGGCCTGGCGCAATTGCTGGGATACGCTGGCGAGGGTGACACCGAGTGTTTCGGCGCCGGGCTTCATCGTGATGCGGATCTCCTCGGCGGAGGAGGAGAGGTTGTCACCGATATCATAGGCGCTGGAATAGGTGGCGAGGTGGGCCTTCACGTCAGCAGACGCGGCGCGCAGGCGGGCAAGATCCGGATGGTTGAGGGCGAAACGCACCCCGCTGTCATCATCGTTGAAGGTAAATTCGAAACCGACTTCCTGGGCATCCTGGACCGGGCCGACAGCGTCACGCAAGCGCTATCGCGCGAGCGAAGGGTGACCGGACGGTTCTCGGGCGCGGCGAGGCCGACCCATGCTCGCACGAAAGCGCCGGAGGCGACGACGGAGGCCTGCGTGATCAGACCGCCTTCGATCTCGGGATATTCCTTGCCGGTTTCTTCGGTGAGGGTGTCAATGCCGACCTGGAGCTGGTCGCGCACCTGGAGCAGGCGCTCATACGGCGTGCCTTCCGGCATCTCGATATTGACCTGGATGAGGTCGGCTTCGATTTCCGGCATGAACTGGAAGGGCACGATGCCGGTCATCTGCATCTGGAAGGCGAGGCCAAAGAGACAGAAGAAGAAGGCGACGGTGGCATAGCGGAAGCGCAGGGCCAGTTCGAGCACCGGCTTGTAGAGATGGTTGGCAAACCAGAGCAGGCTGTCGGCGATGCGACGCTGGAGCTTGAGGAAGCCGCCGGCCGGGCCATCGAATTCCTGCTTCTTCATGTGCGACAGGTGGGCTGGCAGGATCAGCATGCACTCGATGATCGAGAAGATCAGGGCCGCGACCACGACGAAGGTGATCTGCTGTGTGAACATGCGCGTTGGGCCGGAGATGAAAGCCCAGGGCAGGAAAGCAATTATCGTGGTCAGGACGCCGAAGATGATCGGTTTGAGCACCAGCTGGGTGCCGACAATGGCTGCGTTGAGGCCCTCCTGCCGACCGCTCTCGACTTCCCTGTGTATGTTCTCACCGACCACGATCGCATCATCCACGATGACCCCGATTACGAGGAGCACCGCGAAGGTGGAGAGGATGTTCCACGAGACGCCAAAGTAGGGGAGGAGCATGATGCCGCCGGCAAAGGCGGTGAAGATGCCCATGGTCACCCAGAGCGCGACGACGGGGCGCAGGAAGAGGATGAGTACGAGCATGACCAGCACGGCGCCGGACAGGGCCGACTGGGTGATCAGGTCCATACGCGCCTTGAACTCGACCGAGTTGTCCCAGAGCGTGTCGATGCGCACGGCCTGGGGCAGGATGCCGTTGGAATGGTCGTTGGCTTCCTCGACGAACTTCTTGAAGCCGTCAGTGTATTTGACGATGTCCATCTTGTCGGGGGAGGGGATCATGACGAAGGCGGTCGGTTCATTATCGAACGTTGCCTTCAGCTTGTCGCTGACGAAGCCGTCGATGACGGTGGCAATGTCGGAGACATAGACCGTGCCCTCGGACGTTGTCTGGCGGACAATGATCTTGTTGAACTGGTCAGCCGTGTCGGCCAGCTGACGCGCAGTGATGTTGACGTCGCCGATAGAGGATTCGATGCGCCCGCCGGACGAGTTCAGCGAAGACTGACGGATGGCATTGGCGACATCGGAGAAGCTGAGGCCGAAGCGGCGGAGGGCCTGTTCGGAGACTTCGATACTGACCTGCTCATCCAGTGTGCCGTTGAGTTCGGCCAGTTCGCCGCCAGGCAGCTTGGCAAGTTCGTCGCGCACCTTGTCGGCAACGCGTTTCAGCGTGCGGCTGTCAACATTTCCGTGGATGGCAAAGCCCATGTACTGGTCGCGCTGTTCCCAGCGCTGGATCTGTGGCTGGAAGGCGGCCTGGGGCAGGTTGTTGATCTGGTTGACCCGGCGCTCGACGTCCTTGAGGAAGATGTCCATGTCGACATCGTCGCGGCCCTTGATGTTGACCACACCGGAGCCTTCGCTGGCAATCGAGGTGATACGGTCAAGGCCGTTGAGGTCGGCAACAGCCTCCTCGATACGGGTGACGATCTGGTCTTCGATGTCCTGCGGCGAGGCGCCGTTCCAGGCGACGATGACCGACGCGCCGGTAACGTTCACGACCGGGAACATTTCCTGTTCCATCCGGGTGTAACCAAAAATGCCGCCGACAAAGGCTACAATCATCAGGAGGTTCGCGGCAACCGCGTTGCGGGCGAACCAGGAGACAATACCGTTCATTGCGGAGTTCCCTCTGCTCCCTGCGTGGCCGTCGTGGCAGCCGCCGTTGCGGCTTTGCCATCTTCTTCAGGCTCGTAAACCTTGACCGTGCCGTCCTCGAGACGCTCCATCACGGTGATGCTCATGCCGTCAAACGCCGCCTGGACGGGGCTGACAATGGCCAGTTCGCCCGCGTTGACACCGGAGCGGATGTAGGCGCCATCGGTATCTGAAAAGACGAGGTCGACCGTGCGGATCGAAAGCTTGCCATGCTTGGCATCGCCGATGAAAAGCTGGTCTTCGCCGCGCAGGGCGCCGCGCGGGGCGATCAGCACGTCGGGAATTGTTGCGCCTTCGATCGTGGCATTGACGAAGAGGCCCGGCGCCATTGGCGCGTCACCGTCGGCGCCAGCGCCATAGGGATCCTTCAGCTCGGCGATCACGTTGATCTGGCGGGTCATCGAGTTGACGGCGGCGGCGGTGCGGACAACTTCGCCGATCCATGTGCGCGGCTTGCCGGCAACATTGGCGGTGAAGGTGACTTTCGGGCCGGGCTGATCTTTCGTGGCGGCAAAGGCGAGGGGTAGGCCAAGCCGGCCCATCTCGCCATCATCGAGCGGGAGGGACACTTCGACCACGTCATTGGCGAAGATGCGGCCGAGCGTCGAGCCGGCGGCGGCCACCTGGCCGATATCGACATTGCGCTCACGCACGCGGCCATCGAAGGGCGCGTAGACTGCGGTCCGGTCGAGGGCGAGTTCAGCATCCTTCAGCTGGGCCTTGGCCCCATCGAGGGCGGCGCGGGCCTGCGCCAGCTGCGGTTCGCGGCGGGCAAGCGGGGAAGCATTGTCGAGGCCGAGATCCTTGATGTCCTGCTGGGCAAGTTCGGCTTCCGCGATCTCGCGGGCGAGCGCCTGTTCAGCGCTGGCGACACCGGAGCGCGCACTGACGACGCCGAGTTCATAATCGGCCGCCTCGACGCGAACGAGGAGCTGGCCCTTCTTGATGAAGCCGCCATCGATGAAGTCCGGCGAGACATAGGCGACGCGGCCCGTGATCTGCGGCGAAACAACGATCTCGCGGCGCGGACGCACTTCGCCCTGGGCCTCGACGGTCAGGTGCAGATCACCGCGGCGCACGGGCTCGGCGAACACGTTCAGCCCGGCACGCGCCTCGTCGGCCTTTTCAGGCTCAGGCTTGATGGCGTGCAGGACGAAGCTGCCGCCGATGCCGACGACAAGAATGATGCCCAGGGGGGCGAGAATGGATACAAGGCGGCCCATGAAAGATTAGCTCCTGCCGCTTCTTGCGGCGTCCGTGTCAGAATTGCTTTTAGCAGATTGTGCAGAGGCGGTCCCGGTCGGGAGGCCGCCGCCAAGGGCGAGATGATAGGAAATGCGGTTGGTCGCACGGCTGGCGCGGGCCGTCACGAGCTGGCTTTCAGCTGTCAGGCGGCGCGTTTGCGCGTCGATCAGGTTGAAGATGGTGATCGTGCCGCTGGTGTACTGGCGCTCTGCAAGGTCCTCGGCGAGGCGGGCCTCTTCGAGGGCACGGGCCTGCGCGTCTTCCTGTTCCGCGAGATAAGTGTCGGCGGCGAGGGCGTTTTCGACCTCGCGCCAGGCGTCGAGGGCGGTGGACGCATAATTGGCGACGGCGGCTTCGGCCTGCGCAACGGCAGCGTCGCGCTGGGCATCGAGCTGGCCACCCGTGAAGAGCGGCTGGACCAGGCTGGCGATCAGATTGGCGGCGATGCGTTCAGGATCGAAGGCATCGGCGAAGTCAGTCGTATTTGTGCCGACCGATGCGGTGAGGCGCAGCGAGGGCAGCATGGCGAGGCGGGCCTGCTCTGCGCGCAGGCCAGCGCCGACGACGCGCGCTTCGGCGCCGGCAATGTCCGGACGGCGCGACAGGAGCAGGGCAGGGTTGCCTTCAGGCACGATCGAGCCGAGCGTCGGGATTTCAGCGGGCGCCTGCAATTCGGCATTTGGATAGCGACCGACAAGGGTTTCGAGGCGGCGGGCCGCTTCGCCGGTGAACTGGCGCTGGGCGGCCATGGAGGCTTCGGCCTGAGCGAGCGTGCTGCGCGCGGTGCGCACGTCCAGCGCGTCGGCAAGGCCGCGCTGGAAGCGGCGTTCGGTCAACGTGCGGACGCGGTCGCGTGCCTCAACGGTCTTGGCGGCGACGCGTTCCTGCGCGAGGGCAGCGTTCAGGTTGATCCACGCAATTGAGGTCTGCGCGGCGAGAGACAGTTCGGCGGCGTCATAGTCGGCCTGGCTGGCGGCAAGGTCTGCCTCGGCGGCGCCTATGCCGGAGCCGAGCCGGTTCCAGAGGTCGAGTTCCCAGCTGGCATCGAGGCCGACGCCATAGACGCCGTCAGTGTTCCGGTCGGTCGTGCCGCCAAACGTGGTCGAGGTGGAGTTGACGCCGGCGGAGACAGAGCCGCTGACGCTCGGGCGGCGCTGTGAGCGCGCAATGCGGGTGGCGGCTTCGGAAGCGCGCACGAGGGCAGCGCGGGATTCCAGTGTCGGGCTGTTGGTGAGGGCTTCATTGACGAGGCCAACCATCAATGGGTCGTTGAACTGGCTGAGCCAGTCACCCTGCGGTGCAACGCCTGCCACGCCGCGCGCAGCCCATTCGGACGGCGCGTCGACCGTTTCGGCAAAAAATTCCACAGGTTGCCCCGCCAGGCGACCAACTGACGCCGGAGAAGAGGTGCAGGCTGCAACAATTGCCGTGCTGATAAGAAGAATAGACCGTTTCATGCCGCTTGTGAGGCTCCCGACTCTTTGGGCTACCGGATAGTCCGGGCCTAGTCGACTGTCAACGATAAATTATCGAAATTCAATAATTGTTGCAGAGGTGTCATAAAGGCGTGTCGCTGCTATCATGCGCTGTCGGGGGCTTGGCATCTTTGCAGGGCCGCTGTAGCGGCAAGTGACGGCGGCGCGATGGGGACGGACACGGGGTCCAGGCCATTCAAACCCGCGCGGGAGACAGGGTGAGCAAGTCCGATCCATCTCTTGGCCAACCAGAGTCACGTGCGGGACTGAGCCGCCGGGCACGGGATTTTTTCATCCTGGGTTTCTGCTTTTGCGGCGTCCTGTTCCTGCTGGCTGCGACGGGGGAGCTGGACTTCATCGTCGCCTTTGCGGCGATGGCCGTGCTTGCCTCGATGGCCTTTGCCTATTTTGTCGGGTCGGCGGCCTTCCTGCCTGTTCGCGCAAGCTCGCGCACGCAGGCGCCGACGACTGTTACGCGCCGGCTGGATTCCGTTCAGTTGCTCCGCGCCCTGCCGCTGCCGGCTTTTGAAGTGGACGGCGAGAAGCGGATCGTGGCGTTCAATGAAGAGGCCGACCTGATCCTGCGGCTCGACGGGCGGATCAATCCGCGCGCGAGCACCGTGATCCGTTCGCCTGCGCTTCTGTCGGCGATTGACAGGATAGGCCGCGGGGAGGGCGACGAGTCCGTTTCGGTGGAAGTCGACAGCGGACCCGACGAGACATGGCGCGCCCATGTTTCGCGGCCCACGGGCGCCGAACAAACGCTGGTCGTGCTGGAAGACCTGACGCCGGTGCAGCGGGCGGCGCGCGCGCGATCCGACTTCCTCGCCAATGCGAGCCATGAATTGCGTACGCCCCTGACGGCCCTCTCGGGCTTTATCGAGACCATGCGCGGACCCGCCAAGGATGATACGGCCTCATGGCCGCGTTTCCTCGATATCATGGCCGGCGAGTCCGAGCGGATGAGCCGCCTGATTGCCGACCTTCTGTCGCTGTCGCGGATCGAGTTTTCCGAACATATCTCGCCCAGCGAGCAGGAGGATTTCACCCGGATCGTGATTGATGCGACCGAGGCGCTGCAACCCATTGCGAACGAACGGTCGATTACGCTGGAACTGATTGGCGAGGAGCGCGCACTGCCCGTGATCGCGCACCGCGACGAGATCATGCAGGTGGTGGAAAACCTGCTGACGAATGCGCTGAAATACACGCCGGCGGACGGCAAGGTGACCGTGTTCTATGGCAATACGCCGAGCATGGTCGAAGCGCGGTCCAAGGCCGGGCATGGCTGGCGCGAAGGCGAGCGAATGACGCTGCTGCAGGCGGCGGGGCGTCCGGGCAAGCCGGATGCGTCGGTGTGGCTGCGTGTCGAGGACCAGGGACCGGGCATTGAACGCGAACACCTGCCGCGCCTTGGCGAGCGCTTCTATCGCGCCGATCAGAGCCGGGGCGGCAAGATTACCGGCACAGGGCTAGGCCTTGCCATCGTAAAGCATATCATGGCGCACCATCGCGGCGGCCTCGCCGTGGAAACCCGCCTCGGAAAAGGCAGCGCCTTCGGTATCTGGCTGCCGGCTGCGCGGCTTTGATCTTTTTGCGGGCCGGACGATGGCGCCCGTTTGCGCGCGGGCGTGCGATGAGGTTTAATCTGGCAGATCAAACAGGACATCGCAGGCATAATGGCAAAACGGACCGAAAAGGGCACGACGCAGACTGAGGCGCGTCCCTTGATGGTGTTCGGGTGCGTGCTGGACGGGGCCGGGGGATGCCGGGCGATAGGCTGGGACGCGGTGCAGGATTGGCACCCTGCGAGTGAGAAGGAAGTGCTGTGGCTGCATCTCGACCGGACGGCGGATGGCGCGGCCGAGTGGATGCACAAGGCGCTACCGGCCTCTGAAGCAACCATTGAAGTGCTGCTGTCGAACGAGACACGCCCGCGCGTGTTCCGGGAAGGGGAGGGCCTGGTCTGCGTGCTGCGCGGGGTGAACTTCAATCCGGGCGACGAGCCGGAAGACATGATTGCCATGCAGGTCTGGGCGGATCGCTCGCGCGTTGTGACGCTGCGACGGCGGCGGCTGCAGACACCCCGTGATGTGCTGGCCCACCTTGAAGAGCGCGGGGACGGGCCGAAGACGGCCGGCGACCTTGTCATGGCGCTTTCGAAGGAGCTGATCGGCAAGATCAATCTGGCGATTACCGGCATGAACGAGCGGATCGACGAGCTGGAAGCGGACGCGGCCGATACAAAAACCGATGAGATGCTGGACGAGATTGGCGGCATCCGGCGCACCTGTCTGGCGTTTAAGCGCTATATCTCGCCGCAGTTCGATGCGTTGATGGAACTGAAGCAAGACCCGCCGGACTGGATGTCGCCGGAAAACCGGCTGACGACCCGTGAGATGCTGGACCGGCTGCACCGCTACCTCGAAGACCTCGACGTCTCCAAGGAGAGCGCGCTGGTGCTGCAGGACGATCTCAACAACCGCGCGGCAGCCGAGATGAACCGGACCATGTTCGTGTTCTCGATCATTGCGGCGATCTTCCTGCCGCTCGGATTTGTGACGGGCCTGCTCGGCATCAATGTCGGCGGCATGCCGGGGGTGAACTCGAGCGGGGCATTCTGGATTACGGTCGTGGTCCTTGCGATCATTGTCGGTATCGAGTTCATGCTATTCAAGCTGATGAAATGGTTATGAGGCGGCCCCATGAATCCTGACGATCTAGAGATCGATACTGAGGCAGTTGCCGAACAGGTGGGAACGCTGTGGGGGCAGCTGCAGGTCTGGTTTGAAAATTTCCTTGAGCAGGCGCTCTCTGAAGCGACCCTGTGGCAGGCGGGCGTCGTGGTTCTGGCCGTCGTGGTGGCGTGGCTGATTGCGCGCATTCCCTACAGGCGACTGGTGGAATTCGTCGAGGAACGCGGCAAGCCGGATGCGATCGGGCGGCTGTTCCGGTCGATTGCCAGCGTGATGTGGCCCCTGTTCACCGTTATTCTTGTGTGGGCTGCGATTGTCGGATTCATGGTGGCCGACCTCAACCGCGACGGGTTGCGCATTGTGGCGAGCCTGCTGATGGCCTGGATCATCATCCGGTTGCTTACGGCCAATATGAAGAAGAGTTTCCTGTCGCGCACGATTGCGATTGTCGCCTGGACCGTCGCTGCCCTTTATATCCTGCGCTGGCTCGGACCGACGATTTCGGCGCTGAATGACTTCCAGATACCGATCGGCAAGGGCTCGATCTCGGCCTGGCGGATCCTGACCAGTGTGGCGATCGCCATTATCGCCTTGTGGGTGGGGCGTGTGGCTGGCGCCACGGCGCAGACGCGGCTGCGGTCCACCAGCAAGCTGAACCCATCCATGGCGGGATTGCTGGGGCAGGTGGCGAACATCCTGCTGATGGTCGTCGCCATTGCGATCGCGCTGCAGACCGTGGGCGTGAACCTGAGCGCGCTGACCATCTTCTCCGGTGCCCTTGGCGTCGGCATCGGTTTTGGTCTTCAGTCGATCTTTTCGAACTTCATATCCGGCGTGATCATCCTGATCGAGAAATCGGTCAAAGTGGGTGACTTCATCGAGCTGCAGTCCGGGGTGACCGGCCTCGTCAACGAGATCAATATCCGTTCCACCGTCGTCACCACGAATGATAATGTCGACATCCTTGTGCCGAACGAGGAGTTCATCAAGGCGCAGGTGATCAACTGGACGCTGCGCGAGGCGCGCCGCCGCACGCATATCAAGTTCGGCGTGGCCTATGGCAGCGACAAGAACCTTGTACGCAAGGCGGGCATGGAAGCGGCCGCCGAAGTGCAGTGGACGCTGGAGAACATGGGTCCGCGCATGCCGCAGGTCTGGTTGACCGGGTTTGGCGACAGCAGCCTCGATTTCGAACTGGTCGTGTGGCTGACCGAGGAAGCGGTGAAGAAGCCGGCCAAGGTGACAGCCGATTATAACTGGGCGATCCATTCGGCGCTCGAGCGGCACGGTATCGAGATTCCCTTCCCGCAACAGGACCTGCACTTCCGGGGCAGCGACGTGTTGCGCGTGCAGATTACGCCGGAAGGCACTGCAGAGGCGGAAGCGGCAGCGGCTGCCAAAGCAGCCGAGGACGAAGCCGCCGAAGCGGAGGCCGCAAAAGCGGACACAAAAAAAGCCCCCAACGAATAACGCCGGGGGCTTTCCTGTTTGTCGCGTTTTGCTGACCCGTGTCAGCCAGCTATGCGACGCACATAATCATACTGGCTTTTCTTGGTGTCGCGCTTGCGGGCGGGCTGGAAGGCCACTTTCGCATGCTCGGTGCAATACGGGCCGCAGTCTGACTTGCGTCCACAGAAGGCGAATTTCGGATCGGCAGGATCGCCAATCGGCCATTTGCACATGGAATCCCGCAACGTGAGGATGGTGGCAGCGCCGCCATCGGCCAGACGCATCGGGGGCAGGGGAGCGGTCATCGCCGTGCGCTCGACAGCTGGTTTTGCCTCTTCGACCGGTGGTGCGGTGACGGCGGGTGTTGGCGTCGTGACCGTTCCGTCCGGCATGAGCCTTGGCTTCGGCCGGGCCAGGCGCGGCGGACGCTTCACCGGGCGCGAAGGTGTCGCGCGGCCGGACAGGCCAAGGCGGTGCACCTTGCCGATAACGGCATTGCGCGTGACGCCGCCCAGCTGTTTCGCGATCTGGGAGGCCGAATGGCCCTCTGCCCAGAGTTTCTTGAGCACGTTTACGCGTTCATCGGTCCAAGACATGGATTTAGGTCTCCCAGCTCCAGGTTGCGGTCCCGATACGCGGTTCCGTCAGCCCCTATATGTTGTGATGGCAGTTACGCGCCATCTCTCTCAGCACCTAGATATCGTATCAGGACCGAAATGAAACACAACATGCAGACTCCGCTTTCCACAGGCTTTCCATATCTTGTGTCATGTGAGTCGCAGTTTCGGCAGGCTTGCCCGATTTGTGATCAGGGCAAAAAAAGCGGGCCTGCCCCCTCGTGCCGGGGCGTCTGGCATACTAGATAACGGGGCATGACAGATATTGCACCAGATGCCACCACCGCACGGCCGGTTTCCACAAGTTCTTCGCGTACAGAATCCAGTCTCAGGGTGATCCGCCAGTATGGCGCGTTCAACGGGCTGGGTCTGTGGACGCTTTACAAGCGCGAAGTGGGCCGGTTCCTCAAAGTGTGGATGCAGACCGTGTTTGCCCCGGTGGTGACAACGCTTCTGTTCATGACGGTGTTCAAGCTGGCTTTCGGCGACCGCGGGCGCCTGACGGGCGACTTTGACGGGCTGAACTATAATGACTTCCTGGCGCCGGGCCTTGTCGTCATGGCCATCCTGCAGAACGCCTTCCAGAATACGAGCTCCAGCCTCGTGCAGGCCAAGTTCAATTCCACGCATGTCGATTTCCTGATGCCGCCGCTGTCGCCGCTCGAGCTGACAGCCGGTTTCCTCGGTGGTGCAATCACGCGGGGCATCATGGTGGCGGTTATCTCCGCGATCGGCATTGAGATCAGCGGACTGGCTGACATGTCCGTCGTCCATATCTGGCCGATCCTCTGGTTCGGCACGACCTCTGCCATTGTCCTCGGTGCACTGGGCGCAATGGGCGGGATCTGGGCCGACAAGTTCGATCACCTCTCGGCGGTGACCAATTTCATCATCGTGCCGCTGACCTTCCTGTCGGGCACATTCTACGACATCAAGGTGATGCAGGAGCCCTTCCTGACGATGGCGCATCTCGATCCGTTCTTCTACATGATTGACGGGTTCCGGTATGGGTTCCTGGGCGTGGCAAACAGCTCGATCGTGACGGGCATGTGGGTGACGGGCGGCTTGTCAGTGGTGCTGACGGCGGGCGTCTGGTGGATGTTCAGGGCCGGCTACAAGCTGAAAGCCTGATTTCCCCGATCACGGGAGTTGCGTTGACCCAAAAGTTAACGGCCGCCTTAATGCCCTCCGAACACACCGGAGGGATGCCATGCGTATCGCAAAACTCGCCGCCGGCACGTTGCTGGCGCTATCGCTGGCTGGATGCCAGAGCCTGATCCCGCAGGAGATGAGCGTTGCTGACTATTGCGCCAATCCCGACAAGGCGAAGGAAAATGTCTGCCGCCTGAAAGTGGAGATTGACGGCCAATCGACAGCCCTTTCCGATACCGACATGCGCCTCTCTGAAGCGCGCAGCGTCGCAGACAGCGCCAGCAGCGCCGCTGCCCAGGCGCAGGCCACGGCGGACGAGGCCAAGGCCGCTGCCGAGGCGGCCCTCGCCCAAACGGACGAAATGGTGTGCGAGACGCGTACCGTACAGAAGAGCGACACGGGAACGTGCCGCCCGGGCTATACGCTGACCAGCTGTACGCAGACGCGCTACACGACGCGGGCAGGGGGCCTCTCCTTCCTGCGGGAGATCAATGACGAGAAGTGCCGCTTCAATGACCGCGTGCTGGAGATGCAGGTGCGCTGCTGCAACACGGCCTCGGCCGCGCCGGCACCTGAAGATGCAACCGTCGATGAGAACATGCCAGAGCCTGAGGCCACGCCCGAGGCACCAGCTGAATCGCCGCTGGCCTACTGATGTAGGCAGTGGCCAGCCCGGGGGATAACCGGGGGGGAAGGAAGCCGTCTGCAGGGATTTGCAGGCGGCTTTTCCTTGCGCGCAATGCGAATGGGGCAAGCGCCACTTTCGCCACATTTTGGCCCGGAGTCTTAGAAATCGGACAGGTTGGGAACGGGTTTGACGGGCCGGGCTTGTTCTCTCACCAGCGCCGGGCACGGCCCGAAACGCCGGGATGTCAAAAGGAGAGACACCATGAAGAAGACATTCGCATTCGCCGCCCTTGCCACACTGATGGGCGCCCCTGCCTTTGCTGCCGCTGAACCAGCACTGGCCGAAGTCGACACCAATGCCGACGGGTTCGTCACCATTGAAGAGCTTCAGGCCAATGAAATGGACGTCACGGCGGAATCCTTCGCTGACTGGGACGTCAACGGCGACGCCAAACTGTCGGAAGCCGAATTCACGGCCTGGCAGAAGGCCAGCTCCGAAGACTGGGGCAAGCCCACTGTCAGCGAGAAGCTGGATGATGCCGGCGACGCTGTCGAAGACGCCATGGACGATGCGGGCGACGCGCTCGACGAGGCCGGTGATGAAATGGAAGAACGCTAATACGCCTGGAGCGTAATCCCCCCCTTCCGCTCCAGGATAAAGAAAGGCCCCGGCTGATTGTCGGGGCCTTTTTGTTTGCGTGATTTACATCGTGGGTAGGCGGGGGGTCTTTGACCCACCGTTTTCAGGCTGCCAGCGCGGACCTGTTTCTGCCGCCATGCTTTGCGTCGTAGAGCGCCTTGTCGGCGCGGCTGAGCACGGTCGAAAGCGTGTCGCCGGGCATGGCCAGCGCGAGGCCGATGCTGACCGTGATCTTGATGCGCTCACCGCGATAATAGAAGCTGGCGGCCTCGGCACTCTTGCACAGGGCGCCTGCCAGCTGTTTGAGATGTTCCGTATTGGTCACGTCTGTGAGGATGGTGAACTCCTCGCCGCCGATGCGGGAGACGAACGCATCAGCCGGTGCTGTATGCAGCAGGGTCTGCGAGACATGGATCAGTGTTTCATCACCGGCCTCGTGTCCGTGCATGTCATTGACGCGTTTGAACCAGTCAATATCGACGAGAAGGAGGGCCGCCTGGGCGCCCGGCTGCCGCGGCTGCGCGAGGCGGAGTTCGCCCTCGGTAAGGAAGGCCCGGCGATTGGCGAGGCCCGTCAGCGTGTCGCTGTAGGCGGCAAGCTGAGTCTGCAGGTGCAGGCGCAGGTAGCGGACGTTCTGCCAGACACTATAGCCGAGCAGGCAGGCAGCCACTGTGCACGTCAGCACCACTGACACGACCAGCGTATGTACGCGGCCATGCAGCGTGAGGTCAGCCGTGGTGAACCAGGCAGCCAAGGTCGATGCGACCAGCGCGCCGAGCATTCCAAGCACGACGAAGCGGATCTGCTGGGCCCAGAAAATCTGCCTTATGCTGTCTATCATGCGTCTATCCTCACAGGGCGGATGGCTCAATGATAGACCTTATACGTTAATATAATTTATGAGACTTCAGCCGGATCGGTGAAATTTGCGGCAAACCGGGGGCTCAGGCGGCGACAGAGAACTGGTTGCGGCCATGGTCCTTGGCGCCATAGAGCGCCTTGTCGGCGCGGCTGAGCAGGGCGGACAGCGTATCGCCCGGGCGGGCAATCGCGAGGCCCAGGCTGATCGTCACGCGGATGGGCTCCCCATGATAGATGATGTGCGTGGCCTCGGTCGCGCGGCGCAGCTTTTCGGCAAGGAGGGTCAGCTCCGCGTGGCTGGAGATCTCGCACATCACGGTGAATTCCTCGCCGCCCAAGCGGGCGATCAGGGCACCATCAGGGGAGGCATGGATGAGGGTTTGGGCGACGTGGCAGAGGACGTCGTCTCCGGCCTCGTGTCCGTGCATGTCATTGACGCGTTTGAACCAGTCAATGTCGACGAGGAGGAGGGCGATCTGCTTGCGGCCTGCCCCGGCGAGGCGGGCGGCGCCCCGGCGGTTGAAGCAGCGCCGGTTGGCGAGGCCCGTCAGGTCGTCGCTATTGGCGAGACGCTCGTACTGCATGTGCAGCGCGAGGTGGCGCGAGTTCTGGCGGATCGCATAGGCCGAGCCGAGCGGCGCGAGCACGCCGGAGATGAGGCCAGCCAGTATGAGGCCCCGGATGCGGATGGACATGTCGAGGTCAAAAGTGCCGATCCAGATCATGACCAGCGCAGCGATGACGACGCCGACGCAGACGATCGCGCTGGTCTGTATCTGCTGTTTCCAGAACTGGTGTCTGAAATCGTTCGTCATGCCGGGCTCCTGCCGAGGGTTAATATCGGTGCGCTTTACCGCCCAAGCCCCAATATTTGCTGGCAGAAAACGATCAAATTTCATGCATCCGCCGACGCGCGCGCAGCGGGGAAGGGCAGGACGCGGCGCGGCGCAGAAGCCGGGCTGGGCTTTTGGGGAGGAATGGGTTTATGTGCCCCCTTCAATTCACAGGAGGCTGGGCCCTGGATATCCTGACTGTACTGCCGCCGGTTCTGGCGATCATCGTCGCCATGCTGACGCGTAATGTCTATGCGGCGCTGGGACTGGCGCTGCTGGCATCGGAAACGCTGATTGCGCATTTCAATCCCGGCATGGGGGCGCTCGGCGCCATCGACCGGGGCGTCGGCGTGTTCGACTCCACCGGCAATACGCGCGTCCTGTTGTTCTGCCTGCTCATCGGCGCGCTGATTGCGTGGATGCGCGACTCTGGCGGCGTGGAAGCGCTGGTGAGCAGCCTGATGAAACGCGGCCTTGTCTCGACGCCCCGGCGCGCCGCGCTGGCGCCTGCGCTGGCCGGCACGGCCATTTTCGTGGAAACAAATGTCAGCCTGCTCAGCAGCGGCGTGCTCGGCCAGCGCCTGTTCGATGCGCACGGCCTCAGCCGCGAACGGCTCGCCTATATCATCGACTCCACCTCGGCGCCGATCAGCGCGCTGATCCTGCTGAACGGCTGGGGCGCCTATGCGCTCGGCCTGGTGGAGCCCTATGGATTCGAGAGCCCGATTGGCGTCGTTGCCGGCACGATCCCGTGGAATTTCTATGCGTTGATAACGCTGGCCGGCGTCTATTTCACCGTGTTTTCGGGCCGCGTGTTCGGGCCGATGAAGACGGCGGGCCTGAACCGCGACGTGCTGGTGGAAGATGAAGAGCCGGTCGCCCCGACGCGGGCGATCTACATGTGGCTGCCGCTGCTGGTGATGATTGGCGGCGCGCTGGGCTTCATGGCGTGGACGGGCGGCGGCAACATCCTGGCGGGCAATGGCAGCCAGTCGATCCTCTGGGCCATCTGCCTTGCCATGCTGGTGGCGGCGCTGCTGCTGATCAGCGGCAAGGCCTTTCCGAAAGGCGGGCTGCAGGAGCGCGGCTTTGCGGGCATTTCGGAAATGGTGCCGGTTGTGGCCATCCTCTTCCTGTCGATTGCGCTGGGCGACAGTTTGCGCGTGCTGGGCACGGGGGCGTTCCTGTCCAGCGTGGCGGCGCAGTTCGTGTCGCCGATTGTTATCCCGGCGGTCCTGTTCGTGGTGGCGGGCGTGACGGCCTTCATGACGGGCACCAGCTGGGGCACCTATGGCATCATGATCCCGATTGCGATGCCGCTCGCCCTGGCGCTTGGCATTCCGCCCTCGCTGGTGCTGGCGGCAGTGCTCGGCGGCGGCGTGTTTGGCGACCATTGCTCGCCGATCTCCGACACCACGATCATCGCCTCACTGGCCGCCGGCTGTGACCATATCGACCACGTGCGCACGCAGATGCCCTACGCGCTGGTCGGCGGCGGGATCGCGGTGGTGATGTACCTCGTGGCGGGGCTTGTGGTGAGTTTGTAGGGGAGCTTTTGCGCTCCGGGCTTATGGATTTATTCAGTCGGCCCTTTCGGCTGAACACCCCAATTCGCTAACATTAGAGCCTTTATTTTGCTCTCCGCAGCTATAATTGATAGCGCTTCACTTAGTCGAACCCGTAGGTCATTATCCTCGGGAGAGTGTGTGTTCAATTCAAAGTGTGTTGCACCGCGCAGTACATTCCGATGATTAGTGGGATTAGTATTTTTCAGCAACGAGACGAACTCTTCCGTGCTAACATGAGAAAGGCGTCGGACTGCTTCGTTTGGTGAGATTTCATGTTTTCCAAGCAATTCGAGTGTTTCTATAATATCGTAATTTTCGATAAGAGATGAATACCGCCTTTGAAGTTCCTCTGTTACGGCAGGGTGCCATTTCGTATGAAAATCCGAGTACTCAGCAGGGTCCCAGAATTTTCTTGGTTTCTTGCTGTGAGCAGTGATAAAAGCTTGGACGATTTCCTTTACATCATCGCTCCGATCAAGGTCGGACAAGAAGAGAACCAAAGAATTGAGCCTTTGGACGCCGAGATGCTCGACGCCGTCTAAAAAGGCTTCTTTCAGTTCGGAAACGATCTCCTCTTCATCATCACTAAAGGCGTCGTGGAACTTACCCCATGCTGCTTGATAAGCTCCATGAGCCTCATCAACCAATGCCTGCTCATGCCGCTCATGAGCCGCGCGTAAGAAATTTTCACTATCGACGTAACCGTCAACAACGTACTTGGCGATGGCGCTATCCAGATTGTCTGTCATTCTGTATCCGTAGCTTTCAATAAGTCTTGACCAGTTCCGCTGTGTCGGCGTCCATTTATCGCGATCAGAAATGCCCTTGTAAGAACCCGTCTCAAGCGCGAAGCTAAGGTCGGGTGCATTCTCGCCTTGGAGGTGGCACCACGCTAAAAGGGGTAGGGTGCCTGCAATTTGCTGCTTAACTTCCGGCCTTAAGCCTCCAACGATCTTTTCCAATTGAACATACCCCCGCCGAATTTTCTTCAGTATTCGAATGTTGTTTACTGGAAGTCGAGCGGCATATTCTTTTAATATCTGCAGGCTTGGATCATCATTAAACGCGATTTCCACGCAATCGGATGTAGTTGGTTCCAACCTAACTGAGCTATCGAAAGTCTTCTCAAAATAGCTTTCATAAGTGCTTCGGTCCTCTTCGGTTAGCTCATGATTATTGAGGAGAAAAAAGACGCGGCAATTTCGGTTATCTTTTAAATACTGAGCCAAACCAAAAACTGATGTCAGAGAAAGACCTAGACTCCTTCGCTCCAGATCATCAAAGCAGATGACGGCTTTGTTCACAGCGGAGAAGTACATCGGAGTTAGGGCAGTTGCGAATTGGCCTACAACTGGCAGCCCTTCGGCGTGTTTAAAGTGCTTTCGCCAAACAGGACTGATCCAGTCTACCGGATTAACTCCTGCTCTCTTTGGAGCTTTGGAAAATGGGTGCAGCTCTTCGAAAATTCGCAATTTCAGCGCATCTAGGCTGTCTATCCCAAAAAGAGATACGTATGCATATCTTTCGCGAGGCCTTTTCAATGTATCATTGGCATTCGTGAAATTCGAAACTGTCGTATGCCACACGTGGGTTTTTCCGGTTCCCCACGCACCTGTCACATTCGAAACATCATCGGTTTCTTGTTCAAGAAACGTCCTGATAAATTCGGCCGTTTCCATGTAATTCGCTATGGGTCCGACTCCTTATTCCGCCAAATATTGCACTTTTAATTGGGAGAAGCGTCCCCACGATTGGGAAGTGTGGCTGAATTCAGGAAAAAGTGGAAGGCCCCCGTATTTGGTCGAGGCGCAAGTCCATCTGCGTAGCGTATACTCACCCCTTCTTCCTCAACACCATCTGCGTACACCGGAAGAGCGCCATGCGTTTGCCCGTGTCGGCGTGTGTGACTTCGCAGTCCCAGGCCTGGGTGGCGCCGCCTAGGTGGACCGGGGTGGCGCGGGCGTGGACGCGGCCGGTGAGCGCGGTGGCGAAGAAGTTTGATTTCAGCTCGATCGTGGTGAAGCCGCTGGCCGTGTCTGACACATTTGCGAGCGTGCCATAGCCGCAGAGCGAGTCCGCGAGCGTCACCACGCTGCCGGCATGGAGGAAGCCATTGGGGGCGTGGTGCGTGGGCACGATGTCGAAATGGCCCTCGACGCGGCCGCGCTCCATCACCGTGACGACAAGGCCGAGATGGCCGGGCAGGGTGCCCTCGCCACGCTGGGTGAAGGCGGCGGCGCTGACCTGGTCGTCAGGCAGGAGATAGGACGTCATGCGGGGCTCCATGGAAGGGCATGTGATGCCCCCTATGAAAGCCGCCGCAGGGCCGCGCGCAAGCCGTGACGTCGGGCGAGCCTATGCGGGGCGCAGGAGGAGGCGGTAGAGCATGGGATAATGGTCCGAGCCGCAGGGTTTCAGGCGGCGGATCTGCTTGATGTCGAAATCATCGGTGGCGAAGATGTGGTCGAGCGGCCAGGCGAGGAGCGGGTTTTGCGCGCCGAAGGAATTGTAGAGGCCGCGCCCGCGCTTGGGGTCGCAGAGATGGGCGTGGTCCTTGAACTGGCGCACCATCCATGACCAGCCGACTTCGTTGAAATCTCCCATCACGAGGGCGGGGCGATCCTGCTGGCGCAGCTCCTCGGCGACGATCATCAGCTCGTCATCGAGATGCTCGGTGGCGTCGCGCGGGCGGGGCGGGCGCGGGTGGATGCAGTAGAGGAGCACTTCGCGGCCGCCGGCCTCAATGTCGATGGTGAGCGAGGGAACGTGGCTCTGGCAGAGATAGCGCTCCTGCACACGCGCGATGGGGAAGCGCGAATAGACGAGCAGGCCGTTATGCTCTTCCTTGGGTAGGAGGGACGTGTACGGATAATCAGTTTCAAAACGTCCGAGGGCGGAGCGCCAGCGGGCGTTGGTTTCTGAGAGGAATACGACGTCGGCATCGGCCTCCTGGATGCGGTCGCGGACGGCTTGCTCGTCGGTGTTTTCCTGCAGGACATTGAGGAGAAGCACGGAGAGGCCGGTGCCCTCGGCGCCGGGGAGGGCGGTGTCCATCTCCAGCGGGCGGCCGCTTGTATAGGGCCAGAGGTCTGCCGCGCAGGCGATGAAGGCGGCGGCATAGGCGAGCATCAGGAGCGTGGCGGGGAGGCTGTCGACGCCATAGAGGAAGAGAAAAAGCCCAGCAATTACAGCGAGCGCAATGCAGGTCTGCTGGCGGCCATAGACCCAGACGCGGAGCCACCAGATCTCGGTTTTGAACTTGGGGACGAAGGCGGCGAAGAGGCCCAGCGCGCCGAGCAGGTAGAAGGCGGGCTTGAGAATGGCGAGCATGGGCGGGCTTTCGGAACGGGGGAGACGCGGGCGTGCTGTCAGACTACGCGCAGATCGCCGCAGGGTTGCGCGCGGTGCCCGAACAGATGCCCGAAGGATGCCCGAAAACAGCCCGGATACTGCCCGAAGAGGGCCGGAGCGGGGAGAGGCGGAGGCGGTTTCGCGGGAGAGGGCGGGGCGTTTCGTACGCCGATGGCCTGAGGCCCCGGCCTTCGCCGGGGGCACGGGGGTGGGAGAGGCGCGACTTGTCCGACCGGAGGCGCGGCGGGCGTAGACTGCGCCCCATGACAGGCACATCCCGCTCCCCCCGCTATCGCCGCCGCGCGCAGACGCTGCGCTCGCAGAGACAACTCGCCCGCGAGGCCGCCGAGGCAGGCGAGCCGCTGGCCGCGATTGGCGCGCGGCTGAAGGTGCCGCCCTCGACGCTGTCAGACTGGGCGCGGGCCGATGGCTTTCGCGCCTGCGACCTGAAGGCGAAGGCCGAAGCGGCGGCTGCGGCGGAAACGGAAGCGAACCGGGTGCGCCGGGAGGCGGAGGCGGCGCTGATAGCGCTCGGCGATGACGGCACGCTGACGGAGCTGGAGCGCGAGGTGGACCTAGGCCGCGCCCGCGTCGGCGCGCTGCTGGAGGCGCGATTGCTTGCGGAGGCGGAAGCGGACATGCGCAAGGCGCGCCGCCTGCTCAGCCTGATCCGGTTCGCTGCGCCGGTGAAGGGGCGCGAAAGGGTTTGGACGGACGAGGATTGTGCCGATCCTCCGGAATATGCGGGCTGGGACGGCCATACGCGGATGGCCTGGATCGCGGGGGACTATACGTTCGCCAGATTTGAACCGATCCGGGCCTATGTGCGGGAGATGGAGGATAGCGGGCAGGGCGAGGCTTTCCATGCCTTGCGCCGGAAGCTGGACGCCGAACACCGCCCGCATGGCCAGCGGCCCTTCAACAGCCCCTATGGCGTGGCGGACTTTGACCGGAAGGTCTGGTGGATGTCCTGCACGGGCGGCTTGCCCGAAGAAGACAAGCGGCGGCCTGACGCGCCTGAGGGGGAAGCGGACGAGGGCGCAATGTCAGCGCAGGGCGGTTACACCCCGGATTTCCCGGTCGAGGGCTGGGCCGGGCGCCGGATGAGGGGGGAGGTCTAGGGGTCACACATCGAGGAAGGAGGCGAGGCTGAGGATGCGGTCGGCGGCGAGCAGCTCGATGCGCTGGCGCAGGGCGGCGGGCGAGCCCTTCATCTGCTTCTCGGTGACCCGGAAGCTCACGATGATCTCCGTGCCGTCGATGCGGTGGATTGCCCGCACCTTCGCATCACGGTCCTCAAGGTCGATGGTGACCCCATCGATTTGCCACAGTTCCAGCCGCACCATATTCTCCAACCACGCGAGTGCCCCTGCCCTAGATACAGCTATTTGGAGAATTGTCGCACCGGGGCGTGGAAGAAGGTGTGCGTAGAGGTTGCGGCGGTTGGTGGAGTGGGGTTGGGCAGCGCCGATGTCCAGTGGACGGCGCGTGGGAGGGTGGGTATCGCTACACTCACCCCCGCTACGCTTGCTACCAATTGGTAGTTTCGAGTAGTTTTCGTCGAGCGTTTTCGACAAGTTCCAAAAGGTCAGATAAACAGGCTGGAAGGCCCGAGTATTGAGAATCAATTTTATCGTACTTAATCGTTTTCAGATTTCTGTTCTTTCGAAGTGATTTTATGAGGTCGGCGTTGATGTCGCTACTGGTTAGGTAATAATGAGGCTGTCCGCCGTCAAAGAGAAAGGATTGGTTTTCCAAAAGCAACGATAGGTCAGGGTCATTGTAACCCACGCCTACGAAGAAAAAAGAATGTGTAAGTAAACTGGCTTCAAAACATGAGTAGAAAGCAGCATTCTTTGTTCTGGATCTAGCGTACTCTTCTTGCGTGAATATCATTTTCGTGGGTGTGTTCAAACTTCCGTGAACCTTCACGATGAATCTGCCGTCTTTTCTCAAAAACTCGGGAATATCACTATCGTGATAGCTCTTGACTATGTGAGACCCGGGTTGAGCTTCATTCGCGGTGCGCTCGTAGATATCATCAAAATTTAATGTAAATATAATTCGACTGTCGAGCTGCAGGATAGCCTTATGTGCATCGGATGGAATGAAGCCGGGGGTCAAGAAGACTTCCCTCAGGTATTCAGCCCACGTCTCATCCATTCTGCTCTTGATCCACTCGCAAGCGTGAAGGTATTCACCTTTATCAATTGCCTCCCTGATATGAGTTTCTGGGGGACCTGGAAGTTGCGCGAGCGCATCATTTAAAAACTGCTTCCAAGTTGGAGGTCTTTGATCGCTCTCGCATACAGATTGAGCAGACACGCCCGAACCCAAAACGATTACACAGCGACGCCGAGCGAGATCCTTGACTAATGGTTCCGGCCAATCAGTCATTATCAACCAGTTTCACAAGTTGTTTGGCTACTCGGCCAAAAGTTTTTTTAGAATCTTGGACCTTCGCAAAATGAGCGCCGACAACACCGTCTTTTCCGAGAAGTTCGAATACAGGCTTATGGCTACTTTGCGACATTGGAATTAGGCTAAACAAGTTAGGCACTGTTCCAATCTTATATGGTGGTTCGACCAACTCTTGGTCTGTAAAGCATTCGTCAATCACACTATCAATTCGAGATTGTATTTTTTCATATGCATTAACTGCTCGACGGTGTCCTGATGAATCGGTTTTCGCCAAGTATTGTTGGGTGACATATCCCAAAAATTTCGCATTCCCATGATCTAGTTCGGGAATCTTATTTCTTTCGCCCGCCTTTACGTTGCTTAGGGCCGCGTCCCAGTCATCTCTCCAATCTTTCAGCCATTCGGTTATGTTCTCGAAGGCCCGCAATGAAAAAATGTCAATTGACATGGGGCTGACGAAATATTTTGAGCTCAGAAGGATTGCGCGATTGATTGCGCCGAGTGAGGGACTGACATCGATGAGCACAAAGTCATAAGATTGAAGCTTGGAAAGAATTTCCGCGAAAGCAAGACTGCTTTTGATCCCTCTTATATCGCCCGATTTGGATGAGGCCCATTCTCGCGCGAAGAAATCCTCGATCAAAGCCAGTCTGGGATCTCCGAGTATGACATCCAAACCAAAACTCTCAGATCTTCGAATCGGCATTTTTTTTGAGTAACCTTCTCCCAGAGAAAGTGGCTCAATAATCGAGTATATTGTTGACCTTGAAGATGAATCATAAATTCGATCAACCACGTCATCATCGAAGAAATATTGTGTGGCATTACATTGTGGGTCTGCATCAATGACGCAGACTTTTTTCTTCATATAAATAGACATGTAGGCGGCGATATTGCAAAGCAGAGTGGTTTTTCCGACACCGCCTTTATTATTAAAAAATGTAATTGACTTCACTAGGAAGATCCTTATCAAAAAAATCTGTATACTGCGAATATATACGGCTATTCGATCCCCAGCCCCAAATCCTGCTCCCGCAACCGTTTCAGCTCGTCGCGGAGCTGAGCGGCTTGTTCGAATTCCAGGTTGGCGGCGGCTTCGCGCATCCGCTTTTCTGTATCCGCAATCACTGACTTCAGGTTGTGCCCCGGTGCGCCGGCAAGTGGCAAGGCTTTTTCTTCGGCCATGCCTTTGTCGCGGTCGCGGCGGGCGCGGGATTTGGTGCCGGGTTTCTCGCCCAGCTCGCCGAGGATGTCCTGCACGCCGCGGATGATCGTGGTCGGCGTGATGCCGTGCTCCAGGTTGTGGGCGATCTGTTTCTCGCGGCGGCGGCTGGTCTCTTCCATGGCGCGTTCCATGGAGCCGGTGATGCGGTCGGCATAGAGCACGACGCGGGCCTCGGAGTTGCGCGCGGCGCGGCCGATGGTCTGCACGAGGCTTGTCTCCGAGCGCAGGAAGCCCTCCTTGTCCGCATCGAGGATGCCGACAAAGGCGCACTCGGGAATGTCGAGGCCCTCGCGCAGGAGGTTGATGCCGACGAGCACGTCGAACACGCCGAGGCGGAGATCGCGGATGATCTCGATGCGCTCGATCGTGTCGATGTCGGAGTGCATGTAGCGCACGCGCACGCCGTTCTCGTGGAGGAATTCGGTGAGGTCTTCCGACATCTTCTTGGTCAGCGTCGTGATCAGCGAGCGGAAGCCGCGCGCCGCGACGGCCTTGACCTCGGCCATGACATCATCGACCTGGTTGGCGCCGTCGGTGGAGACGGGGCGGACCTCGACGGGCGGGTCGATCAGGCCGGTGGGGCGGATGACCTGTTCGGTGAAGACGCCGCCGGTGCGCTCCAGTTCCCACTTGCCGGGCGTGGCCGAGACGTGGACCGTCTGCGGGCGCATGGCGTCCCATTCCTCGAACTTGAGGGGGCGGTTGTCCATGCAGGAGGGGAGGCGGAAGCCGTATTCGGCCAGCGTCGACTTGCGGCTGAAGTCGCCCTTGAACATGGCGCCGATCTGCGGGACGGTCTGGTGGCTCTCGTCGGCGAAGACGAGGGCATTGTCGGGCAGGTATTCGAACATGGTGGGCGGCGGCTCGCCGGGCTTGCGGCCGGTGAGGTAGCGGGAATAGTTCTCGATGCCATTGCAGCTGCCGGTGGCCTGCAGCATTTCGATGTCATACTGGCAGCGCTGCTGGATGCGCTGGGCCTCGAGCAGTTTGCCGTGTTTCTCGAAATGCGCGATCGTGGCCTTCAGCTCGGCCTTGATCTTCTCGGTGGCCTGCTGGAGCGTCGGGCGGGGCGTGACGTAGTGGCTGTTGGCGTAGACCTTGATCGCGGGGAGGGACTGGATCTTCGCGCCGGTGAGGGGGTCGAACTCGGTGATGGCTTCCAGCTCGTCGCCGAAGAAGGAGAGCTTCCAGGCGCGGTCCTCATAGTGGGCGGGGAAGATGTCGATGACGTCGCCCTTGACGCGGAACGTGCCGCGCGTGAAGGCGATGTCGTTGCGGGTGTACTGGTTGGCGACGAGGCGCTCGGCGACGGCGCGCGGGTCGATGCGCTGGCCGGGCTCGAGCTTGAAGGTCATGCTCGTGTAGGTCTCGACCGAGCCGATGCCGTAGATGCACGAGACGGAGGCGACGATGATCACGTCGTCGCGCTCGAGGATGGCGCGGGTGGCCGAGTGGCGCATCCGGTCGATGGCCTCGTTGATGGAGGATTCCTTCTCGATGTAGAGGTCGGCGCGGGGCACGTAGGCCTCCGGCTGGTAGTAGTCGTAGTAGGAGACGAAATACTCGACGCTGTTCTCGGGGAAGAAGGATTTGAACTCGCCATAGAGCTGGGCGGCGAGGGTCTTGTTGGGGGCGAGGATCAGGGCGGGGCGCTGGGTCGCCTCGATGATCTTGGCCATGGTGAAGGTCTTGCCGGTGCCGGTCGCGCCGAGGAGGACCTGGTCGCGCTCGCCGGCCTGGATGCCCTCGACGAGTTCGGGGATGGCGGTGGCTTGGTCGCCAGCCGGCTCGTAGGGCGCGTGGACCTTGAAGCGCTTGCCGCCTTCCAGCTTGTCCCACTCGCGCTCGGGCCTGTGGGGCGTCCACAGCATCGGGGCCACGGACTCGATGGCACCCTGCGCCGGGCCATCCAGCGTGAACACGGACGGGGCTTCAGAGACGCCTTTGGCGGGGGATTTGGAGGAGGACTTGCTGGGTCGTTGGGCCATGCGTCCAGATATGGAGCGGGGGAGGGGGAGTGTCTAGGGTGTTCTTGGTTTGTTTGCTGTTGGTGGGTTGATTTTGATGCTGATGTATTATCACATACTTTTACACTCTTAGGTGGAGCAGAGGTAGGAATTGGAAAAGGACTTGCTGCAGTCAATTGCTGAGCTTTTTCCGTCGCTCAAGCTGGGTGGGCTCGCGATCCCTTGGCCCGTCTGGAGCGGACTTAGTATTTTTGCGCTTGTCGCTTTTATCTGGAAGGTCGTTTTTGCCCGTGCGAATGACCTCGCCACATACAAAACTCTGACTGCTCCGAAGGCAGCTACATCAAGCCAAGTTGAAGGCCTTGAGCTCCTTGTGAAGCAGCTGCTTGCACAAACTGCCCCGAAAGATGGACAAGCCGAGCCACAACGCGAGGCGATGCGGGAGGCGGCAGCTGAGCGCACGGTCCGTGCAGAGCCGAACGCCGCGCGAGATATTGCTCAAGGTCAACTGAAATTGGGTTTCGACGAGCTCGAACAGCGTGCGCAGGCAAAAGCGGCTGCGGCGGCACAGGAATGGCGAGATCTCGCTACACTTGCTAGCGACCGGGAGCCACAGCGTGCTCTGCGGGCCTGGCGAGAAGCGGTTAAACTGGACACGGCTGATTTCTGGTCATGGATTGAACTTGCGCGACTGGAGTTGAGACATGATGGTAGCATCCCTGCGGCGAGGGTAGCAATTGAATGTGCACTTCGGAGGGCGACCACTGAACGCGACAGAGGCGTCTGCCTTGACGAATTGGGCGATGTCGAGATTGCGAGCGGTAACCTTGTTGTGGCGCGGGGCCATTTCGAGGAGGGCCTTGAGGTTGCCCGTGCGCTGTCTGCGGCGAGCCCTGAGAGCGCGCAAGCAAAGCGAGATGTCAGCGTGTCCCTGAACAAGCTGGGTGATGTCGAGGTTGCGAGCGGTAACCTTGTTGTGGCGCGGGGCCATTTCGAGGAGGGCCTTGAGGTTGCCCGTGCGCTGTCTGCGGCGAGCCCTGAGAGCGCGCAAGCAAAGCGAGATGTCAGCGTGTCCCTGAACAAGCTGGGTGATGTCGAGGTTGCGAGCGGTAACCTTGTTGTGGCGCGGGGCCATTTCGAGGAGGGCCTTGAGGTTGCCCGTGCGCTGTCTGCGGCGAGCCCTGAGAGCGCGCAAGCAAAGCGAGATGTCAGCGTGTCCCTGAACAAGCTGGGTGATGTCGAGGTTGCGAGCGGTAACCTTGTTGTGGCGCGGGGCCATTTCGAGGAGGGCCTTGAGGTTGCCCGTGCGCTGTCTGCGGCGAGCCCTGAGAGCGCGCAAGCAAAGCGAGATGTCAGCGTGTCCCTGAACAAGCTGGGTGATGTCGAGGTTGCGAGCGGTAACCTTGTTGTGGCGCGGGGCCATTTCGAGGAGGGCCTTGAGGTTGCCCGTGCGCTGTCTGCGGCGAGCCCTGAGAGCGCGCAAGCAAAGCGAGATGTCAGCGTGTCCCTGAACAAGCTGGGTGATGTCGAGGTTGCGAGCGGTAACCTTGTTGTGGCGCGGGGCCATTTCGAGGAGGGCCTTGAGGTTGCCCGTGCGCTGTCTGCGGCGAGCCCTGAGAGCGCGCAAGCAAAGCGAGATGTCAGCGTGTCCCTGAACAAGCTGGGTGATGTCGAGGTTGCGAGCGGTAACCTTGTTGTGGCGCGGGGCCATTTCGAGGAGGGCCTTGAGGTTGCCCGTGCGCTGTCTGCGGCGAGCCCTGAGAGCGCGTCAGCGAAGCGAGATGTCAGCGTGTTTCTGGACAAGCTGGGCAATGTCGAGGTTGTGACCGGTAACCTTGTTGTGGCGCGGGGCCATTTCGAGCAGGGGCTGGAGATTGACCGTGCGCTGTCTGCGGCGAGCCCTGAGAGCGCGCAATCAAAGCGAGATGTCAGCGTGTCCCTGAACAAGCTGGGTGATGTCGAGGTTGCGAGCGGTAACCTTGTTGTGGCGCGGGGCCATTTCGAGGAGGGCCTTGAGGTTGCCCGTGCGCTGTCTGCGGCGAGCCCTGAGAGCGCGTCAGCGAAGCGAGATGTCAGCGTGTTTCTGGACAAGCTGGGCAATGTCGAGGTTGTGACCGGTAACCTTGTTGTGGCGCGGGGCCATTTCGAGGAGGGCCTTGAGGTTGCCCGTGCGCTGTCTGCGGCGAGCCCTGAGAGCGCGTCAGCGAAGCGAGATGTCAGCCTGTCTCTGGAACGGCTGGGTGATGTCGAGGTTGCGAGCGGTAACCTTGTTGTGGCGCGGGGCCATTTCGAGCAGGGGCTGGAGGTTCGCCGTGCGCTGTCTGCGGCAAGTCCTGAGAGCGCGGAAGCGAAGCGAGATTTGATTGTAAGCCTGGACAAGCTGGGAAGCTTGACGCATGAACTGGCCTATTGGGAAGAGGCGCTTGACATTGCACAGGATATGGAGGCGAAGGCTCAACTGAGGTCAGCTGATGCGTTCATAACTGATTATCTGCAAAAGAAGATCGACGCGGCGCGGGCTCTTTAACTTGATAGGCCTTGCTCCCTGATTTGGACGGTAGCTTCCCGCTACCGACATAATAAAGGGTGCGGCGCATAGGCTCCGCACCCTCTGTCTCAGGCCCTGGAGCCGCTTGCGTGATCAGCTGCCGGGCTGGTCGTTGGTGAGCTCTTCGAGCTTGGTGGCGACTTCAGCTGTTGCGCTTGTGTCTTCCGGCAGTTTTTCCAGGGTGACCTTGAGCGGGTTCGGCACGAGTTCCTGCGTCGCGCCATTATTGGCGTCGAGGATGGCGCCGATGCCGCCGCCGAGGATGACGTTGCCGGCCATGCCCGCGCCGCCGCCACCGGACATCTGGTGCGTGATGTTATGAGTCGTGGTCTTGTAGCCCTCTTTCTCGATCGTGACCGAGAATTCGGCTTCGCGCTTCACCTTCGGGATGGCGCAGGGCGTCGGCGTGCAGCTGAGGCCGAGGCTGGTCGAGACGTTTGCACCCGATGGTTCCGTCTCGATGAGGAATGCTTCGGTTGTGCCGCGTGTGACTGTCGCGCAGCCGGTGATGGCTATTGCCAATGGCAACAGCAGGAAGAGTGGTTTCATTGTGTGGGAGCCCCCCGGGTTAATGTAATTCTAGGTTGCCGTTGCAACGGTAGGTTCAGTTACGAGGCGGGAAAGGGTCTGGCAAGGCGTTTTTTGGGTAAAGGAGCGCGACAAATCTGCATATTCATATCCGTGAGCAGATTATTGGAATCCGGCGGATATCCGGGCCGAGGAGGCGTTTGTCAAAATAGCTCCTGAAAAGACACTTTGGCGCTTCTGGTCCTCAACGGCACTTCCCACGCATCGCTGTCTTGCCAGGCTTTTCGGCGGTCTTCCGGCGTGTGCGGATGTTCGGCTATGGCGGCGTTAATCGGGGCGGGATTCGCGCAGTGGTGGCAGCCAAATTGAGGACTTACACTTTACTGTTATTTAAATACGATACGATACGCATTGTGGTTGAACAATCAGGATGTGAGTTCACGCAATGCTGTTCGATGACAGCCACATGTTGGCTTACAAGCTCACGCTTGATGAGTTCGCGATCGTTGCCAGGACCGACAGGGCTGGTCGGATTCTTGAAGTGAATGACCGCTTCTGCGAGATCAGCAAATATGAGCGTGCCGAGCTTATCGGGCAGACGCACCGCCTGTTGAATTCGGGGTTTCACCCCAAATCCTTCTTCATCGACATGTGGAAGACGATCTCTGCCGGGACGACCTGGAGAGGCGTCATCAGGAACCGGGCCAAGGACGGCTCTTTCTATTGGGTTCTGACGACCATTGTGCCCGAGACGGATGCAGCTGGCCGCGTCAGCGGATATACGGCAATCCGTGTGGATATTACTGCCCAGCGGAATGCTGAGGATTCCCTTGTTCTGGAGACCCGCAACCGCAGGAATGCGGAAGAGTTGCTGCTCGATATTATCGAAGCCATGCCAATTGGCGTTGGCGCGTATGATCAGGGTGACCGGCTGCTCCTGTGCAATGCCGCCTATCGCGACATGGTTCCGGGCGCGCGGGACAACTGGGGCGACGGGCGCACGTTCAATGATGTCATCCGGAAGTCTGTCGCCAGCGGTGCGCTCGCCCTTCCGTCCAAGATTCCCCCCGATGACCTGGAAAAGGCCGTGCGGGCGACACTGAAGCGCTACAAGACAGGTGGGCAGGCCTCAACACATGAACTGACCGACGGGCGCTGGTTTCAGGCCCAGGGCCGGAAGACAGCCAAGGGCGTCAGTGTTGAAGTCGTGACCGATATCAGCGCCATAAAGCAGGCCGAGAGCACGATACGCGAGCAGATAAAATACGATCCGGTGACGGAGATATACAACCGGATCGGCTTTGATTCGGAAATCGAAACAGCCATATCCGACTATGCCAAGACCGGCACGGCGTTCGCGCTGGGTCTGATCGACATTGATCATTTCAAGCGGGTCAATGATCGGATGGGGCATGCCGCGGGCGATGCTGTCCTTCGGGGCGTTGCCAGACGGTTAAAAGGCTTACCGGGAATTCGCTGCGCGGCTCGTGTGGGGGGCGACGAATTTGCCGTCCTGATCGACATGTCGGGAAAGGATATCGGCGGGCTTTGCAAGTCTGCCGAGCGTGGCGCGGCTGCGTGCTTCCGGCCCCTGTCCATCAATGGCAGCATGATCGACCTGTCCGGCTCTATCGGCATTGCCGTTTTTCCAGATGACGGAAGCGATGGCGAGACGCTAACGCGCGCAGCGGACATGGCGCTGCTTGCTGCCAAGCGCCTTGGCCGATCACGTGTGCAATTGGTCAATGAAGAGATCAAGACGCAGCACACGCGGTACGGCATAATCCTGGATACGCTTCCTGCTGCCATCGAGAACCGTCAGATTACGCCCGCCTTTCAGCCGGTCGTTACAGCCCACACGCACATGCTGAAGGGGATGGAAGTGCTTGCGCGGTGGGAGCATCCCGAAATAGGCGCGGTGTCTCCCACAGAATTTATTCCGATTGCCCAGGAAGCGGGACTGTTGAGCGCGCTGGACCAGATGATGATGGAGTCAGCCTGCGAGTTGGCAGGTGACTGGCTGACCTCCGGGATGATTAAATTCCTGTCGCTGAACGCTTCGCCGACCGAACTGGCCACGCGCGGGTATGCAACAAACTTGCTCGCGACTTTGAGGCGCGTGGGTATTCGACCCGAGCAGATCTCCATGGAAATTCTGGAGTCAGCCTTCATTGATGACGTCCCCGCCGTGGTGCGCAACCTGGACCGGCTGCACGAGGCCGGGGTCATGATCGTGCTCGATGATTTCGGGACAGGCTTCTCCAATTTGCAGGCGGTGATGGGCCTGCCGCTGTCCGGCATCAAGTTTGATCGATCGATCATCCAGCGGCTTGATGAGGAGGGCATGCTGTCCGCCACAATCAATTCGATGGTCCAACTCTTTCAGTCATTCGGCATGTATACAGTGGCAGAGGGCATCGAGACCGATGCGCACCTGGAAATGGCCGAGAAGATGAATGTGAGCTGCCTGCAGGGCTACATGTTCGGTGAAGCCCTTTCTTTTGCCTATGCCGATCTCTTTGTGCGCAGCAACCACGCCTTCCGCATGTCAGTCAGCGCCCCGGCCCAGGTGGCATAAAGGGCGGGGTCTTGTCTCGGAAAGGTCTGGACAGCGTGCGGGGCTGGCCCTAGCGAGCGCGGATGATCGCGCGTCTTCTCTCTGCTCCCTTGTTGCTTGCCGTGCTGGCCGTAGCCATGGGCTCGGGCATTGATGCGCTTGTGAAGGCGACGGCGCCGGGAGCAGGGGTGATGGTGCTGGTTGCGTGGCGCTTCCTGTTCGGGGCGATGATTGCGACGACAGTGTTCCTGGTGCAGCGGCGTGCCTGGCCAAAGCGGGAAGCCGTGCTGTTCCATATCATGCGCAGCCTGATGCAGGTGGCGAGTGCCATCCTGCTTTTCTACGCGCTGACGCAGCTCGCGCTGGCCGAGACGGTGCTGATCGGATTCACGGCCGCGCTGATGGTGCCTTTTGCGGCGTGGCTCATTCTGGGTGAGGCTGTCTCGCCGCGCGCGTTCGGGCTGACGTTGCTGGGCTTTGCCGGGGCGGCCTTTGCCGTGAGCGCGACGCCGGAAGGGGCGGTAGGTGCGCACCGGATGATGGGCATCGCGTCGATCCTGGCGTCTGCCATGCTCTATGCCGTCGTGCTGGTGCTGCTGCGCCTGCGCGCGGTGAAGGAGGACGCGACGACGATTGCCTTGTTCACCAATGGCGTGCCGGCGCTCTGCCTGTCGCCCTTCCTGTTTGGCATTGCCGGGCCGGTGAACGTGAATGACCTGCCCGTTTTTGCGCTATTGGGGGCGATTGGCTATGCGGTCTGGTACCTGCTGACGCTGGCCTATGCGCGGGCGCGGGCGCAATTGCTGGCGCCGCTGGAATATACGGCGCTGATCTGGGCGGCGCTGATCGGCTTTGTCGTCTTTGACGAAGTGCCGGGCTGGCGCGTGGCCGTCGGCGCGGTGCTGATTGTCGCCGCATGCCTCGGTGTGGCGTTCGAGAGCCATTTCGCGACGCGCCGTGAAACGGGCCAGCCGGTCAGCGACCTGCCAGATTAAGGCCCCATAACGAAAAGCCCCCGCATCTTGCGATGCGGGGGCTTCAGGATCGTGTGGCTCTCGCGGCGTACGCGGGGCCTAAAGGCTTTTAGGCGGAGGCCAGTTGGCCAGCCGACATCTTGCCGCTGCGAGCGTCTTTTTCGAGCTCGTAGCTGACTTTCTGGCCGTCGTTGAGCGTGGCCATGCCAGCGCGCTCGACTGCAGAGATGTGAACGAACACATCAGCGCCGCCGGCGTCGGGTTGAATGAAGCCAAAGCCTTTTTGGCTGTTGAACCACTTAACAGTTCCTGTGGACATAGATCTTACCTGGTCTAAAAAATTCACGGACACGCGGAGTTGCGCGTACATGATCAATCTCGGTTATTGCGGGGGAGTAAGTCGGTCTTGCAGCGGCGCTTAAGCACGGCCTTAGTTGCGAGTTATCCGACACAAGTTCGAAGTCGATGGAAACCTTATCGCACAGATCGGGGGCTTCCACAATGCACCTTTACATGGCGGCGCCCGCACGCCCCCGTATCTTGCTGATTATAACTGAATTGGTGGAATATATTTGCAAATGGTTTACCCGGCGTGCGCATATTCGTCAGCATGGACAGATTCACCTCAAGACTGCAGGCAGGCCTCAAGCGGGTTCAGATGGAGTTCCGGCGCGCTGAACCACGTGTCGAAGCTTACCGGCCGGGCCGCATGGTCTGGCCTGATCTCTGCGCATCGCGGGATATTTCCATCCTCGACATGTCCCCGTCCGGCGCGAAACTGACCTTTGGGGAAGGGGCCATCCTTCCCGAGCTTCCACGCGAATTCTACCTGTTCATCCATGGCCTCGGCGGCCATGTGTCGGTGCGCCTTGTCTGCGAAAAACGCTGGCAGCGTGCTGAACTGGTGGGCGTGAAGTTCATCAAGAAACTGGAAGACGCTGATTTCGAGCGTCTGGTCGCTGCGGCGCCGTCCGAGCACTAGCGCAGCCAATCCGGCGAATTCGCCAGAAATTTCATCGATTCATTGAACGTGATCCACACACCCCTGTGTCAGAACGGGGCGTCGCGATGTGGCACGCCTGTTGTTCCATTTCGCTCCACTAACTGATGGCTTGGGGGGCAGTTCAGACCCTCCGGCTACGAACAAGGGTATGATGATGGCGAAGACCGTACTGGTAATTGATGATGATCCGACACAGCGTCGCCTGCTTCAGGCTGCGGTGGAGAAGGCGGGCTTTGCCTGCCGCACGGCGCCTGATGGCGAAGCGGGCATTGCAGTTGCAGCTGATCCGAAAGATGGCGTTGATGTTGTCCTGCTGGACCTCACCATGCCGGGCCTCTCGGGGCTCGACACACTTGAGCGTCTCGCCACCAAGCGCCCGGACCTGCCTGTCATCATGCTGACCGCCACCAGCGGCATTGATACGATTGTCCAGTCGATGCGCCGCGGCGCGGTCGATTTCATCGTCAAGCCGGCCAATCCGGAACGCGTTGTTGTCTCGATACGGAACGCCTTGAAGATGCAATCGCTGTCAGGCGAAGTGAAGCGTCTTTCGCGCAAAGCCGAAGGCGGCATGAGCTTTGACGACATGATTGCGTCGGCGGCGCCCATGCGCCAGGTCATCCGCCTGGCGGAGCGTGCGGCCGTGTCTGACATCCCTGTCCTGATCCTCGGTGAAAGCGGTGTCGGTAAGGAAGTGATTGCGCGCTGCATCCAGGGCGCGTCCGGCCGCTCCGGCAAACCGTTCGTCACCGTCAACTGCGGCGCCATCCCGGAAAATCTTGTTGAATCGATCCTGTTCGGTCACGAGAAGGGCGCCTTTACCGGCGCCGTCTCCAAGTCGCCGGGCAAGTTCCTTGAAGCTGATGGTGGCACGCTGTTCCTCGACGAAGTGGGCGAACTGCCGCTCGACGCGCAGGTCAAACTGCTCCGCGCCTTGCAGGAAGGTGAGGTCGACGCTGTCGGATCGCGCCGTCCGACCAAGGTGGACGTGCGCATCATCTCCGCCACAAACCGCGATCTTGCCCAGCAGGTTGCTGAAGGCACGTTCCGCGAAGACCTGTTCTATCGTCTCAACGTGTTCCCGGTCGACATGCCGAGCTTGCGTGAGCGTCGCGATGACATTCCGGCCCTGGTCGATCATTTCGTCACGCGCTTCAATGCCAGCGAAGGCACGAAAGTGGGCGGCGTGGCCGATGACACGCTGAAGATGCTTTATGCCTTCGACTGGCCGGGCAACGTCCGCCAGCTGGAGAATGCTGTGTTCCGCGCGGTCGTGCTGTGCGAAAGCGATCAGCTTCAGCCGCAGGACTTCCCGCAGATTTCCGGGCAGATGCCGGACATTTCCAGCCTGCCGGCAGCGCCTGTTGCGGCCAATGCCGTTCCGACCGCGCCCATGGCGGCCAATGATGTCGGTGCAGGCGAAGTGGCCTCCAGCCCTGTCAGCATAACGGATGTGCATGGCGAGCTGCGCTCACTGACCGATATCGAACACGATATCCTGCAGTATGCGATCGACTTCTATGAGGGCCACATGAGCGAAGTCTCACGTCGGCTCGGCATCGGCCGTTCGACGCTTTACCGCAAGGTGCGCGAATATGATCTCGACGTGCGCAACGAGCGCGAAGCGGGCTAAGATATAAAAGGCAGGAAACGTCGGGAGACGGTCCTTCGGGGCCGTCTCCCTTTTTTTGTCCGGCATCCGGGCTCAGGGAAGTAGCGCGGCCTTCACCACTTCGCCGATCTTGCGGGCGTCGGCTTCGCGGGGGCTGCCGGATTTCCAGGCGATGCCAACCTGCCGACCGATGACCGGCGTCGTGAACTCGCGCACGGCCACGTCATGGCTGACAGCGAGGCCGTGATCCATGGCAAGGCGGGGGAGGAGGGAGACGCCGAGGCCGCCCGCCACCATGTTGACCAGCGTGCCGAGCGAGGTTGCCGCGACCTGTCCGGCATGGTCGCCGGTTTTCAGGCGGCAGATCGACAGGGCATGCTCGCGCAGGCAGTGGCCATCTTCGAGCAGCAGGATGTCCTCGCCGTTCAGGTCTTCCGGCGAGAGGCCGTTCTTCTTGGCCAGCGGATGGTTGGTGGATGAGGCGAACAGGAATTCATCATCGAACAGGGGCACGGTCTCGATGCCCGGCGCATCCCAGGGCAGGCCGATCAGGGCCGCGTCCAGTGTGCGGGTCCGCAGCTGGTCGATCAGGCGGGTCGTCTTGTCTTCATGCAGGTAGAGTTTGAGGTCCGGATAGACTTCCGACAGCGCGCGCACCGTCTGCGGCAGCACGAAGGGCGCGATGGTCGGGATGGCGCCGAGATGGAAGGGGCCAGTCAGCATGGCGCCTGCGCTCTGCACGACCTGGACGAGCGCATGGGCATCGGCAAGCAGGGCGCTGGCGCGGGCGACGGCGAGTTCCCCGGCGTGCGTCAGGCGGGCGCCGCGTGCTTCGCGATCGGCGAGGCGCACGCCGAGAAGATCTTCCAGTTCCTTGATCCCGGCAGAGAGGGTTGGCTGGGTGACGTGGCATGCCTCGGCCGCCCGGGAGAAGGAACCGGTATCGCCCAGGGCGGTGAGGAATTGAAGCTGACGTAGGGTCGGTATAGCCATAGAATTCCTCTATACGAAATACTGGAAATATCAATTTTTCTTTTGGGAAAAACAACCCCAAGTGCAGCACTTGCGGGCTTCACCGGGCCCGCTAACTGCAGCATTCCCAACAGGAGACCTCCCATATGCTCGGCATTGGCCAGAAACTTCCCGATTTTAAAGTCACCGGCGTGAAGCCAAAATTCATGCAACACGAAGAAGGCGGCGTCAGCGCTTTTGAAGAGCTCACGCAGGACAGCTTCGAAGGTAAGTGGAAGGTCATCTTCTTCTACCCGAAAGACTTCACCTTCGTTTGCCCGACCGAGATTGCCGAATTTGCCCGCCTCGGCGAAGAATTCGCTGATCGCGATGCCGTGGTTCTCGGCGGCTCGACCGACAACGAATTCGTCAAGCTCGCCTGGCGCCGCGACCATGCGGACCTCGCAGAGCTGCCAATCTGGCAGTTTGGCGACACCAATGGCTCGCTCGTCGACGGTCTCGGCATCCGCGATCCTGAAGCGGGCGTTGCCTATCGCGCCACGTTCGTCGTCGACCCGTTCAACGTCATTCAGCACGTCTATGTGAACAACCTGAATGTCGGCCGGAACCCTTCGGATACGCTGCGCGTGCTCGACGCCCTGCAGACCGACGAGCTGTGCCCATGTAACCGCCCAGTGGGTGGAGATACATTGTAATTTTGTAATTTGCCGCCGCGGCGGCGAATACCCAAATGAGTCCTGCAGGCAAGGAATGACGGCCTTTTCCTCCCCCCTTGAGGGCCGTTATTTCCCTGCAGGATACGATGTCCGGCGAGCTGCCTAATGCGCCTTTACCCCTTGGCGCTCGGCCAGTTTGTCCCCGCAAGCCCCATGGTGCTCGCCGGATTTCGTCACTCCCGCCCATTCCCTGCATCTCTTCCCCCGAAAGGACACCTTGATGTCGCTCGACACCCTGAAATCCCGCATGCCGGACTATGCCAAGGACCTGAAGCTGAACCTGGGCTCGCTGGTCAATGAAACCGTGCTGACCGATCAGCAGAAATATGGCTGCATGCTCGCATCTGCCCATGCTGTGGGTGAGCCTCTAACGCTGCGTGCCCTCGAGGCTGAAGCGCAGGGCAAGATGACCCCTGAGGCCATCAAGGCGGCCAAGGCGGCCAGCGCCATCATGGGCATGAACAATGTCTATTACCGCGCCACGCACCTCATCTCGAACACGACCTATACGACTGTGCCGGCCAAGCTGCGCATGAACGTGATCGGTTCGCCCGGTATCGAGAAGGCGGACTTCGAACTCTTCTCGCTGGCCGTATCGGCTGTGAACGGCTGCGGCATGTGCCTTGATGCGCACGAGGCCGAGCTGCGCAAGCATGGCCTGACGACTGACCAGATCCAGGCCGGCCTGCGCATCGGCGCGGTGGTCAACGCTGCCGCCCGTGTCATGGCAGCTGAAACGGCGCTGGAATCCGAAACGGCCTGACGCCTGAATAATCCCTGATCCTGACGCCGCCGGAGTTCGCACTCCGGCGGCGTTTGCTTGTGCCTCAGCATGTATTCGCCAAGGGCAGGGAAGGGGTGCGCAAAGGATTCAGAAAGGCATCTGATGTTTTCAGGCGGCTGCCGACATTGATTTGATGTAATGTCAGGCAGATAGGCAGGAATTAGCAGCCAGTTTTTTCCCGCGATGCAAACTGACAACACGGCTCTTCAGTCAATTGATTAACAAGGAATAAATAAGCCCGCCCCACGCCTTCCCAAGGGGGTGTTCCTTTATGTTCCCGGTGTGTGCTTTCTATGTTCCATCGTGGTGGGGGTGTGGATATTTCGATTCACCGTGTTCGCCCATTGAGGCCCATAGCTGCCCATGATATTCCAAATTTACACATGGGTAACCATGCTGGGGTTTAGGCATAACTATTACAGGGTTGGCGGGTGTTCGTTTCCACCTATGAGAGCGCTATTGATGCAAAAGGCCGGGTTTCCATCCCCGCGCCCTTTCGCGCAGAGCTTGGGGGAAGCAGCCGGATCTTCCTCTGGCAGGCACTCGACGGCTCCGGCTGCCTCGAAGGCGGCGGTGAGGCCCTAATGGCCATGTACCGCGCCACGCTGACACGCCTCGCGCCGCAATCTGACGTTCGCAAGGTTCTCGTCAACCGCATCATCGCCGGTTCTGCCGACCTTAAGATGGACGAGACCGGCCGCATCAAGCTGCCGGAAGACCTCTGCAAGGCCGCAGAGCTGGAAGGCCGCATCAAGTTCGCCGGCAATATGGACAGTTTCCAGATCTGGAACCCTGACAAGCACGCCGCCTACAACGCTTCCATGGAAGCCGCTGCGGCCTCGCCAGACGTGATGGCCGCCTTTGGCCGGGCCTATTCAGAAGTGCTGCACCAGCAAGGCGCAGGCCACTATAATGGCCCTAAACTGGTCGAAGGAGGCGAAAGCTGATGAGCGCACGCCACACATCCCCGCGTCCTGAAGCATCCGGCCACCGGCCCGTCATGCTGGACGAAGTGCTCGCATGGCTTGGCCCTCAGGACGGCGACCGCATCGTTGACGGCACGTTCGGCGGCGGCGGCTATACCCGCGCGATCCTGCTCGCCGCGAAATGCAGCGTTCTGGCCATCGACCGCGACCTTGATGCCATCCTGCGCGCCGAAAAAATGGCCAGTGAAACGCCGCGCCTGACGCCCCTTCTGGGCCGGTTCGGCGAGATGGACACACTGGTCAAGACGGCCGGGTTCGAGACGGTTGACGGCGTCGTGCTGGATATCGGGGTCTCCAGCTTCCAGATCGATGAAGGTGAGCGCGGCTTCTCCTTCATGAAGGATGGCCCGCTCGACATGCGCATGGGCGCCGCCGGGCCAACGGCGGCCGACGTGGTCAACACCATGTCCGAACGCGACCTTGCCAATATCATCTTCCGTCTCGGCGAAGAGAAGCAGGCGCGCCGCATTGCCCGCCATATCGTGCAGCGCCGGGCGCAGCGGCCGTTTGAAACAACAGCAGACCTTGCAGACGCCGTCGAAGTGGCCGTCGGTGGCCGTCGCGGGGCGCGTACGCACCCGGCCACGCTGACCTTCCAGGCCATTCGGATGTACGTGAATGACGAGCTGGGCGAGCTGGCGCGCGCCCTGCAGGCGGCTGAACGGCTGCTCAGGCCGGGCGGACGGCTGGTGATCGTGGCGTTCCATTCGCTGGAAGACCGGATGGTCAAGCAATGGCTGCGCGAACGGGGCGGAAAGACGGGAGGTGGCTCACGCCATATGCCGCTGGCCGCCAAAGGGCCTGACCCGACATTCGAACTCTCTGTTTCTAAAGCAATTGTCCCTTCTGATAAGGAAGTGGAAGGCAATCCGCGTGCACGCTCGGCCAAGTTGCGGGCCGCGATCCGTACAGGCGCACCCGCGATCGAGGAAGAGACCAGCGACGGCATGAACCTGCCGCCGCTCTCGGACCTGGAGGATGCCCTATGAGTCGTCGCGCTTTTTTCTTTGGAATCCTGGTGGTGGGCCTGCTGATTGTCAGCCTCTACCGGGCAAAATACGGCGCCAAGGATACGGCTGCCGAGATCATGGCTGTTGAGGCCCAGATCGAGGATGCACGCCACGAGAAGGCCCTGCTCGAGACCGAGCTGTCGCACATGAGCCGGCGCGAGTGGATCGAGGAATACGCCCGCGGCGAACTCGGCATGGCCCCGCCGCGGTCCGACCAGGTTGCCGCTGAAGGCGATCTTGATGCGCTTGTCGGCCCACCCGTGAAAGCGGGCGCCGCGCCCCAGCCGCAGCAGACGGGGGGCGAAAAGTGACCCAGGACGCCCGCGACCGTACACGGCTGGCAGGATTGGGCCTCAGTGCCCTCTTCGTCGTGCTTGCGGGTAAGGGCGGCTACCTCGCGATCTCAGGGTCAACGCCCGGCCATACGAATAGCGTGGCGCAGGCTGAAGCGCCTGTCCGGGCCGACATTGTCGACCGCAATGGCGAGCTGCTGGCAACATCCGTTACCGCCTATTCACTGGTCGCCAATCCGAAACTGATCTGGGATGCGGGCGAGGTTGCCCGGTCGCTCAAGAGCGTCTTTCCGGACATCAATGTCGATACGCTGACGGGCCACCTGTCGAACGAAGCGCGCGAATTCGTCTATGTGAAGCGCGGTCTGACACCGCGCCAGCGCAAGGCCGTGTTCGACCTCGGCCTTGAAGGCCTGCGCTTTGAGGAAGAAAGCCGCCGGGCCTATCCGCGCGGCACGCTGGCAGGCCATATCCTCGGCTTCACCAATGTCGACGGCAAGGGCATTGGCGGCATCGAATATGCGATGGATGAGCGCCTCAAGGCAGGCGGCGAACCGCTGCGCCTGACCATCGACAATGGCGTCCAGTCGGCCGTGGAATCCGAGCTTTCGGCCGCTGCCGCCGAGCACGACATTCAGGGCGGCGCGGTGATCCTGATGGACGCGCATACCGGCGAAGTGCGCGCCATGGCCAGTTGGCCGCCGCTTGATGCCAACCGCGCGCTTGAGCTGCCGCTGGACGACACCGCCCGCCTCAACCGGGCGACCGGCGCAGTCTATGAGCTCGGGTCCGTCTTCAAGCCCTTCACCGTGGCGGCTGCGCTGGAATCCGGGGCCATCAAGCCGACCGACATTTTCGACGTACGCACGCCGATGGAAATTCGCGGCTACACGATCCACGACATCCACCCGATCTCAGGCGCGGGCACCGTCTCGCGTATTATCTCCGAAAGCTCGAACCTCGGCACCGTGCATATCAATGCCGCGCTGGGCCCGCGCCGTCAGAAAGCCTTCCTCGGCGCGCTTGGTCTGCTGGAACGTGCACCCATCGAACTCGCAGGCAGTGCCAGCCCGATCCTGCCGGAGCGTTTCGACGATCTCGCCTCGGCCACCATCTCCTATGGCCACGGCATCGCGGTGACGCCCATGGCCTTCCTTGAGGGCTTCTCGGCCTTTGCGAATGGCGGCGAGCGGGTCGCGCCAACGCTGGTCGAGGCCGATGCCCGCAAGGTGACGCCTGTGCGCGTCATGTCGGCCCTGACGACCGACATGGTCAACGCGATGATGCGCGAAGCTGTGCTGACCGGCACCGGCAAGCGCGCCGAAGTGGCAGGCTATCGCGTCGCCGGCAAGACGGGCACGGCGGAGAAACCCATTCCCGGCGGCTATGACGATCGGCGCAACGTAACGAGCTTTGCGGCCATTTTTCCCTATGACCGCCCCCAATATGCCCTGATCGTGACATTGGATGACCCCCAGGTAGGGGCGGAACGCGGCGATACTGCTGCGCTGAATGCGGCGCCGACGGCCGGACGCATCATTGAACGTGTCGCGCCTCTGCTCGGGCTCGCCCCGCGCTTTGAAGGCGTCCGTCCTGCTGGCGCTGAACTCCGCTCTGCATCTGATGAGAGGAGTTCCCTGTGAAGCTGAAAGACCTGTTCCCCCTCGCCGAAGACGGCGACACCGAAATCACCGGCATGACGGCCGACAGCCGGAAGGTGCAGCCGGGCTTCCTGTTTGCCGCCCTGCAGGGCACGGCAACGGACGGCCGCAAATACGTGCCGCAGGCCATTGAGGCAGGCGCCGCTGCGATCCTATCGGATGGCGGCATCGAGAATGTGCCAGTCGCCCATGTGATTGCTGATGAGCCGCGTCTGGCGCTCGCCCTCGCGGCCAAGCGCTTCCACAATTCCCAGCCTGAAACCGTCGTCGCCATCACCGGCACGAACGGCAAGTCATCCACTGTCGACTTTCTGCGCCAGATCTGGTCGCGCGCGGGCTATGGCGCCGCTTCTATGGGGACGCTTGGTGCCATCGGTCCGGGCGGCAAGATTGATGTCGGCCACACAACGCCGGACCCGGTGACGATCCACGAGACACTTCGTGAACTGGTGCGCCAAGGCGTGACCCATTGCGCGATGGAAGCGTCCAGCCACGGGCTTGAGCAGTTCCGCCTTGATGGCGTTGACCTTTCCGCCGTCGCTTTCCTGAACTTCACGCAGGACCATCTCGACTATCACGCGACAATGGAGGCCTATCTCGATGCCAAGCTACGCCTCTTCCGCAAGCTCGGCCATACGGGCATGCCTGCCATCGTCAACGCCGACAGCGACCATCGCGAGGCCTTTGAAGGCGCGGCGACGGAAGCGGGCCTAAAGGTCGTCTCCTTCGGCTGGCGCGGCGAGGATCTCTGGATCGACGAGATCATGCCGCGCGCGACCGGGCAGGTGCTGACGCTGTTCTGGCGCGATGTTGAACACAAGCCGCTGGAGCTGCCGCTGATCGGTGAGTTCCAGGCGCTGAACGCGCTGGGCGCGGCGGCGATTGCCCTGTCGCTCGGCATGGATTTCGAAGCCGTCGCTGATGGCCTGACGCATCTGCAGCCCGTCAAAGGCCGCCTAGAGCTGGTCGGCAAGACGCCAGCCGGGGCAGGGGTGTTCGTCGACTATGCGCACACACCTGATGGTCTGGACGTTCTGCTCCGCGCGGTCCGCCCGCATACGGCCGGCCGCCTGAAAGTGATCTTCGGCTGCGGCGGTGACCGCGATGCCAAGAAGCGTCCGATCATGGGCGAGATTGCCACGCGCCAGGCCGACGATGTGATCGTGACCGATGATAATCCCCGCACGGAAGATGCGGCTGCCATCCGCAAGGCCGTGCTGGCCGGTGCGCCTGGCGCGCGCGAGATCGGCGACCGCGAGGAGGCGATCCGTACAATCATCGCGGAACTGAAAAAAGGCGACACGCTGGTCATCGCTGGCAAGGGCCACGAGACTGGCCAGATTGTCGGCAAGACGGTCATCCCGTTCTCCGACCAGGACACGGCGCTATCGGCGCTGGCAGGGGAGGACGCATGAGCCAGCTGCTCTGGACCTCAGAAGAGATTGCCCTCGCAACCGGCGGCACGGCCTCGGACCCTTTCTGGGTGTCGGGTTCGATCTCGATCGATACGCGCACGCTGATGCCGGGCGACCTGTTCGTGGCGCTGCAGGATGCCCGCGACGGGCACGACTTTGCCGAGGCCGCCTTCAAGGCAGGCGCAGCAGGTGCGTTGGTGTCGAAACCGGTCAGCGGCGGACCGACCATGATGGTCGACGATGTGCAGATCGCGCTGGAAATGATGGGCATTGCGGCGCGCCTGCGTTCCGGCGCCATCCGCACGGCTGTGACCGGCAGTGTCGGCAAAACCAGCGTCAAGGAAATGCTGGCGCGCATCTATCGCGCAGCGGGCCCGGCGCACTGGAACGTCAAGAGTTTCAACAATCACTGGGGCGTGCCGCTGACACTGGCGCGCATGCCGGAGAATACCGAACGCGCCGTCTTCGAGATCGGCATGTCGACTCCCGGCGAGATTGCGCCGCGCAGCCACATGGTGCGTCCGCATATCGGCATCATCACCTGCATTGCCGGCGCGCACCTCGAAGGCCTTGGCAGTCTTGAGGGCGTGGCCAACGAGAAGGCCGACATTTTTGCAGGCATGGAAGCGGGCGGCACGTTCATACTGCCGGCAGATGATGCGTTTCTGGACCATCTATCAGCGCGCGCCCGTGAGCTGTGCCCGACGGGCAACCGCGAGACATTCGGCTTTGCCGAGGACGCGACAGCGCGGGTGACGGGATATGAATCAAACGGCGTGACGAGCCGCATCACTGTGGAAGTGATCGGTCAGAGCGTCAGTGTGGAGATCGAGGCAGTCGGGAAGCATTGGGCCCTTAACGTGGCCGCAGCACTTCTCGCGGCAAGCCAGACGGGGCGCTCATTGGCGGACTGTGCCGAGGCCCTGTCTGGCTATTCGCCGCCACCCGGTCGCGGCACGTCCGAGCAGCTTCCGCTGCCGCAGGGCGGACATTTCACGCTGGTCGATGATGCCTACAATGCAAACCCCGCCAGCATGCGCGCAGCGCTCGCGGCACTGGCCCAGCGGCCCGGTGGCCGACGCCTCGTTGCGCTCGGCGAGATGCTGGAAATCGGCGCGCAATCCGACAGCGAACATGCCGGTCTTGCAGCAGATGTCGTGGCCAGCGGCGCCGAGGGCGTCTTCCTCGCCGGTGACAAAATGACTCACCTTGCAGAGGCCCTCCCGCCGGGTCTTCAGCAGGTATGGGCCCCCAAGGCAGATGAGCTGTGGAATGCGGTGCTAAATGCAGTCCGCGATGGCGACGTGCTCTTGATCAAAGGGTCGAATGCCTCCGGGATGGGACGTATTGCAGACCGCTTGCGCCAACGAAGTGCAGCGGCTGGTTTGGGCAAGATGGATAGCAGCGCAGAAGACGCTGCAGAGGTCAGGTGATGCTGTACGAATGGTTGGCTGCGGATAGCGGTTTCTTCAATCTGCTGAACTATATCACTTTCCGCGCAGGCGCGGCGGTGGTGACGGCCTTCCTCGTGACGGTCGTGTTCGGGGATATGATCATCAACATGCTCCGGGCCCGCCAGGGCAAGGGCCAGCCGATCCGTGATCTGTCGCTGGAACAACAGCTGTCGAAGCAGGGTACGCCCACGATGGGCGGCGTGCTCATCTGGATCGGCCTGCTGGTCGGCGTGCTGCTCTGGGGCAATTTGCGCAACCCTTACGTCTGGGTCGTTCTGTTCGTCACGCTCTCCTATGCGCTGCTCGGCTTCCTCGATGATTATGCCAAGGTGACGAAGCAGAGCGCCGATGGCGTGTCGGCCCGTGCCCGCCTGCTGATCGGCTTCGGCATTGCGGCGGTTGCGTGCGCATTCATCATGGGCCTGCATGGCGCCCACACGCCGGTCGGTCATGCCCAGTGGGGGCCGCTCAATGGCCTCGCCGAGATGATCGCCGGCATGGCGCCCAAGACATCCGTCCAACCTGCTGACCCGGCCTTCTCCGGCGGCGTCGCGGTGCCCTTCGTGAACAATTACTTCCTGCCGCTCGGCGGCTTCTTCATCCTCTTCGGCATGATCGTTGTCGTCGGCAGCGCCAATGCGGTGAACTTCACCGACGGGCTCGACGGCCTCGCCATCGTGCCGATGACCTTCGCCGCCGCTGCCTATGCGATGATCGCCTATCTCACCGGTAACTTCGTCTTCGCCGAATACCTGGGCATCCAGTTCGCGCCCGGCGCGGGCGAGATTTCCGTCCTGCTCGGCGCCATGATCGGCGCAGGGATGGGCTTCCTCTGGTTCAATGCCTATCCGGCCAAGGTCTTCATGGGCGACACCGGCTCGCTCGGCCTCGGCGGCATGCTGGGCGTCGTGGCCGTGGCGACCAAGCACGAGTTCGCTCTGGTCATCATTGGCGGCCTGTTCGTGATGGAAGCGCTGTCCGTGATGATGCAGGTTGGCTGGTTCAAGATCACCAAGCGCCTCACCGGCACCGGCAAGCGCATTTTCCTGATGGCGCCGCTTCACCATCACTTCCAGAAAAAGAACTGGCCGGAAACGCGTGTCGTCGCGCGCTTCTGGATCCTGTCGGTCCTCTTCGCCCTCGCGGGCCTCGCAACATTGAAGCTGAGGTGACCGCAAACTCATGATCCCCATTACGGAATACGCAGGACGGGATGTCGCCGTGTTTGGCCTTGGCCGAACAGGCCTCAGCGCAGCAAAAGCGCTGAAGGCGGGCGGCGCACGCGTGCATGCGTGGGACGATAATGAGGAAACTCGCAACAAGGCCGAAGCGGCGGGCCTGACCCTCTCGGACATCAACAAGCGCGATTGGCAGACCTTTGCCGCGCTCGTCCTGTCGCCCGGCATTCCCTACAAGTTTCCGGCGCCGCACCGCATCGTGCGCATGGCCGAGATGACGGGCGTGCCGGTTGTTGGCGACATGGAACTCTTTGCCCGCGCCGTGCAGTCGCTGCCGGAACGCGGCCGCCCGAAAATCATCGGCATCACCGGCACCAATGGCAAGTCGACCACGACCTCGCTGATCGGGCATATCCTGAAACAGGCTGGCCGCGACGCGCGGATCGGCGGCAATATCGGCACGGGCGTGCTGGACCTTGCCGCCCTGCATGCCAACGCCGTCTATGTGCTGGAGCTTTCGTCCTACCAGCTGGACCTCGTGAAGAGCCTGCACTGCGATGTGGCTGTCCTGCTTAACATGAGCCCGGACCATCTCGACCGTCATGGCGGCATGGAAGGCTACCAGGCCGCCAAGATGCGTATCTTCCAGAACCAGCAACCGGGCGATGTGGCCATTGTCGGCTTTGACGATGTCATCACGCAGTCTATCGCCATTGGCCTGTCCGGACAGGGAAAGGGCCGCGTTGTCCATGCCTCGTCCACTTACGCGCTTGGCCGGGGCGTCAGTGCAATCGATGGTAAGCTCTACGACAACCAGTCGGGCAAGGCCGAGTTCATCGGCAACCTCGCCGACTGCCCGGCGCTGCCCGGCAAGCACAATCACCAGAACGCCGCTGCCGCCTATGCCGCCTGCCGGGCGCTGGGCGTCGAACATGCGGTCATCATGGCCGGTCTCAAATCCTTCCCCGGCCTCGCCCACCGCCTCGAAACCGTGGGCAGCATTGACGGCGTGCGCTTCGTCAATGATTCCAAGGCCACCAATGCGCAGGCTGCCGAACAGGCGCTGAAGGCCTTCAAGAATGTCTACTGGATCGCTGGCGGCGTTCCCAAGGCTGAGGGCATCGAGCCGCTTGCGCCACTCTTTCCGAAAATTACCAAGGCCTACCTGATCGGCGCGGCCGAAGACGCCTTCGCGGCCACGCTGAAAGGCAAGGTCGCGCTCCAGAAATGCGGCACGCTGGAAAATGCTGTCGCGGCTGCCCTGCGTGATGCCAAGGCTGCAGGCGAAGAAGACGCCATCGTGCTCCTGTCACCGGCCTGCGCCAGTTTCGACCAGTTCCGCGACTTCGAGCATCGGGGCGATGTCTTCCGCTCGATTGTCCAGTCGATGATGCCCGCCGAGCTCAAGGTGATGGCTTGAGCCCAGCGCCGACCGCCTTGCAGTTTGCCCGGTCGGACACGTCCTGGCTCACCGAATGGCGCCGCACGATTGACTGGGGATTGATGGGCGGGGCCTTCTTCCTCATCGGGATCGGGCTGCTCATGTCGCTGGCAGCCGGGCCAACCGCCGCGATCCGCATCGGCTACGACAACGAATATTATTTCATCATCCGTCAGGCCGTGTTTGCGGCGGCGGCTGCGGTGATCCTCGTCTCGATGAGCCTGCTGGACCAGTCCTGGGCCCGGCGCGTGGCGGCGGTGATCTTCTTCGTGTCGCTGGCGCTGATGATCTGGATCCTGGTCTTCGGATACGAGGCCAAGGGCGCCCAGCGCTGGATCCGGATCGGCAGCTTCTCGCTGCAGCCGAGCGAAATGGTGAAGCCCGCGCTGATCGTGCTCAGCGGCTGGCTGCTGGCCCAGCGCGAGGCCTACCCGAGCGGGCCATGGGCGGTCATCGCCTTCCTGTTCTATGCGGTGACGCTTGGCCTCCTGCTGTTGCAGCCGGATGTCGGCCAGTCCGTCCTGCTGACGGCCGCCTTTGTCATCACCTTCTTTATCAGTGGCCTGCCATGGCGATGGGCGGCGGCCTTTGCCGGGGGCGGCGCGGGGCTTTCGGGCCTGCTCTATGCGCTGCTGCCGCATGTGCGTGCGCGGGTGAACAGCTTCTTCAACCCGACGCAATACGACACCTACCAGATCGACAAGGCGGCGGAGGCCATCGGGCGCGGCGGCCTGTTCGGTGTCGGCCCGGGGGAGGGGCTCGTGAAAGCCAGCCTGCCGGACGCCCATACAGACTTCATCTTCTCCGTCATGGTGGAGGAGTTTGGCCTTGTGGCCGCGATTGTCCTGCTCGCGGCATTCTCGCTGATGGTCCTGCGCGGGTTCAGGGCGGCGGCCCGTCTGGATGACGGGTATGCCCGCGCGTCGGCGGCCGGATTGTTTTCATTGTTCGGCCTTCAGGCCGCCATAAACATTGCCGTAAATGTGGCCTTGATCCCGCCCAAGGGCATGACACTGCCTTTTGTATCGTATGGAGGCTCTTCTATGATCGGCACGGCATTGACACTCGGGCTTGCACTGGCACTTGTGCGCGGACAAGGTACGCGCACAAGGGGACGGTATGGGTGAGGGTAGCTCCGACAAGCTGGTAATCATCGCGGCAGGCGGAACCGGGGGACATATGTTTCCCGCGCGCGCCTTCGCCGACGAGATGCGTGCGCGCGGATGGACCGTGGGCCTGATCTCCGATTCCCGCGGGCTGCGCTATGCCGCTGACTTTCCGGCCGTCTGGAAGGAAGAGGTCAAAGCCGCTTCGCCGAACTTCCGCAAGCCGTGGACGCTTCCCGCAGCAGCCCTGAAGATCAATGCCGGTATCAATCGTGCTTCCAAGCTGATGAAGGCAAGCCGTCCTGCGCTTGTCGCCGGCTTTGGCGGCTATCCGGCCTATCCCGCGCTAGCGGCGGCCAAGCGCCTCTCCGTGCCGATCATCATCCATGAGCAGAACGCGGTGCTCGGCCGGGTGAACCGCCAGTTCGCGCGCCATGCCAAGCTGGTGGCCAGCGGCTTCAACCGGCTCGACTTCCTGCCGCCCGGCGCCGCCCATATGGCCATCGGCAATCCGGTGCGCGCGCCCATCATCGCGATGCGTGATGAGCCTTACCCGCCCACCGATGGCAAGCTGAACCTGTTCGTCACCGGCGGGAGCCAGGGCTCCAGCATTATTGGCGACACTGTGCCTCTGGCGATTGCCGATTATATCCCCGCGCCGCTGCGCGCCCGGTTGAAAGTGGTTCAGCAGGTGCGCGAAGAGCAGATGGAAGGCGTGCGCAACCTCTACCGCCGCGCCGGCGTCGATGCAGACCTCGCGCCCTTCTTCAGCGACATGCCCGAACGCCTCGCGGCGGCGCACCTTGTCGTGGCGCGCTCCGGCGCGGGAACGGTCAGTGAACTCGCTGTTGTGGGGCGGCCGTCGATCCTGATCCCCCTCGCCATCGCCATGGACGACCACCAGGCCGCCAATGCCGAAGCGCTGACGGATGTGGAATCGGCCGACATGGTGCTGGAGTCCAATCTCTACCCAAAACTGCTGGGCAGCCTGATCGCTGTGCGTCTGGAACACGGCGATGACCTGCGCAAACGTGCAGCGGCGGCCAAATCGGTCGGCAAGATGAATGCAGCATCAGACCTCGCCGACATGGCCGAGCGGGTCGCGGAACTTTAGGCAGCCGAAGGGCGACAGCCGTGGGTCTTGTGCATGTGGGCTGCGCGAAGCCAGTCCCAGCCGAAAGCCGCGTCTGAATCGCCATCGCGCTCGCGGGCGGCGAGGCGTTCCAGTGCTTCGTCCAGCGTCGGTTCGTGACTAGCTGGCACCCACCACATGACGAAATGCATGCCGCCGAGTATCTCGAACCATTCCTCGCGCCGCTCATAGAACTTGCGGTGCACCGTGCCCCAGACGAAGCGCTCAAGGCTTTCCACGTCTTCCCAGACGGTCATGTTGGCAACAAATTGCGGGTCGCCGCCGATCTTGGCTTCGGTATTGCCCGTGCCCGGCTCGCCTGAGCCCTCCATCATCCAGACAAAGCCCGGCATCGACTTGCCAAGGCCGTTGATGAAGTCGAGATTGTCCATGAAGTCCTTGACGCGCGGGTCGTCGGTCGGGGCGAGGAGGCGGCCGATATTCAGCTGGGCAAGATGCATCGTCATCGGCAGGTCCCCACGTCGCGAAAGCGCCCCAAAGCGCCTCTGATTGCGTCAATCAATCGCCACGATTGGTGGCGAACTTGCAGCTTGCCGCGCCGGGCGGGCAATTTCAATGGGCACGGGTCCTTGCCTACGGAATGCGCAGCAAGGTAACGCTATCGCTCACACTTTCTGATGGATCGGTCTACTTCATGGCTTCACCCACCCCTTTCGACCTCGGCCCGGCGCATATTGTTGGCATCGGCGGCATCGGCATGTCCGGCATTGCCGACGTGATGCTGACCATGGGCTATCAGGTACAGGGCTCGGATATTTCCGAGAGCGCCAATGTGCAGCGCCTGCAGGAGAAGGGCGCGAAAGTGTTCATCGGCCACAAGGGCGAGAACGTGAAGGGCGCAGGGACCGTCATCATTTCCTCCGCCATCAAGAAGGACAATCCGGAAGTGCTGGCCGCGCGGGCTGCAGGCATCCCTGTTGTGCGCCGCGCCAATATGCTGGCCGAGATCACGCGGCTTAAATACACGGTCTGCGTGGCCGGTACGCATGGCAAGACGACGACGACCAGCATGGTGGCCTGCCTGCTCGATGGTTGCGGCATCGACCCTACCGTCATCAATGGAGGCATCATCCATGCCTATGGCTCGAACTATAAAGCCGGCGAGAGCGACTGGATGGTGGTCGAAAGCGACGAGAGCGATGGCACGTTCGCCAAGCTGCATCCGACCTGCGCCATCGTCACCAATATCGACCCGGAGCACATGGACCATTACGGCTCCATGGATAAGCTGCGCGAAGCCTTTGATACATTTGTCGAAAACCTGCCTTTCTATGGGTTTGCCGTGCTGTGCACAGACCATCCCGAAGTGCAGAACCTGGCCGCGCGCGTCACCGACCGCCGCCGGATCAGCTATGGCTTCAATCGTCAGGCCGATGTGCGCGCGATCAATCTGAACACCGATCTGGACGGCGCCCATTTCGACGTCGCCTTGCGTCGGCCCGGCTCGGCCACGCCGCGCATCATTCCAAACCTCACCTTGCCCATGGCCGGCGAGCACAATGTGCAGAACTCGCTGGCGGCCATCACCGTCGCGCTGGAGCTTGGCGCGACCGATGACCAGATCCGCACGGCCCTTGCGGGCTTTGGAGGGGTCAAGCGGCGCTTCACAACGGTCGGGGAATGGTCACCGAAGGGGCAGGACGCGGCCCCGGTGCGGATCATCGATGACTATGGCCACCACCCGGTCGAGATTGCCGCCGTGCTGAAGGCGGCCCGCGCAATGCTCGGGCAGGGCCAGCTGATCGCCGTCTGCCAGCCCCACCGCTATACGCGTCTGCGCGACCTGTTCGACGATTTCTCGCGCTGCTTCGATGCCGCCGATGAAGTCCATGTTGCGCCGGTCTATGAGGCTGGCGAATCGCCCATCGACGGCATTACGAGCGAAGCACTTGTCGCGAGTATCAAGCGCCATGGCCACAGGGGCGCGCATGTCCTCGCCTCGCTGGACGACCTGCCGGACATGGTCCGCAGGGTGGCCCAGCCCGGCGCAATGGTCGTCTGTCTCGGGGCAGGGGACATCACCAAATATGCTGGCGAGCTTGCTGCGAAACTGTAGCAGTCATAGCAGCTGACGCGACGCAAAGTGGCTTGATCGCTGTCAAAGACCTTTCCTCGCGCTGCGGAATGTCGCACGGTTGTCCCTGAGCGCCGCTCAGAGCGCACCGGGAGAGCAGTCTATGAGTAGCGACATTACCGAACCGACCTTACCAGCGACGGAGGGCCAGATGGCCGAAATCGAAGATGCCCAGCTGGGCTTTGTTCGGGGTGGTGAAGGGGGCGCAACCGGCAAGACGGGCCTTGCATGGGCCTGGTTCGAATGGGCCCGCAATCCGTACTATATTCTTATCGTCATCTATATTTTCGCGCCTTACTTCGCGCGTGACATCATCGGCGGCAACCTGCTGGCGAGCGGCGCGCTGGACGGCATGGACCCGGCCAAAGCGCATGCCGTAGCGGGTGCACAGGGCCAGGCAACTGTTGCGGCTGTCACCAAGTGGGCCGGCTTGATCGCAGCGCTGACGGCGCCCTTCCTCGGCGCAGCCTTCGACCGTGGCCTGAAGCGCAAGCCGTTCATTTTCATGAACATGGCTGTGATGGGCGTAGCGAGCTTCATGCTCTGGTGGGCGATACCCGGCAATGCAGGCCTCTCGATTCCGATGATCATGGGCCTGCTGATCATCGCCTATGTATCCTACACCTATAGCGAAGTGGCGCATAATTCGATGCTGTCGGATGCGGCGCGGCCCGAGGCCCTGCCGGGTGTGTCCGGCCTTGGCCTCGCGCTGGGTAACGGGGCCGCGACGCTCATGTTCATTGCAATCGTCTTGCTGTTCGCCCTGCCGGACGTCGTCCATTGGCCGTTCAAGACAGCCGCCTTTGGGATCGACACGTCAAAGTTCGAACAATTCCGCCTTGCCGGACCGCTGTGCGCCGTCTGGCTCGCGATCATGATCTTTCCTTTCTTTCGCTATGCGAAGGATACCGGCATCAAGGGCACACCGATCATTCCGGCATTCCGCGATGGTGTGCGCGGCGTGATCAGCACGGTGAAGCGCGCGAGCGAGCATCGCGAGGCGTTCAAGTTCCTGATTGCGCGTACGCTCTATGCCGATGGCATGGCGGCGCTGCTGGCCGTTGGCGCTGTCTATGTCAGCCTGTTTCTCGGCTGGGGCCTGATCGAGCTGACCGTCTATGCGATCTGGGCGTCCATGTGGGCCGTTGTCGGTGGCATATTCGGCGGCTGGCTGGACCGGCGCATGGGTCCGAAGAATGCGCTGATTTTCGAACTGTCGGGAATCGTCGTGATCATGTTCTATGGCCTGTCGATCACCAAGGAGACGATCCTCTTCGGCCTGATCCCGAACGTCGAACTGTTCGACTGGCCGTATTTCGGCACGCTGTCTGACCTTGCCTACCTCCTGCAGGGCATGCTGATCGCGATCTTTGCCACGGCAAATATCTCCTCCAGCCGATCCATGGTCGTGCATGTGGCGCCGCCGCATATGCGCGGGGAGTTCTTTGGCCTCTTCGCGATTGCCGGAACGATCACGGTGTGGATGGGACCGCTTCTTATCGAGTATTTCACCAAATGGTCTCAGGATCAGCGGATCGGCATGTCGGCGATCGCGCTCCTGTTCTTCCTGGGGCTCGCGATGCTGACCACGATCAACGCAAAAGACAGGCCGGCCTCCTAACGGAAGCCGGCTGTCGGCGTTTCCTCTTATGATGCGGTGTGCTGCGTCTTGCGCGCAGCCTATCCATCTTAGCTGGTTGGGCCGAACGGGTTGCCGTTGCCGTTCTTGTCATGCGTCCGATTGATCTCGTTGACGCGGCGTGGGCGCAGATAGAACGTATCCGACACTGTGCGTTCGTTCTGGAGCACGTAACCGAACGGGCTCCTATACTTGTAGTAGACTTCCGCCATTATGACTGAGCCGGGGGAGGGGATGATGCCCGGGGCGACGGTAATCTTCGTGCCCGGTGCATAGGCGGTGAGGTTATAGGAATCCGACCAGGCAACTTTCGGATTGCCGTCGCCATTGTCGACGACACTTGTGATACGGAGATTGGCAGAGGCCGCATCATAGGGCTGCATCATGACTTTGGCCGCATCGAACATTTCATGCATGTCCGTGTCGGTGACAGTCGACAAGCGGGCCGTAAGGTCACCAAGGCTGGCGCTGGTAGAGGTGACGCGGCGATCAATACGCATCAGGAAGCTGAGTTCGATACAGCCGAAATAGATCAGGATCATGACCGGGGCGATGAGCGCGAATTCAACCGCGGACACGCCCTGTTGATTATAGCAGATGCCCTTGATACCGCGCCATTTGCTACGTCGTGTCAGGCGGGAGAGAAACGATCTGGCTGACATCGACTAGTCTCCGAAGGGTTCGTTGCGGAACACGGCATTCGCCTGCACCAGGTATTTCGAGCCGGCCATATTGGCCAGCGGCGCTGTCATGAACGGCGTCATGAGACTCCACTCATAAAACACACGTACAGCGACGATGTCGTTCGGGCCGCCGGGATCATAGCTGAAGCCGTTGTCATCAAACTTGCCGTCATTATCGATCGGCATGTCTATATTGGCTGCTGAAAATCCGCTGAGGGCCTTAACGTCGATGTGCAGTTTGGCATCGCAGTCGAGCATACCCATGAATCTCTCACAGACGGATGTCCGAAAATTCTGTTCGTTAAAGCCGTTTTCCTGCGCCTGACCGGTACGGATCTGGCGGGAAGCCTCGGCAACGGCGTGTTCCATGATCGTCGAGATGACGAAGAGGATACAGACTTCGAGGAGGCCGAAAATAAGCAGGAAGAAGGGGGCGGCGACCATTGCAAACTCGACTGCGGCGATGCCGCGGCGGTCTGCCGTATACGCATGCCACGTACGCATGAGGCGAGGCGTAATGATGCCAAGGCCGGTATTAAACATGACGTCACCCCAATCAGACTAAAGTCTCAGCTTGAAAGGATAGCAGGTGTGAGTTTGCGCCGGATTGAGCGTTTCCATTAAATTTTACAGACTTCGCACTGCAGCTGACGCCAGCATAAAGGAGGGCGAGACGGTTAGTTCCCGTCATTCAGGGATTGAAGGCCCTTTTGCTGCCTGACGATCTGATCAAAATACTCAGCCTGGTCACCTGTGCTCATAACCGAGCGGCATCCTGGCGAGCAATCATATGTGTAGCTCGCGCCTGACTTGTTGATCGTAACAAGATTTGCCGAGTTGGACGTTACGACCACGTCTGACGACATGATCTGGTTGCCAGCCTTGTCAAAGATCATGATGTTCGTCGTGCCGAACGCCTTACCGGTAATAAAGATAAGGTGTTCGTCGTGTACGCCGACGTCGGCGATGTTCTTGTTGCCGATTACGATACTGGCGGCGCCGCCCGAAATGCGAACAGGAACTGTCTTGTTTGTTTCTACCGAGATATCCCGCGCAGCGGCAGCTCCGGCAAGCAGGGAGGCGGCAAAGGCGATCGTGCAGGACTTGGCAAGGATGTTCATTGTCGACGCTCCGCAGTGGGCTTGATGACAAGTCATTGTACGAAGAAGGTTGCTCGTTTCCTAATTGACCAGAAACCGTCCTTATATATAGGAGCGTGGATCATCATTTGCGACCTGCGAACAAGGTAAACGAATCACTCATTTACCTTCACGGATTATCTGGATTCCTTCACCTGATATTTGGAATAGTCCTGTAAATTCAGCAGTGTTCCAGAAAGAAAAAAATGTCTGGAACTTTTTTATCGCATGATGGGAGTTTCCAATGTTTGCACGTTTTCTTAAAGACGAATCCGGCGCCACGGCTATCGAATACGGCCTTATCGCTGCTCTGATCGCTGTTGCTATCATCGGTGGTGTTACCGCCCTTGGTACGAGCGCCAACACGACCTTCACGACTGTTTCGACGGCTCTTGATAACGCCAACTAAACATCGTTGAACCTCTAAGGTTCGTCGAAAGGCCGCCGGGGAAACCTGGCGGCCTTTTCTTTTGTACCTTCACTCGGCTGCATGCCTGATGCGTCAAAAGTAAAAACTTCCTTCAGTCTTTTGCGCGACATTCCCCGGCATATGCAGACCTGAGGGCGCCACATGATACTGAATATTCTCGCTGCGGCATTCCTGATCCTTTGCGTGGTTGCAGCGCTTCATGATATCAGTCGCCTGACAATCTCCAACTGGCTCAATCTGCTGATGGCTGGCCTCTTCATTCCCGCTGCAGCCGTCTCGGGACTGCCGCTTGAGCTGATCGGCGGGCATATAATGGTCGCAGCCCTGGCCTTCCTGATTGCGTTCGGTTTGTTCGCTTTCAACATTTTCGGGGGAGGGGATGCCAAGATGATTCCAGCCGTGATGCTTTGGCTGGGGCCGGACGCAGGGCTGCCCTTCGTGTTCTGGATGGCCCTGGTCGGCGGCGCATGTGCTCTCTTCATCCTCTTCGTTCGCCGCACCATGCCTGCAGCAGCTATTCCAGGATTAGTGCGTGCGCCCTTCGAAGAAAATGCCGGTGTTCCGTACGGGGTCGCCATCGCGGCGGGGGCGATCGCGGCGGCGTCAGCGTCACCATTCCTTTCTGATTTATTAAACCAAGTGAGTGCTTTGAGTTAACCAAGCCTTAGGCCCAATCGTGGAAGTCTTCCGATTGGACGGGGGTTCCGCATAGCTGCAGTACACCTACCGGGTTCAGTCATTACAGGGAGTGGCGCCTATGTCGCCCATGCGTCTCATTATTCTGGTTGGTGCTGCCATGGCGGCCATGGCGGCCGCTTTCCTGGTGCGCAATATGGCGAAGCCCACGACGGTTACGGAGATTGTCCCCGAAATCCAGACACAGGTGACCGAAGTCTCCGAAGTTCAGGTTCTGGTCGCGCGCCGGAACCTGGCGATTGGTGACCGGTTGGCAACCAGCGATTTCGAATGGGCGCCGTGGCCGAAAGCGAATGTTTCGGACGGCTACCTGACGGAAGCCAAGGCGCCGGATGCGATCGAGCAAGTCACGGGTGCCATCGTGCGCATACCCATTTTCGACCGCGAACCGATCAATCCCGCGAAATTGGTGCTGGCCTCGAACTCCAGCCTTATGGCGGCGATCCTGTCACCCGGCATGCGGGCAATGTCGGTTGAGATATCCACGGAGTCTGCCTCGGGCGGCTTCATCCTGCCGAATGACAAGGTCGATGTGATCCTCACCCATGACATTCAGGTCCAGACGGACCAGATGGTGACCGAGCGCCCATCGACATCGACGATCATCAAGAATGTGCGTGTTCTGGCAATCGACCAGGTCTTCAAGCCCGATGAAGATGGCGGCTCGTCCCAGATCGGCAATACCGCGACACTGGAACTCTCTGAAAAGGAAGCCGAACTGATCGCGCAGGCCCAGAGAATGGGCAGTCTCGCGCTCGCTCTCAGACCCTGGTCTGACGCAGGCGATGACCAGAGCCGGGATTCACGTACGGACATGCTGAATGGCGGATCCGGCATGCAGGGCGGAATTACAATTTTCCGGAATGGCATGGCGACGACAACGACGGGGCTTGGGGGAAGTTGAGAATGGTATTTCAGTCTCCCGTGAGGACTGGCCTTCTGCTGGCCGCGGCGGCCCTTGGGCCGTGTTTTGCGCATGCCGCGCCCAATGACATGGGAACCGTCATCACGGCGCCTGGTCAGTCCAACGTGTCGCAGCAGGTAACACTCGGGCTCAACAAGTCCCTGATCATTGACCTTGAAAATCCGGCGGCTGACGTTGTCATCACCAATCCGGCCATTGCCGACGCTGTGGTGCAGACATCCAAGCGGATCATCTTCCGCGGCGTTAAATATGGCCAGACAAATGCCTTCGTGTTTGACCGCGCCGGGAACCAGCTGCTGAATCTTGAAATCAATGTCGAAACCGACATGACCAGCCTTCACCAGTTGATTGAACGCCATGTTCCGGATGCTCGCGTGAACGTGGAAGGCCTCAATGGCAACGTCCTGATCACCGGCTCGGTGGACGACATGACGCAAAGCGATCAAGTCGAGCAGCTCGTCTCGGCCTTTGTTGGCGCAGACGAGGACACCAAGATCGTCAACATGGTCCAGGTCGCAGCCAAGGATCAGGTCATGCTGGAAGTGCGCATCGTTGAGATGCAGCGCACCGCAATCAAACAGCTGGGTATCAACCTGTCCGGTACGCCCGGATGGGGTGACTTTGCAAAACTCGTCGAGAAGCAGCTGTTCGCCGATGGGGATGGCGACGGTCTTCCAGAAGACCAAGGCACCACGGTCAAGGTGCCTGGAGCGCCACAGTCATTCGCTGGTGCCATTGGTTCCAGCAACAGCTTTCCGATTCAAGGCAGGGCGCTTGGCGGTTTGAACGGCGGCCTGACATACTCCAACTATGTCGGTGATACACTCCAGTCCAATGTAGGTGTTTCGCTAGATGCGCTGGAGCGTATCGGCATCGTCAAGACATTGGCCGAACCTAATATCGTTGCCATATCCGGGGAGAGCGCCAAGTTTCTCGCTGGCGGTGAATTTCCGGTCCCCGTCGGCCAGGACAAGAATGGCAACGTGACCATCGAGTTCAAGCCATATGGTGTGGGCCTTGGCTTCACGCCGGTTGTCCTGTCTGAAGGCAGGATATCGCTCAAGGTTTCCACCGAAGTGTCGGAACTGACGTCGCAGGGGTCCTTCCAGGGCAACACCCAGTCGGTGATCGACGCCAATGGCAATATCATACAAGTCGCCGGCATCACCATTCCGGCCCTGTCGGTTCGCCGCGCCGAGTCCGTCATCGAACTGCCGTCGGGCGGATCGATGATGATGGCGGGCCTGATCCAGTCCAAGACACGCCAGACGCTGGACCAGATTCCCGGGCTGAAGAAGTTGCCCGTCCTCGGTGCGCTCTTCCAGTCGCGTGACTTCCTGCAGGACGAGTCCGAGCTGGTCGTGATCGTGACACCATATCTGGTCGATCCGACACAGAAGGACCAGCTGCGCACACCTGCGGACGGCTATGCCAACGCGTCTGACGCGAAGACAATCTTCTTCGGCAAGCTGAACGAGCAATACGGCAAGGACGGTGCGCCCGTGGACGCAGAAAACTACCGTTCTCCCGTTGGATTTATTGAAGAGTAAGGGATATCCGAATGAACCCGAAGCTTAAGACAGCCAACACTCTGATCGCTGCCAGCCTCTGCCTGGCCGGCCTGACGGCCTGTGCGAGCCAGGCGCCGACGGCTGTGCCGGACTCGTACCTTCAGGGCACTGCGCTGGATCGCAATGCCATCGGCGTCACCAAGCGGACCGAATTCCTCGAGATCAGTATCGATCCCATGTCCAGCCAGCTCAGCCTGAAGGACAAGGCCCGCATCGAGGATTTTGTGCGCACCTATCGCACCAAGGGCCATGGCCCGATGATCGTTTCACTGCCCGAGACGAGCGAGAACTCCCAGCTCGCGGTCGAAGCCATTGTCACTGCGCGTGAGATCGCGTGGCAGAACGGTGTCGAATATGACGAGATCGCAGGCAGCAGCCACGGCGCTGATTCTGATGCGTCCGAGCCGATGATCATGGCCTTTCAGGTCTACGATGCGATCAAGCCAGACTGTAAGTCGATGGCAGAATATGATGTTGCCGACATCCGTTCCAACAATGAGATGCCGAGCCTGGGCTGTTCCATCCGTACCAATCAGGCGGCGATGATTGCTGATGCGGCCGACCTGCTGGGCCAACGTGAACTGGCGGCAGGCGACTCGATGCGCCGCAAGGTCATTCTCGAAAAATTCCGTATGGGCGAATCTACCGCCTCGGCCCGCTCATCGGCTGAATCGGGCGCCGTTTCCAGTGCGGTCCAATAGGCGCGACCTGTCGAATAGAAGGACGAAAGTACAATGTCGAAAGAGAAAGCACTCTTTGAAGACGAATTCGACGCAGACTTCGACGATGTGTTCGCTGAGGATCAGGGAATGGACGCACTGGATGCGCCAGCCAATGATGCGTTCGACAGCTTCATGAGCAGCGACGACCTGCTCGCCTCGCCCGAGCAGAAGCAGGTCGTAACAGACCAGCCGATCTTCACAATGCCCGACGTCAACGGCGGCGACGCGCCGCTGCCGGCGATCTCCATCAAGGTTTTCTACGAGCGCGAGGAAACGCGCATGATGATGGACGTGTGCGCACGCGACCGTCGCATGGGCCGGGCCACGCTCGAAGCCATTCCAGGCGGCATACCGGCAGCGATTGCCTATATGCAGGAAAATCCGACGCCAAACCTGCTGATGATCGAGTCCTCGGCGAACGCGCAGCAGATACTGGGCGAAATCGATTCCCTGGCCGAGCATTGCGATGAGAACGTCCAGGTCATGGTGGTTGGCGTGGTCAATGATATCAAGCTCTATCGCCAGCTCGTGGCGCGCGGCGTCAGCGAATACCTGGTGCCACCTTTCGAGCCAATTCAGATCATCCGGTCCATCTCCAGCCTGTTCGTCGATCCGGACCGGCCCTTTGTCGGCAAGCAGATTTCCGTGATCGGTGCGAAGGGCGGGGTAGGGTCTTCCACCATCGCGCACAATCTGGCCTGGGCCTTGGCCGAGAACACGCTGGTCAATACGACGCTTGTCGATCTTGATCTTTCTTTCGGCACGACGGCGCTCGACTTCAACCAGGAGACGCCGCAGACCATCGCCGATGCGCTGCTTGCGCCGGAACGCGCCGATGACGCCGTTATCGAGCGCCTGCTCGCCAAGGCCACGGACAGACTTTCGCTTTTCACGGCGCCCGCTTCGATCAACCAGATCATGGATATCCCGGACGAGGCCTTTACAACGGTCATTGAAAGCGTTCGCCGGAACGTGCCCTACATGGTGCTCGACCTGCCGCATACGTGGAGCCGCTGGGTGCAGCGTACCCTTGTGGCGTCGGACGAAGTCATCATTGTTTGCCAGCCAGACCTTGCCTCGCTTCGCAACGGCAAGAACTTCATCGACCAGCTGAAGGGCCAGCGTCCGAACGATAACCCACCGCGCCTTGTGATCAACATGAGCGGCGTGCCGAAGCGTCCGGAAATTCCGATCAAGGATTTCGCGGCAGCCATCGGTGTCGAGCCGGAGATCATCCTGCCATTCGAGCCGGAACTGTTCGGCACGGCGGCAAACAATGGCCAGATGATTTCAGAAACCGACGCTGCGTCGCGTTCCTCCATGGCAATTGATCACCTGGCGACCGTCCTAACCGGGCGGGTTGTCGCAAAGCCGGCCAAGTCTTTCCTCAACAAACTCCTCGGCAAGTAAACTCAATTGAAAGGGCCCCTTAGATGGCCTTCGGCAAACGTTCAGGATCACCAGATGCGTCAGCGCCAACGGCGCCAAGACCTGCTGCGCCCGCCCCGCAGCCGCGTCCGCAGGTGGCGAAGCCGAAAGTGCCTGATCCGGTACAGGTGAAAGGGGCGCCAAAGCCGACCGCCGCGACACCCGTCAAGGTCAAGAAGCCGGAACCAAAGCCCGAGCCGGTCCGCAAGGTCAACCAGCAGTCCGAGCAATATTACGCAACAAAGACAACGGTTTTCAACGCACTCATCGACACGATCGACCTGTCGCAGCTGGCCCAGCTTGATGCCGAAAGCGCGCGCGAAGAGATCCGCGACATCGTGGTCGAGATCATCAGTATCAAGAATGTGCTGATGTCCATTTCCGAGCAGGAACAGCTGCTCGACGATATCTGTAACGATGTGCTTGGCTATGGCCCGCTGGAGCCGCTTCTGGCACGCGACGACATTGCCGACATCATGGTCAACGGCGCCGACACGACCTATATCGAGGTCAACGGCAAGATCGAACGCACAAATATCCGCTTCCGCGACAATGCCCAGCTGATGAACATCTGCCAACGCATCGTGAGCCAGGTTGGCCGCCGCGTGGATGAAAGCTCACCGATCTGTGACGCGCGCCTGCTCGACGGCTCGCGTGTGAACGTTATCGCGCCGCCGCTGGCGATTGATGGCCCCACGCTCACCATTCGTAAGTTCAAGAAGGACAAGCTGCAGCTGCAGGACCTCGTGAATTTCGGGTCGATCAGCGAAGCCGGCGCCGAAGTGCTGCGCATCATCGGTCATTCGCGCTGCAACGTTCTCATCTCCGGCGGTACGGGCTCGGGGAAGACCACGTTGCTCAACTGTCTCACCGCTTTCATCGAGCCGGGCGAGCGGGTCATCACCTGCGAAGACTCCGCCGAACTCCAGCTCCAGCAGCCGCACGTCGTGCGTCTTGAAACGCGTCCGCCGAACATTGAAGGTTCCGGCGAGATCACCATGCGCGAACTGGTCAAGAACTGCCTGCGTATGCGTCCTGAACGCATCATCGTCGGCGAGGTTCGCGGACCTGAAGCGTTCGACCTCCTGCAGGCCATGAACACCGGTCACGATGGCTCGATGGGTACGCTCCACGCCAACAGCCCGCGCGAAGCCCTCAGCCGTGTGGAATCCATGATCACGATGGGCGGCTTCTCGCTGCCTGCGAAGACGATCCGCGAAATGATCGTCGGTTCGATTGATATCGTCGTTCAGGCTTCGCGCCTGCGTGACGGTTCGCGCCGCATCATGTGCATCACCGAAGTGATGGGCATGGAAGGCGACATGATCGTGCTGCAGGACGTGCTCAAGTTCGAAATGGATGGCGAGGACGAAAACGGCAAGATCATCGGTGCTCACCGTGGCACGGGTGTCGGTCGTCCGCGCTTCTGGGAGCGCGCCTCCTATTACAATCTGGAGCGTGAACTGGCTGCAGCGCTCGACGCGTTGGGGAACTGATTCATGGATAGCAGCCTGATGATCTACGCCGTCGCCGGTCTCGCATTTCTTGCGCTGGCTGGCATCGGCCTCGCTTTCACCAGTGGGGAAGGGGACGCCGCCAAGAAGCGCGCCCGGGCCATCGGCGCAGGGGCGACATCCGGCAAGGTGCGCGGCAAGGTTCAGGACGAGAATTCGAAGCGCCGCGCCAAGACTGAGGCAATGCTCGATAACCTGCGCAAGCAGGACAAGGAGCGCCGCCGGTCCATCGCGCCGCGCGACATTGGGTCCAAGATGGCGCAGGCCGGTCTCGAACTGCCCGTCTCAGCCTTCTGGATCGGCTCTTTCGCACTCGGTGTCGTATGTGCCTTCCTCATCTACCTGTCTGGCGCAGACGGACTCGTCATTTCCGGCATTTCTTTCAAGAGCAAGCCGGTCATGATTGCCGGCGCGTTTCTCGCCGGTGCGCTTGGCCTGCCACGGTTCATTCTCGGTTTCCTGACCAAGAGACGCTACAAGAAGATGATCAACCAGTTCGCCGACGCGCTTGATATTATCGTGCGCGGTGTGAGATCGGGCCTTCCGCTGAACGAGTGTATTCGCATCATTGCGAAGGAAAGCCCGGAGCCGCTACGCAAGGAATTCATCTCGCTGGCCGACAACCTGGCCATGGGCGCCGGCCTCGAACGGTCCGCGAACAGTTTCTACAAACGTGTGCCCATGCAGGAAGTGAACTTCTTCGTGATCGTGCTGCTGATCCAGGCCAAGGCAGGTGGCAACCTGTCCGAAGCCCTGGGCAACCTGTCGACCGTTATCCGTGCGCGCAAGATGATGCGGGAAAAGGTCAAGGCGCTGTCATCCGAAGCCAAAGCTTCCGCCGGCATCATCGGGTCTCTTCCGTTTGCGGTCGGTATCATGGTCTTCCTCACTACGCCTGATTACATCATGCAGCTCTTCACCACGGAGACGGGTCACGTCATTCTCGCCATGGCGGCGGGGATGATGGGCATGGGCATCATGGTGATGCGCAAGATGATCAACTTTGACATGTAGGGGGAGCAGACGATGTATGATTTTCTTGTAAGCTTCACCCATCCCGACACGCTGGCAGCCTATCTGGTCGCCGCCGCCGTGTTTGCGACCTTCGTCACCGTCTTCCTGCCTTACCTGAAAGGCGACAAGCTGGAGACGCGCCTCAAGGCCGTGTCCAACCAGCGCGAAAAACTGCGCAAGCAGAGCCGGGCGGCCCTCGAAACCAAAGGCCTGCGCCGCGAAGACAAGAGCATGATGGGGGCAGTATCCTCCAAGCTTAACCTGGCAAAGGCCCTTGAGGATCCGAACGTCGTCAAGCTGATGAACCAGGCTGGCCTGCGCGGCCCCGGCCCGATCTCGGCCTTCTACTTTGCCCGGATGGCGATGCCCTTTGTCGGGCTTTTGCTGACCTTCCTCTATATCTTCTTCGTCAATGACTTGGGCCTCAACCCGACCATGAAATACGGCTCGCTCGCCTTCGGCATGGCGGCCGGATTCTATGCGCCGAACCTCTATGTCAAAAATCTTGCCGCCAAGCGCCAGAAGTCGATCATGCTCGGTTTCCCGGACTCGCTCGACATGCTGCTGATCTGCGTCGAGGCCGGCATGTCGATCGAACTGGGCTTCAACAAGGTCAGTCAGGAGATCGGCACGGCCTCGCCTGAACTCGCTGAGGAATTCGGGCTCACCGTGGCCGAACTGTCCTACCTGCCGGACCGTCGCATGGCCTATGATAATCTGGCGGCACGTACAGGCCACGAAGGCGTCAAGGCGGTCTGCATGGCCCTCTCGCAGGCCGAACGCTACGGTACGCCGCTTGGCGATGCGCTGCGCGTGATGGCCAAGGAAAACCGCGAGATGCGCATGTCGGCTGCCGAGAAGAAGGCCGCCGCCCTGCCTGCCAAGCTGACCGTGCCGATGATCCTGTTCTTCCTGCCGGTCCTGTTTCTTGTCGTGCTTGGCCCGGCCTACATCAAGTACCAGGCAATGAAGGGTAATAATTCTGCGGCACCAGACGTTGCTAGCATGCAGGTCGAGCGCCCCTGGCAGGATGCAGGATAAACCAGTCGAGAGACGGATGACTGAAAGCCCGCTTGCAATACGCAGGCGGGCTTTCGTCATTCTGGCCTAAGGGCTTGAGCCTAGTTGGCGCGGCGCAGGCGCAGGCCGGTGTCGCTGCTGTCCGGCATGGCGGCGGGGGCGTCGGTGACCGGTATCGAGGTTGCCGCCTGTGGGCGCTCTGAGTCGGAGCCCGCTATGCGGGGCGGCATCGGGGCAGGAGGCAGCTTGCCCAGCTCGGCATGTTCTGCGAGCGCTTCCCACGTCCGGGTCGGCTGCACCATTTCGCGCAACAGCTCTGCATTCTGCTCGACGATGCGGGGCGGTGCATTACCGCCGCTGGCTTCTTTCATTTCGGCATACTTGCCCTGAAGACCGAGCACGAGGGCGAGGTTTTCCTTCACGCGCGTATTGGTGTCCGGCTGGGCATCGGCTAGCCGCAGCTTGGCTTCGGCGCCGGCAAGATCACCGGCGAGCGCCAGCGACAGGCCGTAATTGGTGAGTGTCGAGGTCCGGTTCGGCTCGATGCTGAGCGCGCGGTCATAGGCCGCCTGTGCATCGGCGTGCCGGTCGATCTGGTCGAAGGCCGTGCCCATCGCTGCCCAGGCCTCGGCCCGTTCCGGCTCCAGCGTGGCGGCCTGACTGTAGGCCTGGATCGCGGCAGAAAAGTCCTGCTTGGTCGAGAGGGCACGCCCCAGCACCATCAGGAGTTCCGCGCTATCGGGATGAACGACCAGAACCTGCGAGAGCACATCAACGGCGCGGTCGTCGCTGCCGATATCCCGCAGCGCCTTGGCGAAGGTGATGGCGGTTTCGAGGTTTTCCGGATCCTTGGCATGTTCCTTGGACCAGAAATTGGCCTTGGTCAGCGGATCGGCGCGGTTGGCGGCCGCGACTTCTTCAGGCCCGGCTGGCTTCATCGCTTCTGCCATTGCCTTTTCAAGCTCGGCCTTCTGGGCCTTTTCCTCTTTCGACCCCGTGCTTGCGCAGCCTGTCGTCGTCGCTGCCAGGACAAGCGCGAGGATAGCCAGTGACGTTTTGACTCTGGACATGGGAAGGCTCCAAGTATGTATCAGGTGCATGTGAGGCCGAGTCTGGCCTGCCGAGGTCAAGGTTCAGTTAACGAAACCGGCCACCTAATTAACAAATCGCCCGGAGAGGCACGTAAATGCACAAGAGTTTCACCGCCGAAGGGGCCAACGCGGCCGCAATCTACCTGTTCACGCCATCGGGATTCGACAGCCTGAAAGATGATCCTTTTCCCGGCGCTCGTGCGCTGGCCAAGGGGCAGGGGTTTACCGGTGCGGCGGGGCAGGTCGTGTACCAGGCGGGCGAAGATGGCACGCTGAGCCATGTGCTGGCGGGCATCGGCAAGGGACAGGATGCGCTGGCCGTTGCGGCCATTTCCGCGAAACTTCCCGAAGGGGCCTATGCCATTGCCGGGGATGGCGGAATGGCCTTCGCCCATATTGCAGCCGGTTGGGCCGATGGTGCCTACCGTTTTGATCGCTACCTGAAGGACAAGGCCAAGCCACCACGTCTGGTCATTCCTGTGAGCGCTGATGCCGACGCCCTGTCGCGCGAGGCCGATGCCTGCGCCCTGCTGCGCGACCTCGTCAACACGCCTGCAGCCGACATGGGCCCGCAGGATGTCGACGCGACGATTGCCACTATCGCAGACCAGTATGGCGCGACGCTGACGACAATCGTGGGTGATGACCTGCTGGAAGAGAATTATCCGCTGGTGCACGCGGTGGGCCGGGCTGCTGTCTATGCGCCGCGCTTTATGGAACTGGAATGGGGTGACCCGTCGCATCCGAGCCTGGCGCTGGTCGGCAAGGGCGTGACGTTCGATTCCGGCGGCCTCGATATCAAGCCGGGCAGCGGCATGCGGATCATGAAAAAGGACATGGGCGGCGCCGCGCATGTCATCGCGCTCTCGCAGCTGATCATGAGCGCGAAGCTGCCGGTGCACCTGAAGCTCTATGTGCCATCGGTCGAGAATGCCGTGGCGGGGGATGCTTTCCGGCCGGGTGATATCCTTGCCAGCCGCAAGGGCCTGACCGTGGAGATCGACAATACGGACGCGGAAGGACGCCTGATCCTCGCCGATGCGCTGGCGCGGGCCTGTGAGTTCGAGCCGGACGTGCTGATTGATTTCGCCACGCTGACCGGCGCGGCCCGCGTGGCGCTGGGGGCCGATCTTGCGCCGTTCTATACGGATGATGAGGATATGGCGGGGGCCATTGAGGCCGGGTCTGCCATGTCCGGCGATCCGGTCTGGCGCATGCCGCTCTGGGATCCTTATCTCTCTGATCTGAAAAGCCCGATTGCCGATCTTGTCAATTCAGGTGGCCGGTTTGCGGGATCGATCACGGCCGCATTGTTCCTGAAACAGTTCGTCGATGCGAAGAGCTGGACGCACCTCGATGTCTGGGCGTGGCGGCTGGGCAAGTATGGACGGCCCGAGGGCGCAGCTGCGTGCGGCCTGCGCGCTGTGTGGCAAATGCTGCAGGACCGCTATTCGGTCTGAGGCGCAATGATCTTCACATCTGCGAGGCGGATGGCCTCGCGGATGCGGCCGCGCAGGACCAGTGTGTCGATATTGTCGGGCTCGGCGGCCATGGCGGCCTTCACGTCGGCGAGGGCCGGCTGGAGGTCGTTCATGTTGAGGCGGGCTTCAGCGCGCAGCTGGTGGGCGGCGGCAAGGCCGGGCAGGGCTTCCAGCGCCCTGTCGAGATCCTTGATGGCCTCGGGCCATTTTTGGAGCATGATGCGGGCGCTGGCGCGGTCGACGAGGAGATCGGGCTCGTCGGGCATGATCTTGAGGGCATTTGTCAGCGTCACGATAGCCGCTTCGGGGGCGCCGGCGACGAGCCAGGCATTGCCGGCTTGCGTCAGGTAAAGGGCGCGCTGTTCCATTGTGCCGCCATCGGTCGCATTGGCCAGTTCTTCAAGTCTTGCTGCACCTTCAGCCTCCTGGCCGAGGGCAATCAGGGCAAGGGCAACGCACTGGCGGGCACCGGGCCGGTTGCCTTCAAAACTCCAGGCGAGAGCGTCTTCGTAGGCCTCTTCAGCATCGACATCGATGCGGGCGATGCAGGCGTCGAGGCGGGTGGCTTCGCGCTGGGCGAAATCAGTGCTGACATTCTGCAGCATGGCGATTGAGATCGCCGTGGCGGCAAGGATAGACATGGATAAGAAGCTCCGGGACCTGTAGTGAGGTCTATAGTCATGACTGGGAGGCCGAGCGCAAATGACAGTTCCGCCATCACTGCTTTTTGTCTTTGGACTGGGCTATTCGGCGCGGGCACTGGGCGAGCGCCTAGTGGCGCGGGGCTGGGACGTCATGGGGACTTCCCGGACCATTCCCGGACCATTCCCGGACCGCTTAGAGGTTATTCAATGGGACGGTAAGGACCAAATGGTGCCCCCCGAGGGCGCGCACTGGCTGATCACGCTGCCCCCGGACGCGGACGGCTGCCCGGCGGCGCGCGTGGCGGGGCATCTCGCCGGGCAGGCGGCATCGGTGACCTACCTTTCGACGACGGGCGTCTATGGCGACCTTGGCGGCGGCTGGGCGATGGAGTGGAGCCCGGTCAATCCGGGGTCGCAAAGATCGAAGCAGCGTGTGCTGGCGGAGACGCAGTGGCGCGAGGCGACAGATGGCGCGGTGCGCGTGGTGCGGCTGCCGGGCATCTATGGTCCCGGCCGGTCACCGTTCGAGAAACTGCGGAATGGCACGGCGACGCGTGTTGTGAAGCCGGGACAGGTGTTCAGCCGGGTTCATGTCGATGACATTGCGAGCGGGCTGGAAGCGCTGATGCTGCGGCCAGAGGCAAGGGGCGTGTTCCACCTGTGCGACGACCTCGCGGCGCCGCCGCAGGATGTGACCGCCTCCGCCGCCGGCCTGCTGGGGATTGAACCGCCGCCCGAGACGCCGCTCGATGAAACCGACATGAGCGCGATGGCGCGCAGCTTCTATGCCGAGTGCAAGCGTGTCTCCAACGCGCGGGCCAAGGCGGCTTTGGGCTGGCGGCCGGACTATCCGTCCTACAGGGAAGGGCTCGCCGCCGTGCTGGCCGCCGAACAGGCCAGCCCTAGCCGTTGACCACGACAGGGCGGAAGCCCGGCTGACCGAGGGGCGGCTGGACGGCGGATGGCTGGCCGACGGGCGACTGGCGCTGGTCGAACAGGCGCACGACGCCTTTGCCTTCGCGCTTGGCGGCATAGAGGGCCGCATCGGCGCGGGAGATGCTTTCCCGGAAATCCACATGATCGTCGATGAAGGCAACGCCGACACTTGCGCCGACACTCAGCAGGGTTCCCCGGTAGGCGATGGGGCGATTGATGACCGTGATGCACTGGGCGCCGAATTGCTGGATATCGGCGCGCGCATCACGATTGGAATAGACGATGAGGAATTCGTCGCCGCCGGTGCGGAAGGGCTTTGCCCGGCCTGCGCCGACATTTTTCAGGCGGCTGGCAATGACCTGGAGCACAAGGTCTCCGGCATCGTGGCCATGCGTGTCATTGATGGCCTTGAAGCCGTCAAGATCGATCGCGAGGACTGCCGTGCAGGCCGGTGTGTTGCTGCGCGTGAGGGCGGCGAGGGTGGTGTCGAGGTCGCGGCGGTTGGAAAGGCCGGTGAGCGGATCGGTTGCGGCGCTGGCTTCGGCATCCTTGACGCGGTTACTGATTGCCCAGCTGAACTGGAACACGGTGAAGCAGAGGCCCAGCGGCACGATATAATGGTTGATCTCGAAATAGGGCGTGATCTCGAAGAGGCGGAGATAGAGCCAGACCGTGGCCATGATCAGCGGAGCCCAGCCGATCAGGACGGCGCCGGCACCGGGCGCGCCGCGGCGATGCATAACCCACACACCGACCAGTACGACGATGGGGCCGATGCCCGAGCAGATCATGTATACGGCGCGCGACAGGAGGCTCGGGAAAAAGCCGCCGATGCTGCTGAGGACGCAGAGCGCAATAAGTCCGTTGATCACGATGTAGAAGGATGGCCAGCGACGACGGATATCCAGGAAGTTGGAGATAAACACGGCGCCGAAGGCCGTGACGGCGCCCTGAAGGATGTAGACGAGCGTTATCGTGCTGACATTCGATTGCGGCCAGAACAGCGATTTGCCCATGCCGGTCGAGAAGATCACATAGGTGATGGCCGTGACGCAGAACCAGAAATAGAGTCGATAGGCTGGCGTGTCGGATTTGCGGGCGATGGACCAGGCGTAGAACGTAAATGTGCAGGCGATACCCATCAGAAGCGCGAAGATGCCGACCGAGCCCTGAAACCATGACTGATAGTCGGCGCTGGTGTGAAACCAGACCGGCATGACCACCATCGGGCCGCCACTCGCACGTATATAGACTGTGCGGGTTTGTCCGGCAGGAACATCAATTTCGAAAGTCGGGAAGGGGGCGGGCAAGGCAATGCCGGAAAGAGCCACACCCGAACCGGCCGTGCCTGTTCGAATGTATCCCTCCGTGTCGAGAAGATAAGCATCGACACGCTGGAGATAAGGAAAGCGGACGACAAGGTCGCCATGCATGTCGGTCACGCCGGAATTGCGTAATTGCATGCGCATCCAGACGTCGCCCTTCCGGCTGCTCGCCTGGAAAGCATCCGCGTGGTTTTTGACGAAAGCAATCTCACTGGTCGGGCTGAGGATGTCTGCCATCGTGATGGCGGCCGGCACATCCTTGGCAACCGTCGCATGCCGGCTGATATTCATGCGGCCGTCCATACGACCCACGTCAATGGCCTGTGCATCGGAGGGGAATGTCAGTGAAACCCATACGACGATGAGAAGGCTGACAAATCGGCCCGCAAAATTTAGAAAGTCGCCCCGCAAGGTATGTCCGCCCGATGTTTCAAACTACTGCCGGGGCTTATGACAGAGAAAGCGATATTTATGCTTAGGGCGGGGCATCAGATTTACGGAAGAGCGTACACAGATTGTTAAGGAGGGCTTTCTTTGGCCCGTCTTTCGTTGGTTGAGCGCCTGTAGTCTGGGGGTTGAAAGGCCGGCGCAATTAAGAGGGGTCACTTGCGAGGCAATTCGTGCTAAGGGGGATTATTAACAGAAGGGGGCAGGTGGCCGTCTGGCTGGCAAGCCCCGGTGATGAGGGGACGAGCAATGAAATACCGCATTTTCACAATGGCGGTCAGCGCCATCGCATTGACCGGCTGCAGCCATTTCAAGACTTCAGGGCACGCCGCAGATGGCCTGGCCATGGAGCCGACATCTGAACTGGCCGCCACACCGCCTGAAACGGAAAAGATGGACGTGGCCGCCACGGCGGGCGCGCCGCTGTTCGAGGGCATGGGTGACTTCCACCGCGAGATATCCACGTCCAGCGCGGACGCGCAGAAATATTTCGATCAGGGCATGGTGCTGGCTTTTGGCTTCAATCATGCCGAGAGCATCCGCTCGTTCAAGGCGGCACAAAAGCTCGACCCGGAATGTGCCATGTGTTTCTGGGGCGAGGCGATGGCCACGGGCCCGAACATCAATGTCACCAGCAAGGGCAAGGCGGTGATGTCTGATGCCGACCGGGTGGCGGCCTTTGCCGCGATCAACAAGGCGCTGGAGCTGAAGGATAGTGCAACGCCTGCTGAACAGGCGCTGATTGAGGCGATGGCGGCGCGCTATAATGGCGACCCGTCGACATCGCGCGAGCCGCTGGATGTCGCCTATGCCGAGGCGATGGGAGACTATGTGAGGGATCATCCGGACGATTACGATGCCGAGGCCATGTATGCCGAAGCCTGGATGAACACGATGCCGTGGGATTATTGGTCGGCTGATGGCGCGCCAAAGCCGGAGACGGTGAAAGTGATCAGCGCGCTGGAGGACATTATCGCCAATGCGCCGGAGCATCCTCTGGCGCTGCACCTTTATATTCATGCGGTGGAAGCCTCGGCCAATCCGGGGCGGGCCGAGGATGAAGCCGACAGGCTGGCGGGCCTCGTGCCGGGGTCGGGGCATCTGGTGCATATGCCGGCGCATATCTATTGGCGCGTCGGGCGCTATGATGATGCGGCCAAGGCCAATGTTACGGCGGCCAAGGTGGACGAGGACTATATTGCGCAGTGCAATGCGCAGGGCTTTTATCCGGCGCTCTATTATCCGCACAATATCCACTTCCTGTGGGCGGCGGCCAGCATGTCTGGCCAGCAGGACATGGCGATCAGTGCCGGGCAAAAGGTAGCCGACAATGTGCGCATGGAGCAGATCGAGGAATTCCCGACGATCGAGTTCTTCAAGACGATCCCGCTATTGTCGCTGGTCCAGTTCGGCCAGTGGGACACGATACTGGAGGCGGAGCAGCCGCCGGAATCGCTCGATTACTCGAATGCGATCTGGCATTACGCGCGCGGCGTTGCAGCGGCGCGGAGCGGCGATGTCGCAGCAGCCACGGCCGAGCGTGAGGCGCTGGCGGCGCTGACGGGCAGTGTGCAGATCAGTTTCATGGATACGGCGGATTATCCGGCCAGCACACTGATGACGATTGCGGACGAGCTGTTGCAAGGCGAGATTGCCAGCGCAGATGGCAAGCATGATGAGGCGATTGCGCATTTCACCGCCGCCGTGGAAGCGCAGGACTCGCTGCCCTATATGGAGCCGCCTTTCTGGTATTACCCGACGCGGCAATCGCTGGGTGAGGCGCTGATCGCGGCGGGCCAGTATGGTGAGGCGGAGGCCGTCTACCGGAAAGACCTTGAAGAGTACCCGCACAATGGCTGGTCCATGTCCGGCCTGATGAAGGCGCTGGAGAAGCAGGGCAAGACCGAAGAAGCGGCGATGATGAAGCCCATGTTCGACATTGTCTGGCGTAATTCGGACGTGACGCTGGACGGTTCGCGCCTCTAGGCGAGGGTGCGGGCGATCTCGGTGCAGGTGTCGAGCAGGCGGGCGATATCCTGCTCGCGGCTGAGGCGGTGGTCGCCATCCTTGATGAGGGTGATGGTGAGGTCAGTCGCGGTCATCGCGTCGACGAGGCGGGCGGCGTGGGTCCATGGCACGTCCTTGTCTTCCATGCCCTGGAGGATGCGGACGGGGCCGTCAAAGGCGATGGGCTTGTCGAGGATCTGCCATTGGCGGCCATCCTCGATCAGCGCGCGGGTGATGACATAGGGTTCGTCATAGTCTGACGGGCGCAGTGTCTGGCCGGTCTCCATGATCTCGGCCTGCGCCTCGGGGGAGAATTCGGGCCACATCAGCTTTTCGGTAAAGTCCGGCGCCGGGGCGATCAGGACGAGGCCTTTGACGCGTTCCGGGCGGGCGAGGGCGCAGAGCAGCGCCATCCAGCCGCCCATGCTGGAGCCGACGAGGACGAGCGGGCCGTCTGTCTGGGCGTCGATGGCGGCGAGGGCGTCGGCGCGCCATTGGCTGACCGTGCCGTCCGCGAAGGCGCCTTCGGACTGGCCATGCCCGGAATAATCGAAGGCGAGGAAGCCGTGGCCCGCCTGATTCGCCCAGTCTTCGAGACGCACCACTTTGGTGCCGGTCATGTCGGACTTGAAGCCGCACATCCAGACAAAGGTGAGATCGCCCGTGCTGGCGTTGCTGCGGCGAAAGGCGAGGCGGTGGCCGTTGGGGCCGGTGAAATAGGACGTTGTCATTACCTCTCCGTTCCGCCATCTGTCTCCCCTGTCAAGCGAGCGAGGGACGAGAGCAGCTTTGGACGATTTTCCGGATCTCAGCGGCAAGACCATCCTGCAGGTGGCGCCCGAACTCTCGGCTGGGGGCGTCGAGCGCACCGTGCTGGAAGTGACCGAGGCGATTGTGGTCGCCGGTGGCCGGGCGCTGCTGGCGAGCAAGGGTGGGCGGCTGGAGGAGGAGTTTGCGGCGCTGGGCGGCGAGCTGTTCCGGATGGATGCGAAATCGAAGAACCCGCTGGTGCTGAAAATGAACGAGGGCAAGCTGAAGAGCCTGATCGCGCGCGAGGGCGTGAGCCTTGTGCATGCGCGGTCGCGGGCACCGGCCTGGAGCGCCTATTGGGCGGCGCAGGCGACGGGCCTGCCGTTTGTGACGACCTATCATGGCGCCTATTCGGGCACGAGCGGCCTGAAGCGGCGCTATAATTCGGTGATGGCGAAGGGCGATCTCGTGATTGCCAATTCCAACTGGATCGCAGCGCATGTGCACGATGTGCACGGGCTGGACAGGGCCAGGATCGTCACCATCCCACGCGGCGTGGACCTTGGCGTGTTTGACCCGGTGGCTGTGGCGCCGTCGCGGATCGAGGCCGTGCGGGGGCGCTGGGGCATTGCGGGCGACAAGCGCGTGACGCTGTTCCTGCCGGGGCGCCTGACCGAGTGGAAGGGCCAGCTGGTGGCGATCGAGGCGCTGGGCCTGATGTCGGTTGAGGAGCTGCGGAAGCTGGTTCTGGTGCTGGCCGGCGATCCGCAGGGCAGGGCGAATTATGTGACGCGGCTGGAGGATGCGATCCTTGCGCACAAGCTGGGCGGCACGGTGCTGCTGGCCGAGCACGAGCGTGACATGGCGGCGGCGTGCCTCGCTTCGGATATCGTGATGACGCCGTCCATCAGGCCGGAAGCCTTCGGGCGGGTGGCGGCTGAGGCCTCGGCCATGGGGCGGCCGGTGATCGTGGCTGACCATGGCGGCGGGCGCGAAACGGTGATCGAGGGCGAGACCGGGGCGCGGGTGGAACCGGGCAATCCGGCCGCGCTGGCGGGGGCCATACGGGCCCTTCTGGATGTGGGGCCGAGTGCCCGCGCAGGCATGGGAAAAGCCGGTCAGGCGCATGCCAGGGCGCATTTCTCCAAGCGGGGGCTTCAGGCCGCGACGCTTAATGTCTATAAGCGGTTGTTGGAGTAGGGATTTATACCGCAGACATGGCCAGGACCGAGACCACGATGAGCCCGGTGAACCCGGGCGCCAGCGCAAAGGAAGTGCTGATCATCAAGCTGAGCGCGCTCGGCGACTTCGTGCTGTCGCTGGGGGCGATGAAAGCTGTGCGCGAAACGCACCCTTCGGCGCGGATCACCCTGCTGACGACGCCTTTCTTCGAGGAATTTGGCAAGATCTGTCCCTATGTGGACCGGGTCGAGACCGATGGCCGACCCGAGGGCATGAAGGCCACGGCGGCGCTGATCCAGCGCATCCGCAAGGCCGATTATGACATTATCTATGATTTCCAGACCAGCGGACGCACCAAGAACTATTTCACGGCGCTGAGCCGTTCGGGCAAGACGCCGCTTTGGTCGGGCCACCATGAGAAGGCGGCCTTCTTCCACGACAATGCCGAGCGCGGGCGGATGCACTCGATTGACCGGCTGGCGGAGCAGTTGGAGGTGGCGGGCGTGCCGCCGGAGGGCCGTTGGCTGGGCACGAGCGCGCCCTTCCCGGACCTTTCATGGGTGCGCCACAAGCTGGGCGACACGCCGCGCCTCCAGCCCGCCTATTTCTCGCTGGAACAGCCGTACATGCTGCTGATCCCCGGCGCCTCAGCCCACCGGGAGGCCAAGCGCTGGCCGGAAGAGAATTATGCCGAACTGGCGTCGCGGGTGGCTGATGCAGGCATCCAGCCGGTGATCATCGGCGGCAAGGCGGAGGGGCCGCTGGCGCATGAGATTGTACGGCGCGAGCCACGGGCGAAGAGCCTGGTGACGCGGACAGACCTGTTCCAGATCGTGACGCTGGCCGAGAAGGCGCTGTTCGTGGTCGGCAATGATACCGGGCCGATGCACATGGCGACGCTGGCGGGCGCGCCCGGCATTGCCCTGTTTGCGCTGACCGAGAGCAATCCGGATCATGCCGCGCCGCGCGGACCGAAACAGCCGGTGATCATCAATTCTGCCCCGACACTGAAAGAGCTGAGCGTCGACGATGTCTGGCAGTCAGTTCGGGCGCTTGGGCTGTTGCCTGCTTGACTTGAAAGAAAATTGGGAACAACCGACGCGGCTTGATGATTAGGCCAACGAATGGCATATTCACCAAGCCTATGAACAGCCACAAAGGAGACAGGCCATAGCTCGCAGACCAGACGCCGACGCCCCGCCGAAACAGACCGGCCCGCGCACCAATGAAGATATTCGCGCCGCCAAGGTTCTACTCATTGATGAGAACGGTGAAAAACAGGGCGTGATGCCCCTTGCAGCAGCCCTTGATGCGGCGCGCGAGGCGAGCATGGACCTTGTTGAAGTGTCCCCCGATCAGGAAGTCCCGGTCGTGAAGATTCTCGACTATGGCAAACTCCGCTTTGAAGAGCGCAAGAAGAAGGCTGCTGCCAAGAAGAAGCAGCGCTCCAGCGAACTCAAAGAGATCAAGATGCGCCCGAACATCGACACGCATGACTATGAAGTCAAAGCGCGCGCGATGCAGCGTTTCTTCGACGATGGCGACAAGGTGAAGGTGACCCTTCGCTTCCGTGGCCGCGAAATGGCTCACCAGCATCTCGGCATGCAATTGCTTGAACGCGTGAAAATCCAGTTCGAAGAGACCACGAAAGTCGAAACCGAACCCAAGCTGGAAGGCCGTCAAATGACGATGGTATTGGCACCGCGATGAAGATACGTGCTGGACTGATCCTGGGCCTGGCCCTGATGGCAGGGGCCTGTTCGGCGCCTGCACCGGAAACCGCGCCCGAAGCAGCAGAGCCTGCGCCGGTCGAAACGCCGGATGCTGCGACCGAGACCGACACGGCGGTGCAACCGGAAATGAACCCGATCGACACAACGGACGACACCTGCGGCATGGCCGCACTGGAAACCTATGTGGGCCAGCAGGCCAGCGAGATTCCCGAAGCTGAAATGTCCGAGAACACCCGCGTCGTCGGCCCTGACGATCAGGTGACCATGGACTATGTGCCAACGCGCCTGAACGTGCTGACCGATGCCGAAGGGGTGGTGCTCAGCCTGAAGTGCGGGTGAGTTCGTCGCTAAACCGCTAGATTCAAAAGCCGGATGGTCATGGGCCTTCCGGCTTTTTTGTTTCCAGACGCCGCCTTGTTCATCTAAAGGTAGATTTTGAAACGCGTGAGAGGTGCCATGCGAATTCAGGTCTCATTGCTGGCTTTCGGTATCTGGCTAGGCGCTTGCGGCGCGCCCTCCGAGATTGTTCAGCCTGAAGCGCTGGAAAGTGATGTGTCAGCCGAGATATCTGTTCTTGGGCAGGTGGCCGCTAAAGACTTTGACTGCCCTTACTATGATGGGATTCAGCCTATCGCTGCCGTGGCGCCGTCGTATATCATCATACTCGGCGAAGCGATGCACGGCACGAATGAGTCGCCGGAGGCGTTCTACGCGCTGGCGTGCCATCTCGCGGAGCGGGGGGAGCCGATCCGGATCGGCCTTGAGGCGCCGCACACGCAGAGTGCGGGACTGGAAACGTTCCTGAGCCATCCTGACGACACCAGTGTGTTGCGTGTAGGGGCCGACAACTCGTGGTCCTCGCATGATGGCAGGTCGTCGGAAGCGATGCTTCTGCTCCTGCAAAGACTGGCCGACCTTCGTGCGAAGGGCGTGGATGTGTCTGTCTTTGCTTTTGATTCCGACCCTCAAGAGACGATGGGCGCTGAAAACGTGAGTATTGCCCGGGATGCGGCGATGGCGCGGCACGTGAATGACGCCGTCGAGGGATATGAAGGGGCGGTCCTCCTGCTGACCGGCGACTTCCACGCACGCAAGGAGGCGTTCAGTTTAGGCGAATATGACATCGTCCCGATGGCGACGGGGATCACGGTGCGCCCGGTTCTCTCACTCAATATGCTGCATGCGGGTGGAACGGCCTGGATGATCGGGGAAGTCGACGGCGAGCCGTTCAAGGGCGTTATGACGCTTCAGAACCTGTTGCCGAGCGATGCGCTCGACAAGGCTTTCCGTCTGGAGCGGATTCGGCAGGGGTATGACGGCGTGTATTATACCGGGCCGATCACGGTGTCGCGTCCGGCCTTTCCGGACGCATCGGATCCCTGAGCGACAAGTAGCTCCTGCACCGAAAGCCGGACGGGCCGTTTGGCCCTCCGGTTTTTCTTTTTGTGGCGGGCGGAGGGAAGAAGGCCGCATCGCTTTATGAAGATGACACAGGAAAACACCGGGTCGCGAACCCTGTTTCCCTCCGCTTGCCGAGGCTTGTCGCCCCCATGACAGCTGCCTGGGAAAACCAGCTGTCATGACAGGGACATCATGGCCCCGCCGGGCTTGCGGTCGGACAGGTTTTCGGGGATCTGGCGGGGCAATTGGGGCCGGGCCGGGGAGACAGGCTGCGCTTTCCCCCGTTTCCGGCGCAAATCGCCTGCTGAATCGGGCATCTGGCCCCTTGATTCTCTGTTCCTGATCCGTCATAAGCCGCCTCTTCCGAGCGGTGCGGGCGAACGGCATGCCCCTCTGCTCATGAACGACCAAGGGCCGCCCAAGGGTGAGAGCTCATATAAGGAGACAAGAAATGCCGAAGATGAAGACCAAGAAAGCCGCTGCAAAGCGGTTCAAGATCACCGCTACGGGCAAGCTGAAGCACGGTGTCGTGGGTAAACGCCACCGTCTGATGAGCCACAATGCCAAGTACATCCGCCAGAACCGGGGCACGAAAGTCGCTTCGAGTGCTGATGTCGCGCGCGTCATGAAGAAGTTCCTGCCGTACGGCCTGTAGGCTTTTCCCGTTTTTCCCCCGATCTTGACTTAGGAGGCCACCATGCCCCGTTCACGTAACAAAGTGCCAGCGCACGCTCGCCACAAGAAAATCATCAAGCAGGCCAAAGGCTTCCGCAACCGTTCGAAGAACACGTTCTCGAACGCGAACGCAGCTGTCTGGAAAGCCGGCCAGTACGCCTATGTCGGCCGCAAGGTCAAAAAGCGTACGTTCCGCTCGCTCTGGATCCAGCGCATCAACGCCGCTGTCCGCATCCATGACGACGAACTCACCTATAGCCGCTTCATCGACGGCCTGACCAAGGCCGGCATCGAAGTCGACCGTAAAGTCATGTCCGACATCGCAATCCGCGAGCCGGAAGCGTTTGCTGCACTGGTCAAGCAGGCGAAAGCCGCGCTCGCCTAGGCTGCACACACCGTTGCTGCAATACAGGAGAGCCCGGCCCGCAAAGCCGGGCTTTTCCTTTGGGCGTTTGCATGTTGACCCGAAGCGACTAGAAAGCGCGCTGAATCGCAAGAGAGGCTGAAACCTTGTCTGATATCAAAACGATAGAGAAAGAGGCACTTGCGGCGATTGCCGCGGCGACGAGCCTCGATGCGCTGGACGCCGTGCGCGTGGCCGAACTGGGCAAGAAGGGCCGCGTCTCCGGCCTGATGGGCGCGCTGGGCAAGATGACGCCCGAAGAGCGCAAGGAAAACGGACCGAAGCTGAACGCGCTGAAAGTGACGGTGGATGACGCCGTTCGTGCTCGCAAGGCGGCGCTGGAAGGCGAGGCGCTTGAAGCGCAGCTCGCGACCGAGAAGGTCGACCTGACGCTGCCCCCTGCGCCCGGCCCGCGCGCAGGCACGCTGCACCCCGTGATGCAGGTGTTCGAGGAGATCGCGGCGATCTTCGGCGACATGGGCTTCACCGTGGCAGAAGGCCCGGACATTGAAGACGACTGGCACAATTTCACCGCGCTGAACTTTCCCGAAGGCCACCCGGCGCGCGAGACGCATGACACCTTCTTCCTCGACGCGCCCGAAGGCGGCACGCCGAAAGTGCTGCGCACGCATACGAGCCCTGTGCAGATCCGCACCATGATGAGCGAGAAGCCGCCGATCCGGATTCTCGTGCCGGGCCGCGTTTACCGCAATGACTGGGATGCGACGCACACGCCGATGTTCCACCAGGTCGAAGGCCTCGTGATCGAGGAGGGCATTCATATGGGCCACCTCAAGGGCTGTCTGATCGATTTCGTGAAGGCCTTCTTTGAAGTGGACAATGTCGTGTCGCGCTTCCGCCCGCACTTCTTCCCGTTCACCGAGCCCTCGGCCGAGATGGACGTGCAATGCCTGCGCGAAGGCGGCACGGTTGAAGTGGGCAAGGGCACTGACTGGCTGGAAGTGCTGGGCTGCGGCATGGTGCATCCGAATGTGCTGCGCAATTGCGGACTGGACCCGGCGACGCATCAGGGCTTTGCCTTCGGCATGGGCGTTGATCGCCTCGCCATGCTGAAATACGGCATGCCGGACCTGCGACCTTACTTTGAGGCCGACCCGCAATGGACGCGCCATTACGGCTTTGCGCCGTGGACGACACCGTCTGTGAGTGGGGGGCTGTCTTGACGGGCGAAGTGGATTGGAGCGGGCTGACGCAGTTCCGCTTTGGCGACAGTCCAGAGCTGGCTGACCGGCTTGCGTCCCTGGTGATTGTCGGCGTTAAAACGGCGACGTGCTCGGCAGCGTCTCATGGGCTGGAAACGTCTGAGGGCGAACAGCAGGTCGTGCTGTCGGGCGAGGGTCAGCCTGTCGGCATTATCCAGACATTAAGCCTCGACGTCCTGCCATTCGAGCAGGTTACGCCTGAACAGGCTGCACTGGAAGGTGAAGGTGATCTCAGCCATGCCTACTGGTATGACGCGCACAAGGCTTACTTCGAGCGCGAGGGCACCTATACGCCGGACATGGCGGTCATTTTCGAAACATTCCGTCTCGTCGATACGCTGGATGCATCCTTTGCAGCACGCGCAGGCGAACATTTGAAGGCCGAACGCGCGGAAGCGCGGGCTGCCGGGTATACAGCTGCTGGAGCAGTTTCATGAAGTTCACCCTTTCCTGGCTGACCGATCACCTGGCGACAAAGGCCGGGCTCGACGAGATTCTGGCACTGATGCTGAAGGCGGGGCTGGAGGTCGAGGAGGTTGTCGATCCGGCAGCGAAGCTCGCGCCGTTCACCGTGTGCAAGGTGATCGAGGCGGCGCCGCATCCGGATGCCGACAAGCTGCGCGTGTGTCAGGTGGAAACCGTTGACGGGATGAAGCAGATCGTGTGCGGAGCGCCGAATGCGCGGGCCGGCATGACAGCGATCTATGCGCCGCTGGGCGCCTATATTCCGGGGCTGGAATTTGCGCTCGACAAGAAGCCGCGCGCCATTCGCGGCGTCGAGAGCCAGGGCATGATGTGCTCGACCAAGGAACTGGAAGCGGGCGAGGACCATGACGGCATTGCCGACCTAGACGAGTCGATCCCGATGGGCACGCCAGCGGCAAAGGCCCTCGGCCTGACAGACCCGGTGATTGATTTCGAAGTGACGCCGAACCGACCGGACTGGCTGGGCGTGCAGGGCATTGCGCGCGACCTCGCAGCGGCAGGAGCCGGGCGGTTCATCCGCACCGATGTGAAGAAGGTTGCGGGCAGTTTCGATTGCCCGGTGGAGATCAAGCTGGAAGCGCCGGAAGCCTGCCCGATGTTTGCGGGCGCACTGGTGCGCGGCGTGACGAATGGTCCGTCGCCGGACTGGATGCAGGCGCGGCTGAAGGCCGTGGGCATCCAGCCGAAATCGCTGCTGGTGGACGTGACCAATTACATCTCGCTGGACCAGGCGCGGCCGCTGCACGTCTATGATGCGGCCAAGCTGCGCAGCACGATTGTGGCGCGGCGCGGCAAGGATGGCGAAACGCTCGATGCGCTGGACGGCAAGACCTACAAGGTGACGCCGGACATGTGCGTGATTGCCGATGCAAGCGGCGTGATCGGCCTTGGCGGCGTGATGGGCGGTGCCTCGACGGCGGTATCGGCAGAGACGACGGACGTGTTCATCGAGAGCGCGTGGTTTGATCCGCTGACGACGGCGCGCACGGGCCGCGCGACGGCCATTCATTCCGATGCGCGCTACCGGTATGAGCGGGGCGTTGATCCGCAGAGCTGTGTCGACGGGCTGAATATGGCGCTGGCGCTGATCCTTGAGCATGGCGGCGGCACGGCCTCGAAAGCCAACGTGGCCGGATCGATTGATGCGCGCATCAAAAAGGTGACGTTCTATCCGGCGGATGTTGAGCGCCTGACGGGGCTTGTGGTGAAGCTGCCGGAGATGCGCCGTATCCTGAAGGACCTTGAGTTCGATATCGAGGATGCGGGCGATGCCTGGTATCTGCTACCGCCGAGCCACCGGTTCGACATGGAGCAGTCGGCTGACATCGTGGAAGAGATTGCCCGGCTGATCGGCTATGACTCGCTGCCGGTGACCTCGCTGCCGGAACCGGCGGGTGGTCGCCGCGCGATCACGACGCCGATCCAGGAGCGCGTGCGCGTGTCGCGCCGTGTGTTGGCGGCGCGCGGATTCCTTGAGGCGGTGACGTGGAGCTTCATGGCGAAGGATGATGCTGCGCTGTTTGCCAAGCATGATCCGGCGCTGGCGGTGGCGAACCCTGTCGCGAGCGAACTCAATTACATGCGCCCGTCGATCATCGGGAACCTTGCTGTCGCTGCGCAGAAGGCGGCCAATCATGGCGAGCCGGGCGCGCGCCTGTTCGAAGTCGGCCCGATCTATCTGGGTGATGGTCCGAAGGACCAGCGCACAGTGGCAGCCGGTATTGTTCGGCCAGCTGTGCAGCGTCACTGGCAGGGCAAGCCCCCGGCTTATGATTCCTTTGCGGCCAAGGCGGACCTGTTCGCGATTCTCGAGGCGCTTGGCCAGCCGGGTGAGCGTTTCCAGGTGGGCGTGCCGACGCAGCCGAACTGGCATCCGGGGCAGGCGGCCTGCCTGAAGCTGGGGCCGAAGGTGACGGTTGGCCATTTCGGCGCGGTGCATCCGGGCGTGCTGAAGGCGCTGGGCGTGGACGGGCCGATGTTCGGGTTTGAGCTGAACCTCAATGCGCTGCCGCAGATGAAGGTGAAGTCGACCAAGACCAAGCCCGTGCTGCAACGCGCTGACCTGACGCCGATCCGCCGCGACTTTGCTTTCCTTGTCGATGACGCCGTTCCGGCCGCCGATCTCGTGAAGCACGCGACCGGCGCCGACAAGCAGCTGATCGTTTCGGCCGATGTGTTCGACATCTATCAGGGCACGGGCGTGCCCGAGGGAAAGAAGTCTGTCGCCTTCGAGGTGACGATCCAGCCGCGCGAGAAGATGACGGACGAAGACATCCAGGGCCTGATGGACAAGGTTGTCGCCTCTGTCGCCAAAGGCGCGGGGGGCGTGCTAAGAGGCTAATCAGACTGCATTTACGGGAAGGGGACCCTGTCGATGGTAGTGCATCAGATTGCTGTTCAGCAGGGCTTTCGCCACAAGCTCTATATGGAGCTTGTGCCGGAGGCGCGCGAACATGGCATTTCGCGTGTAAACTGGCTGATCATCGCAATTGTGCTGCTGAGCTTTCTGACGCTGGCGCTTGAGACCGAACCGACCCTGACCGCGCAGCCTGAATGGCGAGCGGCTTTCCATGCATTCAACGTGTTTGTCGTGACCGTGTTTGCCGTGGAATATGTGGTGCGCGTCTATATCCATGGCCTGAAAGAGGAATATTCCGGCTTCGCCGGGCATCTGCGTTACATGACGCGGTTCTATTCCATCGCGGACTTGCTGGCCTTCCTGCCGGAATTGATCGTGATGATCCTTGGTGGCGGCGTGCCGCTGGTGGCGCTGCGGGTATTCCGGCTGTTCCGGCTGATCAAGCTGGCGCGGTTCGTACCGGCATTTGACGTGCTGGGCGCGGCGGTGCGGCGGGCGGGGTCGCAACTCCTGACGACGCTCGCGATGGCACTGGCGCTGGTCTATGTCTCGGCAGTGGCGCTCTATTTCATTGAAGGTGTGGGCGGCAAGCAGCAGGAGACGTTCCAGTCGATCCCGCGGGCGATCTGGTGGGCCATCGCGACGCTGACGACCGTAGGCTATGGCGATGTGTACCCGGTGACGCCGCTGGGGCGGGCCTTTGCCTCGGTGATTGCGTTGGCGGGGATTGGTGTGGTGGCGCTGCCTGCAGGTGTGTTCGCGAGTGCGTTTTCCGACGAGTTGCGCGAGCGGGAACTTGCAAAACTGGAGCACAGGGTTGAGGTAGCGGAAGAAGCGGCCGGGATCACGCCTGATCCCGAAGATCGCTGACACGACAAGAGACTGCCGGAAGGACCGCAATGACCGATACTGAAGCCCGCGCCCCGTTCAGCGTTGCCATAGCTGGCGTGGCCGGCCGTATGGGTCGCCAACTTGTGGCCGCCGCGCTCGATGAGGGCCTTGTCGTGGCCGGTGGCACCGAGGCGCCGGGCAAGGGGCCGTTTGATCGCGACATTGGCGAACTGGCCGGGCGGCAGGCGCTGGGCGTTCGCCCGGTGACCGACCCTGTGGCCGCAGCGGCGAATGCCGATGTCTGGATCGATTTCACGCGGCCGGAAGCGACGCTGGCGGCGCTGAATGCGCTGAAGCATACGCGGGTCAGCGGTGTCGTGATCGGCACGACGGGCATGAGCGCCGCAGAAGAGAAAGAGGTGGCACGGGCTGCCGAGCATCTCGCCGTGGTCAAGGCAGGCAATTTCTCGGTGGGAATCAACCTGCTGCAGGCGCTGACGCGGATGGCGGCGAGCCGGCTCGGCGAGGGCTGGGATATCGAAATTCTCGAAACACACCACCGCCGCAAGGTGGATGCGCCCTCCGGCACGGCGCTGATGCTGGGCGAGGCTGCCGCCGAGGGGCGTGGCAGCATATTGGATGACCTCCGCGCGTCGCCCTATGACGGGCCGGACAGCGCTCGCGTGGCGGGGCAGATCGGTTTTTCGGTGCGCCGGATGGGCGATGTGATCGGCGAGCATTCGGTCAGCATTGGCTCGGACAGGGAAATCCTGACGCTGAGCCACCAGGCGCTGGACCGCGCGGTGTTTGCGCATGGCGCACTACAGGCGGCGGCTTGGGTTAACGGCCGGGCGCCTGGTCTTTACGGCATGGATGACGTGCTGGGGCTTTCGGGCAACTGAGCCGGACTGCCTGATTGTAACAGCTGAATCAGGGTTGACGCAAAACTGTTGCGTGGCAGCATGACATGTTCGTTAGGAACGGATGTGGAAGGTATCGGCATGATCGGCATTGTTGTCGTCAGCCATGGAAAGCTCGCGCGGGAACTCGTTGCGGCCACAGAACATGTGGTGGGCGAGCAGCCTTGCTTTCGTTCGATTTCCATTGAGGTGGAGGACGATATCGAGGCGCGGCGTGACCAGATCCGCGAAACGGCCAAGTCCTGCGACAGCGGGCGCGGCGTCATCATCCTGACTGACATGTTCGGCGGTACGCCGTCCAATCTCGCCATGTCGATCATGAGCGCGGGAAATATCGAGGTCCTGTCCGGCGTTAACCTGCCAATGCTGATCAAGCTGGCCGAAGTGCGCGAGACGCTTTCGTTGCCGGAAGCCTCCAAGGTGGCGGCCGAAGCGGGCCGCAAATATATCAGTATCGCCTCTGAACTGCTGGCGAAGACCAGCTAGTGCAGCCCGCCACCACATCTGCCAGCCAGCGCGTCATGATCGTGAACCGCAAGGGGCTTCATGCCAGGGCATCTGCGCGCCTGTCGCGGCTGGCCGGTGAGTTCGACGCGAATGTTGTGGTGCATCACGAGAACCAGAGCGCCGATGCGCGCTCGATCATGGACCTGTTGATGCTGGTGGCGCACATGGGCTGTGAAGTGGAGCTGACGGCCGAGGGCGCGGAGGCGGCGGAAGCTGTAACGGCACTGGCTGCCCTGATTGCTGAAGGCTTTGGCGAGCAGGGCCCGGACGACGTTGTCTGCTGAAGCCCTTTAGCGGCGGGCAAAGCGCCGGTTAATTGCGCGCGGCATCTTCTTCCCGGTCAAGATCGGTCATTTCCCGGTAGCGCTTGTCATTCTCTTTCGGCTCAGGCGCGGCGAGATTTGCGATCATGATCGTGCCGCCGGGGTCTGCATAGGCTGCGGCGAGCTGGGCGATCACGGCCACGAATTCGTCTCGGGTGACAAGCCGGTCGAGATTGGGGTCGAAGCGGACGGGATTCGCGAGCGTGTCGTCCCGCGTGGGCAGGTCGCGCGCCCAGTCCTGTTGTTCGAGCGCGCTGAGCGTGCCGTCCTTGTTGGCATCCGCGAGGATGAAGGCGGCATCAGCGCCGATGCGCAACTCTTCCCGCGTGACCTCACCATCATCATTGGTGTCAAAGCTCATGATGAGGCCGCCGCCGGGCACGAGGCGGTTGGCGGCGTGGCGGCCATGCGGCGCCTTCGGGTTCAGATGGCCCTGGCCCGGCAGAAGCACGAGTTCGTCGTCTGCTGCGGGCGCGTCACTGGTCATCGAAACGGTCTCGACGAGGCGCTCGGCCTCTTCCTCACTTACGCTTTCGGCTGCGGCAGGTGCGGACAGGCAGAGAAGCGCCGAGAGAGTTGTTGCCAGGAGGCGAAGGTGCATGGACGGTTTCCGTAAGGTGGCCAGAGGGGTAGACTATGCGCGTGTGGTTTATTTGCAACATGACGTTTCAGTTACCTTGCGTGCCCAGAGGGGTGGTCTTACCGTCTTGTTAACCCGGCCTTAATGGAAAGGGAGCATTCCGTTAACCACTTCCGGCTGCCAGAACGCGGCCGATTCGGGCAATGGAACTGGAAGATTTATGGCGATAAGTGCAGATCAGGTGCCAATCATCATGTCCGCCGGCGCGGCCTCGCTGGGCCTTGCGGCACTGTTGTGGGCATTGCGGGTTTCGGACGGCGCGCGCGGCGCTGCGCGGAAGTTTCGCGACCGGTCTTCCGAGCTTGAAACGGCGCTCGCCGAGCACCGATCCGTGCTGGGAGCGCACCCGGGTGTCATCCTCGTCTGGCAGGGCGACGCCATGGAAGCCGATGGTGATGAGATCATCGCGCCGGAACTTTATGGCTCTCCTGTCGCGCTCGCAGGCCTTCTGAGCTTTACCGATGACGCGATTTCAATGGATCCTGCGGTGAGAATAATCGAGGGCCTTGCAGACCTTGAGGCGCGTGACAGCGCCGGGCAGGACACCACATTGCGCATCCGTCTGCGCGAGCTGCGCGAGACGGGACAGGCTTTTTCGCTAACGATTATCGGGCCTTCCGGTCGCTTCCTTGAAGCGGATGGACGCACGGCTGGCGCCCGCGCCGTTGTGTGGGTGACCGATACGACGATCAAGGGGCTGGAGGAAAGCTCGGCCCGGGGCAAGCTGGAAGAGGCGCGGCAGGTTATTGCGCGCGACCCGACCGCCTTTCTCGACATGCTGGGCAAGTCGCCTTTCCCGGCCTGGCGTGTTTCGGGCATGGGCAAGCTGCAATGGGTGAACCCGGCCTATATCGAGGCCGTTGACGGCATCAACCTGGACCGCGTGCTGGACCGTCAGTTGATGCTGGACCAGGCCGCCGCCGAACAGGCGCGCAAGACGATTTCCGAGGGCGTCGATATCGACGAGACACGCCATATGGTGATCAATGGCGAACGCCGCGCGATGCGCGTGCTGACCTTCCCGTTGTCGGGCGGGGCAGGGGCCATGGCATTTGACGTGACCGCGCAGGAGAATGCGCGCGAGGAACTGAACCGCCATGTGCGCGCGCATGACGAGACGCTTAACCATGTGGCCGACGCAGTCGCCATCTTTGGCGCCGACCGCAAGCTGACCTTCTATAACAAGGCTTTCCGCGACATGTGGGACCTTGAAGAGACCTTCCTCCTGGACCGGCCGACGCATGGCCAGCTGCTGGACCGGCTGCGCGAGCGGCGCAAGCTGCCGGCGCGGACGAACTATGCCGAATGGCGCGCGGAAGAGCTGGCCTACTATCTCGATATTGACGGCGTGAAGGAAGATCTCTGGTCGCTGCCGGATGCCCGCACATTGTCCGTCACGCGTCAGCGCCACCCGATGGGCGGCCTGCTGCTGCTGTTCAAGGACATTACCGGCGAATTGGAACTGAAGACCAAGTTCAACGCCATCGTGAAGACGCAGACCTCGACGCTGGACAATCTGCACGAGGCGGTCGCCGTGTTTGGCGGCGACGGACGGCTGAAACTGTTCAACAAGGCCTTCGAGCGCCTGTGGAGCCTTCCGCACGAGCTGCTGAAGGACAAGCCAGACTATTCGGTCGTGGTGGAGGCCTGTGTGCCGCTGTTCCACGATGTCGAGATCTGGGAGGGCATCAAGGCCCACATCACCGATCCGTCCGCCCGCGCCCGCCAGTCGACCACGGGCGAAATGCGCCGGTCCGACGGGTCCATGCTGACTTACCTGACCCACCCGCTGCCGGATGGGAACACGCTGATCGCCTTTGCCGATGTGACGGCGACGCGGCGTGTGGAATCTGCCCTGCGCGACCGGGCTGAAGCGTTTGAAGCGGCCGACCGGCTGAAAACGGAATTCGTGCGCAATGTGAGCTATCAGCTGCGGTCTCCGCTGACGGTTATCTTCGGTTATGCCGAGCTGCTGGAAACCCAGCGCAATGGCCAGCTGACTGAGCGCCAGTCTGATTATGTCAGTGCGATCCTCTCAGCCTCTGACCATCTGTCAAAACTGATCGAGAATATTCTCGACCTCGCCATGATCGAAGCGGGCCGCATGGATCTCGACCTTGAGGACGTGCAGCTACAGGACGTGATCGAGGAAAGCATTGAGATGGTCGTCTCGAAAGCCGAAGACACGGAAATCAGTGTCCGGTCTGACGTCAAAGGCAAGCTGGGCGTCATTCGCGCAGACCAGCGCCGGATACGGCAGGTCCTGTTCAACCTGATTTCCAATTCGCTGCGCTTTACCGAATCCGGCGGCGAGATTGTCGTCTCGGCCCAGCGTATCGGCGACATGGTTACGCTATCGGTGCGCGACAATGGCAAGGGGCTTGAGGCCGAGAAGCGGGCGACGAGCTTTGACAGTTTCGTTTCCGGCGACCAGCGCGGCGCAGGCCTTGGCCTTGCGCTCGTGAAGCACTTTGTCGACCTGCATGGCGGCACGGTGGGCATGAAGCCGGTCGAAGGCGGTGGTCTGGAAGTGACATGCTGGCTGCCGGCACAGGCCGTTTTGCATCATGGCAATTCGCCTGAACTGATGCTGGCCGAGGCGCGCGCCTAGGCGATCAGACGGCAATCGAGAGGTCGCCGTCATCCTTGCGGTGACCGAGGATCGTGATGCCATTCTCAGGCCGACGCTTCAGGTTCAACAGGGCCTTGTCCGTTGCCACGAACATCTCCGATGCCGATTGGAATGCGTCGGGGTTGAGGCTGACGCTGACGCTGGACGGTGCATCGAGCGTCTTGCCATAATACGTGTGGGATTTGGCGAGGTCATCGCGCAGACGGCTCGCAAAGCTCTCGACATCACGTGCGTCATACGTATCCCATAGGAGGATGGCGAACTCGTCGCCGCCAAGGCGCGCGCCCAGTCCCGGCCGATCGGCAATGGATCTGCGCAGGCGCTGGGCGACGTGGCGCAGCACGGAGTCACCTGCATCATGGCCATAGCCGTCATTGATCTGTTTGAAATTGTCGAGGTCGAGCAGGATCAACGAGAAGGGCGGGCCGCCAAGACCGACGGCGCCGAACGCATCCGCAAAGGCCTGCTCAAATCGGCGCCGGTTGGCGAGGCCGGTGAGGAAGTCGGAATGCGCCAGTTCTGCGAGCTGCTGCTGCGCTTCTTCCAGTTCCTGATTCTTGGTGAGGACGTGCTCTGCATTGCGGGAGGCCAGGCGATAGGCGCGGCGGAACTTGCCGGAGAGAATGACATTCTCGCGCAGCACGATCGCATTGAAGAGAACGGCCGGGCCGGAAATCAGTGTGCCGAATATCATGCCGCGGGACAGGTCAACCCAGAGGTTGGAACCTGTGAGGCGCGACACGATCATCTCTCCGACAGCAATGGCTGACAGGATCATGATGGTCGTGCCGATGGTTATGCGCAGCACATCGCGGTGCGATTCAATTTTTGGATTCAGCCGTGCCCGCAGCCACCTGAAAAGGAGCCCCTCCCTGTTCACTTTGCGTCCCTCCGCGTCCTGCGTCACCTCTTTTACAGCGCGTGCGTTCAGACAGGTTGAAGCGGGTTCGATGAGTTTTTCGGAGGCTGTTAACACTTGCGAAGCCACGCGGATTCAGGCGTGCTTAATGCCATACAAACGGCCCGCCGCATGGGAGCGACGGGCCTGTAGTGTCAACTGCAGAAGGACGTTTCAGCCCTTGGTGAATTTCAGCAGGAAGCGGTTGGTCTTGCGCCGAATGGCCGGATCAAAAACATTCAGGCTGCCATCATCGTCCGCATTGGCGAGGAGGTCGCTTTCCTCGGAAAGTGTGAAGCCATTGGCTTCTGCCATGGAGATAATGATGGCCTTGTCGATACGGTGCGTCTCGCCGCCCGTCGTGGCCGGGGCGCCGACAGGGGCCATATGATCAAGCACGACAAAGTGGCCGCCGGGTTTGATGACACGGGCAATCTCGGCAAAGGTCGTGTCCGGGTCTCCAAGATCGCCGGGCTCTGCGCCTTCAGGCGTGTACCAGAGTTCGTGCGGGCCGAGCAGCCATGTGGCGACATCGACAGAGCCATCCGGAATGGCCGAGAGGTCGTCAAAGGGCGTGCGCAGAGGTGTAACATTCGCAAGGCGCCCGTCGACGCGCTGGGAAACAGAATCCCCGAGGAAGGCGTCAAAGGCGGGCGGGTTCTGCATGTAGACCCTGCCGCTGTCACCGACGACGCGGGAGAAGAGCTCAGTATACGTTCCGCCACCTGCTTCGAGGTCAAGCACGGTCATGCCGGGCAGGATGCCGGTGAAGATGAGCACGTCTTCCGACTTGCGCACTTCGTATTGTTCATAGTCGGCGGCCGGGCGGTCGTCCTTTCCGAAGACGCTGGCATAGGAAAACTTTGCAACCGACACGTCAGTCGCAGGTGCTTCAACGGGCGCCAATGCGGTGCTGTCATCAGTAGTGGGGGGCGTTGTACAGGCGGTGGCGAGGCCGCCGGCCAATAGTGCGGCAAATATGTATTTCATCATTCTGTCCTCCTCATGCGCCCTTGTATCAGGCGTCAGCCAGCATTTTCTCACTCATGGTCCAGAGGCGTTCTGCCTTTTCGTCATCGCAGATCCAGGGCCGGGCGTGTTCCCAGCGCTGGCTGTTTTCGTCAGCGAGCTTGGCGATGTCGCAATCCTCGCAATAGACGCCGCCGCGGCCGTTGAGCTGGGGCGATGTGGCGGCCCAGACGCTGGTGGACGCGCCTTGTTCCGGCGTCTTGAACATGGCCTGCACTTGCGGCGGGATTGAGCCGTCGGGGGCTTTCCACCCGAGCTGGACCATTTCTTCCTCACTGAGGTGGCGCTGCAGGGGCGTGAAGATGCCACCCGGATGGACTGAAAAAGCCCGCACGCCGACATCGCGGCCTCGATGGTCCACGCCGAGGGCAAAAAGCGCGTTGGCCGACTTGGCCTGTCCGTAGGCGTCCCACTTGTCATAGGGCGTATTGTTGAAGTGCGGGTCGTCCCAGTGCACGTCCGAGCGCACATGGCCGGTCGAGGAGAGGCAGACAACGCGGGCCGAATCGGCCCGCTGCATGGACGGGGCGAGCGCGAGGCTCATGGCCATGTGGCCGAGATGGTTGGTGCCGAACTGGCGTTCCCAGCCGGGGCCGACGCGGCCTTCGGGGCAGGCCATGATGCCGGCATTGTTGATGAGAATGTCGAGGCCGCGCTTGGTTTCGTCATATTCGCGGGTGAATTTGTCGACGCTGCGGAGGTCTGCCAGGTCCATTGAGGCGATTTCGATATCTCCGGCGACGCCAGCGAGCGTGTCTTCGGCGACTTCGACGCGGCGGGCGGGAACGGTGACGCGGGCGCCCGCTGCGGCCAGTGCGCGGACCGTTTCGAGCCCGATGCCGGAATAGCCACCTGTCACGATCGCGTTCCGGCCGGTCAGGTCAATGCCGACGAGCACTTCGCTGGCCGTCGTCTTTCCACCAAAGCCTGATCCGATGGGTTGCTGGTCTTGCGCTGCCATGTGCCTGATGTCTCCCGAACTGTTTTGCCGAGTTTGCGCCGAGAGGGCCATGGCGGCAAGGGGAGGTTACGATTCCTTAAGCAGCCCGGCTCATGGACGCCGTGCCCGGCGAGGCTTATATTGAATGTTACAGAATATCATTGGAGATTGCTGCCATGCGCTTCCTGACGAGTGTTGTTTTTATCGCCGCTGCCGGCCTGATGGCCGCGCCAGCCTCTGCGCAATACGGCCAAAAGGTCGAGCGTACGCAGGCCGAGATCGCGCTCGAGCAGGCGACCCAGAACCTGGAGAAGGACCGCGCAGGCCGGACTGAGGCCATTAAGGCTTGCGGCACCAAGGATTATGAAGCCTGCACCAAGCTTGGCGACTATTACCGCAAAGGCTGGGGCGGGATGCAGGATTACAAGCTGGCCGGCGAAGCCTATCGCAAGGCTTGCAACGGCAAGAATGCGGCAGGCTGTGCCTCGCTCGCCTACCTGACCAACAAGGGCGACGGCGTGGAGCAGGACCTCGCGCAGTCGCGCCTGCTCTACAAGAAATCGTGCGACCTGGGCGAAGTGAGCGGCTGCGCCGGTTATGGCAACATGGTATTCGCGGGCAAGGGCGGCGCGAAGAACGTGGCCGAGGGCACGCGCATTCTCCAGTCAGCCTGTGATGACGGATATAAATGGGCCTGCGACCGGATCACGGGGCTCGCTGCCTATGACCCCAATGATGACACGTGGGAACGCCTGAAAGACGGCGCGGGCCGCTAGGGCCTCAGCTGCCCGAGCTGGTCTTGGCCGGCTGCGAGAACATGGTGTTGACGAAAGGTGGCAGGGGCGCAGGCGCCGGAATGTCTGCCTGAACCGGTTTCGGGCTGGGCTGTGGCCGGACCTGTTGCGGACCCGGGGCGGCCTGTTTCGGGGCGTTCCAGTCAGCAGGACGAACCGGTGCAATCAACAGATCGGCCAGCACAGTCGCGCCGCCATCAACGCGCATGCTGGGCGCGTAGGCCCGCCCCTCGATACGGCAACCGGGAAAGGCTTCGATCATATCACTGGCGCTGATCGTGCCGGTGAGCGTGCCGTGAACCACAATGAGTGTGCCGTCGATGCTGCCGTCGACAATGGCCCCGGCCTCGATAACCAGAAGGCCATCTGCGATGACGTCGCCTTTCAGGTGACCGGACACGATGGTCGGGCCGGTGAAGGCGATTTGGCCTTCAAGGCGCGTGCCTGCGGCGATGAAGCTGCCTTCGCCTTGCTTGGCGGAGAGTTGGTTTACCACTGGTCACATCCCCTGGTGACTGAAATACAAGGGATTTCAGAGCAAAATACATGCCATGAGGCCGTTTGGAGGGCCTTCATCTCGCCTTGAGGCCGCCGCCGGAGCGTAAGCATTTCGACGCGACGGCGCCTACTTTGCATGCCAGATTGGCCCTCATGGACCTTCGATTCCTCCTGTTCTGCGTATTCCTGGTCCTTTCCGGGTGTTCGGCAGAGCCGTCCGCGGCCCTGCCTGAGCCCGGCCTGCTGGCGCCGGGGGCCAATGGCATCGACCTGTCACATCATAATGGCGCGGTGAACTGGGACCTGCTGGAAGGGGCCGGGGTCGACTTCATCTATCTGAAGGCCACCGAGGGGCGCGACTGGACGGACGAGGACTTCCAGCAGAACTGGATCGAGGCAACGCGGCGGGGCTATGCCGTTGGCGCCTATCATTTCTATATTTTATGCAAGCCGTGGGAGGCGCAGGCAGTGAACTTCATCCGCGCGGTCGAGGTGCGCGAGGGCACGCTGCCGCCAGCGGTGGACCTGGAATATGCCCATAATTGCAAGCCGTTCCGGGATGAGGCTGGCACGAAGGCTGAGTTACAGGCCTTTCTGGAAAGGCTGGAAGCGGAATATGGCGCGGTGCCGGTGCTCTACACGACAAAGGAATTCTACGCGGACTGGGTCGCGGGATCCTTCGACCGCTACCCGCTCTGGATACGCAGTGTCGAGGGCGCGCCAGACATGCCCTATGCCATCTGGCAGCATTCGATGCGGGGTAATGTGGCGGGCGTAAAGGGCGATGTGGACTTGAACGTGGCCGCAGGCGGCATGCCGGACGAATAGGTCCGGCATGCCGTATATGGGCGAAGCCTAGTTGCGGGCTTTGTCGACCAGGCGGTCGTTCTGGGCCCAGTGCATCATGCCGCGCAGTTTTTCGCCGACTTCCTCGATGAGGTGATCGTTCATGCGGGCGCGTTTTGCGTGGAAGCTTGGGGCGCCGGCCTGGTTTTCGAGAACCCAGTTGCGGGCGAACGTGCCATCCTGGATGTCGGTCAGAACGCGCTTCATCTCGGCCTTGGTTTCCGAGTTCACAATGCGCGGGCCGGAGACATATTCGCCATACTCGGCCGTGTTCGAGATCGAGTAGTTCATGTTGGCGATGCCGCCTTCATAGATCAGGTCGACGATCAGCTTGGTTTCGTGGAGGCATTCGAAATAAGCCATTTCGGGCGCATAGCCGGCTTCAACCAGTGTTTCGAAGCCAGCCTTGATCAGCTCGACGATACCGCCGCAAAGGACAGCCTGTTCGCCGAAGAGGTCGGTTTCGGTTTCTTCGCGGAACGATGTCTGGATGACGCCAGCGCGCGTGTTGCCGATGGCTTTCGAATAGGAGAGCGCAACATCGGTTGCGGAGCCCGAAGCGTCCTGATGGATGGCGATAAGGCCCGGCAGGCCAAAGCCCATCTGGTATTGCGCGCGCAGCGTGTGGCCCGGGCCTTTTGGCGCGGAGAGCGACACGTCAACATCAGCGCGTGGGCGGATGAGATTGTAGTGGATGTTGAAACCGTGGCCGAACATGATGTGCTGGCCAGCGCGCAGGTGTGGCTCGATTTCGTTGGCGAAGAGAACGGCCTGTTTCTCGTCCGGGACGAGGATCATCAGCACGTCAGCCCATTTCGTGGCTTCTTCGACCGTGGTGACTTCGATGCCTTCTGCTTCGGCTTTCTTGCGGCTGGCGGAACCAGCAGCGAGGGCGACCTTGAGCTGCTTCACGCCGCTATCGCGCATGTTCAGGGCATGGGCGTGGCCCTGGCTGCCATAACCGACGACTGCAACTTTCTTGTTCTGGATAAGGGAAAGATCCGCATCCTGCTCGTAGTAAACTTTCATTGGCTTCAAAAAGCTCCGCTTTGGGGTGGGGGTTGATTGGAAGGGTGAGGGTTCAGTTGGCGTCGCAGACCCAGCTGTCGCTGAAATTTGCGACGCCGATGATGGTCTGGTTGAGCCGGGCGATCTCGTCAGAGGCGCGGGCGTGGCGCGAGAAGTGCCGCGTGCCTGCTTCTGTTTCGACCGTGGTGATGATGTCGTGTGTATCGAGGAGAAGGACGACGCGCTTCGATCCGTCAGGATTGACCTGAATGTCCTCGCGCGCGCCATATTCCGGCAGCGCTTCTGAGGCTGCAGATGTCAATTCGCTGGAGATGAGTTGTGAGACGTCGGCTGGAATGTTCGTGCCCAGTGTGCAGGCAGGCACGCGGGTGCGCTCGCTGTCGTCGCCGGGGACGTTGCGGGCCTCAAGCCAGTAATTGGGCAGTGTGCCGATCACGTCATAGATATAGGCCGTGCCGGAGGGCGAAGCCGTGTCAACAACGCGCACGACGGGGCGGGGGGCGGTTGCAGAGCGGCGTTCGGAACGGGCGGCGAGCTGGGCAGCGCGATCAATATCGCATTGCAGCTGTGCGCTCTCGGCGTCGCCTGCGAGCGCAAGCGCCGTGCCCGCCACTTTGGGGCGGCAGCTTTCCGGAGTTTCTTCCACTGCACTGGCAGCGCCTGCGACAAGCAGGCCGGACAGGAGCAGAAGGCCGAGCCTGCTCATCCCTGTTCCTTTCCCCGTTTGATCGAGAGAACGCCTGTGCGGCTGACTTCGACGAGACCGAGCGGGCGCATCAGGTCGATGAACTGGCTGATCTTGTCGGAGGCGCCGGTGAGCTCGAAGATGAAGCTCTCGTTCGTGGTGTCGATGACGCGAGCGCGGAAGATTTCGGCGATGCGCAGGGCTTCGACGCGGACTTCGCCTGTCCCGGCCACTTTGATGAGGGCCAGTTCGCGCTCAATGCCGCGCTTGGACTTGGTGATGTCGATGACTTCGCCGACGGGAACGATGCGCAGCAGTTGGGCCTCGATCTGTTCGAGAATGTGCGGCGTGCCCTGCGTGACGATGGTGATGCGCGAGCGATGCTGGCTGGCATCGACCTCGGCCACGGTCAGGCTGTCAATGTTGTAGCCGCGGCCCGAGAACAGGCCGACGACGCGGGCGAGAACGCCCGGCTCGTTATCGACGAGCACGGCAAGCGTGCGCCGTTCGACTTCCTCATCGGCATGCGAGAGGAAATAGGCTGATTTGGGATTGCCGGGGGCGCCGCTGGTGCCGTCGCTCATTGTTTCGTCTCCGTTTGGGTGCCCGGCACGTCGGATGTGTCGAGGATGACGCCGGGCCTGCGCGTTTCGAGGCGGGCTTTCAGCGCCTTGGCGCGGTTGATGGCATCGCGTCGGTTGTCTTGGGTCTGGTCATTATAGCGCTCAACGATCTTGTCGAGTCGGCGCGGATCGAGGTGGGCCTGCAGTTCCGACACCATGAGGCGACGGCAGTCTTCGATGAAGTCAGCGCTGTTGTCTCCGGTCGGGCCGCCATCGCGGGTCATCGCCTGCAGCTCGAAATAGGCCCACATCACGGCATCGAGGATGGGCGGACGGTGGCCGCGATAGGCGCTGTCCTTGTCGACGCCCTTATTATCGGCATCGAGATTGGGGAAGAACATGCGGCCGCGCTCAACCAGGGCAGATAGACCGATCAACTGGCTGGTCTTGCCGCCGACAAAGCTGCCCTCATTGGCCTGCAAGTGGCGCGTACGGGCGAACATGGCGGCCCGGCCGAGCGCATCAATGGCGTGATTGCCCCATTCGAGGCTGGCCGCATCAATGCTCTGGCGCAGGCGCTCGGTCTGCAGGCGTCGCTGGCGGCGGGTTTCGGCGCGCGAGGCAAAGGCGCTGACGAGGGCGACGAGCGCAGAGCCGAGCGCGATCACCACATCAAGGTGCTCGCGTAGCAGGGCGAGAATCTCGCTCGTACTCATGTCTCGGTCCGTCCCATAACCCAATGCCTGTCCGGTCATCAGACCAGCTTCTTCCCGGCGTCGCTGACTTCGTTACCAGTTATCTCGCCGAGGATCATCTCATTATGCGCAGAGCCCGAGGGAATCATCGGCAGGCAGTTTTCGGCCTTTTCGACGCGGCAATCGAACAGGACAGGGCCATCATGGGCGATCATTTCCTTGATCTTGCCGTCGAGTTCAGTCGGGTCGTCGCAGCGGATGCCATGGCCGCCGAGCGCTTCGGCCAGTTTCACGAAATCCGGGATGCTTTCGGAATAGGAATGCGAATAGCGCTCGCCGTGCAGCAATTCCTGCCACTGGCGGACCATGCCCATCCATTCATTGTTCATGATGAAGACCTTGACCGGCAGGCGGTGCTGAACGGCGGTCGAGAATTCCTGCATCACCATCTGGATCGAGGCTTCGCCGGCAATGTCGATGACCAGCGCGCCCGGATGGGCAACCTGAATACCGACGGCGGCCGGCAGGCCATAGCCCATCGTGCCGAGGCCGCCACTGGTCATCCAGTGGTTCGGCTCCTCGAAATGGTAGAATTGGGCGGCCCACATCTGGTGCTGGCCGACTTCGGTCGAGATATAGGTCTCGCGGTCCTTGGTCAGTTCATAGAGCCGCTGGACCGCATATTGCGGTTTGATCACCGTGTCGGAGTTCTTGTAGGCAAAGCAGTTACGGTCGCGCCATGCGGTGATCTGCTTTTTCCAGGCGGACAGGTCCGGGCGCTTGCCCTTGCGTTTCGCCAGTTCCTTCAGGATCGCGTCCAGCGTCGCGGCGCAGTCACCGACGACAGGCACGTCAACGCGGACGATCTTGTTGATCGAGGAGGCGTCGATATCGATGTGGACCTTCTTGGAGTTGGGCGAGAAGGCGTCGACACGGCCGGTGACGCGGTCGTCGAAACGGGCGCCAACGCAGATCATCAGGTCGCAGTCATGCATGGCATGGTTGGCCTCATAGGCACCGTGCATGCCGAGCATGCCGAGCCAATCCGGGTGTGAAGCCGGGAAGGCGCCGAGGCCCATCAGCGTGGAGGTGACGGGGATACCGGTCACGGCCTGCAGTTCGCGCAGCAGTTTCGAGGCGCGCGGGCCGGAATTTATGACACCGCCGCCGGTATAGAAGACGGGCGATGAGGAGGTCATGATGAGATCGACAACCGCCGCGACCGCATCAGCGTGTGGCTGGGTCTGCGGCTTGTAGGTCGATTTATGGATGCCGTCCTTGCCGATATAGGCGCCCGTTGCGAACTGGACGTCCTTCGGGATGTCGATCACGACCGGGCCGGGGCGGCCGGATGTGGCAATCAGGAAGGCTTCGTGCATCACGCGCGCAAGATCGTTCACGTCGGTGACGAGGTAATTGTGCTTGGAACAGGTGCGGGTGATGCCGACCGTATCGCATTCCTGGAAGGCATCGGTGCCGATCAGATGGGTCGGAACCTGACCGCAGAGGACGACCATGGGAATGGAGTCCATCATCGCGTCGGTAATCGGCGTGACCATGTTGGTGGCGCCGGGGCCGGATGTGACAAGGGCAACGCCGCATTTGCCGGTGGAACGAGCATAGCCTTCGGCAGCATGGCCCGCGCCCTGTTCATGGCGCACCAGGATGTGGCTGATATCAGGCGCCGAGAAGAGCGCGTCATAGATGGGGAGGACAGCTCCGCCAGGATAACCAAAGAGCGCGTCTACACCCTGCTCACGAAGCGCCTCGATGACAATCTCGGCGCCCGTCATAATGCGGGGCTCTGTCGGTGCCGGGTTAGCGGCGCGCGTCTTGGTCTTTGTGGCAGTGGTCATGGGGGCTCTCGGACTGTGTGGGAAATTCGGGCTAGGGCTGAAATGAAAAAGGGCCCCCTGAGGAGACCCTTATGTGCGCGCATCCGCAATCGACTGTGTGATCAGTCGACTACGGATGCCTAATAACGAGTACTAGTGATGTGCGCACGGTGCGTTTCCTCCAACGTCGGGCTCAGGAATAATCTGCCTCTTTGACCGTGTCAATCTCCCTATAAAGGGCATGAATGACCCTGAGTCGGTTTTCAGGCTCCGGTGAGGGAATTCTGGGCCAGAATGGGAACTGCCTGCCGATCCAGGTGAACTGCCTCTTTGCATAGCGGCGTGTATCGCGCTTGGCGTTCTCGGCGGCGAGTTCTGCGGTGATCTCGCCGCGGGCAAAGGCGGTGAGCCAGGGCATGCCATGGGCCTTCATGGCGGGAAGCTCGGGGTCGAGGTTGCGCGCCATCAGCGCGCGGGCCTCATCCATGGCGCCCTGCATCAGCATGCCTTCAAAGCGCCGGTCGATCTTCTGATAGAGGCGCGCCCGGGGCGGGGTGAGGGCAAAGCCGATCCATTCGCCATCATTTAGGACAGGCGGCTGACGCTCGTCGTGGAAGTGGCCGAGGGGGCGACCCGTGGCGAGCCAGACTTCATAGGCCCGCGCGAGGCGCTGGCGGTCGCCCGTGCCGAGCCGTTCGGCGGTGTCGGGATCGACGGGGGCGAGGCGGTCGCGAAGGCCTTCGGCGCCTTCGGCCTCGGCAATAGCGCGCACTTCGGCGCGGATGTCTTCAGGCACGGGCGGGATGCTGGACAGGCCTTGCGTCAGAGCGAGCAGGTAAAGACCTGTGCCGCCGACAAGGATGGCGCGCTTGCCTTTCAGCTCGACGCGCTTGATTTCGCTGCGGGCTTCTTCCAGCCAGTCGCCGGTGGAATAACGCGTTGCCGCATCGACATGGCCGAAGAGATGGTGTTCGACACCATCCATCTCCTCTGCGTCGGGGCGGGCGCTGATGACTTGCAGGTCCCTGTAAACCTGCATGGAATCAGCATTGATGACCTCACCTCCCAGTCGCCGGGCGACGGCGATGGCGAGGGCGGTCTTGCCGCTGGCAGTGGGGCCGTGAATGAGGATTGCCGGATGCATGCTCTAGACCTAAGGGCTAGTCGGGTAAGTTGGAAGACACCAAGAGACGGAATAACATGAGCCAGAACCCGGATAAGTCCCGCAATTTTTTTGCTGCAACTGCCGTTGCGGCGCCATCGCGTGCCGATCTGGCTGCAGAACTGGGTGAAATACTGGTGTCTGCGGGCGTACGGGATGCGCAGCTGAGAATACTCGCTGACGGCGCACCCTGGCAGGCTTGCGAGTATGTTTTTGCGGCGTCTGAGGCGGACGTTGAGGGACTTCGTGGACCGTTGAAGGGACTTTCCGGGGTGGATGTGGCCCTTTTGCCGGTCGAAGCGCGGCGCAAGCGGCTGCTGATCTCGGACATGGACTCGACCATCATCGGGCAGGAGTGTCTCGACGAGCTGGCCGACTTTGCCGGGCTCAAGGCGGAAGTCTCGGCGATCACCGAGCGGGCGATGCGGGGCGAGCTGGATTTCGAGGGCGCGCTGACGACGCGGGTGGGCATGTTGAAGGGGCTGGAGCTGTCTGCGCTGGAGGCCGCCTATAAAGAGCGCATCACGCTGAACCCCGGTGCCAGGACGCTGACGGCGACGATGAAGGCAAACGGGGCACATGCGGTGCTTGTCTCCGGCGGGTTCACGTTCTTCACGTCACGCGTGGCCGTGGCGTCGGGCTTCGATGCGCATCGCGGCAACACGCTGGTGGATGATGGCGCGGTGCTGACCGGCCAGGTGGGGCAGCCTATTCTCGGGCGTGAAGCGAAGCTGACGGCGCTGGACGAGGCGGCAGCGGCGTACGGCCTGACCCGCGCCGACGCGCTGGCCCTTGGCGACGGCGCGAACGATCTCGACATGATCCGTGCGGCGGGCCTTGGCATCGCCTTCCATGCCAAGCCGATCGTGGCCGAGCAGGCCACGGCAGCCATCCAGCACACGGACCTGACGGCGGCGCTGTTCTTCCAGGGCTATGCGGCGGACGAGTTCGTCACCGGCTGAGCCTGCACGTTTTCAAGGCCATTTGCGTGCATTTCGCTTCAGGAGCGAGCCAGCCTGACTGATTGATGTGCAAATTTGTCCCATTTTATGGGGCTTGAATAATAATCGTTGCGCCAGAAGAGGAGCCCGTTGCGTAGTGCACTCATTCCAGCGGGTGAGGTCAGTAGAGTTTTCGCCACAAGCCCGCCCATTTCCCAGAGGGCATTGCAATGAAAAATCCTGACTACGACCAGCTGATCTCGCCATCCCGGCGTAATCTGATGAAATTTGCCGGCGTTGGTGCGCTCGGCGCAGCGGCGGGCCTGGCTGCCTGTTCCGACAGCGCCAGCGCGACGGCGCCAGCGCCTGCCACGGCGGCGAACGTTACAGCACCTGCCGTCAATCCCGACGGTCTCGCGATCATGTCGGCCAACGAGAACCCCTATGGCCCGTCGCCGATGGCTGTCGCAGCCATGTCGAAAGAACTGAACAACCTGAACCGTTATGCCTATCCGCTGACGCAGGCTTTCGCCGAGAAAGTGGCCGCCCGTGAAGGCGTGCTACCGGAGCAGGTTCTGGTGACCAATGGCTCCTCGCCAATCCTGGCGGCCTTCTCTGACTATGTGAACGTCAAGGGCGGCGAGATCGTCACCTCGGCCATCACGTATGAAGGCGTTCCACGCGTTGCCGAACAGGCCGGGACGAAAGTGGTCTACATGCCGCTGACGCAAGACCTCGGCTACGACCTTGAAGCCATCTCTGCCGCCATTGGCCCGAACACCGGCGCCGTATACATCTGTAACCCGAACAACCCGACGGGCCGCACGATCGAGCCTGCCAAGCTGAAAGCCTTCATCGAAGATGCTTCCAGCAAAGTGCCGGTCTTCATCGACGAAGCTTATATGGACATGGCCGACGATTTCCCGGCTGGCGTGATGAGCGAGTTCGTCGCCGCAGGTAAGCCGGTGATCGTGGCGCGCACATTCTCCAAGATCTACGCGATGGCTGGCCAGCGTCTCGGCTATGGCATCATGCCTGCCGACATGGCGATGGCGATGCGCAAGACGGGCCGTCTCTCGTCGGTCAACCATCTCGGCCTCGTGGCTGGCATGGCCAGCCTCGACGACACGGCCTATTTCAATGACATGCGCCTGAAGATGATCAAGGGCCGCGAGAAACTGATCGCCATGGCGAACGATCTCGGTCGTCCGTATGCGCCAAACCCGCAGGGCAACTTCATCTACATGGACCTTGGCATGAACAACCAGGAGTTCGCCGACAAGATGCTCGAGAAGGGCGTCAAAGTGGTTGGCTCGCGCTGGGCAGACAAGCCGGAATGGACACGCATCTGCGTTGGCCTCGATCACGAGATCGAAAAGTGCCACGCCGCCGCCAAGGAAATCCTCACCGCGATCTAAAGCGGAATGGACTGAATGAAGAAAGGCGCCGCTGGATGAGCGGCGCCTTTTTTGTTTGGGCGTTTGATTATTTCCTGGTCAGTTCTATCGACAGGAACTGGTCAAACCAGCCGGCATCCCCCCGGCGCTTGACGCGCAGGAGGAGGGGCTGTTGCGGCGTGGTCATCGCCGTTTCCACACGGGAGACGGTGTCGGTGACCGAGGCGACCTTGGTAAAGTTCACTTCCACGATCACGTCACCGCGGTTGAGCTTGCCGAAAGAGCGCCCGCGCGCGCTGACGCCGGTGACGACGACGCCGTCAACATCTTTCGGGATGCCGAAGCGGCGGCGGGCGTCATCATCGATGCCGGCAAGCTCGGCGCCGAGATCATTGCTGCTGGCCGGGCCATCGGGGAGGGTTTGAGCCGGTGTGGCTTCGTCATCATCCTGCAGTTCGCCGAGGGTCACCGAGATCGTGCGGGCCTTGCCATCACGGATGATGGAGAGCGGCACGGTCTTGCCAATCGGCTCGTCGGAGATGAGGCGGGTCATTTCACGTACGCTGGCGATGGCCTGGCCGTCGAAGGCGAGGACGAGATCGCCGACTTCGAGCTTGGCTTTGTCAGCCGGGCCGTCATCGGTGATGCGTGTGATGATGACGCCGCCCTTGCCCTTGGCCTTGTAGGCCTTGACGAGGGCTTCGTCTGCATCCTGAACGTTCACGCCGAGCCATGAGCGGCGGACTTTGCCATGCTCGATCAGCTGTTGCGAGATGCGCTTCACGAGATTGGATGGCACCGAGAAGCCAATGCCGACCGAGCCGCCAGTCGGCGAGATGATGGCTGTGTTCACGCCGACCACTTCGCCGCCGAGATTGAACAGGGGACCGCCCGAGTTGCCGCGGTTGATGGCCGCGTCGGTCTGGATGAAGTCGTCCGAGCGACCGGAATTGAGGTCGCGGTTGCGGGCCGAGATGATGCCGGCCGAGACTGAGCCGCCAAAACCGAACGGGTTGCCGATGGCGATGACCCAGTCGCCGACTTCCGCATGGTCGCTGTCGGCGAGATCGACGAAAGGCAGGGGCGTGTTGCTCTTGACCTTGAGCACGGCAATGTCGGTGTCGCGGTCGCGCCCGATCAGGATCGCGTCAAGCACGCGACCGTCGGAGAAGTTGACCTCGATCTCGTCGGCATTGTCGATGACGTGATTGTTGGTGATGATGATGCCGTCGGCGCTGATGACGAAGCCGGAGCCGAGCGAGCCCTGGCGCTGGAAGCCATCTTCGTCGCGCCCGAAGAATTCATTGAAGCGCTCCATGGGGGAACCTTCAGGGAAGGTTGGCAGGCCATTGGGCGCGATTGTCTGCTGGGTCGAGATGTTCACGACGGCGGGCATCAGGCGCTTCGACAGGTCGCGAAGGCTGCTCGGCTGCACTTTCTGGTCAACACCATCGACCGCTTGCGACAGGCTCTGTTGAGCAGAAGCCGGCAGCCCGGAGGCAAGAATGAAACCAAGGGCGGCGAGTGCCGGAATGCGCATGTGAGAAGAGGCTCCTGAGGATCGGATGTTGCTCGTATCCTGAGCAGTATGGCGCTTTGCGCCCCTGTTGCAACAGGCTCAGGCGCCTCGCACTGCAAAGACAACCAGAAGGGCGCCGAGGACGGCCGAGGCCAGCCCGGCAAAGGCGACGTCGCGGCTGGACATTTCCGCAAGTCGGGCGGCCATGCGGCGCATGAAGTCGGGGGCGATCGCGTAGATCGCCCCCTCCAGAAAGAACCATAGACCGGCCGCAGCCAGTATCAGGTAAAGCTTTGACACAGGCCCGATTTCCTAGCGGGAACCGCCATTGATACGGGCGCTTTCGATGAACTCGTCACATATGCCGAGGCTCTTGGGTGCCACGATGATCTGCGTGCCTTGCTGAATGGCCTTGTCACAGGCAATCAGCGCGCGCTGGAAGCGGAAGAATTCCGGGTCCTTGTTGTAGGCATTGGCATAGACTTCCGTCGACTTGGCATCGCCTTCACCGCGAATCGTCTCGGCCTGTTCCCGGGCCTGAGCCTCGATAACCGTTTTCTCGCGGCTGGCCTGGGCGCGGATAAGGCGCGCCTTTTCCTCGCCTTCAGCACGGATGCGCTGGGCTTCCTGCAGACGGGCCGATTGCATACGGCTGTAGACGCCTTCTGCGACTTCGGTCGGCAGGTCGGCCTGGCGGATGCGGACGTCGACAATGTCGATGCCGTCCTCGGTCAGCTGGGCGTTCACCCGCTCACGGATACGGTCCATGAGCTGCGAGCGCTGGCCGGAGATGATTTCCGGCACCGGCACGTCGCCCAGGGCTTCGCGAATGTTCGAGTTGGTGATCTGCTGCAACTGACGTGCAGCGGCAGGCTCGTTGCGGAAACGCTGGTAGAATTTCAGCGGATCCTTGATGCGCCAGCGGACGAAGGCATCGACCGTGAGGCGGCGCTGGTCGGATGCCAGCACTTCGATATTCTCGATATCAAGGCCGATATTCTTCTTATCCAGCTTTTCGATCTGCTGGAACATCGGGATCTTGAAGTAGAGGCCTGCCTGGTCCTGGCCCGGTGCGTTGAACACCTGCTTGGGCTCGCCGACCTGAAGCATCAGGGCCTGCTCGTCCTGACGGACGACGAAGAATGAATTCATGAGCACCAGAAGTACGGCGCCCGCGATGATGATGGTTAGCCATCCAAAAGTACGCATTATTGCTGCCCTCCGTTCGTGGACCGCTGCGTTCGTTCCAGCGGCAGGTAGGGAACGGCGCCGGAGTCCTGATCCATGATCAGCTTGTCGGAGCGCTCCAGCACTTTTTCCATGGTTTCAAGATACATGCGCTCACGCGTGACGCGTGGGGCCTTGCGATATTCTTCGTAGATTTGTTCGAAGCGTGAGGCCTCACCCTGTGCGTCGGCGAGGACCTGGTCGCGATAGGCTTCTGCTTCCTGCAGGATGCGCTGGGCGCTACCACGGGCTTGCGGAACGACTTCGTTGGCGAACTGGGTGGCCTGGTTGATATTGGTCTCGGCGTCCTGTTCGGCGACGTTCACGTCGTTGAAGGCCTCGATGACCTGTTTCGGCGGGTCCGAGCGGTCGATCGTGACGGCGAGGATTTCGATGCCGGCGCGATAATCATCGAGCAGGGACTGAATCTGTTTGCCCACTTCGGTCTGTACGACATCACGTTCGGTCGTGATCACGCCCTGAAGGCGCGTTTTGCCGACGACTTCACGCATGACCGATTCGGCGACCTGTTCGACGGCTTCCGAGGGGTTCTTGACGTTCAGGATGAAGTTTTCCGGGTGTTCGGAATTCACCTTCCAGAAAACAGAAAACTGGATGTCGACGATGTTTTCGTCCTGCGTCAGCATCAGGCTTTCTTCGAGATTGTTGCCGATCCGCGTTTCTTTACGGTTTTCGACCTCGACGAGAACATGCTCCTCAAGCGGGGCAGGCAGGTGGAAGTGCAGGCCTGGCCCGAAATTGGTCTGCCATTTGCCGAAGCGGAAAACGGCCGCCTGCTGGGTCGGATCGACCATGACGACGCTTGTGGAAAGCCAGCCAAGCAGGGCAATACCGACGAGCACGACAAAGCCGAGCGGGCCGAAATTGGGACCCGTACCGCCGCCGCCGCGACGGCGTCCACCGCCGCCACCATTGCCATTAGAGCGCTTGCGGAAGCGCTCCTGCATACGTTTCATCTGTGCTTCGAGGTCGTTATTATTGCCCCCGCCGCCGCCAGGGCGCGTCCATGGCGAACCACCATCCTTGGCAGGCTCGTCGTCGGATCCGCCGCCCCATGGGCCGCTGGATTTGTTCTTGTCATCCCAGGGCATAGCCCCTCCTGTTGGTTTCGTAGGCTTCTATATAGTGTCTTGCGTGATATGTGCATGCCTCAATCCGGGCTTCAAGGACGTAGGAGTCGCAGAAAGTGTTTGGTTCGAAGGAAAAATCCCGCCGGAAACTGGCCGGACAGGTACGAAACGCCCTTGGGGCGCCGGACTGGCTGGAGTCGGTGGACGTGGACGAGTCAGGGCGCGCGATCCTAGTATTGCTTGCAGATCCGGCCGATCAGGCGGGGGCTGAGGCGCGCCGGATCGAGGCCGAAGGACGGGCTGAACTGGTGCCCGGCGTGCAGGCTGTGACCAGCATCCTGACGGCCCAGGTGACGGCCCCTGCGCACAAGCATGTAAAGCTTGAACCGGCCCCGCGGCGTGTGTCCAAGGGCGCGCGCCTCTCTGATGAGGCGATGCAGCAGGGCGCGCCGACGCAAGGGGGCAGTATACCCAAGATTGCCGGAATTGACCGGATTCTCGTCGTGGCGAGCGCCAAGGGCGGGGTCGGTAAGTCGACTGTCGCGGTCAATCTGGCGGCGGCGATGGCCAAGGCGGGCATGAAAGTCGGGCTGCTCGACGCAGATGTCTACGGGCCGTCGATCCCGACCATGCTCGGCATGCAGGAGGCGCAGCCGGAGACAGCGGCGTCAAAGAAGCTGGTGCCTGTTGAGGCCTACGGGATGAAGACGCTGTCGATCGGCTATCTGTCGGATCCGGATGCGCCAATGATCTGGCGCGGGCCGATCGTGATGTCGGCGATCGCTCAAATGCTGAATGATGCCGAATGGGGCGAACTGGACGTGCTTGTGATCGACACGCCGCCGGGCACGGGTGATGCTCAGCTGGCGATTGCCCAGCGCGTACCGGTGACGGCGGCGGTGATCGTGACAACGCCGCAGGAAGTGGCGCTGGCCGATGTGCGGCGCGGAGCCGCGATGTTTACGAAAACGGCCGTGCCCGTGCTTGGCATTGTCGAGACGATGAGCTGGTTCGAAGACCCGGCGGGCAATCGCCATTACCTGATGGGCGAGGGCGGCGGCGCGGCCATGGCCAAGACGCTGGGCCTGCCGCTGCTGGGGCAAATTCCAATGCTGCAGACCATTCGCGAGGGCGGAGATGCGGGCAAGCCGGCGGCGCTGTCCGGCGGCGAGCCGGGGCGTATCTTCCACGAACTTGCGCGCACCGTGGCCGTGGGCCTCGATACGCTGGAAACGAAGCCTGCCCCCGAAATCATTTTCGAGGACTAGGCGCCGTCTCAGGCGTTGAAGTTCAGGACGAGGCCGGCTTCCGGCCAGCGGCACTTGATGAGCTGGCCTGTGCTGGAAAGCGTGAGCCAGGCATCCTTCATGTCGTCGCCGCCAAAGGCGATATTGGTGACCAGCATGTCCGGGAAGGCCGTGTGGCTGAAATCGCCCTCAGGCGTGATGGTCGTGATGCCGCCATTGAGGATGGTGGCGACGCAGACATTGCCCGCAGCGGTCATGGCGAGACTGTCAAAGTATTGCAGACCCGGCATCGTGGCGACGACGCGGCCGCCATTAAAGGGGCTGGCGGGCTTGATCTCGCCGGGGGCGGCGAGGTCGAAGGCCCACATGCGGCCGGTCATCGTGTCGGCCATGAAGACGGTCTGCTCATCTGGCGAGAGGCCAACGCCATTGGGGCTGGAATAGTGGAAATCGAGCTCTTTCGCTTCCGACGCGCCCTTGGCGAGGTAGAAGAGGCCGCCATAGTCGCGGTGGCGGGAATAGGATTTGCCATGGTCGGTGAAATAGAGGTTGCCGGCCTTGTCAAAGACGAGATCGTTCGGGCCTTTGAGCTTGTTGCCGCCAACGCTGTCGAGCACGCGTTCGACCTTGCCGGTGGAGAGATCGATACGCTCGATGCGGCCGCCGGAATAGTCATCCGCCGCGTTGCCGGGGATTAGCAGGCCCTCGACGTTCGACCACTGGAAGCCCCCATTGTTGCAGCACCAGAGGGCACCGTCCGGCCCGATGGCGAGGCCGTTGGGGCCGCCGCCGGGCGTTGCCACGACTTCTGACTTGCCCTTGCCCCAGTGCCGGGAGATCTGGCCTTTCTGGATTTCAACGACGATGACCGAGCCGTCCGACATGACGACGGGGCCTTCCGGAAAGCCGAGACCATCGGCGACGAGTTCGAAATCCATGCGTGTTCCTCCTTGTTTTGGAGGAACACTAGGCCCGGCATTGAAGGGCCGCAACGGCTGACGCAGGGGAGCGCCACGGCCTTGTGGCTGACCGTTCGCGGGTTATTCCCGGGTTATTGAAGGGTCAGGAATTTGTGTCGGCATGGCTTGCGGCGTGAACGCGCTCAAGCTTGCGGATCGTGTAGGCAAAATCATTGCCCTCAGCGGCCTCGAAATGCTCGGACGTATGTTCGCGCCATTCATGCTCGTCGAGTTCCGGGAAATAGGCGTCGCCTTCGGGATAGGATTCGACATCTGTCAGGTAGATGCGGTCAGCGAGCGGCATGGCCAGCGTGTAGATGGCCTCGCCGCCGATCACGAAGGCTTCTTTGCGGCCATCGCGCGCGGCAACCGCCTTGGCGGCATTCATGGCGGCGATGAAGTTGGAATAGACGCGCGCGCCGGGAGCATCATAGGTCCAGTCGCGCGTCATCACGATATTCTCGCGACCGGGCAGGGGGCGCTTGGGCAGGCTTTCCCACGTCTTGCGGCCCATGATGATAGGATTTCCCATGGTTATGCGCTTGAAGAACATCATGTCGCCCTTCAGGCGCCATGGGAGTTCGCCGGCGGCCCCGATGACGCCATTGCGGCCACGGGCAACAATCAGGCTCAGTTTCACGTCATTCTGCATGGATGAAGGATGCAACTTTCAGCTTTTTCGTTGACGGACGGCTTTTTTGCCTCGCCTTGTTAAGCATGTGAGACACATTCTTTTGGGGTGTAATCAACCGGATTTGTCAGATATCCGTCACGAAACGCAGTTGCAGGGGCATGGCGTGCTGAATTCCTTTCTCTCGATAATTACCAACGGTAATACAGGACAAGCGCTTCCGGTTTTGGTTGCGCTCGCACTCACCTTTACAGCGATATACATGCTGAAAGGGCGTGCTTGGGCGCTTATGTATGTCGCTTTGATACCTTTCCTGAACTGGTCTTTCGGCGTGATCCCGGAGTTCGAGATTCTGGACAAAAGCGCGAGCTGGCCGCGTGGCCTGTCGCTGCATCCGATGACCATTGTGACGGGTATGGTGTTTGTTGTGCGCGATTTTGTGCAGCGCGAGATGGGGCACCGCGTGCTGGCCGTGATGGCGATGGCTGTGGCGTGGTCATTTTTCTATGCGTGGCCTGTGATTGCGCTGGCCAGTGGCATTGCCTTCGCGGTCTCCGAGGGCGTCGACTGGCTGATGTTCACGTTTACGAAGTACCGGTTGTCGACACGCATCCTGTTGTCGAGCGCGCTGGCGGCGCCTGTCGACACGACGGTGTTCCTGTATGGCGCTGACCTAGCCAAACAGCTGAACTTCAACGGATCGATCCTTCACGGTCCGGTCACCCTGCCGATCATTCGCTTATTCTGGGATCATGCGTGGATAATGCCGCTGCCCGATGGAAATACGTTCCACATTGCCAACTGGGTGGTGTTCGTGATCGGCAAGATGGTGGGCGCGGTTGCCGTGTCGATGATCATGCGGCGGCGTGAAAACCTCGGCCTGGTAAACCCGGCCGAGGCTTGAGGCATTAGCTTGGGTCTTTTTCCAGAAGACCGAACCGGGCTTTCATGCCGGCAAGGCCGGCGCCGACCAGCGGTGCGAGCAGGAACAGCCAGAGCTGTGACATGGCATGGCCGCCTGCAAACAGGGCCGGACCGAAACTGCGGGCCGGGTTGACCGAGACGCCTGTCACCTGAATGCCGACAATGTGGATCGCGGTGAGTGTCAGGCCAATCGATAGGCCCGCCATGGGCGTTGGTGCGGCCAGATTGGTCGATCCGAGGATGACGATCAGGAAGAGGAATGTTGCGACCACTTCGAATATGATGGCCGCCATCAGGCTGTACTCGCCGAGGTAACCCGTCCCCCAGCCATTCTGTCCGAGACCGTCAACGGCGACGTCATAGCCGTTCTGGCCGCTGGCGATAAGGAAGAGGATGCCTGCGCCAATCGTGGCGCCGATGAACTGGGCAAGCCAGTAGGTGAGCATCGTCTTGCCGTCCATGCGGCCAGCGATAAAGGCGCCGAAACTGACGGCGGGGTTTACGTGGCAGCCGGAGATATGGCCGATGCCGTAGGCCATCGCCACGATGGCGAGGCCAAAGGCGAAGGCTATGCCGAGTTGCCCGACCTGGTCGCCGGCAAGAACCGCCGACCCGCAACCAAAAAGAACGAGTGTCAGGGTGCCGATAAGCTCGGCTGCAAAGACTTTCATGGTTTTCCCTCCCAGGAATGAGGCGGCCCCACGCCGCCTGGGCAGGATTTTGATGCAGTTTTCCGCATTGGGCAATTGACATGCATTGTGCGCCCGCTAATAAAAAGAGACGTTATCTTATAACACTAAATACAGGTTTCCTCCCCCATGAAATACCTTCTAGCTGCAGTGGCCACCGCGCCGCTCCTTGCCGGCATGGCGCACGCGCAAGCCGAAGACGAAGTCCGCATCGAACAACCTGTTATCGTGACCCTGCCGGGGCCGCAGCGCACGGCCGGTGAAATGGTCAGCAATGTTGCCGCGCTGGACCGCAAGGATCTTGTTGAGGATATGTCCTCGACGCTGGGCGATACGCTGGACCGCCAGCCGGGCGTTGCCTCGACCTCGTTCGGGCAGGGCGCCAGCCGTCCTATCCTGCGCGGCCTTGGCGCCGAGCGCGTTCAGGTGCTGACGAATGGTATCGGCGTGATCGACGTATCGGCGGCGAGCCCGGACCACCAGGTAGCCGCGGACGGGATTGATGCTGTGAAGGTGGAAATCCTGCGCGGCCCTGCAGCGCTGGTTTACGGCGGGCAGGCGATTGGCGGCGTGGTCAACGTGATCGACGGCCTGATCATGGAAGACCTGCCAAAACGGCCCTTCGCGGGCGAAGCCTATGCGGCGAGCAATAGCGTCAATGACGGCACGGAGACCGGTGGGCGCGTGCAGGGCGTGATGGGATCGCTTGTTGGCACGCTGACGGCCTCGACGCGCGACTTTGGCAATTATGATATTCCCTCGTCGGCGCAGTCTGATCGCCTGCGCGCCGTAAACGGCGAACCCGCAGGACCCGACGGTGAATTGCCGAACTCGTTCGTGCAAACAGATTCCCTCGCGGGCGGCCTGACATGGGTTGGCGAGAAGGGCTTCCTTGGCGGCGCAGTGCGTCAACAAAGCTCGCAATATGGCCTTCCCCTGGAAGAGACCGCCTATATCGACCTGAAGCAGACGCGCTATGACATGCGCGGTGGGCTGAACATCGACAATGGCTTTCTGACGAAGGTGACGGGGTCGGCCTCGGTTGCCAATTACGAACATACCGAATTTGAAGGACCAGGCGAGCCGGGGACCAAGTTTGAGACCGACGGTTTCGAGGGACGGCTGGAAGTCGGCCATGTGCTGGGCCCGCTCGAAGGCGAGTTTGGTATCCAGTATGCGGATAGTTCGCTCGACGCGATTGGCGACGAGGCATTCATCACACCGACGGACACGAAAAGCGTTGGTGTCTTCCTCTATGAGACCCATGACTTTGACAGTGGCCTCGGGATTGAAGGTGGACTGCGCGCTGAGCAGGTCGATCTCGACAATGAAGGCGCCGGCAAGGTGAGCTTTGATTTGGCCAGCGGCTCTGCCGGTGTGCACAAGCACTGGGATTCCGGCTGGTTCCTCGGAACGCAGGTGTCATGGGCCGAACGGGCGCCGAACCAGAGCGAGCTGTTCGCTGACGGTCCGCACCTGGCGACAGAGCAATACGAAGTCGGCGATGCGACGCTCGGCAAGGAGCGCGGGCTGAACCTGGAAGGCACGGCGCGCTGGGAAAACGACACGATGAGCTTCGGCGCGAACCTGTTCCTGACGGACTTCTCTGACTTCATCTATCTCGCCGCGACGGGCGCAGAACTGGATGACCTTCCGGTCTTTGAATTCCGCCAGCAGGACGCGCAGTTCACCGGCGGCGAACTCTTTGCCAATTACCAGCTACTGGATGGGCCGTTGAAAGCGGACTGGAAGTTCGATGCCGGGCTCGACTTCGTCAACGCAGAATTCGATGATGGTTCGGATGTGCCCTATGTGCCGCCGGTGACGCTGAATGCCGGCGCTGAAGCCGACTGGGGCGCACTGGCGCTGGGTGCGAAGCTGACATGGGCCGGTGACCAGGATTCGCCGGGCGTCGGCCAATTAGCGACGGATGGCTATGTGACGGCCGACCTGCATGCTGACCTTGATATTGCGCGCTACGGCTTTGGCCGGACCGGAACGAAACTGTTCCTTGAGGCGCGCAATGTGAGCGACGAGGAAGTACGCATGGCAACCAGCGTTCTGAAGGACAGCGTGCCAATGCCGGGCCGGAATATCCGCGCAGGCATCCGCTACCTGTTCTAGTCCTGCCGTTTAAGTACCCGGGTTTCGCGTTAACGCGCGCGGTCCGGGTATTTCCCTATTTCGGTTCCCGGCCAACCGGTGCACCGTACTGGCTAATCTTCAGGCAGGAGCGGGCATGACGTCGGTTACCAAGGACTATGCGGCCATCACGGATGGAATCAATCACGGCATTTCGGGGCTACGGCAGACCGACGCGCTGGAAACAATTACGGCTTTCAGCGCAATGTCGAAGGCGGCCATGGGCGATGGCGCGCTCGACAAGAAAACGAAGGAACTGATTGCCCTTGCGATCGGCGCAGCCAAACAATGCGATGGCTGTATCGGATTTCACACCAAAGCCCTGAAGCGTCTCGGCGCGACGGATGAAGAGGTGGCAGAAACACTCGGCGTTGTCGTCTATATGGGCGGTGGCCCCGGCCTGATGTATGCCGGGGATGCTTGGACAGCCTGGCAGGCCCTGAAGCAGGGGTAAGCGGCCCCGATCAGACCGCCACAGGTGCCTTGATATGGGCGTGAGGCGTGTAGTTCTCGACCTTGAAGTCTTCATATTCCCAGCTGAACAGGTCGGTCTTGTCGGGATTGAGCGTGATCGAGGGGAGGGGGCGCGGCTCGCGCGTGAGCTGCAGTTTCGCCTGTTCGACATGGTTGAGATAGAGGTGGGCGTCCCCGAACGTGTGGACGAACTCGCCGGGTTTCAGTCCGGTCGCCCGGGCCATCATCAGGGTTAACAGCGCATAGGATGCAATGTTGAAAGGTACGCCCAGGAAGATATCTGCCGAGCGCTGGTAAAGCTGGCAATTAAGCTTGCCGTCCATGACGTTGAACTGGAACAGACAATGGCACGGCGGCAGGGCCATCTCGTTCACATCAGCCGGGTTCCAGGCTGACACGATCAGGCGGCGCGAGTTCGGATTCGTGCGGATTTCGTCGAGGACCCACTGGATCTGGTCGATCACGCGGCCGTCAGGCGCTGCCCAGCTGCGCCACTGTTTTCCATACACGGGACCCAGGTCGCCATTGGCATCCGCCCAGTCATCCCAGATCGAAACGCCGTTATCTTTCAGGTACTTGATGTTCGTGTCGCCCTTCAGGAACCATAAAAGTTCCACGATGATCGAGCGCAGGTGAAGCTTCTTGGTGGTGACCAATGGGAAGCCTTCAGAAAGATCAAACCGCATCTGGCGACCGAAGACGGCGCGCGTGCCTGTTCCCGTCCGGTCGGCCCGCTCGAAGCCCTTTTCCAGGATGTCTGACAACAGGTCGAGATACTGTTTCATGCGGTCCTCGCGTGCGATTCGTTGGTTAAAAGTCTTAACACAAACTTGCTATTGGCGGCCAATATTTGGGCGCTCGGCAAACAAAATATAATGAATGTTATGAAATATAGAGGCTTGTATCCAAGACTATACCAGGACGGGGGGATATAAGACAGTGATTACGGGACAAGTGAAGAGTCTTATCAGGCGTTGGCGCGATGAAACACGCGGCAATGTCGCGATCATTTTTGCCCTGTCCATCATCCCCATCCTTTCCATCGTCGGCGTTGCCATCGACACCCAGATGACGATGACGCAGAAGAACAAGATCCAGTCGATGATCGACAATGCCGTGATATACGGGGCCCGGTCGATGCAGGCCGGCAAGTCGCGCGCCGATGTGACCAAGGATGTGAACCAGTATGTTGCGGCCCTGCTGAAACAGCAGAAGGGTAATGTCTCCTGCACGGGCGTTGCCCTGGAATATGTCGACGGCAAGCAGGACATCAACGCGACGATCATGTGTTCGCAGCCGACAACGCTGTCGAACCTGTTTGGCCAGACCAAGATGGACTTCCGGGTCCGGTCCGGGTCGACCTATGGCATCGGCAAGCTGGAAGTCTCGTTCGTCTTCGACGTGTCCGGATCGATGGGCAATAGCGGCAAGATGAATGATCTTCAGGTCGCGGCGCGTGATGCCGTGGACACACTGATGCCCGCCAATTCAAATCTCGCCAACCCTGATGATGTGCG
>NZ_ARYL01000008.1 GCF_000685295.1 Hyphomonas oceanitis SCH89
AGCCTGTACCGATCATCGCAACGCGCATGGATTAGTCCTTTTCGAAAGCCCGCCCGGTTTGGCGCAGGGGGTGCGATTTTTGGGCCGTCAGGTCAAGGCAAGTGCACTGTGACGTATATATACAAACCCAGCACCCGTAACCGGAGACACTATTGACGACGAAGTGAATTCGGGGCACGGGCACGTCATGCATTATGTTCCCCGCATTCTCGTCACCGGCGGCGCCGGCTTCATCGGCTCCTTCCTGTGCGAACGCCTGCTCGAAACGGGGGCGGAAGTGCTCTGCGTCGACAATTTCTTCACGGGCCGGCGCACCAATGTCGCGCACCTGCTGGATAATCCGAAATTCGAAGTGATGCGTCACGACGTGACGTTTCCGCTCTTTGTGGAAGTCGACCAGATCTACAACCTGGCCTGCCCGGCAAGCCCGATCCACTATCAGTTCGACCCCGTTCAAACGACCAAGACCAGCGTGCATGGCGCCATCAACATGCTGGGCCTCGCCAAGCGTACCCGGGCACGCATCCTTCAGGCCTCGACATCCGAGGTCTATGGCGATCCGGCGATCCACCCGCAGACTGAAGACTATTGGGGCAATGTGAACCCGATCGGGATCCGCTCCTGCTATGACGAGGGCAAGCGCTGCGCCGAAACGCTGTTTTTCGACTATCACCGCCAGCACAAGGTGGAGATCAAGGTCGCGCGCATCTTCAATACCTATGGCCCGCGCATGCATCCGAATGATGGCCGGGTCGTCTCCAACTTCATCGTGCAGGCGCTGAAGGGCGAGGACATCACGCTCTATGGCGACGGAGAGCAGACGCGCAGCTTCTGTTATGTGTCCGATCTTGTGACCGGTCTGGTGTCGCTGATGGGAACGGGACCTGATTTCGTGGGCCCGGTGAATATCGGCAATCCGGGCGAATTCACGATCCGGCAACTGGCCGAGCGCGTGATTGCGCTGACCGGGGCGAAGTCCAAGCTCGTGCACCGGCCGCTCCCGCAGGATGATCCCAAGCAGCGCCAGCCGGACATTTCCCTTGCGCAGGAGAAGCTTGGCTGGGCGCCAACGGTATCGCTGGACGAGGGACTCAAGCCTACGATTGCCTATTTCGAGGAAGAAATCCGGGCGATGAGCTGATTGGGTTTGCCAGTGGGCCCGGCAGGACTCGAACCTGCGACCAAACCGTTATGAGCGGTCCGCTCTAACCAACTGAGCTACAGGCCCCACTGAGCCCCCGGTTTAAGCGGGCCTAGAACCTGTGGCAATGGCGCAAATCACCCTCTTTGGCCATGTATTTGCATTGATGATAAATCATCGGTCAACCGAAACGCCGTAACGTGCTGGTTTGACATTGAATCAGCCGATTTGGGCTGCAAGGGTATCGTTATGAAGCAAGTTTTGGTGACCGGCGGAGCGGGCTATATCGGCACGCATACTTGCGTGGAACTGATGGCCCAAGGCTATTCGCCGGTTGTTGTGGACAATTTCTGCAATAGTAGCCCGGCTTCCCTGGACCGTGTGCGTCGCCTGACCAATCATGAACTGCCGTCTTATGAAGCAGACATTCGCGACACCGCGCGGATCACCGAAATCCTGAAGAAGCATAATTGCGAGTCGGTCATCCATTTTGCCGGCCTGAAAGCCGTGGGGGATTCCGTCGCCAAGCCGCTGGAGTATTACAGCGCCAACGTCATGGGCTCGCACAGCCTGCTGACGGCCATGATGGAAGCTGGTACGAAGCGTTTCGTGTTCAGTTCCAGCGCCACCGTCTACGGCGAGCCGGTTTTCCTGCCCTATACCGAAAGCCACCCGCTCAGCCCGACCAGCCCCTATGGCCAGACCAAGCTGGCCGTCGAGCAGATGCTGAATGACCTCGTGGCATCCGGTAGCATGACGGATGTGGCGATCCTGCGCTATTTCAATCCGATTGGCGCGCATTCCAGCGGTCAGATCGGCGAGGATCCGCACGGCGTTCCGAACAATCTAATGCCTTACGTGGCGCAGGTGGCGGTCGGGCGCCGAACGGAACTGAACGTCTTCGGCAATGATTATGACACCCCGGACGGCACCGGCGTGCGTGACTACCTGCATGTGGTCGACCTTGCTCGCGCGCATGTGCTGGCGCTGCAGCGGTTTGAACGTGAGCCCGGTGCGATCACGGTGAACCTCGGAACGGGGCAGGGCACGTCAGTGCTGGAACTGGTCAAGGCCTTCGAGGCGGCCAGCGGACGCCCGGTTCCGCTCAATTTCGCGCCGCGTCGCAGCGGTGACATTGCGGCCTTCTGGGCAGATCCTGCCCAGGCGGAATCCCTGCTCGGATGGCAGGCTGAATATGATATCAGCGATATGTGCCGCGACCAGTGGGCCTGGCAAAGCCAGAACCCCAATGGATTTGAGACGACCTGATATCGCTGTCATTTTTCCAGTCTGAGGCAACTTTTGCCGTGTTGCGGCCTTAATCCTTTGGGACACAGGGCCATCAACAAGAATGGAAATCCAGACATGCTGAAACAGACAAAACTGATCGCTGCGATGGGTGCCTGCATGCTGGCGCTTGCGCCAGCTGCCTGCGCACAGATGCCAACGACGACAAAGGGAGCCTCAATGACAACGATGGGGCAATCTATGATGAATCACAATTCGATCCAGCCTGAGACGACGCTGGATGTTTCTGCCGAAGGCGAAGTCATGCGCGCGCCTGACATCGCATACATCACCGCAGGCGTTCAGGCAGATGCCGCCACGGCGCAGGAAGCCATGCAGCAGCAGGCCAATTCCATGACCGGCGTTTTCGATGCGCTCGCCAAGGCCGGTGTCGAGAAAAAGGACATGCAGACGTCCAACTTCTCGCTGCAGCCGCGCTACACCTATGTCGAAATCGACGAGGGCAAGGGCCGCACACGGGGCGAGCAACGCCTTGATGGCTATACAGCCTCCAACCAACTGACCGTGAAGGTTCGCGACCTCGACAACCTTGGCGCCACGATGGACAGCCTTGTCTCTGCCGGCGGCAACACGTTCTCGGGCATCAGCTTTGCCCTCGACAATGATGACGAAGTGCGCGCCGAAGCGCGCCGCAAGGCCGTCACCAACGCGCTGTCGAAAGCAGAGCTCTACGCGACCGCAGCTGGCATGAAGGTTGGCCGGATCGTGACCATGACGGAAGGCGGCGACTATAGCCCGCAGCCAATGGCCATGATGGCCCGCAGCAAGGAAATGGCGATGGACGCCTCGACCCCGATTTCGGGCGGCGAAGTGGGCTACACCGCGCGTGTGAACGTGCAGTTCGAGCTGGTGAAATAAGCCTCGGGCTTCAGCATTTCAGACAAACGGCGGTTCCTTGGGGAGCCGCCGTTTTTGATTCAGGCTAAGGCCTAGACGTAACCTTCGGCGAGGAGGTCCTTCATGTCGACGATGCCGATAGGGCGGCCATCTTCGACGACAAAGGCGTTCGAGATGCGGTTATCGCTGAGCCGTTTTATGACCGTTGCGAGGCGCTCGTTGGGGGCAACCGTGCGCGGACCGGGCGTCATGACGGAGGCTGCGTCGCCATCGAGCTTGCCGGCGAGCATGGCGCGGCGAAGGTCACCATCCGTGACCATGCCGACAATGCGCCCGTCATTGCCGAGGACAGCCACGCACCCCTTGCGGCCCTCGGAGACGGCGAGGATGACTTCCTGCACGTTCGCATCGGTTGAGACCGAGGGGATGTCGTCGCGGCGGTCGGAAACATAGTCCCCCGCTGTTTGCAGCGAGCGGCCAAGCTTGCCGCCGGGATGGCGCGAGCCGAAGTCTTCCCGGCTGAAGCCACGCCGGTCCATCAGGAGGATGGTCAGCGCATCGCCAAGGGCGAGAGCCATGGTTGTGGATGAGGTGGGCGCGAGGCCATTCGGGCAGGCCTCAGCGACGGTGGGCATATGCAGAACGACGTCGGAGAGGCGCCCAAGGGTCGAATCGGGGGCGCGGGTCATTCCGATGACCGGAATGGCATTGCCGCGGCAATAGCGCAGCAGGTCGACCATTTCACGGCTTTCGCCGGAATAGGAGATGGCAAGGAGCACGGAGCCCGGCACGATCATGCCGAGGTCACCGTGGCTGGCTTCGGTCGGGTGGAGAAAGAAGGAGGGCGTGCCTGTCGACGCGAGGCTGGCGGCGATCTTCTGGCCGATATGACCCGACTTGCCGACACCGGCGACAATCACATAGCGATCGGTTGCCATGACCAGGTCTGCCGCGCGGATGATGGTCTCATCAATACCCGCTTCAAGCTTCTCCAGCGCGTCGCGCTCGATGCGGATGACATTACGCGCAAGTTCGATTTCTGACTCGGTTTTCAAGGACGACTCCCTAGAGGCTTTGCGCATAGGCGTCTGCCCGAATGGGAGTGTTCGTCAAGCCTTGGGCGTGTGTTCGGCTGCGCGCGAGCCTAGTTGCCGAACTGGCGCGCCTCGTACTCGCCGACCGTAAAGGCGGGGCGACCAGCAGGAATAACAACCGTGGCGCCGACAAAGCTCGTCGGGGTCGCGTCACCCTGTTCGAACTCCATGGATTCGTCAGAAGCCGGTCCGGCATCGGCCATCAGGATCTCGCTGGCATCTTCAGCGGTTTCTTCATCCTCCTCCACGGCCACTTCGACGACTTCTTCCACTTTCGCTTCAGGCGCCTTTGGTGCGGCGGTCAAACCGCGCAGTGTGGTCGTGGTTGGCTGAAGGGCGCCCAGCGGCTTGCCGTTCAGCATGGGTACTGCTGCGCCATTCGGGTTTGCGGTAGTCGTATTGAACTCCGAGAAGGCCATTGCGATGCGGCGACCCGGATCGGCTGGATCAGCCGGGAGTTCATAGCTCTTGAACGCCGCTTCGACGAGTGCTTCGACATGGGCGTTACGCGACTTGGACGTGCTGCCGCCGAGCATGATGGCGATGATGCGGTGACCGTCGCGCTTGGCTGAGGTCATCAGGTTGAAGCCGGAAGCGCGGGTGTAACCCGTCTTGATGCCATCAACACCATCAACAGAGTCGAGCAGTTCATTGTGGTTCTTGTAGGTCTTGCCAGCCCAGGTGAAGCGGGGGCGCGAGAAATAGTGATAGGACTCGCCATGGTCGTCGATCATGGCCTCGGCCAGAATGGCAAGGTCACGGGCGGTGGTAATCTGGCGGTCGTCGGGCAGGCCGGAGGCATTCACGAAACGTGTGTTCTGCATGCCAAGGCTTTTGCCTTTGACGGTCATCAGCTGGGCAAAGCGGCTTTCAGAGCCGCCCAGGCGTTCGGCAATGACAACGGCCACATCATTTGCGGATTTCGTCACGAGGGCGCCGATGGCATCGCTGACGCTGATGGTCGAGCCGGGCTTGAGCTTGAGATTGGACGGCGCCTGGCTTGCGGCGAAGCGCGAAACGGTCAGTTTTTCGTCGAGCGAGACGTCGCCGGCATTGATCGCATCGAACAGCATGTAGAGCGTCATGACCTTGGTCAGGGACGCCGGATAGCGCGGATCATCAGCGTTGCGGGCGTGGAGAACTTCGTGAGTGTCTTTGTCGATCACAATGGAGGCGTACTTCTCGGCGAAGGCCGCTGGCGCACTGAGGCCGGTCACAACGAGCATTGCCGCTACGGCAAGCGTTCGGATCGCCAAGCCCCAAGTATGCTGTCTCATTGTGGTCTACCTCCGCGAAAGTATGAACCCCGAACCGCCCAAGGTTTACGATAGAGTCCCAAAAATGCGTTGACCACACCTTAACACAGGCAAAGCCATCAAATTTTGGCAATCCTTGGGTACCTGTGCAAAAAGCGTGCAGGCTTGCTTATGTTGCAGCGCACAATTTTTGTTGCGAACGCGAATAAAATGTACTATATAAGGCGAACACGAGGAAAAAGGATTCGCCCCATGGCCAAGTCACCTACATCTGCTTCGAAGTCCAAACCCGCTCCAAAGGCCACTAAAGCCGAGGCGCATGCAACGGAAGCCGCGACCAAGATGCTGGATGACGGCATGGAAAAAGTCTCCGACATGGCCAGCAAATTCGGCACATATGCTGAAGACGGCATGAAGAAGATGGCTGAACACGCCTCCGCTTCGACAGAAGTGATGCGCACGATCGGCAGCCGCAACATGGACTTCTTCACCCGCACGCTTGAGCAAAGCGTTGAGGCAACCCAAGCCATGACCGGCGCGAAAGATCCGCGCAAGGTCGTGGAAATCCAGACCGGTTTCGCAAAATCCATGATGTCTGCCTATACGTCAGAGATGAGCGCGCAGGCTGAGCTTTGCATGCTCGCATGGCGTGACGCGGCAAAGCCTTTCACGAAAGTCTGGGCAACGAAATAACTCCCTTACGTTCAGACGGAGTCCACGCCGTCTGACTGTTGAGTGAGTATAATGAAGAGCCGGGCCTTTTTGGTCCGGCTCTTTGTTTACTGGGAGGCATGTTTTTCGCGTGGCTTCTGCCCTGAAGCAGATTACCATGCTTCACATGACCGATTTTATCGATTTCCAGACCTTCAAACGCCCAGCGAAGCCAAATAATTGGCTCGTCGCTCCCGATGGCTTCATCGACGCTGCGCTACCTGACGAGTCGTCCCCGGTCTACGACCGTACGCCTGACGCCCTGTTCAAGGATGTCATGGAAATGATCGCCGCGCGGAGCGACTGGAAGATAAAGGCGTCCGATCCATCAACGGGTCGCATCAGTTTCATCGCCGTCACGAAAATTCTCCGGTTCAAGGATGACGTGGATATTCTCGTGCTGCCCGTTGAGGCGCATGACGCGCAATCGACGCTCACGGTATACTCCCGTTCGCGGGTCGGTTACTCGGATCTCGGTACAAATGGGAAGCGGGTGAACGCACTCCTCAGTGCGCTCGCCATGCCCTAAAAGCAGGCATGACATGCTTTTGCCTCGCTTCGTCCCTTCAAACTCACGCAGGAACGTATATCTTATGGCCATGAGCGAATTGTCTGAACACGTCCGGATGAGCGATCCGAACCTGCCGGGGCCACCGGCGGGAACGCCGCCAGGCGGTGGTGACGGCATCGGTGTCGACATCGACACCCAGACGCGGATCAAGACGAAAAAGCCTTCGCTTTACCGGGTTCTGCTGCTGAACGACGACTACACGCCGATGGAGTTCGTCGTCTACATTCTGGAGCGATATTTCAATCGCTCACGCGAGCAGGCGACCCGCATAATGCTACATGTCCACCAGAAGGGCGTGGGGCTGTGTGGGGTCTACACCTACGAAGTGGCTGAAACAAAAGTCGCTCAGGTGCTTGACCTTGCCAAACGCCATGAACACCCTCTCCAATGCGTTATGGAGAAAGAAGACTAGTTTTTATCACCCCCGACCTGAAAGGTCTGACACGTGCCACGATTGTCCCACTCTCTCGAAACCGCTCTCGAAAAGGCGCTCACACTCGCGTCCGAACGCGACCATGAGTATGCCACGCTTGAGCACCTCCTTCTGGCCCTTACGGAAGACGAGCATGCCCGCGAAGTGATGGGGGCCTGCAAGGTTGATATTGAAGCGCTGACCGCTGAGCTCGTGCGCTATATCGACGAAGAACTTTCCAGCCTCATTCTTGAAGAGAGCGAAGGCCGCGTTCAGCCGACCGCTGCGTTCCAGCGCGTCGTCCAGCGCGCGATCCTGCATGTCGAAAGCTCGGGCCGAGATGAAGTGACGGGGGCCAACGTGCTGGTCTCGATCTTCTCTGAGCGTGAAAGCCACGCTGCCTACTTCCTGCAGGAGCAGGACATGACCCGCTATGACGCGGTCAACTTCATCTCGCATGGCGTGGCCAAGCAGCCCGGCATGTCCCGCCCCTCCAGCCCGCGTGGCGCGGAAGGTGGCGAAGAAGAAGCCGTCAAGCAGGGCCATGAGGCGCTCGATGCCTATTGCGTCGATCTCAATGCCAAGGCCCGTGCCGGCAAGATCGATCCGCTGATCGGCCGCGACGCCGAAGTGAACCGCTGCATCGAAGTGCTTTGCCGCCGCAACAAGAACAACCCGATCCTCGTGGGCGATCCCGGCGTTGGCAAGACGGCGATAGCCGAAGGCCTCGCCAAGAAAATCGTCGACGGCGAAGCCCCTGAAATCCTGGACGAAGCGGTCATCTGGTCGCTCGACATGGGCGCATTGCTCGCAGGCACGCGCTACCGCGGTGACTTCGAGGAACGCCTCAAGTCCGTGATGAAGGAACTCGAGCAGCAGGAAAAAGCGATCCTGTTCATCGACGAGATCCACACGATTATCGGCGCCGGCGCGACATCTGGCGGCGCAATGGATGCCTCGAACCTCTTGAAGCCCGCGCTTCAGAATGGCGGCCTGCGCTGCATGGGTTCGACGACGTTCAAGGAGTATAAGCAACACTTCGAGAAGGACCGCGCGCTTAGCCGCCGGTTCCGCAAGATCGACGTGGTTGAGCCGACTGTGCCGGATGCCATCAAGATCCTGACGGGCCTGAAATCCCGCTTCGAGGATTTCCACGGCCTGCGTTACACCAATGATGCCATCAAGGCGGCCGTTGAACTGTCGGATCGCTACATTACTGACCGCAAACTGCCGGACAAGGCGATCGACGTGATCGACGAAGCCGGCGCGGCCCAGTGGCTGCTGCCCGCCAACAAGCGCAAGAAGCAGGTTGGCATTAAGGACGTGGAAGCCGTGGTCGCCAAGATCGCGCGCATCCCCCCGAAACAGGTGTCCAGCGACGACATGATCGCGCTGAAATCACTGGAGACGGACCTGCAGCGTGTCGTGTTCGGTCAGGATGCCGCCATTACGGCGCTCTCGGCTGCGATCAAGCTGGCACGCGCGGGCCTGCGCGAACCGAACAAGCCCATCGGCTCGTATCTCTTCACCGGCCCGACCGGCGTCGGCAAGACCGAAGTGGCCAAACAGCTCGCCTCGATCATGGGCGTCGAAATGCTGCGCTTCGACATGTCGGAATATATGGAACGACACACCGTTTCCCGCCTGATCGGCGCGCCTCCGGGCTATGTCGGTTATGATGAAGGCGGCCTGCTGACAGACGGCGTGGACCAGCATCCGCACTGCGTGCTGCTGCTCGACGAAATCGAGAAGGCCCACCCGGACCTGTTCAACATCCTGCTCCAGGTCATGGACAATGGTGCGCTGACGGATGCGAATGGCCGCAAGGTCGACTTCCGCAATGTCATCCTGATCATGACGACGAACGCGGGCGCTTCCGATGCCTCCAAGAACTCGATCGGCTTTGGTCGCGGCAAGAAGGACGACGAGCAGGAAGAGGCGCTCAAGCGCCTGTTCACGCCGGAATTCCGCAACCGTCTCGATGCAACGATCACGTTCGGCGGTCTCACACCTGCCATCATCGACCGTGTTGTCGAGAAGTTCATCCTGCAGCTGGAAGTCCAGCTGGAAGATCGCAATGTCTCGATCGAGATCACCAAGGCGGCCCGGGACTGGCTGGCCAAGCGCGGCTTCGACCCCGACATGGGCGCGCGGCCTCTGTCACGTACGATCCAGGAGCACGTCAAGAAACCGATGGCCGAAGAGCTTCTTTTCGGGAAGCTGCAAAAGGGCGGCGTAGTCAAGATCGACGTGGACAAGAAGGACGAGGAAAAGCTCGCTTTCAAATACGTCGCGGAACCTGCCAAGAAGCGCTCCGCCAAGAAGGACGATGCCGAAGAGCCGGCCTGATAGGCGTCAAAAATTGAAACGAATTAAGGGCCGCTCGCAATGCCGGGCGGCCCTTTTGATTTGCGACTGACTTGGAGCGTTTTGGGCATGGAAATACCTCATTGTGTTTCCATGCTTCCAATCTAAGCATGTCGCGATTGGCCCCCATCTCAAACGGCTGGGCCTCTTCCCAATTACCAAGCAAGGATTGTTTGAATGAACCGTATGTTGATTGCTGCGCTCGCCCTGACGTCATTGGCGGCCTGCGACAAGGGCGGGGCGAAGGATGCGCCCGAAGCCGCGCCTTCCGAGATTGTCGCTGCAACACCTGTTGCCGAAATCAATGCGATTGCCGGAACCGACGGGAATGACACGCTCGACGGCACAGAAGGGCGCGACTCAATCGAAGGCGGTGCCGGGAAAGACAAGTTAAATGGTCTGGGCGGCAATGATATCCTCAAGGGAGGGGGCGGCGCTGACACGCTGGACGGAGGGCCTGGTAAGGACGTTCTGATCGGCGGGGCAGGGAACGACACGCTGACAGGTGGCGCGGGGAAGGATACCTACCGTTTCACCAAAGGCTGGGGAATGGATGTGGTGACGGATTTCGAATCCAAGGAACGTCTGGATATGGCGCGCCTGCGCCTGCAGTCCGACACGGAAACGCCGGAAGCCACTTTCGCCAAATTGTCCATCACCGCTGACGGTACAGACACGCTGATCAAGATCACTGGCGATGATGCAAACGTAATGCGTTTGCAGGGCGTGAAACCTTCGGCGCTTTCCGTCGCCAATTTCAGGTTCAAATAGCGCGTCAAGTCTCCAGCATTGCGTCTGATTGGCGTGGACATTGATGTTCGCGTGGTTCTAATTATGCCCAAGCGTCAGCCGTGCCGTTCCTGGCGTGAGCAGAACGGCGCAATGGGAGAGACGAAATGGCTGGCATGGTCAAAGGCAAGTGCGACTCGAAATTCGGCGCGCTGAAGGAAGAATTCGAACGCAATTTTGCGGAGCGAGGCGAAGTCGGCGCATCGGTTTGCCTCTCGGTGAATGGCGAGACTCTGGTCGACCTCTGGGGCGGAAAGGCCAACCCGGAAACCGGCGAGGACTGGCAGGAAGATACAATCTCGATTGTCTTCTCGTGCTCAAAGGCCGCGACCTCCGTCTGCGCCCATATCCTGATCGACCGGGGGGAGTTGAAGCCGTCTGCGCTCGTTTCGGACTACTGGCCGGAATTTGCCAAGAACGGCAAAGAGAAGACCACCGTCCAGATGATGCTGAACCATGAGAGCGCGCTGCCGACGCTGCGCGATCCGGTCAAGCCGGGCGGCTATACGGACTGGGACTATATGATCAAGCGCCTCGAGGATGAGGAAGCTTTCTGGGAGCCGGGCACGCGCAACGGCTATCACATGATCAATTTCGGCTGGACCGTCGGTGAACTTGTCCGGCGTGTATCAGGCAAGTCGCTCGGCACTTTCTTCCGCGATGAAGTGGTGGCAAAGACAGGCGCGAAATTCTGGCTCGGCCTGCCGGAAGACGAAGACGTCCACATCGCGCCCATCCACACATATGCACCGCAGCCCGGCGATGTGCCGACCGAGTTCACGATCAAGCTGATGACGGAGCCGGACTCGATCCAGCACAAGTCGTTCATGAACAGTGGCGGATGGGACTTCAACGACCGCAAAAGCCAGGCAGCCGAGATTGGTGGCGGTGGTGGTCTTTCCAATGCGCGCGGACAGGTAGCCATGTACACGCCGCTCGCCTGCAATGATGGCAGCCTGGTCTCGAAGGACCGCGTTGCCAACATGAGCATGGTGTCGACCGCGACCCAGCGCGATGCGACCCTGCTCATCCCCACACGTTTTGCCTCCGGTTTCATGAAGTCGATGGACAATCGCGCGCTGAACCTCGGCCCGGGCACCAGCGCCATCATGGGTGACAAGGCCTTCGGCCATGTCGGCGCCGGTGGCTCCATCGGCTTTGCAGACCCCGAATGCGGCATGGCCTTCAGCTATACGATGAACCAGATGGGCGGCGGCCTCTTGCTGAACGATCGCGGCCAGCCGCTGATCGACGCGGCCTACAAAGCGCTTGGCTATCGCACGAATGCGCCGGGGGCCTGGGTGAAGTGAAGTTCGGGCCGGAGACCTTTGGCGAACTTAACGCCGAGGACTATGACGCCCTCCACGATCCTGGCACGACTGAGGAATCCGTTGCGCTGATCAGCGAGATTGCGGCGGGTGGGCGTGTGCTGGAACTCGCCATAGGCACGGGCCGCGTGGCCCTGCCACTGGCGGCGCAGGGGCTGGAAGTTCATGGTATCGAAGGCTCACCTGAAATGGTGGCCAAGCTGCGTGAGAAGCCCGGCGGCCATGCGATCCCGGTCGTCATCGGCGACTTCGCGGATGTCGCCATAGAAGGCACGTTCGACCATGTATTCCTGGTCTTCAACACGCTGTTCAATCTCACCACGCAGGAAGCGCAGGTGCGGTGTTTCGCCAATGTGGCCAAGCGCCTGGCGCCGGGCGGCACATTCCTAGTCGAGACATTTGTACCCGATGCCGAAAAGGCGCGTAGCGGCCAGAACGTGCGCACGATGAAAGTGGGGTTCAGTTCTGTCTGGATCGAAGCGGCGCTGCACCACCGTGTCGAACAGCGAATCGATTTCCAGCGCATGCGCATCACGCAGGATGGCATCCGCATGGTGCCGCTTGTTATGCGCTATGCTTGGCCCGCCGAAATGGACCTGATGGCGCAGCTTGCCGGGCTCAGCCTAAAGCATCGCTGGGGTGGCTGGAAGCGAGAGCCGTTCACAGCCGAGAGCGGCATGCATGTATCGGTGTACGAAAAGCCCGCTCACGCAGGCTAGGCCTTCCGCCATTGGCCCGTTCCGAGTCCGTTCAGAGTCCATTCGCCGACCTGTGCACGGATCAGGCGGAGGGTTGGGTGGCCAACCGAGGCGGTCATGCGGCGAACCTGCCGGTTGCGGCCCTCGGTGATGGTCAGGCTGATCCAGCTGTCGGGCACGGACTTGCGCACGCGGATTGGCGGATCACGTGGCCAGAGGTTTTCTGGTTCGGGGATAGCCTCGGCCTTGGCAGGGGCGGTCTTGCCGTCCTTCAGGGTGACGCCGGTGCGCAGCGCCTTGAGGGCCGCCTCGTCGGGCACGCCTTCGACCTGGACCCAATAGGTTTTCGGCTGCTTGAATTTCGGGTCGCTGATGCGGTTCTGTAGCTGGCCGTCATCGGTGAGGACAAGCAGGCCTTCACTGTCCTGGTCGAGGCGGCCCGCAGCATAGACGCCGGGCACTGTAATGAAGTCCGACAGGGTCTTGCGCGGCGAGCCTTCGGTGCCCTTGTCGGTGAACTGGGACAGCACGCCGAAGGGCTTGTTGAAGAGGATCAGGCGGGGCATCGGCCTATCCTTGCTGGATGACCTCATGGATCGCTTTCAGCTGAGCGAGCAGCGCGCGGGCACCGGAGACAGGCAGGCAGCTCGGCCCGTCGCAGAGGGCGGCGTCCGGGTCCGTGTGGAATTCGAGGAAGACGCCATCGGCGCCAGCGGCCACAGCGGCCTTCGCAATGATCGCGACGCCATCGCGGCGACCGCCGGTGGACGCGCCAGCGGTGCGCGGGTCAGCGCCCGGCAGCTGTACGGCGTGGGTTGCGTCGATGGTGACCGGGCAGCCGAGTTTCTGCATTTCGGGAATGCCGAGCATGTCGACCACGAGATTATTGTAACCGAAGCTGGAGCCGCGCTCGCAGAGGATGACGCCGACATCGGCGGCTTCGCCAATCTTGGTGACGATGTTCTTGGTGTCCCAGGGCGCAATGAACTGGGCTTTCTTGACCTGCACGATGCCGCCGGCCTTGGCCGTGGCGCGCGCTGTGGCGACAACAAGGTCTGTCTGGCGGCAAAGGAAGGCGGGTATCTGCACGATATCGGCAATGGCAGCGACCGGCTCGGCTTGCTCGGCCGTGTGCAGGTCTGTGCAGATTGGCACGTTCAGCTCGGCCTTAACGGCTTTCAGGATCTTCAGGCCTTCCTCAAGGCCGGGACCACGATAGGAATGGATGGAGGAGCGGTTGGCCTTGTCGAAGCTGGCCTTGAAAACATAGGGCAGGCCAAGGTCGGCGCAGATGGCCTTCAGCTCGGCACCGACGGTCAGCGCCAGCTCCTTGCTCTCCAGAACGTTGAGACCGGCAATGATCGCCAGCGGTTTGCCCTTGCCGATGGTCCAGCCGGATTTTGCATGCGTCAGCGCCGTCATCGTCATCTCTCCTGAAAGTGTCTTTGCACGGGAGATAACCCTGTTTCGGCGGCAAGGTAACCCGCGTCCTTCAGGTCGCAGAATCAAAGAAGCCGCCCTGTCGAGGGGCGGCTTCCGTGAGCCCATGGGGCTAGTCAGGTCCGGGCGGCGTTACAGCGGCCCTACCGCGTCTCTAGGTGTTGATTGGAGGCTGCTCCAGCCAGACACCATAGGACACAGACCCAACGGCCTCACCTGGTTTCTCACTCGACATGGATCACCTCCTTTCAAACGTGCTGCTTGCACGGACTTTGTCCCGGACCATCCAGAACAGGACGAAGTTAAGCATGATTTGCGCCAACACCAAGTTAAGAACGCGCTTTTTGCGTGAACTTTTTGGTTGAAAAAGAAAAACGCCCGGACGTGACGTCCGGGCGTGAATCAAGTGATGAAATTTCAGGCACTTAGCTAGTTTGTACCGATCACTCCAATGGCGAGGCCGATGATGGCGCCGGTCGCCACGGAGGCGAGAATCGCATCGCCCCGGTCATAATCGCGGGCCCAATAGTAACCTCGCGGCGGGTCATAGAGGCCGTAGCGGCCATAGTCGCGGATATAAACGGTCTGCGGATGGGGGTGATAATATCCCCCAACGGCATAGCGCGGGACGTAGCGCGGCGGTGGCGCATAGTAGCGTGGCGGGGTGTAATAGACGCGTGCTGGTGCCCGACCGTAATAGCGAGGGCCGCTATAGTGGTTATGGTAGTTGTTGTGACCGCGGTAGTCACGACGGTCATCGCGGCGATGGTGACGCCTGTCGTCACGGCGGTCATCCCGGCGACCATCGCGCCTGTCATGGCCACGATAATCATTCTTGCCGGAATAGTGGCCTCCGCGGTCATCATGGCCGCGTCGGCCCTGGTCGGCGCTGGCCATAGGGGCGATCAACAAGCCAACCGCTGCAGTCGCCGCTACAAGACGGGAAATACTCTTGAACAGTTTCATGGCACTCTTGCCTCCGATGTTCGGCCGTCCTGACCAATGCCGGAACCGCCGATAAGTTGCCGCACACCTGCGCGACCTTGAAGCAAGAATTAAGCCTTTCGGGCTGAACTGTGCCTGAACACCATGTTAAGGAACCGCCATGGCAGATTTCGGCGATCTTCACGTATCAGGCGAGTTGACGGTTCCTGCCTGGGAACTGAGCGAAGCCTTCGTGCGGGCTTCGGGCCCGGGTGGCCAGAACGTCAACAAGGTTTCGTCGGCGGTTCAGCTGACCTGGGTTGTCGAGGCATCGTCCATTCCGGCAGAGGTCAAAGCGCGGTTCGCCAAGCTCTATGGCAGCCGGATGACGAATGATGGCCGCATCATTGTTGAAGCCAGCGAACACCGCAGCCAGCCGATGAACAGGGAGGCCGCCCGCAAGCGCCTCGCGCAAATGATCCAGAAGGCGTCCATCCGCCCCAAGCGCCGCATTGCGACACGGCCAACGGCTGGCAGCGTGCGCCGGCGCATCAAGGCCAAGAAGCGCCGGGGCGAGATAAAGTCGCTGCGAGGCGATGTAACGCCGGAGGACTAGCTTTCCAGCTCGGCCTTGATGGCAGCATCCAGCTTTGCCATGTCAGCGCCCTCGATATGAGTGCCGCCAACGAAGAAGCCTGGCGTTCCGCCGACTTCGAGCTTGCGGCCCAGGTCTTTCATGTCGGAGAGCTGTTTCTGGATTTCCATCGACTTCATGTCGGCGCGCATTTTCTGCACGTCGATACCGAGTGATTCGGCGATTGCATCGATGCGCTTGTCGGTGAGGTCGTCGTTCGACTTCAGCTCCATAAGGGCGACGTGCATCTTGTTGTACTTGTCCTGCTTGCCTGCGGCGAGCGCGGCAAGGGAGGCAGTCTCGCTGACACCGCCGAAGATCGGCAGTTCCTTGAAGACGACACGCACCTTGCCATCATATTGGGCTGGCAGGCCCTGAACGGTCTCGACCGAGCGTTTGCAATAACCGCAGCGGTAATCAAAGAATTCGACAACCGTCACTTTTGCATCGGCCGGGCCGATCGAAGGATCGCTGGCAAGGTTGTAGAGCTTGTCTTTCTGGCTCGAGATGGCTGCTTGCTGCGCGGCGGCTGCGCTAGCGCGCTGTTTCTCGCCGAGCGCCACGAGGGCGTCTTCGATGACTTCGGGATTCGCGACGATGTATTCGTGCACGATCTCTTCGATCTCGGCCTTGCTCATTTGGCTGGTTGGCTTGCCCTGCGCGCAGGCTGGGGTCAGGGCAATGGCGGTCATCGCCGCTGCGGTGAACAGTTTGCGTATCATGGGGTGGGCCTTTTCAGTATTCAAATACAATGTCGTCGCTAACCGCCATGTATACGGCCAGCGCGGGCAGCGTCCATCACTCCTGACAGAAAGTTGATCAGCGCCGGTCTGTCGTGATGTCGGTTGCGAAATTGCCGAAAGGCATGTCGCGACCGTTGCTCTGGATGGACAGTCGTGGGCCCCGGTTGGCGCGGTCATAGAAACTGCGATTGTCCGGATTGTTTGGATCGGTGATCAGCATGATGTCGTCCGCCCTGCGGAAGTTAGGCGTACCACGCTCAAGCTGGTCGGCAGCGCGGTGGGCAAAGGCATTGGCCCTGACGATGTCACCGATTGCGTAAGCGGATTCTGCCGTGGCGAGCTGTGCCTCGGCGCGGCGACCCTGTTTGTCCAGCGTAATGGCGAGCTGCGCCCAGGCGAAGGCATTATCTGGCTCGGCGATCAGTGCGTCGCGCAGGGAGGCTTCGGCGGCTTCCACATCGCCCGGTTCATCGCGGGCATTGAGCGAACGGGCATAGTTGATGAGCAGCAGCGGCTGGCCGGGTTTCAGCTCCAGCGAGCGCTTGTGCGGGGCAACCGATTCAGCCGTGCGACCGCTCTCGAACAGGATCTGGCCTTTCAGCTCGTGGAAGTAAGGATTATCCGGTTCGCGCTTAAGAAGGATGTCGACCTCTTTCAGGGCAACATCGATGTCTGAGACCTGCAGTGCTGCGATGGAGCGGGCATAGTGCGCCGGCTCGCCGTCATCGGTGGCGGGATATTCGTTACGTACCTTGTTGGCCGTATCGAGGAAGCCGATCAGCTTGGCGCGCATCATGTCATACTGATACTGCTCGTGCTCGGTCGGCGGTTCGTCCATCAGGCCGGATTGCTCGGCCAGTTGGCGCACGGCGCGGATACGGTCAGAGGCCAGCGGGTGGGACCGGAAATAGGGGTAACGGCGGGCGTTCGAGAGGACTTCCTGGTAACGGAACTTGTCGAAGAAGCGGACGATGCCGCCCGTCGATTCGTGCAGCTGGCTCAGGTATTCCACGGCAGCGGCGTCGGCCATGGATTCCTCGGCGCGCGTGTGGACGAAGAAGTTCAGCGCGGCGAATTGCTGCGAGCTGCCGATCAGGGCTGCGCCGGCGCCGCCCTCACCTGCGGCGAGGGCAAGAATGCCGAGGCCGATCGAGATGAGCGCGGGGCGCGAGGCGATCTCGGCGGCGCGTTGGCGGCTGACGCTGTGGCCACACGCGATGTGGCAGGTTTCGTGCGCGATGACGCCCTTGATCTCGTCAGGCGAGTCGGCGGCGATAATCAGGCCGGTATGGATGTGGATGTTCTGGCCGTTCGCCACGAAGGCGTTCAGGCTGGGATCGTTGATGATGTAGAAGCCAACATCCTTGGGGTTGAGGCCCGCGACGGTCAGGATCGGGTCGGTCCATTCGCGCAGGGTTTCCTCGATTTCGGCATCACGGATCAGGCTCTGCGCCGATGCGGTGAAGGCAAAGGCGGCAGCGGCAAGGCTCGTGGCAGCAAGACGCAGCAATTGTCGCGCCATGTCAGGCGTCTCCTCTTCGTGGAACCAGACACCCTGAGCTTAAGCAGCTACGCCAGTATTGGCGAGGGGGTAGGCACATCCATGACAGTAATGTCAGGAATTACCTGAGGCGAATATGAATGAAAGCTCGGGATCAAGCTGGATGCCTGTCTCGGCCCCGGCGGGTAGGGACAGCGCACGCGGCACAAGGGATGTCAGTTGCAGGTCGCCGACATTCATGATGAGACGCGCCATTGGCCCGGTCAGTCGGCTGGAAACAACAGTGGCACTTACAGGAGAGGTGGCATCAGGGATGACGCCTTCGGGCCGGATGACGATGATGGCGTCCGGGGCGATGGCGTCGCTTAGCAGGCCTGCGGGAAGGTCATGGCCCGCGATAATGTTCACGGGGCCCAGCGCTGCGGCAATGTCGGCGCCCTGAGGCTTCAGGTAGACATCTGCGGCTTTGCCCTGCTGCAGGATGCGGCCGGATTTCATGATCGCGATATGATCGGCACTTTCCAGCGCTTCGGCGGGGTCGTGGGTCACCAGCAGGGCAGGCACGCCCGCGGCGCGGATAGCGTCGAGGGCTTCGTCGCGCACGGTTCCACGCAGCGACGGGTCCAGGCCCGAGAAGGGTTCGTCCATCAGGATGGCCGCCGGGCGCGGAGCGAGGGCGCGGGCGATGGCAACACGCTGTTGCTCGCCGCCTGAAAGCTCATGCGGATAGGCGCCGCTGCGGGCACCAAGACCGAGACGTGAGAGCCATTGGGTTGCAATGGCGCGGGCCTCATCCTTCGGCAGGTTGGCGAGGCCAAAGGCGACATTCTGGAGGGCGGTCAGGTGTGGAAACAGCGCGAAATCCTGGAAGATCAGGCCGATACGCCGCTTCTCTGGCGCCAGTGTGTGGCCGGGTTCCGAGAGGATGATATCCCCGAGACAGACCTTGCCTGTGTCGACCGGCTCAAGGCCTGCGAGCAGGCGCAGGAGTGTCGACTTGCCGGCGCCGGAGCCGCCGAGCAGGGCCGTGATGGCGCCTGGCTGCAGGTCCAGCGACACGCCGGATACGACGGCGAGACCGTCATACACGCGGCTGATATTCTGCGCCGAGAGAGGGGTTGGGACGAGGGTCATTCAGGGGCTCCGGGGCGCGCGCGGGAAAGGCGCCAGGACAGGAAGATGACGGGCACAAGTCCGGCCAGCGTGATCAGGAGGGCGGGCAAAGCGGCGGCGGCGAGGCGCTCGTCGGTGGCATAGGCGTTGGCGCGTACCGCCAGCGTATCCCAGTTGAAGGGGCGAAGCATGAGGGTTGCAGGGAGTTCCTTGAGGGATTCCACAAACAGGATGAGGGCGCCGGCTGTTGCGCCCGAGAGGGCAATCGGCAGATCAACTTCGCGGGCCCGGCGCAGGGGCGAGGCGCCGAGACTGCCAGCGGCCTGACTAAGCGAGGCAGGCGCGCGGGCGAGAGCGGCGACCATCGGCTCGGCCCCGGCAGCGGTGAAGCGGCTGGCATAGACCCATGCCAGTGCGATGAGGGCTGACGCGCCGGTCAGCGTAAATGGCAGCAGGCCGAGCACGACCAGCGCACCCATGGCGAGCACGGCGCCGGGAATGGCATAGCCTGACGAAGCGGTAAGCCGGGCAAAGCGCGGCAGCAGGCCGGAAGCGCGCTGGGACAGGGCGATTACAAGGGCCAGCACGAAGGCGAGTGCGGCGCCTGCGCCTGCGAGGATCAGCGTGTTCATCAGCGCAGGGCCAATTGGGGCAAGCGTTTCGCTCGTTTCCACGCTGCGCCAGATGAGGCGACCGACAGGCAGGCCAAAGGAAATCAGGAAGATCGCGATGCAGAGCGCAGTCGCCCCGGCAGCGGCCAGTGGCGTGAGGGGCGCGCGGGCGACGGCGCGCCAGCGGCGGGAATTCTGCTCGCTGCCCCGGCGTCCCCGGCTCCATCGCTCGAACAGGACGAGGCTCAGCACGAGCGATAGCAGGACGAGCGCGAGACGGGCAGCGGTGGCGGGTTCGCCGAAGCTCGTCCAGGCGCGCACGATGCCATAGGTCAGTGTCGGCACGCCGAGATATTCAGCGGCGCCATAGTCAGCGGCGGCTTCCATCAGCGACAGCGACAGTCCGGCCGCGATGGCCGGGCGTGCGGCGGGCAGGGCGACGCGCCAGAAACTGCGGGCGGCACTAGCGCCGAGGCTGCGGGCCGCTTCAAGCGAACAGACCGACTGAGAGATGAAGGCCGCGCGGGCGGTAAGGTAGACATAAGGATAGAGGGTCAGCGCCAGAACGAAGGCGAGACCGGGCAAGGAATGGATGTCCGGGAACCAATAGTCGCGGGCGCGCCATCCGGTCGCCGTCCGAAGGGCGGCCTGGATCGGCCCACCAACGCCCATCAGGTCACCATAGGCATAGGCCAGCACATAGCCCGGCGCGGCGAGGGGCAGGATCAGCAGCCACTCGAATACGGCCCGGCCCGGAAAGCGGTACATGGTGACGAGCCATGCAGCTGGAACGGCGAAGGCGAGAATGAACAGTCCGGTCAGCGCGAGCGTGCCGATTGTACCTAGCAGATAACCCGTCAGGAGCGTCGTACGAATATGGTCCCACGCGTCGCCGCCACCAAAGACCAGCCCGGCCACAAGCGTGGCGGCGACTGGCACTGCAATGACAAGGCCCGCCACAAAGGCGGGCCCGTCACTTGCGCGAATGGCAAGGTTTCGGAAGGGAACGACGCGGGCCAATTGGTTCAGTTCCAGCCGGCCCGGTCGTAGATTTCCTGCGCTTCGGCCTGGTGCTCACCGAGTTCCTGCAGCGGGAATTCGCTCGGCTTGAAATCGGGAAGCTGTTCAAGCCCAGCGGGCAGCGGCATGCCGGCAACCATCGGGAATTCCTTGGTGGCGCTGGTCAGCATCTGCTGGCCCTCTGCGGTGGTCAGCCATTCGATGAAGCGGATGGCGTTCTCCTTGTTGGGCGCATGTGCAGCGACGGCAGCGCCGGATACGTTGATGTGCGTGCCGACGCCGTCCTGCTCGGGAAAGGATAGCGCGGTCTTTGCCGTGACGGCTTTCTCGGCGTCTGTGCCTGTGGCCATGCGCACCCAGTAATAATGGTTGATCAGGGCGGCAGAGCATTCACCTGCCGCGATGGACTCGATCTGCGTCGTGTCACCGCCCTGGGGTGGACGGGCAAAGTTGGCAACGACGTTGCGTGCCCACTCAGCCGCCTTGTCAGAGCCCCATCGACCGATAAATTCGCCCATTAGCGAGAGATTGTAGACATTGGAGCTGGAGCGCATGCAGATTTCGCCGTGTAGCGTGCCGTCGGCCAGATCCTGATAATGGGCAACCTCTTCGGGCTTCAGGCGGGTCGGATCGTACACGATGATCCTGGCGCGCCGGGCGAGGCCGAACCAGTTGCCTTCGGGCTCGCGGAAATGCGGCGGGATCAGCGATTCCAGTGTCTCGGAGCGAATGCCTTGGGTGAAGCCGCCTGCCTGAAAGCGGTAGAGCGTGCCTACATCGGAGGAAATGATGACGTCAGCGGGGCTTTTGTCGCCTTCGGCCTTCATCGTTTCGATCAATTCAGGTGCACCAGACTCGCGGAAACGGACATGGATGCCGGTTTCCTTCTCAAACATATCGTACATGACCTTGTCGGAATCATAGTGCCGGGCGGAATAAACATTCAGCACACCGGCGCTGGGAACCGCAGGCGCAGCAACGGGTTCAGCTTTTGTTGCCGCAGGTTCAGCCGGTTTGCCGCAAGCGACCGCGAACAAAGCGATAGCGGTGAGTAATACGGGAAACTTCATGAGATGGAACGATCCTTGTCTGGCTGGCGACTATCAAACATAATTGAGAATGGATCGCAACAAGTGAGGGTAGCGACGTTTTGCCCGAATCTTGCACAGGACGGTCAAGGAATTGGTTTTTCAGCCGAAATGACTCCGCACAGGCCGTCTTCTTCGGTAAATCAGGGACTAACTCCGGTCAGAATAACAGGGGTGGTGGGACATGAATGACATCGTATTGGACCTGGATCTGGGAACGCCAGAGGAACAGGCACTTTGGGAAATGGCTGTCGACTTCTTCGTCAACATGCTCAGTTCCAACGACAATGCCGTGGGTGGGGATGCCCCGGAAATGATGGTCCATACGGCTTTCAAGCCGAACGGACGCATCACCAAGAAGCTGATCTTCCAGGACAGGACATGGGCAGACGCCTTTGTTCGCTTCTGGGAAGAGCAGAAAATGCAGGCGGCCGCCGCCTAGGCGTTTCGCTTGACGGCCAAGTCGCCTAGAGAGCCGGGATGAGCCCGAACCCCCGTTCTGCGCATGTCGCCATTATTGGCGCTGGCATTATCGGCCTCGCCTGTGCCTGGGAACTGGTACAGCGCGGCGCGCGCGTGACCCTCTATGATACGCAAACGCCCGGGCGCGGGGCGAGTTGGGCCGCTGCCGGCATGCTGGCACCCGCCTTCGAGGCCGCAGCCGAAGACGGCGCGCATCCGCGGCTGTTCGATCTTTGCATGGAAAGCGCGGCGCTCTGGCCGGGCTTTGCCGCCTCTGTCAGCCAGGCATCAGGGCGCGATCTTGGCTTTTCGCCGGGGCCGTCGCTGGCGCTGGCCTTTGACGGGGCCGAGGCGGCTGGCTTGCACCGTCTCTCAGCCGCCCTGACGCGGCATGGCGTGCAGAGCGACATGCTGCTGCCCGAGGCCGTATGGGACATTGAGCCTGCCGTTTCACGCGGCGTGCATGGCGCGCTGAGGCTGCCAACTGACGGACAGGTGGACAATCGTGCCATCGTCACGGCCCTGATTGCGGCCCTTGGTGAGCATGAGGCGGTCCGTTTTGTGACCGTTCCGGCACCGCTCGAAGACCGCGACGGGCGCCTCTTCATCGAGGGGCATGACATGATCCTCGCTGCAGCGGGCTGGAACACGGCGGCTATCAAGGTGCGCCAGAATGGCGATGATTTCAGCCTCGTGAACTGGGACACGGCGCTTGACGAGATCGATTGCTATGGCGGGCAGATGCTGTCGGTGTCGCGTGAGCCGGGCCTGCCAACCATGACGCTGCGCTGCGGCAGCATCTATATTGCGCCAAAGCCTGACAGGGTAATCATCGGCGCCACGATGGAGCCGGGCCGCGCAACGCTTGAGCCTGACGAGGGCGCGATTGCCGAGCTGCGCGCGGAAGCGGTGCGGCTGTGCCCGGCGATTGCCTATGCGCCCGAACTGGAAACGTGGGCCGGTGTGCGGCCTGGCACGCTGGATCACGCGCCGCTGCTTGGGAAAACGCGGGCTGAGGGGCTGTTCGTCGCCTCAGGTCACTACCGGAACGGCATCCTGCTCGCGCCGATAACCGCAAAGATCATGGCGGATGCGATGCTCGACGGGAAAACCGGCGAACTGGCGGCGGCATTCAGCCCGGCCCGCTTTGCGGCTGCGACCGCCTGACGCCGCGCTCATGCTGGACGGGCGCCCCTGCCGCGCCTAAGTCTCCTGACAAGCAGGAGGAAACGCATGCACCAGATCGCCCCCATGAGCGAAGACCAGATGGCCATCAAGGACGCCGTCGCCAAGACGATTGCGCCTTTCGATGACGAATACTGGGGCAAGACGGACGAGACCGGCAAATGGCCGGAAGAGTTCTGTGATGCCATGGCCAAGGGCGGCTGGCTGGGCATCACCTTCCCGGAAGAATATGGCGGCGCGGGCCTCGGCCTGACCGAAGCGGCCTTGATGATGCAGACGGTGACGCGCTCGGGCGCGGGCTATTCCGGCGCGTCGGCGATCCACCTCAACATATTTGGCCCTAAGCCGCTGGAGAAATTCGGCACAGCGGAACAGAAGCAGGAAAACCTGCCCAAGATCATCTCGGGCAAGGAGAAGATGTGCTTTGCCGTGACCGAGCCGAACTCCGGGCTGGATACGTCGTCGCTGGAGACCAAGGCCGAGCGGACGAATAATGGCTATGTCATCAATGGCCGGAAAATCTGGACCACGGGCGCGCAGCGCGCCGACAAGATCCTGATCATCGCCCGCACGACGCCGAAGGACCAGTGCGCCAAGCCCTATCTTGGCCTGTCGCTCTTTTATACGGACCTGAACCGGAACAAGATCGAGGCCAACCCGATCCCGAAAATGGGCCGCAAGGCGGTCGAGTGCAACACGCTGTTCATTGACGGGCTGGAAGTGCCCAAAGAGCACCTCATCGGCGAAGAAGGCGCGGGCTTCAAATACCTGCTGCAGGGCCTGAACCCGGAACGCGTCCTGTTTGCGGTTGAGAGCGTCGGCCTCGGCTTTGCCGCGCTGGAGCGCGCCGCGCGCTATGCGCAGGAGCGTGTCGTGTTCGGTCGTCCGATTGGCCAGAACCAGGGCATCCAGCATCCGCTGGCACGCAGCTGGGCGGAGCTCTCGGCGGCAGAACTGATGGCTTACAAGGCGGCAAGCCTTTACGACGCCGGGCAGGATTGCGGTGCAGAGGCTAATGCCGCGAAATATCTCGGTACCGAAGCTGGCTTCACCGCCTGCGAAACCGCTGTGCTGACGCATGGCGGCATGGGCTATGCCAAGGAATACCATGTCGAGCGCATGATGCGCGAAGCCATGCTCGCCCGCATCGCCCCCGTCAGCCGCGAAATGATCCTGAACTTCATCGCCGAACGCGTGCTGGGCCTGCCGAAGAGTTACTAGCTGGCCTAAGGCTACATCCCGTCTGCGTCCTTCATGTGCTGGAAGAATTCTTCCTTGCTGTTGGTGCGCGGATAGGGGGTGAGCGGAACGGGGACTTCGAGAAAGGCGCAGAGCGGGCCCCAGCCGTCCTTGGCGGAATGCACGAGCAGGCGTTCGGGTGGCACGGTGGCTTTCACGTTTGCTTCGTGCGCGTGGAAGGTGGCGATCAGTTCGTCCTTTTCCCGGGCGTCGCCGAAGCTGCGCTTCAGGACCTTGCTGACCATTGTGAACCACTCGGTCGCCTGCGGTGGCCATGTTTCGGGCGCCCAGACCGTGGCGAGGATGGTCTCGGAGATGCTGGTATACCAGCTTTCGGCAGAGCGCGTTGAGAGGATGATCCTGGCATCCGGATAGGTCTCGGCGACGTCCTGCCAGAAGGCGGCGGTTGGCCAGTCCACGGCTGATTTGTAGCCATCATAGATGGCCGCATAGTCGGACTTGCCGGCCAGTGCAGCGTTCCAGAGCGGGACTTGCGCCTCGCCATTATGGATGACTTCGATCATATGATGGCACGGGCCGAGGCCCAGTTCCTCAAGCGCCAGCTTGAGCGACATTGTGCCGGTGCGGCCGAATCCGGCGCTGATAACAGATAGTGTCATGTGTCCCTCCCACGCCCGGTTCTCCGGGTCTCATTCAGGAGGCTAGCACGGTTACGGAGCATTCTATAGCGGAGCCTTCGTCCTTCTTCCGGCGGAGGCGGATAGGGAACTTGGCGCTCTACGTGCTGATTGGCTTTCTCAAACCTGCAATTCGGACTAGGCTCTGCAAAAGCCTTGGGAGGGCGTTTGCATGCTTTATTTGATACTCGGTCTGGTCGTCTTCTTCGGGGCGCACCTGTTCACGACTTTCAGGTCGCGGGAGCCGGACAAGGATATCAAGGTCAAGCTTGGCTATCCGACCTATATGGGGCTTTACAGCCTTGTTTCGATTATCGGTTTTGTGCTGATCTGCTACGGGTATGGCGCGTCGCGCGGGGCGGGTATCCTCTATACGCCGCCGAGCTGGGGCAAGCATGTGAACATGCTGTTGATGCTGCCGGCACTGATCCTGCTGGTGGCCTCGCAATTGCCGACCGGGGCGATCAAGAAGGCGGCAAAGCACCCGATGCTGGTGGCTGTGAAGCTCTGGGCCTTCGGGCATTTGCTGGCCAATGGCGAGTTGAACTCGGTCATCCTGTTCACTGTTTTCCTGGCCTATGCCGTGATTGACCGGATCGCGGTCAAGAAGCGCGGTGACTTGGGTCCGGCCAAGGATGCGCCGTCTTCGGTGATGGCAGATGTCGGGTCTGTGCTGATCGGGGCAGGGGTCTACGTGGGCTTCGTGCTGTGGCTGCACCAGATTCTGATCGGCGTGCCGATTGTTTGATAATTCGCGGTGAACCCACCTGTTTGGCGGGTTTGGCTCACTATTCGCGTAAAGCCTGCAGGAGTGTGACCCATGAATTATGACTTCAATTACGCCCTTGCGGTGTTTCTCAACAATGTAATGAACCGCTATGCGGCCTTCGACGGTCGGACCAGCCGCCGGGAATTCTGGCATTATGTGTCCATCGCCTTCATCATCTCGATCACGCTGAGCATTCTCTCTGAGATTCCGTATCTCGGCGCGATTTTCAGCCTGTTGAGCCTGCTCATCAGCCTCGCCCTGCTGCTGCCGGGCATCGGCATTGCCATCCGGCGGATGCACGATATCGAGCAGAGCGGCATCATGGTGCTGATCCCCATCTACAATATTTACCTTGCCTGCCAGCCGGGAACGCCGGGAACCAACCGTTTCGGACCGGAACCTGCAAAGGCCTGAACAAGCCCCTGCGCGTTGACTTGTCTTGCTCGCCGGGCGCGGTCAGGCTAAGTCGCGGCCCATGTCGAAACAAACACAGACCCGTCGCAAGACCGTCAAAGACATCGCCGCTGCCAAGGGGAAGACGCCGATTGTCTGCCTCACGGCCTATGATGCGCCCATGGCGAGCCTGCTGGACCCGCACGCCGACCTTCTTCTCGTGGGCGATAGCGTGGGCATGGTCGTCCATGGCCTGCCATCCACCGTTGGCGTGACGATGGAAATGATGATCCTGCACGGTCAAGCTGTAATGCGCGGCGCCGAGCAGGCGCTTGTCGTGGTCGACATGCCGTTCGGGTCGTACGAGACGAACAATGATGATGCCTTCCTGAATGCCGCCCGCATCATGAAGGAAACGGGCTGTCAGGCCGTGAAGATCGAGAGCGGCACCTATGCGGCCGGACAGATTGCTCACCTTGTGGAGCGCGGCGTGCCGGTGATGGGCCATATCGGCCTGCGCCCACAGGCGGTCAATGTAGATGGCGGTTTCCGCGCCAAGGGCCGCACCAATGCCGAGCGCGACCGGGTGATTGCCGAGGCCCGCGCCTCCGCCGATGCAGGCGCCTTTGCCATCGTGATTGAGGGCGTCGCTGAAGACCTCGCGGCCGAGATTACGGCTGAAGTGAGCTGCCCGACCGTCGGTATTGGCGCATCAGCGGCCTGTGACGGGCAAGTGCTCGTGACGCATGACATGCTGGGCCTGTTTGACTGGACACCGAAATTCGTGCGCCGCTACGCCGATCTCAGCAAGACGATCAGCGAGGCGGCAGCGGCCTATGCCGACGATGTCCGCACGCGCCGCTTTCCCGGAGATGCTGAAACCTATGCCCTGCGAAAACCTGACCCGGAACAGCGCTGACACGTTGCAGCCTGCCAATAGCGCGTCTAGGTTCCTGACCGAGTCACCAAACCCACCGGAGCGACTGAATTGAGCGATATTTTCGGAGAAGTCGACGAGAGCCTTCGACAGGACAAACTGGAAGGCTGGTGGGGTCGCTACCAGTATTTCGTGTATGGCGCCTTTGGCCTCGTACTCGTCGCGGTGGCCGTGAATGAGTTTGTGCTCATCCCGCGCACGGAGGCGGCGCGTGCCGCACGCGCCCTGGAAATGGAAAAAGGCCTGTCAGAGCTGCACAATGGCTCCTATGTCGAGGCCCAGTCGGCGTTTTCAGACCTTGCCGAGGGTGGCAGCAAGATGGCGCCGCTCGCAGCGAACTATCTGGCCCAGACGCTCTATGAGGGTGGCGGTGATGCCAAGGGGGCTGCGGATGCCCTGGCTGCGATCGGAACGGTCGAGGGCGGCCCTTATGAGCGCCTGGCCCTGCTGAAGAATGCCTATTTCCTGGCTGACGGCCAGTCCATGGTCGAGCTGGAAGCCACTCTGGGCAGCTTGGTTGATGATGAAGGTCCGCTGGGTGCCCTGGCGCGCGAACTTGTTGCCGCCAAGGCGTTTGCGACCGGCGACACGGCCCGCGCCCGTACGGAATTCAACCGGCTGCGTTACGACGCAGCTGCACCTGAAGGCGTCAAGCGCCGCGCAGAGCTTGCATTGGCCGCCATTCCTGCCGGCGCCGAAACGCTCGAAGCGCCTGCGGAAGCCGCGCCTGAAACACCTGACACAGTAACCGAAGCGCCGGCTCCCGCGCCCGCCCCTGCAGAGTCTGAGGAGACTGGCCAATGAGCTCATCGCGTAAACTGGCTGTCGCCATCGCCCTTGGCGCGACGCTGTCGCTTGCTTCGTGCAGCAGCTTCCCGAGCTTTGGCGGCAACAAGGCCAAGGAAAAATCGGCCGAGGACAAGGCTGGCCGGATCACGATGGTTCTGACCGATGAGGCCGTAAAGCCAAACCCTGAACTGGCGGACGTCGCCATCGAGCTGCCGGAGCCACAGGTCATCAAGGCCTGGACCGAGGCCGGCTCCAATGCCACGAAAGTGGTCGGCAATGTCGCCGCCGGTGCGGATCTGAAGATTGCATGGAAAGCCGATGTCGGCGCCAAGTCCGACAAGAAATCGGCTATCACCACGCCGCCGGTGACCAATGAAACCACCGTGTTCACGATGGACGCCGACCAGACCGTCGTCGCGACAAACCTGTCGAACGGCAAACAGGTCTGGAAGAAAAAGCTGAAAGGCCTCACCAAGCGCGACAAGCAGGCGCTCGGCGGCGGTCTCGCCGTGACGGGTGATACGCTGATCGTGGCCAGCGGCTACGGCTTCGTTTCGGCGCTTGATGCCGCTACGGGCACGGAAAAGTGGAAGCGCGAGATGGGCGCACCGATGACGGGCGCGCCGACCATCAAGGATGGCCGCATCTTTGTCGCCTCGAACAATAACGAGATTTTCGCGATGTCGCTGGAAAACGGCGAGACCGAGTGGAGCGATCAGGCGATTTCGGAATCGGCCCGTGTACTTGGCAGCTCCAGCCCGGCTGCCGTCGAAGACTTCATCATCGCACCTTATTCTTCGGGCGAAATCATCGCCTATCTCGCCTCCAACGGTCGCCGGCTCTGGACGGATGCGATCTCTCAGGCTGGCCGGTTCACGCCAATTTCCGAGATCAACGATATTGGCTCGCGGCCCATCCTGTCGGGCGGGCTCGTTTTTGCATCCAGCCAGTCGGGCGTGACGGTTGCCATTGACGGTCGTAGCGGTACGCGGATCTGGTCCATTCCGACCGGTTCGACACAGGCCCCGGCGCTTGCGGGCGAGTTCATGTTCCTTCTCGGGACCGATGATACGCTCTCGGCGATCAACCCGGCCAATGGCGAGGCCTATTGGGTCACCCCGCTGCGGAAGTTCAAAAAAGAGAAAAAGAAGAAGGGCCGGATCAGTTATGCCGGGCCGATCATCGCCTCCGGGCGCATCGTGATTGTCTCGTCGCTGGGAGAACTGCTTGCCTTTTCGCCCCAAACCGGGCAGCAGACCGACTCTGTCAAGCTGGGGTCGACCGCTTATCTCGAACCGATCGCCGTACAGGACAAATTGCTTATCCTCACCGATGAGGCCAAGCTGATCGCCATCCAATAGGGCGCACGGCCCCCAAAGCCCGCCCGTAACTTAGTGAACGGGCAGGCTTATGCCGCTGAAACTCGCCATTCTCGGGCGTCCAAATGTCGGAAAATCGACGCTGTTCAACCGGCTTGCCGGCAAGAAAATCGCGCTGGTCGATGACCAGCCGGGCGTTACGCGTGACCGCAAGCAGGCCGAAGGGCGCCTTGCCTCGCTGCCGCTGATCCTTGTTGACACGGCTGGCTATGAAAACGTGCATGATGACAGCCTGCAGTCGCGCATGCGCGAGCAGACCGAAGCGGCGATTGCCGAGGCCGAAGTGGCGCTGTTCCTGATCGATGCGCGCGTTGGCGTGACGATTGAGGACCAGAGCTTTGCCCAGCTGCTGCGCAAGGCCAATATCCCCGTCGTGCTGGCGGCGAACAAGGCCGAAGGCAAGGCGGGCCGCGATGGACTGAACGAGGCCTGGGAACTTGGTTTCGGCGAGCCTGTTGGCCTTTCGGCCGAGCATGGCGAAGGTATGGCTGACCTCTTTGAAGCGATCCGTCAGGCGCTGGGCGAGGAAGCCTTCGAGCGCGCGCTGGAAGAGGCCGAACCTGATTATACGCGTTTCGGCGGCGAAGACATTCTCGAGAAACTTTCCCATATCGACATTGATGACATGTCGCTGTCAGACGATGATCTCGTCGCCGCCATTGAAGAGGCAGACGTTGATATCGAGCCAGAGCCTGTGCGGCCCGACAAGCCGATCAAGCTGGCCATTGTGGGCCGCCCGAACGCTGGCAAGTCGACCCTTATCAACCAGCTTCTGCAATCAGATCGCCTGCTGACCGGCCCTGAAGCGGGGATTACGCGCGATTCCATTTCCATTGACTGGGAATGGGAAGGCCGCCGCATCCGCCTCGTCGACACGGCGGGCCTGCGCCGTAAGGCACGAGTGCAGGAAAAGCTGGAGCGCATGTCGACCGGCGAGACCATACGCTCGCTCAAATATGCCGACATCGTTGCGCTGGTCATGGACGCCGACGAAGCGATGGAGAAACAGGACCTGCAGATCGCCGACCTCACGCTTCGCGAAGGCCGGGGCATCGTGCTGGTCATCTCCAAGTGGGACAAGGTGAAGGATCCGGACGCGGCAGCGAAGCATATTCGCGACCTGTCCAGCCGCCTCATGCCGAATGCCGGTGGGGCGCCAATCGTGTTCCTGTCGGGCCTGACCGGGCGTAATATCGAGAAACTGATGCCGGCCGTCGTGAGCGTTTATGCCAACTGGACAGCGCGGGTGAAGACCGGCGACCTGAACCGCTGGCTGCGCCATACGGTGGAGCGCCACCCGCCGCCATCGGTGCACGGCAAGCGCATCAAGCCGCGCTACATGGCCCAGATGAAGGCGCGTCCGCCGACGTTCGTGCTGATCGCCTCGCGCGGTGAGCAGATGCCGGATCAGTACAAGCGCTACCTGGTGAATGGTGTGCGGGATGCGTTCGACATGAACGGCGTGCCGATCCGCCTGTTCGTGCGGCAGGGGAAGAACCCCTATGCCGACAAGGCCGCCGCGCAGACGCCAGCGAACCGCTACAAGGCCAAGCCGAAGACCAAATTCTAGGGCTTTGGCGGGCGCTAGGCATCGCCCGCCAAATTACAAGACTTGGACGGGGGCGCTTCCTGCGTGTAGGCATGCGCAAAATGCAGTCATGACAACACATAAGGGAGACACAGATGGCGTCCAATGTTCCGACCAAAGGCTTGCAACTTCGCTCACACGTAAAGTCCGGCGGGGAGCTTGAGCTCTCACTGGTCGAGGTGGACATTCCGGCGCCCGGCCCGGACGATGTGATCGTGCGTGTCGAAGCGACACCGATCAACCCGTCCGACCTTGGCCTCCTGCTCGGCGCTGCTGATATGAGCACGGCAACTGCCTCAGGCACGGCGGATCGGCCTGTTGTTACAGCCAAGGTTCCGGCTGTCGGAATGCGTGCCATGGCACCACGGGTCGATGAGTCCATGCCTGTCGGCAATGAAGGTGCAGGCACGGTCGTGGCTGCCGGGTCGTCCCCGGCGGCGCAGGCGCTGCTCGGCAAGACGGTCGCTGGCCTTGGCGGCGAGATGTATTCCCAGTACCGCACGCTCAACGTGGCCCAGTGCATGGAGCTGCCGGAAGGTGCAACCGCGCGCGATGGCGCCTCGTGCTTCGTGAACCCGCTGACATCGCTCGCGATGACGGAAGTCATGCGCATGGAAGGTCACAAGGCCCTGCTGCACACGGCGGCGGCCTCTAACCTTGGCCAGATGCTGAACAAGATATGTATCGCTGACGGCATCGATCTCGTGAACGTGGTCCGCTCTGACGCGCAGGAGAAAATCCTGCGCGATCTCGGCGCGAAACATGTTGTCAATTCCACCTCGCTTGGCTTCATGAACGACCTGATCCAGGCGCTGGCCACGACGGGCGCAACGCTTGGCTTCGACGCTATCGGCGGTGGCCCACTGTCCGGGCAGATCCTCGTCGCGATGGAAGCGGCGGCGAACATGAATGCCAAAGAATATAGCCGCTACGGTTCGGCGACGCACAAGCAGGTCTATATCTATGGCCGTCTCGATATGAGCCCGACGACGCTGCCACCGGGTGTTGGCATGGCATGGGGCGTGGGCGGGTTCCTGCTTACGCCGTTCCTGCAGAAGGTGGGCGCCGAAGGCCGTGCCAAACTGCGCGCCCGCGTGGGCAAGGAACTCAAGACCACGTTTGCCAGCCATTACACGTCCGAAATCTCGCTGGCCGAGGCCCTGCAACTGCCCGTGATCGAGGCCTATAACCGCCGCGCAACGGGTGAAAAATATCTCATCAATCCGAGCAAGTAGACGCCCGGAACTTTAGCGAAGGCAGATGGCAGGCGAGGTATACGGTATGGCAAAGCTTCACGTATTGATCGCGATGACCGCCCTTCTGGCGGCCTGTTCCAAGGCGCCCCCGGCACAAGACGTGTCGGAGGCGCCTGTCGCCTGGCGTCCGTTCACCGATGATAGTCCGTGGAATATGCCGATTGCTGCCGACGCTGTGGCTGACGCGGACTCGGCTGAAATGATTGAGGCGCTTGCCGAAGCTGGCAGCCTTTTTATCAATATCGATCAATGGTCTGTGCCGGTTTATTATATCGACATGTCAGAGACGCCGACGCAGACGGTCTATGATTATTATCCGGGTGAATATGGTCGCGGTTTCGAAATGCCGCGTGAAATTCCGATCCCGGAAGATATGGCCACGCAGAAACCCAGCGCGGGCTATATCGCCATTGTCGACAAGAAAAGCGCCCTCGAATGGGACTTGAACCAAGCAAGCAAGAACGATGACGGCAAGTGGATGACCGGCTTTGGCGTGGTTTCCAGCTTGCGCGGCAAGGGTGTTTATCCGGCCTGGAATGAAGCGGAGACGCCCAATGAGGCCGCCAGTGCGCTGCCGTCCGGATTTCCGCTGGTGGCGGGTTTGATCCGTGTCGACGAAATAGAGAGCGGGCGCATTCCGCATGCGCTGATGATCGCCAGCCCGACTATTCGCTCGGACGTTTTTGTTCGACCTGCCAGCACGGCGCGCCTGCAGCGCAGCGGTTTTACGCCCAGCACGACCGGCCTGCCGCTTGGCGCACGCCTCCAGCTCGATCCGGCCTTCAATATCGAAAAGTCAGACCTGTCGCCGACGGGCAAGATCATCGCGCGCGCCCTGCAGACCTATGGCGCCTTTGTCGGGGATCAGGCCGGCGCCAATGTCCTGTTTGCCGAGGCGGGGCCGGAGCAGCTGGCCGAGTGGCCCGGCCTGTTGAAAGCGGATGAGCTGGCAGCCGTCTTCTCGCCAGAGATGATGGCGAAGCATTTCCGTGTCATTGATATGGGAGAGGCCCTGCCGGCAGAGCCTGTGCCTGCGCAGCCTTAGCTCGGCAGCGAGGTGTCATAAGGGCTGTCGAGCGAGAAGACCGGAATGGTCGCCACAATCTCGAAACCGCTTTCATCCTGCAGGTCATATGTGCCGCTCATCATGCCTGATGGTGCGGCAAGCGGCGCGCCGGACGTGTAGCTGAAACGCTCGCCGGGTTGTAGTGTTGGCGTCTGGCCGATCACGCCTTCGCCATCGACGGCCTGCATGCGACCTTGCGCATCGACGATCTGCCAATGGCGGCGAACGATGGTCCAGGCCTGGTCGCTCTCATTCTCTACGTCGACCGTATAGGACCACATGAAACGACCGCGAGAGGGCTCGGATTCGTCATGCATGAACTTCGGGCGGACGCGAATGCGCACGCCTTGCGTGATGTGTTCATAGAGCGGGGGAGCGTGTCGCCTGGCCATCATGTGAAATTGATCTGAATTCCTTCACACACTGTTAAGAGCGTTAACAACATCGGCTTCAAGATCGTCAGGATCTTCAAGGCCAACCGAGAAGCGGATCCAGCTGCGGTCGAGGCCCATGGCGGCCTGCTCTTCGTCGGTTAACGCGCGGTGTGTCGTGCTGGACGGGTGGCAGGCGAGGGACTTGGTGTCGCCGAGATTGTTGCAGATATCGACAAGCTCCAATGAATTCAGGAACTTGAATGCCGCTTCCTGGCCGCCTTTGACGGACAGGGCGATCATCGTGCCGCCGCTCGTCATCTGGCGCTTGTGGACTTCGTAGTGCGGGTGGTCCTTGCGGTGGGGGTAGCGCACGGCCGCGACGTTCGGATGAGCCGCAATTACGTCAGCGATACGGGCCGCGCTGGCGCTTTGGGCATCGACGCGCAATTTCAGGGTTTCGAGGCCCTTGAGCACGACCCAGGCGTTGAACGGCGCAGCGGCCGGGCCAACATGGCGCAGGTACGGATCGTACACTTCTTCCATATATTGGGCGCTTGTCAGGATGGCGCCGAGCATCACGCGGCCCTGACCATCCATGTGCTTGGTGCCGGAATAGACGACAACATCGGCGCCAAGCTCCAGCGGCTTTTGCAGGATGGGCGTTGCGAACACATTGTCCACGACCAGAACGGCGCCGGCTTTCTTGCACAGTTTCGACACCGCTTCGATATCGACACCGTCGAGCAGCGGGTTGGCCGGGCTTTCGATCAGCACGAGCTGGCAGCCCTTGGCGATCTCGCGCTCCCAGGCCTCAAGGTCCGCGCCGTCGACGAACACCGTTTCGATCCCGTATTTTGGCATCAGGTTGGCAATGATCCAGCGGCACGAGCCGAACAGGGCTGTCGCCGCAACGACGCGATCGCCAGACTTGAGGGGCGCGAGAATCGCTGAGGAAATGGCGCCCATGCCGCTTGCCGTGACGCGGCAGGTTTCCGCATTCTCGATCAGGGCGATGCGCTGTTGCAGCATTTCGCAGGTCGGGCTGCCATAGCGGGAATAAACGAATCCCGGCTCTTCGCCCTTCATGCGGGCCATGGCCTGTTCCGCGCTGTCATAGGCATAGCCGGACGTCAGGTAGAGCGCCTCGGAGATCTCGCCATGCTCTGAACGCATCAGGCCGCCGCGCACCGCTTTGGTTGCTGCTTTCCAGCTGGCCTTGCCTGATGAGTCTGACCCGTTTGCCATGGTAGTATAGTCCTTGTCTTTCCTGTACCGGGTCTTATGCCTGAGAGCACAAGGGGTGCAAGTGATGGTGCAGGAAACGGGCGTTTTGCCCGACCATGAAATTGAGGCGCTGGTCGCCGAAGGTGCAATCCGCAGCGACCTAGCGCTGGAGGTGGGGCAGGTGCAGCCTGCGAGCCTCGACCTGCGACTTGCGCAGGATGCCTACCGCCTGCGCGCAAGCTTCCTGCCTGGCAAGGACCGGACGGTGGCCGAGATGCTGCAGGAGCCCGGCGTGCATATGCACCGCATCGACTTGACGGAAAAAGGCGCTGTTCTGGAGACAGGCTGCGTCTATCTTGTGCCCCTGCAGGAGCACCTGCGTCTACCAGCCGGTATCTCGGCGCGGGCGAACCCGAAAAGCTCCACCGGCCGCATCGACGTGTTTACGCGACTGGTGACGAACCGGGGACGGGCGTTTGACGATGTACCTATGGGCTATTCCGGGCCGCTTTACCTTGAAGTGAGTCCGCGCACCTTCCCGATCATGGTGCGGCCGGGCGACCGGCTGGCGCAGGTGCGGTTCAAGCGCAAGCGTCCGGATGCGCTGAAGGAACGGGTCGTCTCGATTGATCTGGAGCCGCCTGCAGGCCAGCCAGCAGGTTACCGCGCCAAGCTCCATTCCGGTGTGGTCGATTTGCGCGGGATTGGCGCACATGAGGCGGGCCAGTTCTGGGAGCCGGTCTATCCGCGCCATGGTCGCATCGTGCTGAACCCGGAAGACTTCTACATCCTCGTCAGCCGCGAGACGGTGAAAGTGGCCGCTATGGAAGCGGCCGAGATGGCCCCCATTGCGCCCGAGCTAGGGGAGTTCCGGGCCCATTATGCAGGCTTTTTCGACCCGGGCTTTGGGGTGAACAAGGGTGGTAGCCGGGCCGTTCTGGAAGTCCGCTCGCGCGACGTGCCGTTCATCCTTGAGCACGGTCAGCCGGTCGCCAAGCTGATCTATGAGCCGATGGCGGCCAAGCCGTCAGGCCTCTATGGTGGCAAGGGCTCCAATTATCAGGGCCAGGGCCTGAAACTGTCCAAGCATTTCGCGCTCTAAGCTTCGCCCCACAGCCGCATCAGGTTGGCGATGGATTTCGACAGCGTAAGATATTCGGGCGAGCGCACGTCATGCGTCTGGCCGATTGTGGCGCGCAGGTTCTCCAGATCGAACAGGATTTCGCGCGCGGCGGAATCACGGATGCTGCTCTCGATCCAGCCGACGCAGACAATGCGCCGGCCGGATGTGACGGGCCGCACCTGATGCAGGCTGGTTGAGGGATAGAGGACCAAGTCGCCTGCGGCTGCCTTGGCATGGTGCGTGATGCCGGCATGGTTGATCTCCAGCTCGCCGCCTTCGTAGCTGCCCGGCTCTGACAGGAAGAGCGTGAAGGAGAGGTCTGTGCGCAGTCGCGCCTCGCCTGTGCCCATGAACGGGTTATCGACATGCAAGCCATACGTACCGCCATCCTGCGTGCGGCTGACGAGCAGCGGCGAGAAGCGACGCGGTTGGGCGGCGGCGGCCAGCACGGGATGCGCGCGGATCGCTTCGCCCAGCATGTCGCGCAGCTTCGCGCCGGTGCGGGAGGAGAGGTCTGCCTGCTCATTGTGCTTCACGGCGCGAGCTGCAGAGCCAGCCGTGGCGGCGCCGTCTACCCAGCGCAGTGTGGCGGCGAGTTCGGTGGCTGTGGCCAGTTGGCCTGCGTCAAGAACGCCCGAAAGGGTAAGAAACATGCTCTTCCTACTTGCGAATGAGTTTCATTTCTGTAAGGCGTGTAGCCCATTACGAGGACGCGGGTAAGGGTCGCAAATGCCACACATCTATCACAGCTGGACACGTCTTGGACTGGGCGCCCTGATGGGCACCACCGCGCTCGCCGGTTGCGGCCAGTCGGCCTCAACGCCGACGCCTGCTGCTGAACCGGCGGCGGTCGAGGCGCCAGCTGTCGCAGCTGAGACGCTCGCGGCAGATCCAATGCCCGTCGGCTCCGTTGGCGGCGAAGGCGAGGGCGGCGTGGCGATCGAGCAGGCGGCGACAGACCCGGTCGTGTTCAATATCGCGCTGGCTGTCACCGAAGCTCATATCCTGGCGGCGCGTGATGCCTATGCCGATGGCGAGACTGAAGCGGCGGCAGAAATGTTTGCCCATCCTGTGAGTGAAGTCCTGTTCGACATGGAGCCTGTGCTTGAAGCGCGCGGCGTGACACTTTTCGACGGCTTGCTGACGGATGCATCCATGGCCGCTTCGGCTGGCGAGACGCCGGAGCAGATTTCGGCCCGCACGGATGCCATCATCGCGGCCCTGCGCGCGGCAGCTCTCAAGGCGCCTGAAAATGGCACGGCGCCCGCCGATATTAAGATGCACGTCATTGCCGACATGATCGAACGGGCCGTCGCCATGTATCGCAGCGCCGCAGCGAGCGGCGTTTATGAGCCATATCTCGACGGCTATGGCTTTCACAAAGTGGCCGAGACACAGTTTGCTGCGGCGAGGGACGAGATCGCGGCGAGCAATCCGGAGGCGGCTGCATCCATTGGCAATGCCATCGCGGCGCTGGCCGAAGCCTATCCTAGCGCTGCCCCGCAGGACGCGCTCATGGCCGATATTTCGCAACTCACGGTGCTAGCCTCCGACGTGACCCTGTCGGTCAACTAGTATCTTAAGGATGCGGGATCGGGATACCGTGGCGGCCTGACAGGGCGCGCAGTATGGCATCCTTGTCGTCGATAAAGGCGACATCGCCGTTGTGTTTTACGTCCTCATGATCCGCTGTTTCGCCCGTAAGGATCAGCACCGGGCATGACTGGTTATCCGGGCCAAGCAGGCGCACGAGTTCGGTGCGCGGACGTGGCCACGCGATACGGTGCACGTCGATAAGCGCAGCGAGTTCGGGGAACGAAGCCAGCAGGCCTTCCATCAGCGCGCAATGCCAGCAATAAAAAACGTCACCGGGATAGGCGGGGTCTGAAAAGCCCGGCTGCAGCAGGAACAACTGATCTTTCCTACTCATCGAGATTAAGCCTCATCTCCACGATGTGCTGGGTGAACCCGGCCTTCTCATAGGCGCTGATTGCGGGCGTGTTGCCGGAATAGACGGTGAGGCGCACTTCCGGCAGGCCCTTGGCTTTTGCCCAGTCAAAGAAGTGGGCCATCAGCAACTTGTTGAGGCCCTGGCCGCGATAGTCCGGGCGCACATACATGAAGCCGAGATAGGCGTGGTGCGTGTCCTGTACGTATGACTTGGACTCTTTCGTGCGGGCATATCCCGAGGCGACGAGTTGGCCATCCACGTCCACCACCGCGACTTCAGCATCATCTGAATCGATCAGCTCACCGATATCATAGTAATTCACCGGATCGGGCTTGATCGTATGATCATAGGGGCGTTCGGCGGCGATGATGCCCTGTTCGAAGGCCTTCAGTGTTTCGAGGTCGTCACGCGTGGCGGTCCGGACTTTCACAGGGGAGCACTCCCTTACGAGCGGGCAGCGACCAGTTGCCGGTAGGCGATGCGCTGTCCAGTGCGGGTCTCATCCGTCGAGACCAGTCTAACCAGTTCGGCGGCGACTTCGTCCGGTGACGGCAGGGTCATCGGGTCTTCGCCGGGTTTGGCCTTGGCGCGCATGTCGGTGCGCGTGCCGCCGGGATCGAAGATATTGATCTTCAGGCCCATGTTCTCGGTCTCGTCAGCCCAGCCCATGACCATGGCCTCAAGGCCTGCCTTGGACGCCTGATAAGGGCCCCAGAAGGCAACGGGCTTGGCGGCAACGCTGGACGTGACAAAAACGGCGCGCGGCGCAGGCGACTTGCGCAGCGAAGGAGAGAGCACAGAGATGAGACGCCAATTGGCTGTCAGGTTGATCTCGATCGTTTCCTCGAAGCTGCGCGGACCGACCGATTCCAGCGGGCCGAGCGTGCCGAGGATGCCAGCATTGGCGACGAAGCCATCGAGCCGGCCAAACCTGTCGGCGATCACCTTGCCGAGCGTGTCGATGCCCTTGGCATCTTTCAGGTCCATCGGCACGAGGATCGCTTCATTGCCCATGGCGCGGATCTCGTCGTCGAGCTTTTCCAGCGCCGCTTTCGAGCGGGCGATGGCAATGACGAGGTCGCCTTGCCGCGCAAGATGGAGCGCAGCGGCGCGGCCGATACCGCGCGAGGCGCCGGTGACGAGAACGAGTCTGGGTTGGTCAGTCATGCCGGGCCCTTAGCGCAGGGCCTACGTGTCGTCCAGCAGGGAGAGCTGGCGTTCCTTGTCCGACTCGTCGTGCTGGTGGTCGACAAGTGGGGTCGGATAGTCGCCCGTGAAGCAATGGTCGGCAAACTGGGGCTGCATGTTGTTGCGCACGGGTTCGCCAATGGCCTTGTAGAGGCCGGGCACGGAGAGGAAGCCGAGGCTGTCGACTTTCAGTTCCGCCACCATTTCTTCGTGCGTGTGGATCGCGGCGAAGAGTTCGGACTTGGCCGCCATGTCGATGCCGTAGAAATCAGGGTTCACGATGGGCGGGCTGGCCGAGCGGAGGTGAACCTCCTTGGCGCCGGCTTCGCGGACCATCTGGACGATCTTCTTCGACGTGTTGCCGCGCACGATGGAATCGTCGACCAGGATTACGCGCTTGCCTTCGAGTACGGCCCTGTTCGGGCTGTGCTTCTTGGAAATCGCGGCCTGGCGGCCAATCTGTGTCGGCTGGATGAAGGTCCGCCCGACATAGTGATTGCGGATGATGCCCATGCCGAACGGGATGCCTGAAGCTTCAGAGAAGCCGAGCGCAGCCGGCACGCCGCTGTCCGGCACCGGCACGATCACATCGGCATCCGCCGGTGTTTCCATCGCGAGCTGGTGGCCCATGCGGCGGCGGACTTCATAAATGGAACGGCCCTGAACAATACTGTCAGGGCGCGCAAAGTAGACGTATTCAAAGATGCAGGGGCTGGAGGCGCGGGGCGGGAAAGCCCGGATCGACTCAATGCCGTCGTCGGTAATGACGACCATCTCGCCATTCTCGACTTCGCGCACGAATTGGGCGCCGATAATGTCGAGCGCGCAGGTTTCCGACGCGAGCACATAGGCCGTACCAAGCTTGCCGATCACGAGCGGACGCAGGCCGATCGGGTCGCGTGCGCCGATCAGTTTCTTGCCGGTCAGGCCGACAAGGGCATAGCCGCCTTCGATCTGTTGGAGGGCGTCAACGAGGCGATCCATGAAGCGCGGCTTGGGGCTGCGCGCGACGAGGTGAAGGATGACTTCGGTATCCATCGTCGACTGGAAGATCGCGCCATCGCGCACCAGCTGGTGGCGCAATTCGCGGGCATTGGTCAGGTTGCCATTATGCGCAACGGCGAAACCGCCGAAGGACAGGTCGGCAAAGATGGGCTGGATGTTGCGGAGCATCGGCCGGCCCTGCGTCGAGTATCGGTTGTGACCGATCGCGGCATAACCGGGCAGGCGGGTGCGCAGATCGCCGCCGAAATGGTCTCCGACGAGGCCCATATGGCGTTCCGATGGGAAGCGCTTCCCGTCATATGTGGTGATACCGCAGGCTTCCTGTCCGCGATGCTGGAGGGCGTGGAGCCCTAGCGCGGCGTAAAGACTGGCTTCTGGATTGCCGTAGATTCCGAAAACGCCGCACTCTTCACGGGGTTTGTCATCGTCATGATCGAACAGGATCATATGAGACCGGAGCCTCCTTTTTGCGTGACAGGTTCGTGACGTCTATTGGCCTGTTTCGGCCTTTGAGGGAAGGGTCGAATGCACATCCTGACCGACTTTCGTGGCGTTCTCGTTCACATAATCGGCAACACTGCTGAGTACGGGGTAGCAGGCTGCGTTCTGAATGAAGCCGGGAACCCGGCTCTCATCGAGCGCGAGGTGGAGAAGGACCACGAAGAATACAAGGGCTATTGCGCCGCGCGCGATGCCAAAGGCGAGGCCCGCGAAATGGTCGAACAGGCCTATGCCTTCGGCGCCCTGGATGTTCTTGGACAGCCGCTGCCCGAACCAGGCCACCAGGACATAAACGCCGATGAAGGCGGTCACGATCAGCACGGCATCTGCCAAGGGGATGGTGAATATGCCGAGATCCAGCTGGGCCAGGTTTTCCGGCAGCATGGCTGTTAAAGGGGCGCTGAAAAACTTGCGCGCATAGATAGCTGCTGTGAGCGCGCCGATGAAGGATCCCATTGTCGCGATTTCGCGCAGGAACCCCCGGGCAAACGCCATAATCGCGGAAATGACGATAACAGCGACGGCGATGGCGTCGAAAGCTGTAACAGAATCAAGCATTAAGGGCGTCCGGGGCGAGCAATTCTACGAGTTCGATAAGCCTCTTAATCGGTATGATCGTCAAGCCATCGACTGCCGCAGGGCTGCCTTCGGGCACATAGGCGCGGGCGAAGCCGAGCCGCGCAGCCTCTTTCAGACGCTGCTCGATACGGGCCACGGGCCGGATTGCCCCAGAAAGGGACACTTCGCCAAAGAAGACGGAGCGTTTCGGCGCGGCATTGTCAGATAGCGACGTGAGCAAGGCGGCAGCGGCGGCAAGGTCGCCGGCGGGTTCGCCGATGCGGTAGCCGCCAGCGACGGAGAGATAGACGTCCATGCCCGCAAAGCCGATGCCGCAGCGGGCTTCCAGAACGGCCAGCAGCATGGCGAGGCGGCCTGTGTCCCAGCCGACAACGCTGCGCCGGGGCGTGCCATAGGCGCTTTTGGCGACAAGGGCCTGCACTTCGGCCAGCACGGGGCGCGAGCCTTCCATGGCCGCGAACACAGCGGCGCCACCTTCTGCGCCGCCGTCTGACGACAGGAAGAGAGCCGAGGGCTCCTTGGCGGGGGCGAGGCCATATTGGTGCATCTCGAAGATGCCGATTTCGTCGGTCGGGCCGAAGCGGTTCTTCACGGCGCGCAGGATGCGGAACTGGTGGCCGCGCTCGCCTTCGAAATAGAAGACGGTGTCGACCATATGCTCGACCACGCGCGGGCCGGCGATTGTGCCTTCCTTGGTGACGTGGCCAACCAACACAAGCGCTGCGCCGGATTTCTTGGCCCAGCGCGTGAGTTCCTGTGCACAGGCGCGGACCTGGCTGACCGAACCGGGGGCCGCTTCGAGACTGTCGGACCACATGGTCTGGATGGAATCGATGACGACGAAATCAGGCTGGGCGGCCTTTAGCGCCGAGAGAATCTTGCGCAGGTCGGTCTCGGTGGCGAGCTGGACGGGGCTTTCAGCCACCTTGAGCCGGACGGCCCGTTCCTGGATCTGGGCGGCGGCTTCCTCGCCCGACACGTAGACCGTTTTGAGTCCGTTCCGTGCCAGTCGTGCGGCCACTTGCAGGAGCAGTGTGGATTTACCGATGCCCGGGTCGCCGCCAATCAGCGTCGCGGATGAGGGAACGAGCCCGCCGCCAAAGGCGCGGTCGAGTTCTTCCACGCCCATGACGATGCGCGTCGGCGCTTCGGTCTTGTCATTGAGGGCGACGAATTCTGTCTTGCTGGAACGCTTGGTGCCGACCTTGGCCGGGGCGAGGCCGCCGGGCACCGCCGCGACGGCTTCCTCGACGAGCGTGTTCCACTCGCCACAGCCATTACACTTGCCGGTCCACTTGGAATGGACCTCGCCGCAGGACTGGCAAATGAAGGCGGAGGTGGGAGCTTTGGCCATGGGTGAGACCTAGCGGTGTTTGGCCGTCAACGGAACGGGCCAGCGAACACAAAGTAGGCACCAGCTGCTATCAGGCCGAAGCCGATGGCATGGTTCAGTGTGAATGCCTCCCTGAGGTACAGCACCGAGAACACGGCGAAGACGACGAGGGTGATGACTTCCTGCATTGTCTTCAGCTGGGCCGTGGACCAGACCGCGTGACCGATACGGTTGGCGGGCACCGCGAGGCAATATTCAAAGAAGGCGATGGACCAGCTGACAAGCACGACCAGCCAGAGGGCCTTGTCGGTATGCTTGAGGTGGCCGTACCAGGCGAAGGTCATGAAGACGTTTGAGGCGAGCAGGAGCCCGATGGGGGCGAGGGCGGGCCATGACAACAGGTTGGGCATTGAGCAAATCTCCGGGAAGGGCCGAAGATTCATAGACCGATACGCGGCGCGCCGGAATGGAGCAAAGTCTACTGGCGCTTTCCAATGGCTCTCGTGCAGCAGAACGAGAACATGCCGGCGGCGATGATCATCGATGGCAGGAGAAGGAGCGGATTAATCTCGCTCGAAGCGCCAGACATCCGACTCAGGACAAGCGCGATAAAGCCGAAAATGCCGATCATCAGGGACAGAATCCCGTAGATCAGCCATCTCGTGGATTTGATATACATCGCTGCAGTCTCGCGTTTTGCTTCAGGTCCGTGGCAGCTTTACTGACCTCTTTTCTTGCGCGCTATCATATTGTCCATGCACAGGGTCAGTTCTTCGATCGTGTCTTCGTCCTGGCATTCGAGTTTAATCCGCGGTGCAGGTGATTTTTCAAGGCATTCGCTATAAGCCGCGAAGGACTGGTTCTTGGCGCTGTCACACTCAGCCTGCGCTGTGCCGGGCTTTGGATCAAAGGCCGTGTTTGGCATCCACGCATATTTCACAAGCCAGTCGTCATCGAGATCAAGTGCGCATTCGCCCCACCCCCCATCTGATGGCGCCTTGTCACAGGCGCTGAGAGAGGTTTGTTCGCCGCCGGTATAATGAAGTGATGCGTTGACGAAATAGTCACGCGCGGGCCAGCTCAAGCCCATTGAGATGACTTCGCCATCTTCTTTGACAAGTGCGAACACCCAATCGGGAAAGTCGAGATCGGCGATAGCCTTTGTGTAGAAATCGCGTTGGCCTTGCAGGACGCTTGGCGAATAGCTGCGCGAAATTGCGCTTGGCTTTGCGGCCATGCAGGATGCTTTCAGGCATAGGTCGTTTTCACCCAGAGGCGGCGCGACATCGAGCTGCTTTGCCAAGACAGCAAACTCATCTTTGTGGAAATTGTAGTGAGATTTTAAGGACATGGCGCTTCGGAAGAAACGTGCGTCATTGTCCCAGCGATCAACGACCATGAACGCAATGAAGATAAAGCCGCCGATACCGATCAGCATCAGCAGGGGGTTCTTGGTCATGTGCAAGCCTCCACAACAAGGGGCAGGCCGAACCTTTGGCCCCATTTCATTGCGCGCCTAAGTTGCGCAATTTCGTGAAGATATTGTTTCTATTCCGGGTTGATTTTGTTTTATATGTCGAAAGTCGGGAAATGCTACATCGCTGGCTGGATCGGTCCGCTCGCGCGGCCGTGGACGAACTGGTCGACATATTCATTGCCGCTGTGTTCGACGTCCGAGGCCTTGCCGCGCCAGATGATCTTGCCTTCGAACAGCATGGCGATCTCGTCGGCGATCTTGCGGGCCGACGGCATGTCATGCGTGATCGAGACGGCAGCGGCGCCAAGCTCGCGCACTTGTTCGAGGATCAGGTCGTTGATGGCATCGGCGGTGATCGGGTCGAGGCCGGTCGTCGGCTCATCGAAGAAGATCAGGTCCGGCTCGGAAATGATCGAGCGGGCGAGCGAGACACGCTTTTGCATGCCGCCGGAAATCTCTGCCGGGTAAAGCCCGGCAACTTCGGAGCCGAGGCGGACCTTCTTCAGCGTGGCGATGGCGCGTTCCTTTGCGTCGCTGCGCTTGAGACGCTCCTTGTGAATGAGGCGGAAGGCGACATTTTCCCAGACGGTGAGACTGTCGAACAGCGCGCCTGACTGGAACAGCATGCCGACACGCGAGCGCATCATCTCACGCGGCTTGCCGGTGGATTGGGTCACGTCCTGGCCGTCAAAGAAGACCTTGCCGGAATCCGGCGTCATCAGGCCGAGCGCATTCTTCAGCATGACCGACTTGCCCGAGCCCGACCCGCCAATGACGACAAGGCTCTGGCCGGGGGCGACATCAAGATCGACGCCGCGCAGCACTTCATTCCGGCCGAATGACTTGACGACATTCTCGAGTTTCAGGATCGGCTCGCTCACAGGCCCAGCTCCGCAAACAGGTTGGACATGATGTAATTGGTCGCCAGAACCAGAACGGCGGCGCCAACCATGGACAGCGTGGCCGCGCGGCCGACGCCTGTGGCGCCTGCCTGTGATCGGTCACCCTGGTAGCAGCCCATAATGGCAATCACGGCGCCGAAGACGACCGCCTTGGTGAGGCCGACGATAATGTCGTCAGTCGTCACGAAATCGAGCGTATTGCGCAGGTAGGTGGCCGAATCGAAGTCCAGGCTGAACACGCTGACCAGCCAGCCGCCCATGACACCGATAATGTCTGAGGCTGCCACAAGGATGGGCAGCGAGATGATGGCGGCCAGAAGGCGCGGTGCGTAAAGGTAGCGGAACGGAGATGCGGACAGGGTTTCCAGCGCGTCGATCTGCTCGGTGACGCGCATGGCGCCGATCTCGGCGGAAATGCCTGCCGAGACGCGCCCGGCCAGCATCAGCCCGGTGATCACGGCGCCAAGCTCGCGCGTGATGCCGAGCACCACGATGTTCGGCACGAACTGTTCGGCGCCGAAGCGGCTGCCGCCACTATAGATGTTGAGGGCGAGCGCGGCGCCGATAAAGACCGCCGACATTCCTACGACCGGAAAGGAATAGAAACCGATCTGGATCATCTGGCGCCAGATCTGGCCGAAGAACCAGCGCGGTGTGACAGCTGCGAAAGCCATGCGCCCGGCGAAGGTCGACAGGCGGCCGATTTCGGCGAAGGTGCCGAGCACGCCAGCACCGATCCAGCGCAGGGGATTGGGGAAGCCGCTTTTATGCGTAGACACGTTCGACACGATTGCTCAGTCCCGTCAGGAGTTCATAACCAAGCGTGCCCGCGCGGGCGGCCTGATCTTCGAGTTTGGCATGCTCGCCGATGAATTCAACGCGCGCGCCTGCTTTTGCCTTATCCTGTGCCTTTGAAACATCAATGGTGACAAGGTCCATCGAAATCCGGCCCAGCACGGGGCAGGCAATACCGTCGAGATAGGCTATCAGGGCGTTGGCGCCGCCGCGCAACAGGCCGTCTGCATAGCCGATGCCCACTGTCGCCAGTACGGCATCCTGCGCCAGCGTGTGCGTGGCCCCATAACCAACCTTTTCCCCCATTTCGGCGTCAAAGACGGTCATAATGGCCGCATCAAGGGTCAGGCCGGCATTGATCCGTAGGCCTTTGGGCGGCCGGGTGCCGCCATAGAGCGCGAGACCGGGCCGGATGAGGTCATAGCCATAGGCCTTGCCAAGATAGCAGCCATCGGAATTGCAGAGGCTCGCCGGCGTATCGGGGAAGACGTCGCTTATGCCGCTGAAGGCCTTTTGCTGGGCGGCATTCATCGGGTTGGCTTTATCGTCGGCACAGGCGAGATGGCTCATCACCAGAACGGGTTGCAGCTTGTGAAGTGCGGGCAGGGCGGTTGCCAGTAGCGACGGTTTCAGACCCAGCCGGTTCATGCCGGTATCGAAATGCAAAGCAGCGGTGCCCTTGGGCGCATTGGCCCAGGCTTTCACATGGTCCGGCGAGGAGAGGACAGCCGTCAGGCCAGCCGTGACATAGGCCGACATTTCCTTCCGCGTCGGCCCGTTGAGCACGAAAATGCGCGGGCCGAGGCCCAGCGTCTTGCGCAGGGCGAGGCCCTCTTCAAGATAGGCCACGAAAAAGCTGGAACAGCCGGCGCGCATCAGGGCCCGCGAAACGGGCCCGGCGCCGAGACCGTAACCGTCAGCCTTGACGACTGCGGACGTTGTCGCGCCCGGATGGAGCCCGTCCAGCGCCCGCCAATTGGCGACGATATTGGACAGGTGGATCGTGGCGCGAGGCAATTGGCTCATTGTTGCGATTTAGAACGCTTCGCGGCCTAAGTCACTTCCTCGCGGCGTGCTCTTTCCAAGCCTCGCCCTTCATGTTCCAGACGGGCGTGAAGAAGACCATCCAGAGAATGATCAGTGTCATGCCGCCAGCCGGGACAATCGCGATCTTCTGCGGGCCGAATATATCGACCAGCGCGCCCATCAGGGCCGCGCCGAATGGTGCCCCGGCCATGAAGCCGAGCTGGTAGATGGAGAGCACGCGGGCGAGCTTTTCCTTCGGGGCGGCATCCTGAACGATCGACCGGCTCATCGCGATCGAAATGCCGGCGGCAAGGCCCCAGACGAAAACGATGGTGAGAAAGCCCCAGTGCGGAATATCCCACATCATCGCGAGGATACTGCTTGAGCCGAGGAATTGCGCAATCAGCAACAGGCGGCCCTGGCGTTTGATGCGTCGGAAGATCGACAGCACGACGGAGGAAACGAACGCGCCCAACCAGAAGGTCACGAACATGTCGCGGATGCCGTCGGAGCCGAGATGGTAGACGTCGCGATTGATAATGGGCAGCACGACGAGGAAGGCGCCGATCACGAAGATGCCGACGCCGAACATGAGGGCCGTCATGGCCCAGAGCTTTCCGTCAGCGCGTACGGCGCGGAAGCCCTCGGCAATGTCGCCGAATGTGGCGCTGATGCCGGTGCGTCCGGTGCGCACCTGACGGCCTCTCGCGAGGTTGAGTGCAAAGAGGGTGCCGACGGCGAGGACGATGCCTTGTGCCAGCAACAGCTTTTCGGCGGCGATGGGGCCGACGCCGAACCCGCCCATCCATTGCGGCATGCGGGTCATCTTGTCGGCATAACCGGCGAGGATCAGCCCTGCGATCTGCGCCAGGAATTGCGCCATCGTGGCGAGCGTCACGCCGAGCTGGAGGGTGACGCCCGAACCTACGCGCATGCGCCGTTCGACCACTTCGTTCACGATGGAATCGCGGGCCGGCATCATGAAGGCGCCGACCGTGCCGATGGTCAGGCCATAGATGATCATGCCGACATAGGTGAGCTGCCCGCGCGCCACGGCGACTGCCAGGAAAAGCGCAGGGATGGCGGCAAGCAGGTGGAGAATGATCAGCAGGCGGCGGCCGTCCGCGCGTTCGGCCACCACGCCGCCGATCAACAGAAAGATCACCGAAGGGCCAGACAGTGCCATATTGGCGAGCCCGAGGGCCAGTCCGTCGAGATGGAGATGGTCGCGGCCCGTAATCAGGTAGGGGAACAGAACCATCTGCAGGCCGAAGGCCATGAACCAGCTGCACTGAACCATCAGGTAGGCAGGCAGTTCGATCTTCACGCCGCGGCGCAGCTGTTTCGCGCGCCAGTGTGTTGCCGTGGACAGGAGGGAGGCGCCTGCACCGAGCGCTTCGCTGACGCCGCTGACCGGGGAGGTCACGTCACCGGCTGCACCCTCGGCCATATCGTCGACGAGTTCTTCGATCCTGTCGCTCATATCGGCTCCCATGGACGATAGCGACTGTATCTACGGCGTCGGGTGGGGGAAAGTAAATCAGCCTGCATCGCTAGTCAGCAGATGCAGGCTCAACCTTTTTTTTGTTCAGCAGCCTTGATGCGGTCAATGAGGCTTTGCAACTTGTCAGGAACCGGTTCGTTGAGCGCTTCCTGATAGCGCTCACGCAGGGCGTCCCTGAGTCGCTTGGACACGGCGCTGCCGTCTGCGTGGAACGGAGCAACTCCGCCTCGCTTTGGGGTCTTGTCCTGATCGTTGCTCACTTCAGCGCCATGTGTCTATTCATCCCCGGCAGTCCTTTAGCGGCAGGGATGCGATTACTCAACTCGCCTTTCGGGGAATTTGAATATTCAGCGTCTACATTGTGTCATGATAAGTAATAAAATACAGAAAAAGCATTAGATGCTTTACCTGCGCGCAGGTTATTGAGTACTGAACATTATTGTCCGGTGTCTGAAGAATATATTCCCGGATTTACTTTCAGTATTTTGGACAAATCATGTAACGTCATATGCGTGATGACCTTCGTTTCGACGCCGCTACTCAGGTGAATCGCGTGTAAGTTGTTGTGCTTTGTTACATCCAGAAACTGAAAGAATCGGGCTTCAAGCTCAGCCATGCCTACGCGCATGTTCGCCGGGCTGGTGGAAATCATCGATTCCAGAAATTGCGAGATAAGCTCGTCCTCAGGTCTGCCGTATCTGTTCAGGAAACCCGTTATCGCGCGGAAATGTGGCAGGAGATGAGCCGCGGCGTCTGAGAGTGTCCGGACCGGCGCCGCAGACGAAGCAGATCGGCTGACGCCTGCATATGTTGCTACAGAATCGGATGCAGAGGCGCCGGCCACGGCTGGCTCCTTCTGGTTTCGGGGCCAGTTACCCTCAGAGATATGATGATCTGTCTTTTTTCCGGGCATTGGTTCGACTGTCCAGGGTTGCATACGCTGGATTGCACCTCATAATTTTTGGCTATCCGTGATCAACTTGTGACGCATGCGTTTGTTCCCCGGTCTGCGCAGTCCCTGCCTGCAGCACCTCTTCTTTTGCCCGCTCATTACTTTAGCAAGTGCGGTGCGGACGATCAGGGCGGTCAAGGGTGAGTTGCCTTGCCGCCTGAGTGTTTGTAGCCTTCGAGTTGGCGCGTTGCCTCAAGCAGATGCCAAGGGTGGAGTATCATGAGACTGTTCAGGCACCTCGTTAGTTGGGCGCTCGCCCTGTTTCTGATTGTCATGTTCGTGCAGGCGACGATCTATCCGCTGCCGAACCCGCCTGAGGGCTCAGTAAAGTTCTTCGATCCGCCTGGAACCAATATTGTTTTCCAGACCCTTGCCGAGCGTTCGGGCCAGACACTGTTCGAGCCTGCGGGGCGCATTCTTACGGGTGTTCTGGAACTCGTTGCAGCGCTGTTCCTGCTTTTCCCCTTCACACGGCGCTTTGGCGCGATCATCTCGGCCACCATTCTGGGCGCCGCCGTGGCATTTCACCTGTCACCCTGGCTTGGCCGAGAAGTTCCACTTTCACTGGCACGGGGCGAAACGGCGACGGATGGCGGCATGCTTTTCATGCTGGCGATCATCATGCTGGTCTCCAGTCTGCTTGTGCTGGTGGTGCATCCCGGACGGCCCGAGTGACCTCATGAATTGATATCTGCGCCTGTACGGGTCGTTAACGGTTTGCGTTCAATCTAACGGCGTTGCGACGCAGGCAAGCCGATGGACGATATGGAAGCGCAGATGAATTCGCCTAAAGGAGGGCGTGCCCGGGACGCCTTGTTCAGGCGGCTGCTGGACCTTGTTGCCATGCCAGCCTCCCGTCTTGCTCACCAGGACCGTAACATGGTGGGCGATATCCTGCTGGACATGTTGTTTCATGCTACGACAGAGGAGCGCAGCCTTTGCGCCAGTCGGCTGGCGACGAGCCGCGAGGCCCCACGCCGTCTTTTGCGCTATCTGGCGCAGTGTTCCTTTGAAATTGCCCAGCCGCTGCTGGAGCAGAATGAGGCATTCGACGCCTGCGACCTGAGCGAGATTGTCGAGTCCACGTCGACCGAGCATCGTATGGCTATTGCCCGCCGCAAGGTCGTGGCGCCGGGTGTTAGCGCGGCACTGGCCGAGCATGGCGAGCCGCACGTGGTGCGCGAACTGGTGGCGAATCCGGGCGCTCTCCTGCCAGAATCTGCTCTCGACAAGCTGCTCACGCGGTCGCGCGACGAATCCCAGCTTTGCGCGCTTATGGTCGAACGGCTGGAGCTGCGTCCGTCGCAGGCAATGGCCATGTTCTGGTGGTCCGATGGCGCCACGCGCCGCAAGATTCTCCAGCGCCACGCAGCTGATCGCCTTGAAGTCATCGAGACCTGCAAGGATGTATTCGAGATGATGGCGGCGGAGAAATGGGCTGACCCGGTCGCGCGCAAGGCCCTGCAGCTGATTGAAAGGCGCCAGCGCAATCGTGAAGCGCTTGAGCGCAGCCCGTTCGACAGCCTGGAAAGCGCGATCAATTCAGCCGCCATGGAAGGCATGAATGCCGAACTTGCCCAGGAAATCGGCTACCTCTGCGGCATCAAACCGGTGACGATTGCCAAGATACTCTCCGACAATGGCGGTGAGGGGCTCGCCGTGCTATGCAAGGCGACCGGCGTGAAGCGCGACTTCCTGCCTGTTCTCTGGGCATCGCTGCGTCGTCCGCTAGAAATCGACAATGACGAGATGCATCCGCAGTTTGCCATTGTCGCGGAAACCTACGAGATTTTGACCGTCGCCAAGGCCCAGACCACCTTGCGTTACTGGAACTGGTCACTGTCCTCGGCCTTCTCACCGCAGGCATTGCGCGAAGCGCAGGCATCAGGCGCTCCGGCGAACGAAGAAGCGGCGTTCTCGACGTCCCAGCGCACGGCCCGACTGGTTTTTGGTAGCTAGGCTGCGAAAAAGTATCAAAGAGGCTTCCCAAGGGGCCTCCAGCCATTTAGGTCAGGCACTCGTGGATTGGGTTGATACGGGAGCTGAGACGCATAGTGGCGTACTTTCTAGGGCTTTTGTTTGCACTGGTTGCGTTCTGGATCGGCATGTCCGGCCATTTCGAACCCCTCCTGCTGGGACTTGGCGTTGTATCGCTGGTTCTCACGATGATCCTCGCTTACCGGCTTGATATCCTTGACCGCGAAGGTGCGCCCTATGTGCGCGTTATCGGCTTTGCGATGTATTTTCCCTGGCTGATGAAGGAAATCGTCAAGGCCAACTGGACGGTCATCCGGGCCTGCCTGCGCGCAGACCTTGATATCGCGCCGACGCTTGTGAAGCTGAAGACGATCTGCACGTCAGACCTCGCCAAGGTGACGTTCGCCAATTCCATCACGCTGACGCCCGGCACCGTTACGGTCGAGATCGATGGCGACAAGCTGCTCGTGCACGGTCTCTACGAACAGGATTCCCAGCCAGAAGCCTTCACCGAGATGGACCGCCGTTCGGCGCGCGCCATTGACGGCAAGGGAGCCGCCGCATGACCGCCGCCGCCTTGATCGCCATCCTGCTTGGCATGATCCTCCTGCTTATTCGCACGCTGATCGGACCAACGCTTTATGACCGCGTGCTCGCGGTGAACTCATTCGGCACGAAGACGGTGCTTGCGCTCGGCCTGCTGGGTTATGTCATGGGGCGCCCTGAGTTTCTCGACATCGCGATCCTCTACGCCATGATCAACTTCGTCTCGACGATCGCGATCCTCAAATTCTTCCGCTACCGTTCCTTCCAGGTGCCGCTCGTGCGCCGCGGTGGTGCCCAGGGAGGCAAGCGCTGATGTCTGACCTGCTCGCCAACCTGCTGCAATTCTTTGAGATGGTGCGCTATCCGGCCGGATCCGCCCTGTGCCTCGTCGGCGCCATTCTATGCGTTATCGGCACCATCGGCGTGATGCGCTTTCCCGATTTCTACACGCGCATGCATGCGGCCAGTATCACCGACACTTCCGGCGCAACGGTCATCCTGATCGGTATGGCGTTGATGGCGCCGGGCTGGCTGATCGTCGCCAAGCTGGCCACGATTTTCTGGCTCCTGTTCCTGACCAGTCCGGCAGCGTCACACGCTGTCGTCAATGCGGCGCACACGGCGGGCCTCCAGCCCCTGATTGGCCGGATCGGCAAGAAGGCCGATGACGAGGAGGGCGCAGCATGACCGGCGTGCTTGAGGGCGATATCGGTATCGCATTGGTCAATATCCTGCTTCTGGCAGTTCTGTTCGTCGTCGCCATCTCGATTGCGCGCCTGCGCAACCTGTTCGCCATCGTCATGCTGTCGGGCATCTATTCGCTTGTTTCGGCGACATGGTATGTCGTGGTCGATGCTGTCGACGTGGCTTTTACCGAGGCTGCTGTTGGCGCCGGCATGTCCACAGTCGTGCTGCTGGGCGCCATGCTGCTGACCTCGCGCACCGCCAAGCCGGACAAGAAATTTGCCCGTCTCGGGCCGCTTCTCGTTGTTATCGCGACAGGCGTGATGCTGATTTATGCGACCGTTGACCTGCCGGCGCTGGGCGACCCGAACTCGCCCGTGAACCAAGGCGTTGGCCTCACCTACATGCAGATCAACTGGGCCGACACGGGCATCCCGAACGTCGTTACCTCGGTTCTGGCCAGCTACCGGGGATTCGATACGCTCGGCGAAACCACGGTTGTGTTCCTGGCCGGTCTCGCTGTTGCGTTGCTGCTGGGCTTCGGTGAGCGCTCGCTTGCGGAATCGATCAAGCGCGAAGGCAAGCTGCCGGGAAGTAACGGCAAGTCTGCTTCTGAAACCGGCAAAGAGGAGGACGCTTCGTGAACAGTGATCATCACGTCATTCTTCGTGTTGTGTCGAAGATGCTCATACCGATCATCATGATGTTTGCGTTCTATACGCAATTCCACGGTGATTTCGGCCCCGGTGGCGGTTTTCAGGCCGGCGTGATCGTCGCTGTTGCGGTCATCCTGTACGCGCTCGTCGCGGGTGTTCCGGCCGCCATGCGCGCCGTGCCACCAGCTTTCACCCGCTCGCTCGCCGCTATTGGCGTCATGATCTATGCGGGCGTCGGCTATTGGGCGCTCTTCAAGGGCGGTCATTTCCTCGAATATCAGGCGCTCTTCAACGAGCCGCCGGGGGAACATCACGGCCAGCATATCGGCATCATGCTCATCGAACTCGGCGTCCTCTGCGGCGTGTCTGGTGCCATGTTGACCATCTTCTATGCCTTCGCCGGCCGCGTTGCCGAAATCCGCGACAAAGACTGGTAAGCCATGCTGGAATTCATTCTCGAACGGGCAAACTACTGGGCCATCATCGGATTGATGATGATCGGCCTCTACATCACGTTTGCCAGCGGAAACCTCATCAAGCGCCTTGTCGGCCTGTCCCTGTTCCAGACTTCGGTCTGCCTGTTCTACGTGACGCTGGGCAAGGTTGCCGGTGGCACCGCGCCGATCCTCTATGGCGAAGACGCCGTCGAGCATGGCGGGGGGCACGGCGCAGAGGCCGCGCATCATGCGACGGAAGTCGCCGGCGGCCACGCGCTCGGCAATGCCAGCGCGCCGGTGGAGCTGGTCCACACCTATTCCAACGTGCTTCCCCACGTTCTGATGCTGACGGCTATCGTTGTTGGCGTGGCCACGCTGTCGGTTGGCCTCGCACTGATCGTTCGTATCCGTGAAGCCTATGGCTCGATCGAGAGCGACGAAGTCCGCGAGATCGACCTTGAGACGGCACTCGCGCAGGAAGCCGAGATTGACCAATGGCTCCATGAGGCGGGCGCATGATCGAAATACTGTTGAGTTCCGCGCCGCAATGGGCGCTGATGCATGCCGCGCCGCTGCTCGTGATGGTGCCGCTGATGCTGGCCCCGCTGCTGGCGCTTGTGCCGAGCGGCCGCGTGGCCTGGCTGGTCAGTGTTGCCGCGACCGCGATATCGCTGGTCTTCGCGCTTATCCTGCTGGGCATTGTCCAGTCGCCTGAGTCGGGCGGAGCGATCCGCTATGCCATGGGCAACTGGATGCCGCCGCTTGGGATCGAGTTCCGCATTGATGCGCTGAACGCGATGATCCTGGTCCTGGTCACGACCATCGGCCTGCTGGCATCAATCATGTCTTATCCGACGGTTCTGGCCGAAGTGCGCAAGGAGAAGACGGCGCTGTTCTACTCCGCTTTCCTTGCCTGTTTCGCAGGCCTTTGCGGCGTGGCGAGCACGGGGGATGCGTTCAACCTTTTCGTCTTCCTTGAAGTCAGCTCAATCTCGACTTACGTGCTTGTGGCGCTGGGCGCCTCGCGCGACCGCCGCGCTCTTCATGCGGCCTTCAACTACCTGATCATGGGTACGATTGGCGCGACCTTCTTCATCATCGGCGTCGGCTTCCTTTATGCCGCGACCGGCACGCTCAACATGGTCGATATCGCCTCGAAACTGCCGGCCCTGCAGGGCAGCCGCACAGTGCAGGCAGGCTTTGCTTTCATCGTGGTGGGCCTTGGCCTGAAGGCCGCCATGTGGCCGCTGCACCAGTGGCTGCCGAATGCCTATTCCTACAGCCCCAGCTTCGTCACCATGTTCCTTTCGGCCACGGCGACCAAGGTGGCACTCTATGCCCTTATTCGTTTCCTCTTCTTCGTATTCAGCCCGACCTTCGCCTTCGAGCATGCTGCCTTTACGGCGCTGCTGATGCCGGTCGGTATTGCGGCCATGGTGGCGTGCAGCTTCCAGGCCGTGTTCCAGACGGACGTGCGCCGCGTGCTGGCCTATTCGTCGGTCGCGCAGGTTGGCTACATGATCCTCGGCATATCGGTCGGCACGGCAGCTGGCCTCAGTGCGGGCCTGTTCCATCTCCTGAACCATGCGATGATCAAGGGCGCGCTCTTTATGGCGGTTGCTGGTGTCGTGCTCACCTACAAGGGCACCAATATCCGTGACTTTGCCGGCCTTGGCCGCTCCGCTCCCTGGACGATGACGGCTTTCGCGATTGCTGGCCTCTCGCTCATCGGCGTGCCGTTGACAGCAGGCTTCCAGTCCAAGCTTCAGCTGGGCTACGCTCTCTTCGAGCATGGCTGGTGGTGGGCGGTGATCCTCGTCGTGTTCTCAAGCTTCCTGGCTGTGATTTATGTCGGCCGCATTCTTGAAGCGGTCTTTTTCCAGCCGCCGGTCAATCCGCGCAAGACGCATAAGGAAGCGCCCATCGTGCTGCTCGTGCCGCTCTGGATACTGGCGCTGGCCAACATCTATTTCGGTATCACGACCGAGATCCCGCTCGGCCTCGCCCGTGATGCAGCTGCGGCGGCCTTCGGACTGGAGGCGTTCCGATGAGCCCTGACATGCTGATCCTTGCTGCCCTTTGCCTTCCGCTGCTGATTGCTGCGGGCATTGCCGCCGCTGGGCGTTTCCCGAACGTGCGCGAGGGTGTGACCCTTATCGGCTCCGTGATCCTGCTGGGCGTGGTGATCGCGCTGGCCGTGGCCGTGTCGAATGGCGAGACGCCGTATCTTGATCTCGGTGCGGCGGCGCCGGGCCTGTCCTTCACGTTCAAGCTCGAACCGCTCGGCGCGCTCTTTGCGCTGGTCGCGAGCGGACTCTGGATCGTCAACTCGTTCTATTCGATCGGCTACATGCGCGGGAACCGCGAACGCAACCAGACGCGCTTCTACATCTGCTTTGCCTTCGCCATTTTCGGTGCGCTGGGCGTGGCAATGTCGGGCAACCTGTTCACGCTGTTCGTTTTCTATGAAGTACTGACGCTGTCGACGTATCCGCTGGTCGCGCACAAGGGCGATGCAGCGGCCAAGCGCGGCGGACGCATATACTTGCTGACGCTGCTCGGCACATCCATCGGCCTGTTCCTCACCGCCGTGATGTGGACATGGACGCTCGCCGGTCAGAACCTCGACTTCGTGCAAGGCGGCCTGCTGGCGGGCCTGAACATCAGCCCGGCCGTTTCGACGGCGCTGCTCCTGCTCTTTGCTTTCGGTATCGGCAAGGCGGCGCTCATGCCGGTGCATTTCTGGCTGCCCAACGCCATGGTTGCGCCAACGCCCGTATCGGCGCTGCTGCATGCCGTGGCCGTTGTGAAGGCTGGCGTGTTCACCGTGATGAAAGTGTCCATTTTCATCTTCGGCGAAGACCTGCTTCAGGCGACGCCGGGGCGCGAATTCATTCTTGGGGTCGCCTGCTTCACGATGATCGTCGGCTCGCTTGTCGCGATGACCAAGGACAACCTGAAGGCAAGGCTCGCCTATTCGACGATTGCCCAGCTCGCTTATGTGACGGCCGGAGCGATGATTGCCAACCAGGCCGGTTTCCTCGGTGGCAGCATCCAGATCGCGGCCCACGCTGCAGGCAAGATGACGCTCTTCATGTGTGCAGGCGCGATTTATGTCGCCACGGGCGCGACCAACATTTCCCAGATGCGCGGCCTTGGCCGCCGCATGCCGATGATCTTCATCGCCTTCTTCATCGCCTCGCTTTCGATCATCGGCATTCCGCCAATGGCTGGCGCCTGGGCGAAGTATGAGCTGATGCAGGGCGCCATCAATAGCGGCGACACCTATGTGCCGTGGATCCTGATCGGTTCTTCGCTGCTGAACATCGCCTATCTGCTGCCTATCCCGATCCTGGCGCTTATGCCGCCACCGGGCTCGCTTGAGCCGAAGGCGTTCAAGCGGCCCGGCGGTGCGCCTGCGCTGACCGTGGCGGCGCCGGTCTTCACCGCGGCGCTGTGCATCATCCTCTTCTTCCTCATGGGGCCGCTGGCTGATTTCCTCGCGCCCTCCGTTGGCGGCAGCGCTGCAGCCATCGTCACAGGAGTCCAGCCATGAGCAATGACACGCCTGAAACCCGCGACAAGTCCGGCCGTTTCCTCAGCCGTGCTGCCGAAAAGGCGCACGACCTGCACACCGTTTCCGACGAGGGTGTCCACCCGATGGCAAAGATCCTTTTTGGCTGGACCGAAGCCAAGAATATCGGCGCCATCATGTTCTGGGGCCTCGGCATTCTCGGCGCGGTCCTGATCGTCGCCGACGTTTTCGTGCACCGGCATGACTATTTCACCTTCGCCAATTCGACCGGTTTCTACGGTCTTTACGGCTTTGCCTGCTTCGCCTTTGTGGTGCTGATGGGCTGGCCACTGGGCAACCTGTTGCGACGTGGCGAGAATTATTATGGCGATGCTGGCGGCCCGCCCGCCGACGTTGACCCGGACAGGCCCCTGCCGTCTGAAAATGCACATCCGACTTATGAGGGAGACGACTGATGCCGGCCTTCCTGACCGCCCTGAACCCTGGCTGGCTGCTGATCCTTGCAGGCGTTGTGGCCATTTTCCTGCCCATGCGCCGCGCGCGTCAGGGCATTGCCATTGCCGCGCCGCTGATTGGCATCGCGCTCCTGGCCATGGCCGATCAGAATGTGAACCACCTGACGGCCAGCGTTATGGGCATGGACCTCGTGCTCTACCGCGTCGACGGCCTGAGCTTTGTGTTCGGCCTCGCCTTCCTGATCGCTGCGCTGCTGAACGCCATCTATGCCTGGCATACAGATGACCGCGTGCAGGATGGCATGGCACTGGCCTATGGGGGCGCGGCGGTTGCGGCGGCCTTCTGCGGCGACCTGATGACCCTGTTCATCTTCTGGGAGATCACGGCTGTAACCTCAGTCTTCATGGTGCTCGGGGCAGGGACGCGCGCGTCCTATTTCGCGTCAATGCGCTATCTTGGCGTCCAGATCCTGTCGGGCGTGCTGCTGCTGGCAGGCATCGCCTATGTCTACAAGGATACGGGCGGCATCAGCCTCAAAGTGTTCGAAAACCTGGCTGAGCCGGGCGCACTGCTCATCTTCATCGCTTTCGGTATCAAGGCGGCTTTCCCCTTCCTGCACAACTGGCTGCAGGATTCCTATCCGAAGGCCTCGGTTGTCGGCGCAGTTGTCCTGTCGGCCTTCACGACGAAACTTGCGGTCTATGCCTGTGCGCGCATGTTCCCCGGCCAGGATGCGCTGATCTGGATTGGCGCGATCATGACCTGTTTCCCGGTCTTCTTCGCCGTGCTCGAGAACGACCTGCGCAAGGTTCTGGCCTATTCGACGAACAACCAGATCGGCTTCATGATCTGCGCAATCGGCGTCGGTACACCATTGGCGCTTAATGGCGCCGTGGCCCACGCCTTTGCCGACATCATGTTCAAGGGCCTCCTGTTCATGTCCATGGGCGCCGTTCTTTACCGGACAGGCACGACCAAGGCCTCCGAGCTTGGCGGCCTTTACCGCTCCATGCCATGGACGACTGTGTTCTGCCTCGTCGGCGCCGTGTCGATTTCGGCCATGCCGCTCTTCTCTGCCTTCGTGACCAAATCGATGATCCTCAGCGCCGTGGCGCATGCCGGACTGCCGATCATCTGGCTGATGCTCATGTTCGCTTCCGCAGGTGTGCTTGAGCACTCGGGCATCAAGATCCCGTACTTTGCCTTCTTCGGGCATGACAGTGGACGCCGGGTGAAAGAGGCGCCGTTCAACATGTTGCTCGCGATGGGCATGGCGGCGTTCATCTGTATCGCCATCGGCATTCCGGCCATCGTTCCGGGCCTCGGCTATGAGTGGCTCTACAACCTGTTGCCATATCGCGAAGAGGCGATGTCGTACCAGCCGTTCACCTTCGAGCATATCCTGACGCAGATGCAGCTGCTCGTGCTCGCCACGTTCGCCTTTGTCGTGCTCAAGCGCTTCGGCCTCTACCCGCCCGAAAAGCCCGGCACGATCCTCGATACCGACTGGGCCTATCGCAAGGTCGGCTTCGGCATGGCCAAGTGGCTTGGCACGGTCTGGGGCAAGGTTGGTCCGGCCATGACGGCTGTGTTCTTCGGCATCACGGGACGGGCCTATAACCGGATCGAGGCAGCCTTCAGCCCACGCGGCGAACTGGCGCGTGGCGGCTTAACGGGTGCGATGGCGATCTGGACGGCAGCATTGCTGGGGCTTGTGCTTCTGCTTGCCTTTGTAACAGTCGGCTAGGTATCTATTGGCATCGCAAGTGCCTGTAGATAAATGCAAAGTTGTCTTTAGCCTGTCAGGGCTGCATTTTTAATATTTACTATTAGTGTTCTTCAGATACGCCAGAATATAGTCTGGCTGGGGAGATGCTGATGACTGATGCTCCAAAGAATACTGCACGGGATAGTGTGGTCATCGAACTTGCGAGCGAGATTGTGGCCGCTTTCGTTCGGAACAACTCGGTTTCGGCAGCCGAGCTGCCAGATCTTATCCGAAGCGTCCATGCGTCTCTTTCCGCACTCGGCACAACAGAAACCGACCAGAGCCGGCAGAAACCGGCTGTATCGGTGAAGCGCTCGCTCGGTGAGGATTTCCTTGTCTGCCTTGAGGACGGCAAGAAGTTCAAATCGCTGAAGCGCCACCTGCGGACCAAGTATGACATGTCGCCCGATGAATACCGGGAGAAATGGAACTTGCCACCAGACTATCCGATGGTCGCGCCAGGTTACTCCAAGCATCGTTCAATGCTGGCTAAAAAGATGGGCCTCGGAAAAGGCGAGAAAGCCTAGTTGTTGATCGCGAATACTGTTCGTTACGATACCGCAACGAAATAAATTTGTAAGACTGGTTAACAAATCCTGTAGTTGACTCTTGATCTGCGACTCCACTCGCGCGATAGGTGATTCTGTCGAATCACCTTGGGGGTGGCCCACGATGCCTAAAAAACCAGTATTCCAGGGCGTAACCATCGCCCAGCAAGCCTTGATAGATTACTGGAAGCAGCTGCGCGATGATGCCGGTTGCGTCCGGCGCGAGGCGATTGATCCCGGCGCGCTTCGCAGCATGCTAGCCAGTATTTCCATCGTCCAGTTTGACGAGTCCGGTGATGGACGGTTCCGGATCGCCGGTTCCCGTCTGCGGGACATTTTCGGCATGGAGGCGCGGGGTCGTCGGGTTGCCGATGTCATCGGCGAGCATGGCGATGCTTTCGCCCTCGGTCTGTCTGTCGCACTTGAACGGCGTGCGCCTGTTGGCGGTGTTATCGAGCAGTCCAACGGGATGCATGCGTGGCTGCGTTTGCCGCTCTTGGATTCCAACGGCGAGCTGACCATGGTGCTTTGCCATGACGAGATGTTGCCCAGCCGCCGCCTGATCCTGCCAAATAAGGACTCTGTCCACACTTCTTCCCCGCGCGCGGCCGCCTGAATCGCCTGCATTGCCTGATGTCGTCTTGATGACATAGGAAAGTTATCCTACACCTTCCGGAGCCGGGTAGTCTTCTGCCTGCCAACCAGAAGGAGACAGTGATGGCGAAATTCGATCCACAGAAAGACGAGGACCGCGCCTACCTGGCGGCGGCACTGACGGCCTTTGCGCTTGGCCTGAAGCTGGAGGCGGTGCTCTCGTCGGAGCGGGGCAGACCGATAGAAGCGCGCGCCAGGCATATCGCGATGTATCTCACGCACGTGGCGCTGGGCATGAGCCTCGCCCGGGTGGCGCGTGCCTTTGACCGCGACCGCTCAACCGTCGCCTATGCTTGCCACCTTGTGGAGGACAAGCGCGATGATGCGGATTTCGATGACTGGCTCGATCAGCTTTCGCTGGGCCTGTCGAGCGTTGTTCTACTGGGCATTGCGCCGCAACAGGCCTGTTCCGCTTCGCTCAGGCGGTGAGGGCCGCATGGGCGTCGTTGCGAATGCGCTCCAGCATGGAGGCGAGGCCGTTGGAGCGCTGGGCTGTCAGCGCGCCCGATACGCCGATCTCGTCGAGCAGGGCCTTGGCATCAAACGCCGCGGCCTCGGCAGGTTTGGCGCCGGAATAGAGTCTTATGAGCAGTGCGATCAGGCCGGAGACGATCATCGCATCGGATTCGGCCCGCACGATCAGCTGGCCATCTTCCATATGGGTGACCATCCAGACCTGCGAAGCGCACCCCCGCACAATCGTCTTTTCTGATTTTTCGTCAGGTGCGAGCGCCGGGTTGGCCTTGCCGAGATCGATAATGTGGGCGTAGCGCGCCTCCCAGTCTTCCAGCCAGGAAAACTCTTCGCGTATCTCTGCGGCAGCCGATTCAATGCTCATGTGCGTGAAATGGGGCATCGCGCGGCAAATGAAACCCCCCGGCGCCATGATGGCCACCGGGGGTCTGGTATTCTTGAGGGGTGTTCGGGCCTACTGGTAGACGCCGCCGATGCACTTGCCAACATCCGACAGGGCATGCTCGCCGATGCAGAACGGCACTTCATATTGCTGGTTCGCTGCGGCCACACATTGCTGAAGGTTCAGGTTTGCCATGTTGAGGCAACCCTTGGTCTCACGCTCTGCCATGGCTGAGTTGATCTGGCTTGAATTCGTCTCGGTGCTGGCACCTAGTACGCGATAGGCCGCCAGCGTGGCGATCTGGTCAGCAACAGGTTCCTTGCCGAACTTTACGCGCTTGCGGTTGCCGGTCAGGCCGGATGTGACAGCGGCCGGGAACTTGATGGCGCTGGCTGCGCCGGACACGTTATCCCACAGTGAAGGTGCGCCCGTGCTGCCAGCCTGAACGAGAACAGAGTCGAAGCTTGTGTCGTTCATGGCGGTCACGAGGCCCAGCTTGGCAGGAATGCCGGCCGACTGGCTCAGGTTCAGGCCGCGGGCCTTGGCGCCCGAATTACCGATCTTTGCCTTGGCCCAGCCAGAAGCCTGTAGGGAATAGGCTTGCTCCTTGACGTAAGCGGCCGCGCTGTTGAGGCGGCGGCTATCAGCTTCCGTAGCGGCCAGCGCAGAGCTGACGGCCGTGTCGCCGCCGCTGAGTGTGCGGGCATAACGCACGTCGTTACGCATGCCGCTTTCCAGCGCGTCACGTCCGTAGAAGCTTTCAATGTCGTGCACGGCGGCACGGTATTCCGGGTTTTGCGAAGCGATCAGCGCGGAATACGCGATCCAGCCTTTCGACAGCTGGTCGGGATTATGACCGCCCAGCGAAGTAAGGGCATGGTCGATGTCCCCAGCTGAAGACAGTGGTTTGTCTTTCACGTCTGTGACGTCCGACTGGTACGTGGCATAGACTGCGGCTGTATCCGAAATCGGATCGGTTGCCTGCGCACTTGCGCCTGCTGCCAGTCCCAATCCGACAAATGCCGCCCCGATCATTCTGATGGTTTTCATGGTCTCAACTCTCCCTCACGCGATACGCGATAGTCTTGCCCCATCTTCCCCACCGGGGGAACCTCACCTTGCCTGTCGAAAGCATTACAAATACAGCAAGGGATGGGAACCAGCTTCAGAATGCCTAATGAATCTCTATGGGATGTTAACGAGTCCCCCAGCATGACGCATCGCCGATTAAACTTGGTTAATGTTACATGGTTGGCGCTTATTGCGGCAGCTGCCCTGATTGCTGTGCTGCGCGGCGTGGGAATCATCCCGCTGCTAATCGGTTGCGCGATTGCGATTCTCCCAGCCTGCGTGGGCCTTGTCTTCCTCCGGCAGGGGCGGGAAGCATCCAGCTTTGCGCCGCCGCTCCTTGTAATCTGCTGGACGCTGCTCGCCGTGCTCGGCGTTGCGCTGACCGGCGGACCGTCCTCTCCTTTAACCATATTGTTCGCGCTGGCGCCGCTCGTCGCGCTTAACCTTTCAGACACGGACATGGCGGCTGAGGCGGCCATCTTTGGCGTCATTGCCTACTTCGCTGTGCTCATCATGGGGCGCTTCGGCCTCTTGCCGCCAGCCATGGCAGAGCACCTGCCGCTGACCGTTGCGATTGCCTTTGCGGGCCTTGCCCTGGCCGGGCTGCTCGTCTGGGTGCTCGTGCGGGACCGTTATGCGAATGGCGCAGCCGTGCAGGCGCAGCCAGAGGCTGAGGCCGTCGCGGAGACGCCGCCTGCGCCTCTGCCTGTCTTCCCCACAGCATCGGGCCTACTGCTGCTCGACATCGCCCCCGAAGGCCGCGTGCGCAATCTTTCGGGCGACCGCCTCGGACTTGCGACGCTGAAGACAGGCGCCGCGTTGAGCAGCCTGTTTGGCCCTGACGCCGACGTGGCCGCACTGCGCCCGGAAAGCGGCCTTGCGCAGGGCGAGATCGTGCTGGCCGATGGTCGCCTCGCGGCCTACACGGCAGAGGCGCATGATGGTGGCACGCACCTGCTGCTGCATGATATCAGTGCGGCGCAGCGTCAGAGCGACGAAGCCTCTCGCGCCCTCGAAACAGCTGCGGCCAAACTTCAGGACCGCACCGCCTTCTTTGCCTCGCTGGGCCATGACCTGAAAACACCCCTTAATGCCATCCTCGGTTATGCCGACATGATGCGCGCGCAGATCCGCGGTCCGCTACCGGATGCCTACAAGGACTATCCGGATATCATCCACGAAAGCGGACAGGACCTGCTCCTTCTGGTCGACGACATTCTCGATCTCGCCAAGGCCAATGCGGACCGCCAGCGCCTTGAGCCGGAACCGGTCGACCTCGTAGCCTCCGCTCAGTCCATCATCCGACAGCTCGACAACCAGGCTGAGCGCGCTGGCGTGAAGCTGAAGATGAAGGCCGACGCTGAAGTGTGGGCCGAAGCCGATGCCCGCGCCGTGCGCCAGATCTGGCAGAACCTGGTCTCCAACGCGATCAAGTATTCCGAGCGCGGCGGCACGGTGACTCTCGATGCCTTCGAGGCCGGTGGCGCGGCGGTGATCAGTGTCATCGACCGTGGCGCAGGCATGACGGAAGATGATCTAAAGAAAGTGACAGAGCCTTTCGCGCAGGGTGGCAATTCACGCGGCCGCGCGGGGACGGGCCTTGGCCTCGCCGTCGTACGGAGCTTTGCCGAGTTGCATGGCGGCCTGCTGAACCTCACATCGCGCCCCGGCAAGGGCACACGCGCCGAGGTGACACTGCCGCTGGCAGACCCGGCCGACATCGCGCCCCTTGAGGATGCCGCCCAATAGGCGCACCGTGGCGGCCTGCGGGCCAGCCGCACATCACAGAAAGGTCCGGGAATGGTCCGTCTGCCGTCAAAGCTCTGGGTCGAAGCCCTCATCCGAACCGTTGAGGTTGCCGGCTCCTCTGCGTTCGTCGTGCAGAAGGGCGACGCTGAACGGGGCGACACACTGATCAAGGTATCACGCCTCGATGGCACCGCCGTCGCCTACACGCCCAGTACCAATCTTGAAGGCGAGCGCGTCTTCCGCAATTTGCTCTCACAGGGTGTCGGCCCGGATGAGGCCAGCGTGGATGCCTATATCAGGCGTGCCCGCGACCGCGACAGCGACCTCTGGGTGGTCGAGATTGAAGACCGCGAGGGCCGTCATTTCCTCACCGAGGATATCGAAGACTAGTTTTGCCCCTTACACCGCGATTTCGCGGCAAGGCCGTTCAGGTAAACTCGCTGTTAACCCGTCCAAGGCAGCCTCGCCTCAAATCCACTGCCGGGGGCGTGCAGACCATGTTGTTCCTACTCAACGATACGATCGCCGAGATTGATATCCCGGAGATCCACCTGTCCAAACGCTGGAAAAGCCTCGGCTGCGGCGACCCGCACGGGATGCGGGCACGCGAGGCGCTGGAATTCGTCACCCGTGTCATCTCGGACCATGTGCGCGAGCACATGCCAATAGACGAAGTCCTGATCCAGGACCTTGGTTCACTGATCATCGCCAAGACCGGCGCCAACGCGGCGCTGTTCCCGGTGTTTGAGTCCAAAGTCAGCGAGCCCCGCCTGACCATCCTGCCGGAAGCCATCCTCAGGGCATTGAAGCAGCGTACCGAACAGGAAGGCACGCCGCCCAATATTACCGAGATCTGGCCGCTGGCGGCCTGACGGTTTATTTCACCGAAATGGATTTGGTCGTGATGACGGTGCGTCCGTTGCGCGCCTGCAATACGTAGCGAACCGTATAGGCGCCTGCCTTGTCCGGTGCCTCCAGCGTGATCGTCGGGCCCTCTGATGTGTAGCCGTAGGTCAGTTCCCCGCTTGTGTTCGTATAGCCTTCGGGCACCAGGTCGACATAGTCGCCCTGATTGGCTGGACCGGTCCATGAGACGTCGAAGCTCGTCCCCTTCTGAACGCTTGCAGGGATGTCCAGCGTCGCCTTGGCTGCAGTCAGCGTCAGTGGTGCGACTGCCTTCACGGAACGTCCCGTTGATGACTGCAACACATAACGAAGGTCATATTCGCCCGCTTCCCCTGGAGCCTGGATCGATAGCGGGTTTTCGGCTTGCACATAGGTGTAGGACTTCTCGCCACTCGTCTCCTTGTAGCCGCGCGGCACGATGTCGACATAGTCGCCCTGATTGGCGGGCCCGGCCCATGCGACCGAGAAGGTTTCGCCTACGGTCACACTTGCCTTGGATGGCGTCACGTCGAAGGGAATGTCCTTCAGCGTCAGCGGCACAGTTTTCAGTACCGTGCGCCCATCGGCCGATTGCAGCACGTAGCGCACGTCATACTCGCCCGCTTCGCCCGGCAGTTTCACCTCAATCGGATTGACGTCGGTGACGTAGGTGTAGGCCTTTTCACCGCTCGTCTGCTTGTAGCCGCGAGGGACGATGTCGACATAATCGCCTTTCGTTCCTGGCCCGGTCCAGTCGACAACAAGCGCCTTGCCGATAGCGACGGCAGGATTGAAGGCCAGCTCGACGCGGGTGTCGGTCACCTCCAGCGGCACGGTTTTCAATACTGTGCGACCATCGCTGGCCTTGGCGACATAGCGCAGCGCGTAGGCTCCCGGTGTGCCGGGCGCGCGTAGCGTCAGCGTTTCGCCGTCCTTGGTATAGGCATAGGCCTTCTCACCGCTCGTCAGTGTGTAGCCTTCCGGCACGAGGTCGACATAGTCGCCATCATTGTTGGGGCCGCGCCATTTGACCAAGACATTTTGGCCGATGCCGATAGAAGGTTCGGCCACAATCGCGACAGCCGCATCGACCACCTTGATGGTGGTGTTCGCGATCACGGTGCGGCCCTGCGGCGCGTTCCAGACATAGCGCAGTTCATAATCACCGGGCGTTCCCGGCGCGCGCATGGACACTGGGTTGCCATCCTCTGTGTAGCCATAGGACAGCTCGCCATGAGTCTTGGTGTAGCCCGGTGGCACGAGGTCGACATAGTCCTCCTTCCCGCCGGGGCCGTCCCAGGTCACTTCAAACATGGAGCCGATCTCGACACTTTCCGGGCCGGTGATCGTGGCCGTCGCGGTCGCCGCTTCCGGCGGGCCGGATTCGACAGCCTCGGCCACCGTGCTCAAGGCATCTGCCAGTTCGCCCGCGTTCGAGGCTTCTATATATTTGCCGCCCGTCTGTTCGGCGAGGCATGCGACCTGCCGGCCTTCATCCGCGCTGAGGCCAAAGCCGATCACATGGGCCGTAAAGTCCAACCCGCGCGCCTCCAGCGAGGCACCCGCCGCGCAGGGGTCTGCGTCACAGGTCTCGATGCCGTCGGTGACCAGGATGACGGTCGCCCGCGTCTCCTCGATCTTCATGGCATTGGCCGCCGTTTCCACGGCGGCCGTCAGCGGCGTCTTGCCGACCGGCACCAGCCTGTCGACCACGTCGGGCAGGGGTGTCGTGGCGCCGGGGCTGCGCAGCAGTTCGATGTCCTTGCAGTCGCCCTTGCGGCGGTGGCCATAGGCGATCAGGCCGGCCGATCCGATATCCGGATTGCTGGCAACCATTGTGCGCACGGCCTCGCGTGCGATATCACGCTTCGACTTGCCGTCGATCTGACCCCACATGGACCCTGAGGAATCCATGACGACCATGACTTTCATGGGGCCTTTGGGCGTTTCCACCACCGCATCTTCCGGTTTGGCGGGGGCTTCAAGGCTCACGGCGATGGGCTCGGCGCCGCTGTCGCTCTCAAGTGCGGTCTGTTCTGTAGCGATTGCGGGCTCTGAATCCGTGGCATTGGCGTCCGATGCCAGTGTTTGCGGCGCATCGGCGTCTGGTGCCTTGTCCTTGCTGCAGCATGTAAGCATCAGCGCTGCCGCAGCGCAGCTGGCGAGAATTATGTTTGAATAAGCCATGAAAAGCGTCCCCTTTATTCTGGCTGGTCTGTCCCCACGCACATCATACAACGCAATCGCGGCGTGCAAAGCCGCCTTCAACCCCTTCATTCCTGCATGCAAATCGGCTAGTGGCTGGCGGCTGAAACAGAATTGTCCGGAAATACCATGTCCCATATCGCCGAAGCCGCCCGCCGGCGCACCTTTGCCATCATCTCGCACCCCGATGCCGGCAAGACGACGCTGACCGAAAACCTGCTGCTTGCAGGCGGCGCCATCCGTGCGGCAGGCGAGGTTGCGGCGCGCGGTGCCCAGCGGCGTACGCGGTCTGACTGGATGAAGATCGAACGCGACCGAGGCATCTCGGTTTCGGCCTCGGTGATGACGTTCGAATACAGCGATCTCGTCTTCAACCTGCTTGATACGCCCGGCCACGAAGACTTTTCCGAAGACACCTACCGCACGCTGACGGCGGCCGACTGCGCCGTCATGGTGCTCGACGCCGCCAAGGGTATCGAGCCGCAGACGCTGAAACTGTTTGAAGTCTGCCGCATGCGCGACATTCCGATCATCACCTTCATCAACAAGATGGACCGTGAGGCGCTTGAGCCGATCGAACTGCTCGATGAGGTACAGGACAAGCTCCAGCTAGACACGGCGCCGCTCTACTGGCCTGCCGCCTCCGGTCAGCGTTTTGCCGGCATGAAAGATCTCACCACAGGCGAGTTCTGCCAGTTCGACCGCCGCCCGGGCGAGCCACCGCATATCGGCCCGGCCACACGCATTCCCGGCAGCGATGAGGACCTGCTCGGAAAGCTGGATGATCATGTCTATGCGGAGCTTGTCGAAGGTGTGGAGATGGTCACGGGCCTTCTGCCGAAATTTGATGAAGAGGCCTTTAATGCCGGCAATATGACGCCTGTCGTGTTCGGCTCAGCCCTGCGCCATTTCGGTGTCGCGGAACTCCTGAACACGCTTCGCGACTTCGCGCCGCCACCGCGCATCCAGAAGGCCGAGCGCAAAGGGCAGGTGATAAGTGTTCAGCCATCTGACAATGACGTCTCCGGTTTCGTCTTCAAGATTCAGGCGAACATGGATCCGAACCACCGCGACCGCGTGGCCTTCCTTCGCCTCTGCTCCGGCGAGTTCAAACGCGGCATGAAGCTGAAGAGCGCAACCGGCAAGCAGCTGAACATTCACAACCCGCTGATGTTCCTGGCGCAGGATCGCGAGATTGCCGAGACCGCCTATGCGGGCGACGTAATCGGCGTGCCAAACCATGGTCAGCTGCGCGTTGGCGACAGCCTCTCGGAAAGCGGCGACATCCAGTTTGCCGGTATCCCCAACTTCGCGCCGGAACTGCTGCGCCGCGCCCGCGTGAAAGACCCGATGAAGGCGAAACACCTGCGCAAGGCGCTCGAAAGCCTCGCCGAGGAAGGCGTCACCCAGCTGTTCAAGCCCGCCATCGGTTCCGACATGATCGTTGGCGCTGTCGGCCAGCTGCAATTTGAAGTCATGATCGAACGTGTGGCGGCTGAATACGGCCTCGAAGTCATGTTCGAAATGGCGCCTTATAACGTCGCGCGCTGGATGGCCTGCGATGATCCGGACAAGCTGGAAGAGTTCCTTGATCGGAACAAGTCAGCGTCCGGCACAGACCTTGATGGCGCGCCTGTCTATCTGGCGAAGAATGCCTGGGATGTCGGTTACGCGCAGGAAAAGAACCCGTCGATCCGCTTCACGGCTACGAAAGAGCGCTCGCTCTAGTGTCTTGGCGTATCGTCTTCCGGGGCTTCGCCCAGAAGATCATCCGTCGGCGTTTCGAGCACAGGCGCGAAGAAGGCCTCGTGCGTTGGTGAGAAGCCCGATGTCGCTGCCGGGTTGCGCTCCAGACGTCCGCCGCCGCGTTTCAGCTCGCAGCGCGCAGGCGTCTCGCCCACGATCGCGACAAAGCTCCACGCTTTGCACATGTCATTGTCGGCGCAGGCGCTCTGGCAGCTGAGCGCGTCTTCCGATGGCATCACGCTATAGGTCGCGCCAAAGCGGTAGAGGCCCTGTTCATAGCCGACGGGCGCCGGGGCGGCCACGGCATCGGCCTTCAGCGACATTGGCGCTTCGGCAAAGGCGGGCGCCACAAGGCAGGCGGCCAGTGCAAGCATTCGGATATGGCGCATCGGTCAAACTCCCAAGTCTCAGGCCTCGGAGGCTAGGCCTCGCCGGTTAAGGAAGCTTTTACGCTCAGCTGGTCAGCGCTTCGCGCTTTTCCTCGATTTCCAGCCATTCCATCTCGGCTGCCTCGGCCTCAGTTCGCGCCGCGCCGATACGTTCGGATTTGGCATTGAAGGCCTTCGGATCGCGCGAATAGAGGGCCGGGTCGGCGAGTTCTTTCTCGAGCTTCGCAATCTCCGCATGCAGTTTGGGGATCAGCGCGTCGATTTCTTTCTGGCGGTGCTCGTCTTTGAACGACAGTTTATTCTGCGGCTTGGGCTTGGGCGCCTCGGCTGGCTTGGCCTTGGCGGAGCGCGCGTCATCGTCGCCATTGCGGCGCACCTGCGCCAGCTGGTCCTGCGCGTCGGTCCAGCCGCCAGCGGTCTGCACCCATTTGCCTTCGCCCAGCGGGCAGAGGCAGCTCGTCACCGTAGAGTCGAGGAAGGCCCGGTCGTGGCTCACCAGCAGCAGTGTGCCCTCATAGGCCAGCAGCATGTCTTCGAGCAGGTCCAGCGTCTGCAGGTCGAGATCGTTGGTCGGTTCATCCATCACCAGCAGGGTGGACGGCTTGGCAAGGCCAATGGCCAGCGCCAGCCGGTTGCGTTCCCCGCCGGACAGCGCGCCGACAGGCTGGCGCAGCTGTTCGGTCTTGAACAGGAAGTCCTTCGCATAGGCCGCGATATGCCGCTGCTGTCCTTGGACCATCAGCGAGTCGCCGCCCGATGGCGCGAGCGCCTCCCAGATCGTGTCCTTCGGGTCCAGCGTGTCGCGCGTCTGGTCGAGGTAGGTCACGTCCAGCGTCTTGGCGTGGCGAATGCTGCCTGCGTCCGGTTCGATCTCGCCGAGCAACAGGCGCACAAGCGTCGTCTTGCCCGCGCCGTTCGGGCCGATAATGCCGATCCGGTCGCCGCGCAGGATCTTGATCGATAGGCCGTCGGCAATCACCAGCGGCCCGTTCGGCGTGTCGAATGTCTTCGACAGGTCTTTGACCTCGATCACCTTCTTGCTCATCGAGTCGCCGACGCCCGCGCTGAATTCGGCCGTGTTCTTGCGATCGTTCAGCGCCGCGCGCATGGCGCCATGCTGGGCGCGCATGTCGTGCAGCTTGGCGAGGCGGCCCTGGTTACGCTTGCGCCGCCCGGTCACGCCGCGCGCCAGCCAGTGCTGCTCGGCCTTCAGCTGCGTGGTCACGCGCTTCAGCTGGCGTTCTTCTTCCACTTCGATAGCCTCGGCCCATTCGTCGAACTTCACATATCCATCGGGCGATTTCAGAACGACGCCCTGGCGCAGCCACAGCGTATTGGTCGAGATATTCTCAAGGAAGCGCCTGTCGTGGCTCACCACCAGAACAACGCCATTGAACGCCTTCAGGCGGCCTTCGAGGTATTCGATCATCGGCACGTCGAGGTGGTTGGTCGGCTCGTCCAGCAGGATGACGTCGGGCTCGGCCGCAAAGGCGCGTGCCAGCGCCACGCGCCGCTGCTGCCCGCCCGAAAGCGTTTTCGGGTCCGTGCTGCCATCGACGCCGAATTCCATCAGCTCGGCCTCGGCCATATACTCATGTTCCAGCCCGTCGCTGACATAGGCCAGCACCGTGTCATAGCCGTCAAAGCGCGGCTCCTGAACAACGGTGGCATAGGTCGTGCCCGGCTGGCGCCACACCTGGCCGCTATCGGCCTCCAGCTGTTCGGAGATGATGCGCATCAGCGTGGACTTGCCCGCCCCGTTGCGCCCCACCAGCGCCGCCCGCTCGCCCTTGGACAGGCTAAGCGTCACCCCCTCGAACAAGGGCTTCGCGCCAAGCGACAGACGCACATCGGACAATGAAATCAGGGGAGGTTGAGCCATCCGCGCCAGATAGCGTGTGCGGGGGGGAAGGGAAAGGGGGCGTGTGTCGTGGGGGGAGACTGGGTAGTTCGTGCGCTCGTGCGAACCGGGCGGAGAATTTATTCTTGACTATATAGTCCAGAATGGCTAATTGTGTTCTATGGCTAGAAACAAGGAATTCGATTTTCAGAAAGCGCTAGATGGCGCCACAGAAGTATTCCGTGAATATGGGTTCGATGGAACATCTACAGATATGCTTGTGAAATCGATGAAGATCGGTCGCCAAAGCCTGTACGACACCTATGGCGATAAGTGGAAGTTATATTGCGCGTCCGTGCAGAATTATGCCGTTCAGGAGAGGCAGGCTCACCTGGAAGTGCTTGCCGGTGGGCGCCGTGCGATTGAGGGCATACGGGCTATGATTGATCGTGTTGTTGCAACCGCTGCGCTTCCTTGTCTGGGTGTGAACTCCGTGTGCGAATTTGGTCAGTCACATGCAGAGTTGAACAAGATTCACGCGGCTGCAGGAAGTATGCTGAGCGCGGCAATGATAAGACGAATCCAGGAAGCGCAATCTGAAGGAGATATGTCTCCTGACATTGTCCCGGAGCATGCGTCTTCCTTTCTCCAGTCGTCATTTGCCGGGATCCGTATCGCCGCACGAGGCGGCGCCGACCCGGAGACACTACGCGCTCTGGGCTCGCTCGCGCTGAGGGCGCTGGAATAGCACTTTTTTATTTGCTCAATATTGGAACGATCAGTCAAAAAAGGAATCGATTATGAAAGCGATGATTATGACAGGTACGGGCGGTCCGGACGTCATACAAATGGCCGACCGGCAATTGCCTCCACTAGCGGCTGGCCAGGTATTGGTCGAAGTTTCTGCTGCTGGCGTGAACTTCATGGATATAGGCGTTCGAAGAGGACTTGCGTGGACCGACGTGCCTGATCCGAAGGTGCTCGGCGTAGAGGGCGCTGGCCGCGTTATCGAGGTGGCTGAGGACGTCACGGATTTGAATGAGGGTGACAGGGTCGCTTGGGCCTATGCGCCGGGAAGCTATTCAGAGCAGGTTATCATACCGGCAGATATGCTTGTTCCGGTTCCGGACGGGATCGATGATTTCACGGCCGCATCCATAATGATGCAAGGCTTGACTGCCAGCCACTTTGCGACGGATTTCTATCAAGTCCAGCCGGGCGATTTCGCACTGGTGCACGCCGCGGCTGGCGGGCTTGGCTTACTGCTGACCCAAATAATCAAGCTTCATGGCGGCCAAGTCATTGGGAGGGTATCGCGTGCCGAGAAGGCGCCGCTTGTCAAAGAGGCCGGTGCTGATCATGTCATCATAGACCAGGACGGAGATTTTGCCCGAGAAGTACTTGAACTGACGAACGGTATGGGTGTCCACGTAGTCTACGATGGATCTGGTCCCAAGACATTTGAGGGGTCTATTGCTTCCCTTAGAACTAGTGGAACTTTTTGTTGGTACGGACCGGTTCTTGGCGGGCCAGGACCCATCGATATCATGAGCCTGCCGAAAAGCATCAAGATCGGATACGCTGTGTTTTCAGACCATATACCTACGCCACAGCGCCTTCGGGAGAACGCAGCGCGTCTGTTTCAGTGGATAAAGGCCGGGGATATTTATGTAACCATTGGCGCTACTTATCCGCTCTCGGAAGCGGCGCGCGCTCACGCCGACATGGAGGCTCGCATCACAATGGGAAAATTGCTGCTTCTTCCCCCTGCAAGTTCGTAATGTCGGTATGCCGAAGGTGCGGCGGGCGACGGCGGTTTCGGTATTAGTAACCAGTTTCGCCTTCACCTCGAGGTCCTGCTTCGCTTCCAGCAGCGCGCCGGGCTTGGTGGCCTTCCTATCAGGCAAGATAGATCGCCTTGGCGTTGACGAATTCCTTCATGCCGAAGCCGCCATGTTCGCGGCCATAGCCGGAATCCTTTACGCCGCCGAAGGGCATGTTCGGGTCCGCCGTGCCGAAAGAGTTGATGCGGACCATGCCGGTATCGAAATGGTCGCGGGCAAGGGCAATCGCCTTCTCCTCGTCCTTCGTAAAGATGCCGCCGCCGAGGCCGTAGCGGCTGTCATTGGCGATGCGCATCGCATCCTTGTCATCCCTGGCCTTGATGATCGAGGCAACCGGGCCGAACAATTCGTCGTCATAGGCGGGCGTGCCCGGCTTGCAATTGGCGAGCACGGTCGGCGGGTAATACTGGCCTTTGCCCTCTTGTGGCTTGCCGCCGCAGAGCAGGTCCGCGCCGCCTTCAACGCTTTTCGAAACCTGTTCGCACAGCGTATCGAACTGGTCCTTGCTGGAGACGGGGCCGAGCTGGGTATCGTCCTTCATCGGGTCGCCCATCTTCACGGCTTTCATGGCATCAACAAAGCCTGTGACGAAGGCATCGTAGTTCGCCTCGGTCACAATAAAACGCTTGGCCGAAACGCACGTCTCGCCATTGTTGAACAGCCGCCCCTGGACGCACGTTTTCACGGCGAGCGAAATGTCCGCGTCGTCGAGCACGAGATAGGCATCATTCGAGCCGAGTTCGAGAACGGTTTTCTTCAGGTTCTTGGCGGCCAACTGACCGATGTGACGCCCGGCGCCATCACTTCCCGTCATGGTGACCGCGCGCACCAGCTTGTGTTCGATGATCTTGTCGGACGTATCATGGTCAATCACCAGCACGTCGAAGAGGCCTTCCGGCAGCCCCGCCGCGAGGCAGACATCGCGCAGCAGCAGGCCGCTGCCGGTGCATATGCTGGCATGTTTCAGTACCACCGCGTTGCCCGCCATCAGGTTCGCAGCGAGTACGCGCACGGGCTGGTAAAGCGGAAAATTCCAGGGCTGGATGCTATAGATGATGCCAATCGGGGAATAGGTGACGATGCCGCGCTTCTTGCCGCCGCTATGCTTGCGCTCTTCATCGGCGAGCTCGGAGGGGCCGTTCTCAGCGGTGTATTCGAGAATGCGGGCGCACAGCTCGACTTCCATCTTGCCGTCGCGCAGCAGCTTGCCCATTTCCATCGTCATCAGGTTGGCAAACTTGTCCGCATTGTCGCGCATACGCGCAGCGATATTGCGAAGGCTCTGCGCGCGCTCGCTATGGGATTTGGTCTTCCAGTCCATGAACGCGGCATGCGAGGCTTCGAGTTTCCCGAGGGCTGTCTCGGCGCTCATCAGATCATAGGTCGCAAGTGTTTCATCTGTGGCCGGATTGGTCGTGGTAATATGTTTCGTCATGTATATGTCCTGAAAATTTAGTGTGGGGCGCGGGCAGGCGCGCTCAGCTGAGCAATGCGAGCAGCTTCTTGGCGGCCTCTGCCGATGAGGCCGGGTTCTGGCCTGTGACCAGTTTGCCATCTGTCACCACGAAGGAGGCCCAGTCGTCGCCCTTCTTGTAGTGTCCGCCATTCTCTTTCAGCATGTCTTCCACGAGGAATGGCACAACATCGGTGAGGCCGACGCCTTTCTCCTCAGTGTTGGTAAAGCCGGTTACGGTCTTGCCCAGTACGAACGGCTTGCCGTCCTTGCCTTTCGGATACTTGAACACAGCCGGTGCGTGGCACACGGCGCCAATCGGTCGGCCGCTGGAGGCAAAGGTTTCGATCAGCGAGATGCTGTCTCCATCGTTCGCCAGGTCCCATAGCGGGCCGTGGCCGCCGGGATAGAAGATCGCATCAAAGCCGTCGGCAGAGACTGTGCTGAGCACTTCAGTATTGGCCAGCGCCTTTTGCGCGTCGCTGTCGGCTTTAAAGCGTTCCGTTGCCTCGGTCTGCGCGTCGTCGGTATCGCTCTTTGGGTCGAGCGGCGGCTGGCCGCCTTTTGGCGAGGCCAATGTTATGTCGGCGCCGGCATCCTTGAATGCGTAATAGGGCGCAGCAAACTCCTCCAGCCAGAAGCCGGTCTTGTCGCCGGTATCACCCAACTTGTCGTGGGATGTGAGGATCATGAGAATTTTCATAGGAGCGTCGCCTTGTGTTCAATGAACACGGGCACCGATGTGTTTGGATGCGCGTGGATCAGTGATTGAATTACTGAACCACAACAACGAACCCATCAGTAACTTGTTCCAAGGCAGCGGCAGTCGCTATCCCTGCACCTCCTCCTCAACCTGTCCCAAGCGGTCCTTGCCGAAGAACATTTCGTCGCCAACGAAGAAAGTCGGTATGCCGAAGGTTCCGCGCGCGATGGCGGCTTCAGTATTGGCAACCAGTTTTGCTTTCACGTCGGGGTCCTGCGTCGCTTCCAGCAGCGTGGCGCCGTCGAGGCCCGCCGCATTCATCGCCTCCACATAGACGACCGGGTCGTCCATTTTCAGCCCGTCTTCCCACATGGCCTTCAGTCCAGCCTCGATATAGGTTGCCAAATCTCCGCGCATCTCGGCCGCCACTGCGCCGCGCATCAGTATCAGCGTGTTGACGGGAAAGTGCGGGTTGATCCGAAACGCACTTAGGCCATGCTTCTTCACAAAGCGCATCATCTCGATGCGGTCATATTCCAGCTTGCCCTTGACGTTGCCAAAAGCGATCATGGGCGCAACATTGCCCGTCGCCTTGAAGATGCCGCCTAGCAGGCACGGGATGTAGTTCACCGTCGCCCCAGTGCGCGCCACGATATCTGGCATCACCTTGTGCGACAGATAGGCATTCGGGCTGCCAAAGTCGAAAATGAAGTCGATGGTCTTGCTCATGGGGGCTTCCTCCTACCAGGTTTCTTTCCAGGGCCGCAGGTCCAACTCGTGCGTCCAGGCCGTGCGCGGCTGCTTGTGCAGCATGACGTAATTTTGCGCGATATGATCCGGGTTCAGAACTGCGTCCTCGTCGCGCAGCGCGTCGACATTCGGCACATTCTCGCGGATGAAATTGGAATCGATCGCGCCATCGATGATCGTATGCGCCACATGAATGTTCTTCGGGCCCAGCTCACGCGCCATCGACTGTGCGAGCGCCCGCAGCGCCGCCTTGGCCCCGGCGAAGGCGGCAAGATTCTCGCGCCCCCGTGTGCTAGCCGTCGCGCCGGTGAAGATGATCGTGCCATGCCCGCGCGCCAGCATCTTCTTCGCCACTTCGCGCCCCATCAGGAAGCCGGAGAAACACGCCATCTCCCACACCTTGTGATACACGCGCGCTGTCGTCTCCGTGATCGGGAAGCGCACATTCGCGCCGATATTGAAGACGGCGACATCGATAGGTGCGACATCCGCCTCAATCCGCTCAATGAGGGCAATCATGGCCTCTTCATCGCGCGCATCCATGGGCATCGCCACCGCATCATGCCCGTCATCGCGAATGCTCGCCGCCAGCGCTTCCAGCGCATCGGCATGGCGCGGCCGGCGCACCAGGCAGGCCGTCATGCCCTCGCGCGCAAAGGCCCGGCCAATTGCTGCACCGGTGTCATCCCCCGCGCCAATCACGAGACAGGCAGACTTGTCAGGCATGGAACATCCTCCCTTGTTTTTCGGTTGCTGAATAAGACCATTATTCATTTGGTTTTAATTTGCAACCAATATATTATAGTTGAATAGAAGGAGCCGCTCATGGCCAAACGCCACACGCACACATGCCCCATTGCGGGTGTCCTGAACATTTTCGGCGACAACTGGACATGGCTCGTTATCCGCGAGGCCTTCTACGGCGCCACGCGCTTCAGCGAGATCCAGCGCAACACGGGCATCGCCAAGAATGTGCTGAGCGCCCGGCTGGACGTGCTCGTCAACGAGGGCATTCTTGTTCGGGAAGACGTCGGCGAAAACGGCACGCGCTATGCCTACCGGCTGACGGCAAAGGGCGAGTCCCTCCATCCCGTCCTGCTCGCGCTTCACCAGTGGGGCAATGAACACGTCTACGGCCCCGACAATGAACCCGTCCTGCTGCTGGAGCGTGCCACCGGCAAACCCCTCCAGGCGCTCGCCCCCACGACCCGCGACGGCCGCCGCCTCACCCGCGCCGATATCGAAACCCGCCCCGGCCCCGGTGCCAGCAAGGCCACCGTGCGCCGGCTGGCAGAGGCGGGAGAGTAGGGCGGCGCATCGAAAGGACTGACTTTCCGCCACGTCACGCTAAACGTAATGTGAATAATTGGTGAAATTTCTCGTTGTCGGGGATTTTCGATACACCTCCTGCTTGTGAGCCGTTTCAGCGTGTGCTTTGAAATTTTGCACGTCCGGAGGAATGGGGCATGAATTTCGTCATCTGGCGCCGCGCAATCGCGGCCGTGATCTTGGCATCCAGCCTGGCCGCCTGCGGCGGCGGCGGAAGCGGCAGCGACAATGGTGGCGGATCGTCCAACGCGCCGCCGCGTTTCACGAGTCCGACTTCATTTTCCTTCGATGAGAACACCGCTTTCAGTTTCGACCTCTCAGTCTCCGATCCCGAAGGCGACCCGGTCACAATTACTGTTCTGCTTGGGGCTGACAGCAGCCTTTTCAGCTTTGATCCGCCATCGGGTGTTGCGTCGTCTGCTTGGGGTGCTTCCTTCGATTTCGAGCAGCCGTCTGACACAAACAAGGACAATGTATACGAGCAGATCGTCCGCCTGTCCGACGGGCACAATACCGTCGAAACGACCATAAAGGTAACAATAGTTGACGTTGACGAAGCGCCAGTCTTCACCAGTTCTAGCGAATTTAATCTGAATGAGGCGGCCACCGGCCCGGTATTCACATTCAAGGCGGAAGACCCCGAAGGCGCGTCAGTGTCACAATACAAGATCACGGAAGTCAGCACATGGAAGGAAATATCCGGGCGCCTTCTGGAGGCATTTTCCATTGACAGTTCGACGGGTGTTCTGTCCGTCAGGAAGCCGTTCGACGTATCTCTGGATGATCCAAATATTCCGCTTACTGTCGTTGTTGAGGCGAGCGATGGTAACATCGTCGGCAGTGGAAGTGTCGTGGTTCATCTCATCGAACAGCCCCCGCGCGTTGTTGCGGGCGTACGATTGTTTGGCCCTTACGAACGATGGCCAATTGGCGATTTCGCCAGTATGATCGGTGATATCGACGGAGACGGCATCGACGAAGTGTGGATAAACCGTCAGGTGGTCGCAATGCTTGATCAGCCTCCGCTCGAGACAGCCTATCTCGTCTGGGGCAAGACAATGCGTGAGCTGCTTCTCGACGATCCATCGGATCTGGACATTAATGCGCTTACGAGTGCGCAAGCAATCAGATTTACGCATGATCCCTATGGCAGCACTGGTTATGAAAAGCGCAGCCAGCTTGTGGCGACGAGCGCTGGTGATGTCGATGGCGATGGAACACAGGACATACTCGTCGGCTTCAGGGAAATGCGTGTTGATAGCTATTTGCCGGATGTCGAGGATGGCCCTATCGCCGCGATTGTTTTTGGCGACGCGGTGACAAAAATTTCTAACGGCGTCTATGATTTGCTCTCGCCGCCAACGCTTGGACAGGTGAACATATCGGGTGTTTCGCGACGCGACGCATTTGGCTTATCGCTCGGAGGCAGTGAATTCGATGGTGACAGCTATGGAGATATCGTCCTTGGCTCTCCGATAGAGACAAAAACCCGCGTCATTTTCGGCGATGCAATAAGCGCCGCGAAAGCGTCCGGGGACCTTGACGTCTCCCTTGCCCTCTCCGGAAGCACGATCCTCCTGGAGCAGTATCGCGATGTCGACTATACAGACATGAAGCGTGCGATCGGTGACAATATTGCAAGCCTGGCGGATATCACCGGTGACGGCCTTGATGAACTTGTACTAAGCGCAAGTGCTATCACTGTGCGCGATATCGAGGTCGCGGGAGGGTGGCGCTCACGGTCTGGACTGATCGTGGTTTCAGGCAGTGTGCTTCGCGATGCTAAAGCAGCGCACCTCTCCGAAATCAATGTGGCGAGCGGGCCCGTGCAAACTGGAATCGTGAAAATCACCGGTCAGAATGCAGCTGTTGGCGGCATTGCAACAAATGGTGATGTGGATGCCGACGGCCTGGTAGATATTGGTGTCGCTCACATTAACGGGAGACGCTATGACCGCATCGGCACAGTGATTTTCGGGGCGACAATAAAAGCAGCTATAGATGCAGGCGGCGGGGATATCTCGATGGATTTTACCGATCCTTCGGATGGCGTTGTCATTCACTTGCCCGATGAACATAAAGGCGTTGAGGACATTTGGTACCTTCCTTATGGAAGCATTGATTATGCTTACGCAGATACAGGCAGGGAGCCGTCTGTGAGCGTAGCTTTTGCGCCTAGCTTCACGGATGGACCCGGAGATGAATTTTTGATCGGACGCGGGTCAAATACGCCGCTTGACCGATTCATGGCTGGATCCGTGTTCGTCTTCCGCGATCGGGCTATTTCGGGGGCTGCGACAGCTAACATAAGTCTGTCAGATGACGCGTCGATCAAAAGCGCTGCACGGGTATTTCAGGGTATTTCCGTGCGAGCGATGCTTGGCAAGACTATGTTTGTCACTGATTTTGATGGCGACGGCATAGTGGATCTATCGCTTGCCAGCCCTTCGGCGGGCCCTAAAGCATCACCCTTGTCAGATTTTCATGCTGGCGCGTACTATATCTTGCTTGGCACGATTATGCAGGACGCTTTCACGTCCGATTCGTCCGGCTATGATTTGGCTTTATCATTGGCAAACAAAACGCCGGTGCAATGAAGCTGCTTAGGCATGCCACAGTTTCGGATCTACAGGGTCTGAAACGAACGCACTTCATCCGCGCCGAACACCCGCCACACGCCCTCGGCTAGGCCGTCGAGGGTCAGCGGGCCGAGTTGCGTACGGTGGAGCGCCTCCACATGGTTGGCGACGGCGGCGAACCTGGCCCGCACCAATTTCCGCGCACTTATCCAAACTAAAATCGAATAAGTTTTGAAATTTCTCGTTGTTGGGGATTTCGGGCACACGTCTTGCTTGAAAGCGCGTTCGGCGTGTGCTTTGAAATTTTCTAAGTCTGGAGGAATGGGGCATGAATTTCGTCATCTGGCGCCGCGCAATCGCGGCCATGATCTTGGCATACAGCCTGGCCGCCTGTGGCGGCGGCGGCAGCGACAATGGTGGGGGATCCGGCGGCGGCGGTTCCGGAGGCGGTGGTGGGGGTTCATCCAACGCACCGCCGCAATTCACGAGCCCCACATCGTTTACGTTCCCAGAGAACACTATTGTATCATTCACACTGGCTGTATCTGATCCTGAAGGCGACACGGTCACGATCCGCGATGATACCACGGGCGATGGCGCCCTTTTTACGGTGGATCCGACCACCGGGGGAGTGATAGCCAACACGTCCAACAATTCCTTCGACTTCGAGAATCCTCAGGACGGCAATCAGGACAACGTCTATGAGCAAAACATAACTCTGTCCGACGGTAAAAATACGGTTCGCACCGTGATTAAGGTCACTATCACAGACGTCGACGAGCCGCCCTATTTTACCAATGTGCAGGTGGTGGAGTTGAATGAGAACCAGACAGGGCCTTTGCTGACATTTACGGCTGTCGACCCTGAGGGCGCCGCTGTTTCCAACTACAAGATCGTGCAAGTTTCGAAGCTTGGCGAACCCGTTAATTCAGTACGCCTGATGGCGTCGTTCTCCATTGACAGCACGACCGGTGTGCTGACCGTCGAACAGCCGTTCGATGCTGAGCAGGAACGGCTTATCGATCCGATTAGCGTTGTCGTGGAAGCAACCGACGGTGTGCATGCAGGAACAGGTGGCGTTAACATTACTATTATTGATCTTCCTGCCCGCGTTGTTGAGGGCGTGCGTGTAATTGGAACTGACCAGGTATCTCCACTTGGCGATTTCGCGAACAGTGTGGGCGATATAGATGGTGACGGCCTTGATGAGGTCTGGATCAGCCAAAAAGTCTCATCTGATTTCTTCCAGAAGCCAATTGCCGAGACGGCGTATCTCATTTGGGGCAAGACCCTGCGTGACAAACTCGCCTTGGTTGCCGCAGATCTGGACGTGGATGAATTTACCAAAAGTCAGGCCATCAAGTTCACAAATGAGACATATGAGGAATTTGGCACAAAGATCAGTCAGCTGATTGCCATTCCGGCAGGAGACGTGGATGGCGATGGTACTCCCGACATCCTGATCGGATTTAGCGATGTGCGCGACGAGCGGTATGTGCCGGACACCACTGATGGTCCGATTGCGGCCGTTGTCTTCGGGGATTCTCTTATTGGGAATACAAGCGGCACCTACGACCTCCTGGCCCCCCCGGCGCTGGCGCAAGTCAACGTGTCAGGTGTCTCGCGGCGGGAAGCCATCGGGCTATCGCTCGGAGCCGGTGACTTCGACGGTGACGGGCGCACCGACATCGTCCTGGGTTCACCTATGACGAATGGCGGCCGTCTTGTTTTTGGAACAGCGTTCTCGCCCTATCGAGCCACGGGGGCATTGGACCTTAACCTAGTGTCTGCAGGTCAGACCCTGCTCCTGAAAAGTATTGATGCAACTGCCAATCGCATGATTGGTTCAAGCGTCGCTGCTTTGGCCGATATTACCAGTGACGGATTTGATGAACTTGTTGTCAGCGGACGGGATATTGCTCCTGACTACTTGAGCGGCGTCTACGTCGCTTCGGGGCAGTTGCTGAACGCGGCCAAGATTGCCAACGAGACGGAGTTCAATTTCGCCGATGCTATCAATGCTGCAGGCGTTATAGCCCTCGCAGGCGCGGACTTTTGGATTGACGATATCGACACAAAGGGCGACGTCGACGCTGACGGGCTGAACGATATCGCACTGGCCTATAAAGGCATTAACAGCAACCCCAAGATCGGGGCCTTGGTGTTCGGTTCTGCGGTGAGCGCGGCTATGGGAACAGGCTCAGTGGTGTCGCTGGATTTCATCGATGCGTCGAACGGTGTCTCTTTTGCACTGACTGACCAGATTTTCTCAACCACGACCGACACACGGACTTTGGTCAGGTTCGCCAGTAATTTTGCAGACGGGCCCGGCGACGAGCTCATGTTCGGATTCGGATGGGACAATCCGTTGAGGCGAAGAGAGGCCGGTTCGGTTCTGGTCTTCAAAGATCGCGCGATATCAGGTGCGGTGGATCCTCTTATCTCGCTATTAAACGATAATATTCCATCCAGTATCGCACGGAAGTTTATGGGAATTGCGGCAGATGCTCGGGTCGCGAATAACTTTTTTGCAGCCGATCTTGATGGCGACGGAATTGTCGACCTTTCTTTTGCAAGTGAGCAAGCGGGCGACAAAGACGTCTATGGATTTTCCGGCGCATTTTACACCTTGCCCGGTACCGTCATGCAGCAAGTGTTTGCGGGAGATTCAGGCACTTACGATCTGGCTACGTCGCTGGCAAACGAAACTCCGGTCGATTGAGAGGCGGATGTCAGGCTAGGATTCGCCCGCGAGACGGCTGACCTCTTCCGCCCCCAACACCCGCCACTTCCCCTCCGCAAGTCCGTCCAGCGCCAGCGGGCCGAACTGGGCGCGGTGCAATGCTTCCACATGGTTGCCGACGGCGGCAAACATGCGGCGTACCTGATGGTAGCGGCCTTCGGTGAGGGTGACGCGCGCGGTGCGCTCGCCAGTCACGTCCAGCTTTGCCGGTTTCAGCGGCTTGTCCTCGCCGCGCAGCACGAGCGTACCGCTGGCAAAGGCCTCGCCCTCATGCCCTTCAAGCGTGCGGGCGAGCGTCGCCTCATACACTTTCGGCGTCTCCGATTTGGGCGAGATCAGCCTGTGCAATAATTGTCCGTCATCGGTGAATATCAGCAGGCCGGTCGTCGCCGCATCGAGGCGCCCCACGGTCGACAGCGCCGGGGAGCGCGCCAGATAGCGCGGCGGCAACAGCTCATAGATCAGCTGCCCGCCATCGGCGCGTGAGCAGGTATAGCCCGCCGGCTTGTTCATCAGGATCACCATGCCGGGTGGCGGGTCCAGCGGTTCGCCATCAAAGGTCACGCCATCGAAAGGCGGCGCAAGATTCTTGCTGCCCGCTTCAATGCCCCCGATACGCCCGCGCCGCACAGCATTCTCAACGTCCTTGCGGCTGCCATAGCCAAGGCCAGCGAGGTATTTTGTTAGCGCACGGAGGTCTTTCATTTTTGGCGCTTCGGACGGTCCGCGCGGATGATCTTGTAGCCGCCGGCATCCTCGATGATCTCGAACTGCTTGAAGCAGGCCTTGATCGTTGCCTCATAGGGCAGGTGGCGGTTGGCAACCATATAGAGGCTGCCGCCCGGCTTCAGCGCGCGGGAGGCGGCCTGAATGAATGACTGGCCAAGGTTTGCCGCATCTGCCCGGCCAACATGAAACGGCGGGTTCATCATCACGAAATCATAGCGCGTCTCAGACACGTCGCGTGTCACGTCGGCCCAGCTGATCGTGACGTTTTCAAAGCCTTCGAGCGTCTTCTCGGCGCAGGCAATCGCGCGGTGCTCGGCCTCGTAAAGGTCAAGGTGCTTCACCTTCGGGCAATGCAACAGCACCTCTTTCGAGAGATAACCCTGGCCCGCGCCAAAGTCCGCGCCCATGCCCTTGATGTCTTCCGGAATGCACTCGGCCAGCAGTTCAGACCCCGCATCCACACGGTCCCATGAGAACAGACCCGGCCGGCTCCACATTGCGCCATCGGCCACCGGTTGCGGCTGGTCGGCGGCGACCCAGGCTTCGGCCAGCGTCTTGTTGAAGGTCGCGCTGTCCTTGCGCGCCCAAAAGGCCCGACACTTGTGCTTGCTCAGGCTCTCGGTCTCGCCCGCAATCTCGCCCAGCGTTTTCTCGGCGGTCTTGGCGCCCAGCGTGTTCGGCAGGCAGGCCAGCACGACGCCGCCCTCCGGCGCCGACAGCATCGCGCGCGCATACAGGCCGCGGGCCTCATCCTTTTGGCGCGGCGGCAGGATTAGCGTCAGCTCGGCGGGCGTGAACGTCTCCGTTCCGGCGGGCAGCAGGGTCAGGCCCATCGCCGCCAGCGCTTCATAAGGCGGCTTGAACGTCTGCTGGCAGGTCAGCCGGTCTTTCGGCAACAGCGGAATGGCCGGGCCCGGTTCGGCCCGCAGGAACAGGACGTCCCCCGTTTCCGGCACGGTTACACCACCGCCATCAAGGGCGAGCTTCAGGGTTTCGAGAACATCAGTATCCATCCGTCAGCCTGTTAGGCGGAATGAAGCGCCCTGAAAAGCCCGCACTTACTGCGGCGCTGACACGCCCGCCGCCCGGTTGGCCGCCGCCACGCTGAACGCCTGGCTCAGGCCGCGGTAGAAGGAGATGCGCTGCTCGGCTGCCTCGCTGATCACCATGCCGCTTTCGGCGCCGATCAGGCTTTCGGGCGGCTTGCCCTCGTGAACCACTTCCATCATGTCCGACCAAAGGTCTGCCGGCAGGCCGCCCCCGGTCACGCGCTTCATCGGGCTGTCATCATCATTGCCCACCCAGACCGCGCCAACATAGGCCGCAGTGAAGCCGACAAACCATGCGTCGCGCCAATCCTGTGACGTGCCGGTCTTGCCCGCCACGGTCCAGTTCTTGACCCTTGCGCGCCCGCCCGTGCCGATGGGCGCGTTCACCACGCGGGCCATCATGGCGTTCATGTCCTCGGCGAGGTCATAGGGGTACACGCGCTCGCGCTCGTATTCCGGACGCTGGTAAAGCACCATGCCGCGCGAATCCTCGATCTTGTCGATCAGGTACGGGTCCATGCGCAGGCCGCCGGATTCGAACGCTCCAAAGGCCCGCACCAGTTCCCACATCGTCACCGCCTGGCTGCCCAGCGCGATCGACGGGAAAGGCTCCATGTCGCTGGTCATGCCAAAGCGCTTCGCCAGTGCGATCACGCGCTCTTCGCTGCTCTCCTGCGCCAGCTGCGCCGCAACTGTATTGGTCGAACGTGCCAGCGCCTCGCTCAGCGTCATCGGGCCGAGATAGCCGCCGCCGTAATTGGTCGGCTGCCACTTGTCGATCGTCACCGGCTTGTCCACCATCACGTCATAGGGCGAGAAGCCGTCTTCCAGCGCGGCGGCATAGACGAACGGTTTGAAGCTCGATCCCGGCTGGCGCTTGGCCTGTGTCACGCGGTTGAATTCCGAAGTCGCATAGTCCGTGCCGCCCACCATGGCGATCACGCGGCCATCCTTGCCCATCACCAGGGCGCCCACCTGGCTGGCGCCCTGCGCCTTGCCGTCCTTGGCCATGCGCGCAATCAGCAGCTTCTCGATGGCTTCCTGCATCTTCGTGTCGATGGAGACTGTCACCACAAGGTCGCCCGGCAGCTTGGGCAGCATGGCCTTCACGCGCTCAGCGGAGGCATCGATCACATAGCCCATCTGCGTGTCATAGGTCGGCGCATCGATGATCTTCACATCGGCTTCGCGCGCGACATTCGCCTGTTCCTTGGTGATGAAGCCTTGGTCGACCATTTCCGACAGTACATAAAGCTGGCGCTCGCGGGCCCCGGCGAGGTTTTCGCGCAGGTTCAGTTTCGAGGGCGCCTTGGGCAGCGTTGCCAGCAGGGCGGCTTCCTGGATTTCCAGCTTTTCCGGTGGCTTGCCGAAATAATTGCGTGCCGCCGCATCGATGCCATAGAGGCCCGCGCCGAAATAGACGCGGTTCAGATACAGCGACAGGATCTCGTCCTTGCTCAGCTGTTTCTCCAGCTCGCGGGCCAGCTTCATTTCCTGCGCCTTGCGCTTCAGCGTCTGGCGATTGTCGAGCACGAGGTTCTTGATCAGCTGCTGCGTAATGGTCGAGGCGCCCGACACCGTCTCCCCGGCGCGCAAGTTAGAGAAGGCCGCGCGGGCAATTGCGGCGTCGTCGGCCCCGTCATGCTCGTAAAAGCGCTTGTCCTCGGCGGCGATGAAGGCCTGCGGCACATAGGCGGGCAGGGCGGCGACATTGGTGGCGCGGCCATAACGGGGGCCGCGCACGGCCACTGTATTGCCATCCCGGTCCACGAATTCCATCGCCGGTTCGCGGTGCGTCTCCCACAGCTCGGCCGTGTCGGGCAGCTTCGGCATGCCAAAGTACAGCGACTGCCATTTGTAAAAGGCAAACCCGCCCACGGCGAGCAACACGCCCAGCACGACAAGGATGATCCAGCCGCGCACGGTCGTGGGCAGCGTGAAAATCGGGGGGCGCGGCACCTTTATCGTGCGCGGCCCGTTCGGAGCAGGGGATCTAGCCATGTCAGCCTGTGGATCGAATCATGAGCGAAAGTCTACATGAAATTTGATTACGGCAGGGTGAAGGCATTGTTCATCTGGCACTGCAGCTAAGGGCATATGCGTATGGTAGCGCGCCGGGGCGGGCCTAATGTGAGGACGCGTATTTCCATCAAACGCCGGGGAGGCTGCTGTTTCGACAGGTCCGTCTGGCACAACTGAGGAGTGCCTTGTCCATGTCAGGACCTTTCCGCCGTTCCATCGCGTTAACGCTGCTTTTGCCCCTCATGACCGGGGCGTGTAACGCCGCGCACGATGATGCGCCCGCACCCATGGTCATCAAGACGGACCCCCAGTCGATTGCCGACGGTCGCAAGATTGCCGAGGCGCAATGCGCCAATTGCCACGCGCTGGATCAGGATCCGAAAATCCGCCCGCAGGACGCCCCGCCGCTGCGCTACCTCCTCGCGCAGTACAATCCCGACACGCTGTCCCAGGATTTCCAGAATGGCATCCATGTTGGCCACGAGATGATGCCGGACTTCGTCTTCGGCCCCCTCGGCGCCGAAGTCGTGCTCGCCTACATCGTCTCAATCCAGGAAGAACCGCCAAAGGCCGATCCCGCAACGGAATAGGCCCTACGCCATCCCCGGTCGCCACGCATCGCGTACATGCACGGGCAGGCGGCCCGGCTGCAGTGCGATCAGGTCATAGCGCCACCCATGCTCGGCATAGCGCGGGCGCCGGGCCATCCACACATCCGCCGCGCGGGCGATGCGTTGCCAGTTCGCTACCGTCACCGCGCCAAGCGCTGCATCGCGCTTCGCCCGTGCTTTTACCTCAATAAAAGCAACCACTTTGCCCTTCGACGCGATCAGGTCGATCTCGCCGACCGGCGTGCGCAGGCGCGTTTCAAGAATACGATAGCCCTTGAGGCGCAGCCACAGCGCCGCGCGCGTCTCGGCGGTGCGTCCGCGCCGTTCAGCCCGCTGCCGCGCGCCCTCAGCCATTGGCTTTCAGCTGCAGCGCCCGCTGGTAGACATCGCGCTTGGGCAGGCCCAGCGCATCGGCCACAGCATTGGCGGCGGCCTTGGTGGGCTGGTCCTTCAGCGCGTCCAGCAGGGCCGCGTCGAGGTTTTCCTGTGTGACTTCCGAGTCCAGTGGCGGACCAACCAGCAGCACGATCTCGCCCCTCGGCGCCCCCGCCTCGGCATAATGCGCGGCCAGCTCGGCCAGCGTGCCCCGGCGCGTTTCTTCGAACAGCTTGGTCAGCTCACGCGCCACGGCGGCTTGTCGGTTAGCTCCCAGCGTGGCGGCCAGGTCTTCCAGCGAGGCGGCAAGGCGCGGCCCGCTCTCATAGAATATCAATGTCCCCGGAACGGTCTTCAAAGCCTCCGCCGCGGCCCGGCGGGCGCCACTCTTGGGCGGCAGGAAGCCCGCAAACAGGAACTGGTCGCTCGGCAGGCCGCTCGCCACAAGCCCCGCCAGCATGGCCGAAGCGCCCGGTATGGGGAACACACGCACGCCTTCTTCAAGCGCATCATGCGCCAGTTTCCAGCCCGGATCGGAGACAAGCGGTGTCCCCGCATCGGAAATCAGCGCAATCTTCGCCCCCGCCTGCATACGGGAAATAAGTCCCGGTCGCCGTTCCGCCCCATTATGGTCATGGTAAGGGCTCAGCTTCACCCTAAGCCCATAGGCAGACATCAGTTTTCCGGCCACACGCGTGTCTTCGGCCAGCACTTCCTCGACAGCAGACAGGACATCCAGCGCCCTCAGCGTGATGTCACGCAGGTTGCCGATGGGTGTGGAGACAACATAAAGGCCGGGTTGAAGTGTCTGCGCCGGTTGCCCGCCGCGAAGGCTGCCCGTAGAGTCGCCTGAGGCGTGAATCGCTTCGGGCTCAGAAGGATCAGGAGATGACATTGCTTCAACCATTGCTCAGGAAGCTCAAAGCGCCAAGCCTTGTTCTGGCTTCCCTTCTGCTCGCTACGGCCTGTGCCACAGCGCCGGCCCGCCCGCCAGTGCAGATCGGCACCGGCGAACCGCGCGTCGATCCGGTCACCGGGGAGCCTATGACGCCCCGCGAAATCGACGAAGCCCGGGTCAATGAACTCAATCCGCCGAAGTCCGTTCGCGGCGATGGTGGCCTCACGCCGCCCTTCATGGAAGGCCGCGATGTCAAACGCGCCGCCGTGCTGCTGCCCTTCTCGCACCCCAATGCACAGGTCCGCGCCGAGGCTGAAAGCATGCTGGCCGGCATCGAACTCGCTTTGTTTGAATATGCCGGCGACAATTTCCTGATCATGCCGAAAGACACGGCCGGCAAGCAGTCGGTCACCGAGGCCCGCCTCGACGAGTCCCTGAAAGAAGGCGCCGATATCGTTCTCGGCCCGCTCTTCGGCGCCAATGTGAAGGCGATCAAGCCGGTTGCCAGCAAGCAGCAAGTGCCCATCGTCGCCTTTTCGAATGATCGCAGCGCAGCCGGTGGCGGGGCCTATCTCGCCTCGATCTCGCCGGAAGAAGAAGTCACGCGCGTGATGGAATATGCTGCCTCGCGCGGCGTGCGCACCTTCGCATTCCTCGGCCCGAACACCGAATATGGCAAGCAGGTCGAAGCCGCCATGCGCTATCAGGCGGCCCAGCAGGGCGGCGTAATGGCGTCATCCGCCTTCTATGACCCGTCAGGCGGCGCAGGCGCCGAGGCGCGCCAGATCGCCAGTGTGCTGAAATCAGAAGCCGGCCGAGGCAAGGTCGCCGTGATGATCCCGGAACGCGGCGTGAAGCTGCTCTCCGTGGCCCCGCTGCTGCCTTACAATGGCGCCCCGATGCAGAATGTCATGCTCATGGGCACCAGCCTGTGGGATGATTCCAGCATCTGGCGCGAGCCAACCCTGTCGGGCGGTGTCTATGCCGCGCCAGACCCTGCAAACCTCGTCGGCTTCAAGCAGACCTACAAGCGCATCTATGGCCGTAACCCCACTGACCTCGCTGCCGTGGCCTATGACGCCGCTGCGCTCTCGGTTCGCCTCGCGACGGATGACAACATTCGCTACAATGGCGTCACCGATCCCGACGGCTTCATGGGGGTCAATGGCCTCTTTCGCTTCCGTATCGACGGCACGTCCCAGCGCGGCCTTGCCGTGATGCAGATCAATGCATCCGGCCCTTCTGTTGTGGAAAAAGGCATCACGGCCTTCGGCCCGGGGTCCAGTTAAGCTACGCACAATCTGCAGCTATCCCTTGCGGGCGGGGCCGCTTCGCCCCACATGACTGCGCACGACAGGGAAATCGGGAAGACGGCAGTAGATCATGGCAAAACGTGACTATTATGAAGTACTCGGCGTTGCGCGCGACGCAGACGAAAAACAGCTGAAATCCGCCTATCGCAAACTTGCGATGAAGTACCACCCTGACCAGAATCAGGGAAATCCCGAAGCGGAAGCCCAGTTCAAGGAAGTCGGCGAGGCCTATGGCATCCTGTGCGATGCCAACAAGCGCGCCGCCTATGACCGCTACGGCCATGCCGCCTTCGAGAATGGCGGCGCCGGGGGAAACCCGTTCGGACAGGGCGGCGGCAACCCCGAAGACATTTTCCAGGACCTGTTCAGTCAGGTCTTCGGCGCAGGCGGCTTCGGCGGCGGGCGCCGTCGCGGCGGCCCGCAGCGCGGCGCAGACCTGCGCTATGATCTCGAGATCACGCTGGCCGAAGCCTATTTCGGCAAGGACGAAACCATTCACGTGCCCCAGGCCGTGCCGTGCAAGCCCTGTTCGGGCACCGGCGCCGCGCAGGGCAGCACCCCTGAGCAATGTGACATGTGTGATGGCCACGGCCGCGTTCGCGCGCAGCAAGGCTTCTTCACCATGGAGCGCACGTGCCCGCGCTGTTCCGGCAAGGGCAAGATCATCCGCAAGCCCTGCAAGGAATGCGGCGGCGCCGGTCAGGTCCGCGAAGAGCGCCAACTCTCGGTAAAAATCCCCGCAGGCGTCGAAAGCGGCATGCGCATCCGCCTCTCGGGCGAAGGCGAAGCCGGCACGGCTGGCGGCGGCAAGGGCGATCTCTATATCTTCGTTGATGTGGTCGAGCACGACATTTTCGAACGCGACGGGCCAAACCTCTATTGCCGCGCGCCTGTGCCCATGGCCACGGCGGCCCTCGGCGGCGAAATTGAAATCCCGACCATTGACGGTGGCCGCGCCCGCGTCGCCATCCCCGAAGGCGCCCAGACCGGCCGCAAGCTGCGCCTGCGCAACAAGGGCATGCCCTCGGTGCGGTCATCCGGCCAGACCGGCGACCTCTATGTCGAAATGTTCGTCGAGACGCCGCAGAACCTGTCAGCCCGCCAGAAAGAAATCCTGCGCGAATTCTGCGACTGTTCCGGTGCCGACTGCCACCCGGAAAGCGAAGGCTTCCTCGGCCGCATCAAACGCTTCTGGGGCGGCCACGAAGACGAGAAATACCCGAACTAGGGCTTAGCGGCACCCCTCCGCCCACTCGATCACTTCATCAATCAGTTCCTGGCGTGACCATGAAAATGAATGGTCGCCAGAGAGAAGGACGGCTGTCAGGTCGATGCCTTGCTCGGCTTCATAGGCCGCGACCAGCGGTTCAATCACGCTGTCGACCGGCACCGACGTGTCCTGGTCCCCGCCGATAATCAGCACCGATTTGCCTGCGAGCTTTGGCGCCAGCAGGCGCGTGTCGAAGGCCTCGCGGTTGGCCTTCACCTCGGCAATCGCGTTCGCGCCGGTCAGGCCTGCCAGCATTTGCATCGTGTCCGCATAGGCTGCAAAGCCGCCCGTCCGCTCCGCAGGTGCATCCGCCAGCGGCCCCATATTGGCCGGCGCGATGCCTGCCACGCAGGCAATCGTTTCGTCCCGCGCGGCTGCTTCCAGCGCCGCAAAGCCGCCCATGGAATGGCCGACAAGGATCAGCTTGTCAGGATCGGTACGCAGCTTCTCCGCATTGGCGCGCAGGTAATCGGTCGCCGCTGCAACATCCTCGATCACATGGGTGAAGCTGTACGTGCCCTCGCTGCCCCACGCGCCGCGATAGTGGAAGAACAGGACGTTGAACCCGTCACTGCGCAGGTCCTGCGCCAGGTCCAGATTGCGCTCATTGCCCGGAAAGCCGTGCAGCAGAACCACGGTCGGATGCGGGCCCGGGCCATCGGCCAGATAGGCATGCCCGTTCAGCCGGTCGCCATGGCTCTCGAAATTCAGCTCCACGAGCGAAGGCGGGAAATCCGCATCGAAGGCAGGCGCCGGATCAGCGGCAATCGTCGGTGCGCTCGCGCAGGCAACGAGCATCAGCGCGCTCAGCGATGCGGCGGTCGAGATCATGGTTTTCATACGGCGTCCCCTTTTGGCTTTCGGTCACTCTAGGGCGCCGCGCGCCTCCATGCCACGAAAAAGCCCGCCCCCGGCGGCCGGGAGCGGGCTGAATTTTAGTCAGGCGTAAAAGCCTAGATGCGTTCGATGATGATGGCCGGGGCCATGCCACCAGCGGCACACATCGTGATCAGGCCATAGCGGCCGCCGGAACGCTCAAGCTCGTCCAGCGCGGTGCCGATGAGGATCGAACCGGTTGCGCCGATCGGGTGGCCAAGGGCCATGGCGCCGCCATTGATGTTCACTTTCTCACGGTCAAGATCGAGATCGCGGATGAACTTCTCGGCAACGACCGAGAACGCCTCGTTGATTTCGTAGACGTCGATGTCCTTCGTCGTCAGACCGGCTTTTTCGAGCACTTTCTTCGCCGCAGGCACGGGTGCGTTCAGCATCAGTGTCGGATCGTCGCCCATGTTTGCCGTCGCAACGATGCGGGCGCGTGGCTTCAGGCCGTGCTTGTCGGCATAGTCTTTCGACGTGATCAGCAGGCAGGCTGCACCGTCAACAACGCCCGACGAGTTACCGGCATGGTGAACGTGGTTCATCTTGCCTTCGAGCTGTGGGTATTTCCGTGTCAGGAGGTTCCCGTACGTGTTGCCCTGATCGTCGACCGGGATGTCCATGTACATGTTGAACACGGTTTTCAGGCCGCCCAGCGTTTCCATCGTTGTCGACGGGCGCGGGAATTCTTCATGGTCGAGGGCCAGCGAGCCATCTTCATTGTAAACCGGCACGACAGACTTGTCGAAACGGCCTTCCTTGATGGCGCGGTCGGCGCGCTGCTGGCTTACATAGGCGAGGTTGTCGAGTGCTTCGCGGTCGATGCCTTCCAGCGTGGCGATCGCATCGGCGCAAACGCCTTGCTGGGTCTGTGGGTGGCTGGCGCGCAGGCGCGTGTTGCCGGCGTCCATGACAGGCGGTGTTTTCGGGTCAGCGGAGGCTGCCGTGTAGCTCATCATTTCGGTGCCGCCTGCGATGACGCAGTCTTCCATGCCCGACATGACCTGCGCAGCGGCAAGCGCGACAGACGTGATGCCCGAGCCGCAGAAACGGTCGAGCGTGACGCCGGAGGCTTTCACGTCATAACCGGCATCAAGCGCCGCCATGCGGCCAAGGTCAGCGCCTTGTGCGCCGCGCTGGCTGCTTGTGCCCCAGATGATGTCGTCAACGGTGGCCGTGTCGAGCTTGTTGCGCTCGGCGAGGGCTTTCAGCACGGTGGCTGCCAGTTGCTGGGGGTGGATGTGCGCAAGGGCGCCCTTGCCCTGTTTGCCAATGCCGCGCGGTGTGCGGCAGGCGTCGATAATATAGGCTTCAGCCATGTGGGTTTCTCCCGGTTTGCATCAATAGTGATTGCTTGCAGCAGGTTTACGCGCACGTAAGCGTCAATGGAAGGGATGACGTTGGGAGAAGGGCTGCTGAATGATGAAGGGCGCCCCCGTAGGGGCGCCCTTCTGAAGGATACCAGTGCAGGATACTGAAGGGGTGACAGTACCTATTGCAGCGACGCGAAACTGGTGGGGACGATTTCGGGTGTCGGGTATCCTTCAAAATAGGCGTCGAGGTTTACAACATCTGTATTCTCGACGGACTCAAGGACGAGTTTGTTGATGGCGGCAGCGACGAGATCGTCGACGCATTTGCGCTCCATGCGGGTTTTTGTGGCCACGCCAAGGATGGTGCCAGACTGGCTGCGGCAGACCTCGCGGGCGGTCTTTTCAATGGAGGCGTAGATTTCGCTGACGCTGGCATCAGGATTGTACGTAAAGGCGACGTCAGGCGTCTTGTCGGCCCATGCGGCCATGGCTGTGCCGGCAACGATAAAGGCGGCGAGAAAGGATTTGGTGATGTTCATTGGTTCGTCTCTTGAAAAATTTGTGCAGCGGAGTTGCTGTGACGCCGCTCTCTCACCGATCCGGACCAATGACCTGACGGTCACCGTATGGGTTTTTGATATTCACCTGATCGTTATCTGATCAAAACCTGATCACATTGAATCAAAAGAGATTTTGTTTCGCTCGTCGCAATTGCGGAATCACGTCGATCCTCTAAAACTCGGCTTTGGCGGGAATCTGACGATGCAAACGGAAACGGAATACCATCGCGGCCCATTCCGGGTTGGACTGTGCGAGGTCGATCCGGCGCGTAACCGGATCATCTACAGGGGGGATGCAACGCCTTTGGAGCCGCGCGTGATGGATGTCCTGTGCGCGCTCGCCGATTCAGGCGGGGAAGTCGTGTCGCGCGATGCCCTGATCGACCGTGTCTGGAAGATCGAGCATGGCGCTGACGAAAGCCTGTCGCGGGCGATTTCCCAGTTGCGCAAGGCATTCAAGCTGACCGGCTGTTGCGATGAACTGATCGAGACGATCCCCAAACGGGGTTACCGGCTCATACCTGACGTCAGTTTCGACGTGGAAGAAGACGTTCCGGCGGGTCTGGTAAAACGCAAGGATGCCGCGCCGCCGCCAGCCGAACCCGCGCGCGTCATCCCCGGATGGCAGGTCCAGCTCCGGAAACACTGGCGAGTGGTCATGACAGGCGCAGTGGCTCTCATCATCGTAGTGGCCGGTCTGATCCTCACGGCAGACCCGGGACGTCAGCGGGCCCCGGCGCGCGCCGTTCCCGAGCGGTCCGTCGCCGTATTGCCTTTCGTCTCCATCAGCTCAGACATCGAAGATGGCTATTTCGCCGACGGCCTGTCGGAGGAGCTGCTCAACACGCTGTCCGATATCCCGGATCTCAAGGTCCCGGGCCGCACGGCCACGTTTGCCTTCAAGGGCAAGACCCCGAAATTCAAGGAGATCGGTGAGGTTCTGGGCGTGGCCCACGTCCTGGAGGGCAGCGTGCGGCGTTCCGGCGACCGGATCCGTATATCGGCGCAGCTGATCTCGGTCGACGACGGCTATAATCTCTGGTCGGAATCCTATGACCGACACGCCGATGACCTCCTTCTGGTCCAGGACGATATCGCTCGCCGTGTCGCCAGTGCCCTCAACTCGCACCTGCCGGCCGGTGACGCGCCCCTGTTCGATGCCGGCACGCAAAATCCCGTCGCCTTCTCCGAATACGTCAAGGCACGCCAATACCTGAACAATCGCGGATGGGGCGTCGCCAAGGCGATATCCGGCTTCGAAGCCGCTATCGAAGCGGATCCCGAATATGCCCGTGCCTATGCAGGGCTCGCCGTGGCCCATACCGTCTCACACACCTATCTGAAATCACCCAAGGAGATTGCCTGGAAACGGGGTGAGACCTATGCCCGGAAAGCCACCGATCTCGACCCGGATCTAGCCGAGCCGTTTGCCGTGCTCGGGGGCATCGCGCTCGACCAGAACCGCTGGGAAGATGCACTCGACCATTTCGAACATGCCGAAGCGCTCGACCCGAAGGATACGACGGCCTTCCTGTGGCACGCGCAGACGCTGATGGAGCTTGGTTACCTCGAAAAGGCCGGTGAGACGATCGCCGGTGGTCTCGTGATCGATTCAGGTTCAGCCATCATGAACCTCGTGGCCGGCTATATCGCGCGAATGCGAGGCAATCTCGACACGGCGGATGCCCATTTCGAGACCGCCATTAATGCGGGCATGTCCTATGCCGTGTTTGATCGCGGCCTGATCGCATTTGCCCATAACGATCTCCCGCGCGCAGCAGACCTGATGGCAGAGGCGGCTGTGCTGCAGGAGACAATTGCTGTCGAGGACAAGCCGGCGCTCGTTGCCTATTACCTCACCATCATGCGGCACGAAGCCAGCGTCGACGCAGCCGCCACGGCATTCCCCACCCTTGCTTCGGATGATGATTTCCTGACGCCGTCCTACCTGCTGGCCGGCGAAAGCAGCAATGCGCTGCGCATGATCGCGCTCGACCCTGATGGCGACAAGGACACGTTTGGCAAGCTCTGGAGCGATATTGATCCCGGCCTGCGCCAGGATCCCTACATGAAAACGCTGGTCGAAGAGACCGGCGTGCTCGCCTACTGGCGCGTGCATGGCTGGCCTGACAAGTGCCACGCCGCGGGCGACACCGGCTTTGCCTGTGACTAGACCTTGCCGTCATGGCGCCGGAAAATGGTCCGTCATGCCGGGGGACCATCCCGGCATGACGGACCCTCGCCGCCAGGGTGGGAGGAAACGGTGGCGGCGGGTCTGGGGAAGCCTTTAGCGGGACACGATCTTGACGCGGGCAGGCTGGGCGTGGGTGTTCCCGGCCTGCGCGGGCGGGATCTGGTAATAGCCACCAAAGCCGACATAGACGATCGACGAGCCGGTATAGATGCGCGGGCCGTCCTTGAACTTCTCGTCCTTCGCTGGCGTGTAGGTCCAGGCCGAAGCCGGGCAACTCACCTGCCGCATGTGGTTAATGTCATCGGCTTTGCCGGGCCGGGCAGACGACACGCGCTCGTCGAGCCGGTCCTTCACGATGTCGGGGCAAAGTTTCGGGTCGAGCCGCCAGTCACCGGCAGAGGCTGTGGCGCCCGCGCCGAGCGCCAGCGCTCCGAGGCAGGCAGCTTTGAGGATGAGGGATGGGGCCATGGCGTGTCTCCTGTACGATACAACACACCTCTAACGAACGACGCCTCCGCCTCCGTCGCCAACATCTGTACAATGACGGGAGTTTAATGTGGCTCCTAGCCAAAGGCCCGATACGCATGGGTGATCGCAAGGCTGATTCCATGCAGTGCACGGTCGATTTCGCCGAGCGGGCCGATGATGTTGCGATGGATGCGGTCATAGCCATAGGCGTTTGACTTCGCTTCGCTGCCAGCCTCGGTCAGCTCCTTGAACGGCGTATCCTCGTCGCGCCCGCGCGGGAAGATCTTCACCAGCATCTCCACGGCGTCGCCGATCTGCATATCCAGAACCATGCGCAACAGGTCGCGCGTATTGGTGTCGTGACGCTCGGAAATGCGCGGCAATTGCCCCACCAGAACAAAGGCATGCATCATCAGCGCCTGCCTTATGGCATGCAGCGCGTGCAGGTCGAGCCGTCCTTCATGGCGCTCTTCGGCGGAGGGCGCATCGTCGAGCTGGGCCAGAAGGCGGTCAAAACGGCCAAGGTCGATCGACAGCAGGTTGGCAATCCGGTTGATCGAGATCGCGGTCTCGTCATCGCGCAGGCCATAATACACGGCGCGGTATGCGCCCGCCCGCTCAGGGTCTGCGAGCCGCGAATGCGCGATCCACACGCTCGGGTCGAACACATTGGCATAGGCGCGCAGCGCCGGCAGGCTGGTCACCACGCGGGCATTCAGCGCCAGCAGGATCAGGCTGTGCATGCGCGGGCTCGTATTGATCAGCTGCACCAGCCTGTCATTCTCGCGTTGCAGGGACGAGCCGATGCCCGCCGCCGTGTTCGCCGGAATGCCCAGCTGCTGCAGCGTCGCATTGTGAGAGATCGCCCGCAACGCGCGCGGACCGGTCGGCCCGCCCGTGCGGCGCTTCTGGCGCGACCCGGCTTTCACCACCAGCCCGGCGGCAAAGTCGCCCAGCAGTCGGCCATAGTCAGGGTTAACGAACAGGCGCTCATGCCAGGCCCTGAGGGACCGGTAGAAATCCCAGACAAGATCGGTGCGCGTATAGAACGGGTCTTTCGACGTGTCCGGCGGAAGCGACAGCGAGCGGCGGCACCAGGCGGCATAGGTCGTCTCGGCCATCACCGGATTGGCAAAGTGCAGGAAGCCATCACCGCCCTGAAAGCTAACCTCATGCATCAGCGGCAGGTTGCGCGCCGCCGCGCCATTGCGCGTCCACGGCGTCAGCGCATGGTCGAACCGCTGGCCGAAACTGCCGGGCCATGCGCCGCGTCCCATGGACTCGCCATGCGTGTTGAAGATCAGCAGCGCCACATCGGCCTTCTTCGCGGCCAGCGCGCGGGCGATCAGATTATGGATGCGCTCAATCGCCATGTCGGCGGCGACCTGCCCGATGAAGCGTCCGGCATCAGAGAAGCCAAGCTGGATCGAGAGATAGCCGCGCTCTTTCACATAGCGCAGGAATTCAGGCTCTTCGAGCAGGCGCTCGATGAATCGGCCGCCGGTTTCCAGCGCCTCCGGTGTCTCGAACAGCGGAGAGATGTCGAGCTTGTCGGCCACGCCATATTGCCGGGCGAGGTAAAGCGCGCCCATCACGGTCGCCGGGTTCTCGCTCTCGGCGATGAGGAAGCGGATCACCGAGCCGGAATCGATATGTTTCAGAATCTGCGCGCACATCATGAACTGGCGCCGCGCGGTCGACTGCTCAAGGAAGAGGTCAGCGAAGTTCACATCCACCGGCTTGGAGTTGCGTGCCTTCTGCGACAGCTGCGCGAGGGCAAGGCGGCCCAGCTGGCGGTCCTCGGTCTCAAGCCCAAGGTCGCGGTTGATGACGGTGCGCACCTGCGCAGCATTGACCCGCAGGTGAATGCGCGCCGTGCCGAGCTGAAGCGACTCCACTTCTGCCCGGAAGGCGATCAGGTTGGCCGCCAGCGCATCGTCGGCTTCGGGGATAACGCCGTCCAGAACAGACGTGATCTCGGTCGCATCAATGATCATGCGCTTGCTGTGATTGCTCAGCGCATTGGCAGCGGCGACCAGCTTCTCCGGGTCGGTCAGGTCCTGGTCAAACAGTTTGGCGTCACCCGCCGTATCCTTGGCTGCGCCGCGCAGGCGCACGATCAGCCGCGCGAGCGGGGCGATCTTGGCGCTGCCCGACATGGCCTCCAGCCGCTCGCCATAACGGGCCAGCTGGTCGGCCTTTTCGCGCAGGCGGAAGGTCAGCGACTGAGACCAGTGAATATCGGTGCGCCCGTCAAGGTCATAGCCGACCCAGCTCGCCAGCGTCGGCAGGAAGGGCCGCAGCTCGCGCCACTGGTCCGGAAACGCCTTGCGCGCCACGTCGAGGATGACGCTGGCATAGACCTGCTGCGCCCCGGCGGCGTTCAGCAGGGCGTCCTGCACTTCGTCATGCTCGCCGTTCAGGTTGATGCCCTTGTTCCACTCGCGGCCATCCTCGCGGATATGTTTGAGCAGCGCCGCGCGGGTAGACTTGTTGGGCCGGGTCACATGCGCGGTGAAGGCCTGTCGAAGGGCCCGGGAAAGGGCAAAGGTCGGGTGGGCCGTAAACACGATGCCGCCCGTGTTCTGCTCGACGCTGGCCTTGAACGCGTCGAAGCCCTCTGCGGCCAGCACGTCCAGCCTGCCGCGCACATCGGCCCAGGCGGCCTTGGCATCGGCGTCATAATGCTGCTCGCGAAACCGGTCGGCCCGCTCGCTGATCAGCGTCAGGTGCAGGTCACCGGCAAAGCGCGAAAGGTCAGCAATACTGGTGCGTCCGGCCTCAACATCCTGGAAAAGCGACTGGGCCAGCGCGAAGACCGAATTGGTCATCGGATCGACTGCAATGCGGGCTGATTGGGCCCGCAGGAAGTCTTGAGCGGCGGCGAGGGTGAGCGGTGTCTCGGTTGCGTTCGTCATAGGTCCAGCACAAAGCCTCCTTTGAGACCGTTGTCAAAGCGGCCCGACGTCAGACGAGCCCTGCAATTCAGCAAGGCATTGAATGTTATTCCACGCAAGATTGTCCTTATGGAGTGGTACATGAAAACGATATGTCGTATCAGTAATGTGCCGTTACAGGGGCAAGTGTAGATGCAGATTCGCGCAACAGGCATGATCCTGGCTAGCGTGGCCAGCCTCGGCTTGGCCATGCTGCCTGCTATTGCGCAACCGGCTGCCACCAGCACGGAAAAGGTGCTCATTCCGGCGGCGGAAACCTCCCGCGTGGTCGAACCTGCGCCTGCGCCCCTCACCAGCCCGGTGCCCGCCGCCAATCATAATATCATCACGCAGCCAGAGGTTTGCCGCATCCGCACAGGCGACGAATGCCTGCACACGGCCACCGCCTGCCTGAAGGCGCGTGCCATCGGCCATCTCTATGAAGTCGAATGGCGCGCTGGTGCCCCGGTCGTCGTGCGCGTGCAGGACGGCATGAGCGATGCGCAGGAAAAAGGCGCACGCGGTTGCGCCGCCGATCTCCAGCAATGCCTTGCGGGAAAGTGCTGAGCGCCTAGCGCCGCCCGAAGAATTTCACCGCGCCAAGCAGGCCAGCAATGGCTGAGCCGAGCCCGCCCAGCAGCACGAACAGCGGATTGGCCTGGTCGGCAAAGGCAATCGCCCGGTTGAGGCCCGACACCTGCACCGTCACCGTATCGCGGAACGTGCGCAGCGGCACCACCGAATCCTGGTCGATGGCATAGATCTCGAACACAAGGTCATGGTCGCCTGCCGACAGCGGCATCACCGACCAGCGCCAGACATTCTCGGTCAGCGGCGACAGTTTCTGGATGCCGGGCGACATTTCGACGATCTCGAAATTCGCGCCGCTCACGCGGGCTTCCACCCGCTCGGACACTTTGGCCTCGCCGGTTACGATATTGCCGCCCCGGTTTGGCAGGGCATCGACCGCCGTGTCGTCGCCCGTCGCATCAAGGGCGAGGGTCACGTCAAAGGCGCGCTTGTATTCGGCCGTCTTGGGGGTCTCATGTGCCACCGGAACGGTCTGAAGACTCTCCATGAAAGCCTCGGCATGGGATTTGGACGGCGGTGGCGGCGCCGCGACGCCTGCCGCTTCGGCAATCGCATCGGCCGCATCGCCCACGTCGGCGAAGGCGTCTTCAGCCACGTTCTCGGCAGTGTCAAACGCGTCCTGCACGGAGGCGACGCTGGCCGTTTCGTCGTCAGAAAACTCCGATGGTGACAGCGAACGCGACTTTGCCATGGAGCGGGCTTCAGGGGCCGGGGCCGTCGCCATTGGGGCTTCTTCCATGGCCTCAGGTGCCGCTTCCATGCTGGCCTCAGGCGCAGCTTCCATGGCCAGTTCGGGTTCCGGTGCCGCTTGAACAACCTCCGGCATAGGCGCCTCGGCCATTTCGTCCATCGTTAGGGGGGCGCCGGCTGTTTCCATGTCCATGGCTGCGGGCTCTTTAAAGCTCTTCATGACAGCCGCGCCGCCAAATACAGCCGCCGCTATGCCGCCCAGCAGAAGGAGTATGGAGAAAAGTCTAAGCATCGCGCGCGCTCCCGATTGGCGATTCAACCCGTTAACTCTAGCAGAGTGTCACGCGGCTGGGAAACGATCCCGACTCGCTTCGTAAAACGCAATTGCGGCAGCATTGGACACGTTCAGGCTTTCCATTTCCGGCGCAATCGGGATGCGCGCCAGCTCGGCGCAGGCCTTGGCCACAGCCGGGCGCAGGCCCGATCCCTCGGCGCCCATCACGATGGCCAGTTTCGTCGTGCCCGAAACAGCATCCGCGAGGCTACGGCGGCCTTCCCCGGCAAGCCCCACCGTGTGGTAGCCAGCGTCGGCCAGCTGCTCCAGCGCCCGGGCAATATTCACCACCCGCGCTTCAGACACTGTTTCCACAGCGCCCGCCGCGCTCTTGGCCACCACACCGCTCACCGGCGGGGCATGGCGCGTCTGCAAAACAAGGCCCTGAAACCCGAAAGCGGCCGCCGAACGGTAGATCGCGCCCAGATTGTGGGGGTCAGACACCTGGTCCAATACGCAGATATGGCTGATTCCGCGGTCAATCAGGTCTTCCAGGCTCGCCGGGTTCAGCGGCGCGGCCTTCAGCGCCAGGCCCTGATGCACCGCGCCAGCAGGCAGTCGGTTGTCCAGATCCTTGCCGAGGATGATTTCCGGCGTGATTCGCGCCGCACCGAGCCGTGCCGCCGCGTTTTCGGTCGCCAGCAGCATGTGCAGCGTGCGCGACGGATTGGCCAATGCAGCGGTCACCGCATGTGTACCCCACAGCCAGCCTTCGCCGTCTCCGCCGCCACTGCGCTCGCGCGGGCGGTCCTGCCGTGGGCGCGGCGATCCGTCCGCTCCGGCAGGTGCTTGTGTGTTTCGGCGTTTTGGATGGTTGCGCGCCATTTCTTTCGTCCCTATAAGGCCGTCTCCTGAAGCGGATGAGGGCACGTAATTGACGTGCCTTTAGGCGGTTCGGGGCGACGGCGTCAATTATCGTAAGTCGCAGGCAGCCCTTGGAGGGGTGGCCGAGTGGTTAAAGGCAGCAGACTGTAAATCTGCCCGCATAGCGTACACAGGTTCGAATCCTGTCCCCTCCACCACTGTTTGTGTTATGGTCGAGCGACGCGTCAGGCGCGGGTATAGCATAATGGTAATGCACTAGCCTTCCAAGCTAGCTATCTCGGTTCGATCCCGTGTACCCGCTCCAGAATCGTCTCGGTTTCATTACAACCCGGCCATGAATCGCGCCGCTGAAGCCTTTGATTTAACTTAGGTTATGGCTTTGCCGAATTTCCCATAAAGCGTGCAACGAAAGCCTTGGGGCGGCGTAGCTGAGAGATGCGGCCCGCCCTGCGCCGCCTTTTCCAGCGAAAGGATTTCCCCATGCCGATGAAGCCCGGAGCCCCCCTCGACAAGGGCGGTGCGCCCCATCAGACCACCAAGGACGGCTACGAAGCCATGACGACCCAGCAGGGCGTCCCCGTCCGCGATGACCAGAACCATTTGAAGGCCGGAACGCCCGGCCCGATGCTGATGGACGACTTCCATTTCCGGGAAAAGATGTTCCATTTCGACCATGAGCGCATTCCGGAGCGCGTCGTTCATGCGCGCGGCTATGCGGCCCATGGCTTTTTCGAGCTGACCGACAGCCTTGAGGAATTCACCAGCGCGAAAGTGCTGACGGAAACCGGCAAGAAAGTGCCACTGTTCACGCGCTTCTCCACCGTTGCCGGCAACAAGGGTTCGCCGGACCTAGCGCGCGACGTGCGCGGCTTTGCGGTGAAATTCTACACCGATGAAGGCAACTGGGATCTCGTTGGCAACAATATCCCCGTCTTCTTCATCCAGGACGCGATGAAATTCCCGGACCTGATCCACTCCGCCAAGGCCGAACCGGATCGCGGCTTCCCGCAGGCGCAGACGGCGCACGACAATTTCTGGGACTTCATCTCCCTCTCGCCCGAAGCGATGCACATGGTCATGTGGATCATGTCCGACCGGACCATTCCGCGTTCGCTGCGCTTCATGGAAGGCTTCGGCGTCCACACGTTCCGCCTGATCAATGCCAAGGGCAAATCCTCGTTCGTGAAATTCCACTGGAAGCCAAAGATGGGCATGCAGTCGGTCGTCTGGAACGAAGCGGTCAAGATCAACGGCGCCGACCCGGACTTCCACCGCCGCGACCTCTGGAACGCGATCGAGATGGGCGACTTCCCCGAATGGGAACTCGGCGTCCAGATTTTCGACGACAAGTTTGCTGACAGTTTCGCCTTTGATGTGCGCGATGCGACCAAGCTGATCCCCGAAGAAGACATCCCCGTCCGTATCATCGGGCGCATGGTGCTCGACCGCCGCGTCGACAATTTCTTCGCCGAGACCGAGCAGGTCGCCTTCTGCACGGGCAACGTGGTGCCGGGCATCGGCTTTTCCGACGACCCGCTGCTGCAGGGGCGCAACTTCTCCTATCTCGATACGCAGATCAAACGGCTCGGCGGACCGAACTTCACGCATATTCCCATCAACGCCCCCAAATGCCCCATGCGCACCTTCCAGCAGGACGGCCACATGGCCATGAAGAACCCGGTCGGCCGCGCCAATTACGAGCCCAACAGCTGGGGCACCAAGGATGGCGGCCCGCGCGAAGACCCGGACAATGGCTACCAGCACTTTGCCGAGCCCATCAACGGCAAGAAGGAGGCCCTGCGGCCGGAATCCTTCGCTGACCATTACAGCCAGGCGCGGCAGTTCTATATCAGCCAGACCGAGATCGAGCAGGCCCATATGGGCGACGCGCTCGTTTTCGAACTGAGCAAGGTGGAGAAGGCCGAAATCCGTGAGCGGATGGTGGCCCACCTCGTGAATATCGACAAGGGCCTCGCCGATACGGTCGCGGAAGGTCTCGGTATCAAGACGCCGATGGCCATGAAGGCCGCCCGGCCGACCATGCAGGACCTGAAAGCTTCCGATGCGCTCAGCATGCTCAAGAACCCGCCAAAGAGCTTTGCCGGTCGCAAGCTCGGCGTGTTCCTGTGCGACGAGGCTTCGGCAAAATCGTTCAACGCCGTGAAAGACGCGGTCGAGAAGGCTGGCGGCACGGTCGCCGTCGTGGCGCCGACCATCAATGGCGTAGACCTTGATGACGGCACGCACGTCCCCGCAGACGAGAAGATCGATGGCGGGCCGTCTGTGCTTTTCGATGCGGTGGCGCTGATGCTGACCGAAGAATGTGCCGATGACATGGCGAAGAAGCCACCGGCGAAGGACTTCCTCAACGACGCCTTCGCGCACTACAAATATATCGGCTACACGCCTGACTCGATGAAGCTTTTCGAAGCCATCGGCATGGCCGACCACATGGATGGCGGCTGTATCGAACTGGGTAAACCCGCCAGCATCAAGAGCTTCGTTTCAGAACTCGCCAACCTGCGCTTTTGGGATCGCGACGGCGCCTGATCGCGCCTTTGCCTCGGCAACAGGACCAGACCCGCCAGCCTCATCGGTTGGCGGGTCTTCCATTTGCGCGATGGCTATGTAGCGCTGGGATGTAGGCGTGACACCGCTGAAGGGATAGCAGGTCGTCAGGGCAAGCGTGGGGGCGCCTGTGCCGCCGGGCCTGAGCAGGCTGGCGTTTGCGTCCACGATACGGGTCTCTGTGAGCGTGTAGATGTGCGGCGTGCCATTAGGGCCGGTGAGGGTGATCGCGTCCCCAATCTCGGCGTGCTGCAGGAAGGCGAAATGGCTGTCCCGGTGGCCGGCAAGCAGCGTCAGGCCGGGCTGGCCGGGCGCAGCGGAGCCATCCATCAGCCCGGGGCCAAAGGCCAGGGCCTGACCGCTCGTGCCGGTGAGCACGATGGCTGAGGCGTGGAGACGGGGCAGCTCCAGCTTTGCGGCGGGCGTCACGTCGGCCCAGGGCCACGGGCGAGCGTTTGTGGCGCCGTCCAGTGTTGCCTCCCATGCGTGCGCGAGCAGGATCTGGCTGAGCAGCGCCTTGGCTTTCAGGTAGGCGCCATTGCCCATCAGGAGCAGGCCGGTGAGGAGGAGGGCTGAGGTGAGAAAGGCCCCCCTCCGGCCCCGGCGGGGCCACCTCCCCCATGTGGGGGGAGGACGCTTGGCGGCTGCGTCACATGGCATGGCGCAACCGAATGCGGCGGAAGACGAGTTTCACCATGAAGCCGAGCAGGACGAGGATGATGCCGGCGAGCAGTTTCAGGTCTGACAGTGTGCCCGTGTTCGGCAGCGGGACGCCGCGATCGACCTGCATGGGGGCGTTCATCTTTTGCGCATCAGGCTTGCGGATGGCGAGGGCGTCGACGGGGATCATCGGCGCGTCGGAGCGGATGCCTTCATGGCCGAAAACCTTGCCGAAATCCCAGCCTGCGGGGAGGTTCAGCGGCACTTGCGCGCTGTCCAGCTCAGCCCCGTCCGGGCGGCTCGGGGTCACGTCAACGGCGACCAAGCTGGTGAGGCGCGAGACGAGATGGTGGGCGAGGGCGACGCTGAGGATCTGGTCGTCGATCAGGTCCGGCAATGTGTCGGCCCGGGCGCGGTCGAGTTCCAGCGAGGCGATTTTCTTGCGGGCCCAGAGTTTGGAAATCCCCTCGCGTTTTGCGGCTTGCTTGAGAGGGAGACCGACTTTCCAGGGCTGGTCGCCGTTGAGGCCGGAGACCCAGACCAGTCCATCCTTTGCGGCGGCATGGGCGGCGATGACGAGGGTCTCGCCGGAATAGACATCCGGCAGCGGCGAAGGCCAGGCTTCGACCTTGGTGCCGTCGGGCCATGTGGCGGCGAGGCTGGTGATGGCGGGGCTTTCGAGCCTGGTGAAGAGGGCGCCCATGCGCGCGGCGACTTCGTCGATATCGCCGATGTATGTATAGCTGCCCTGGCCGAGTTCGGCGGCGCGGGACATGAAGAAACTGTTGGGCGCAGAGCCGATGCCGACGGTGAAGATGCGTGCGTCGGCGCGGTATTGGGTGATGGTTTCAAACAGTTGTTGCTCGTTGCCGATGGCGCCGTCGGTGAGGAAGATGACCTGACGCAGGCGACCGTCGCCGGTGCCATGGTCAGCGAGGGCTTCACGCAGGGCGGGCAGCATTTCGGTGCCGCCAGTGGCCTCCAGATTGTTCACCCAGCGTGTGGCGCGGGCGCGGTTGGTTTTGCTGGCATCAAGGGGGTGATCGAACAGGGCGTGGGTCACGGAATTGAACTCGATGACGTTGAATCGGTCCTCGGGTTTCAGACGGGCAATGGCGAGGGCGAGGCTGTCGCGAGCCTGCCGGATCGACTCGCCGCCCATGGAGCCGGATGTGTCGATAATGAAGGTGATTTCGCGGGGTGGGGGCGGGGCGGACTGGGCGGCGACGGGGGGCGTGACCATGAGGAGGTAATAGGGCTCTCCACCGATGGTTTCTGTAAACAATGCTGCGCTTGGGGCCTTGGAGGCCTTGGGGGTCCAGGTGAGTTCGAAGTCGCGATTGGCATAGGTACTGCCGGAGGACAGGGTGAGGTTTGCGGCGCCATTGCCGGACCATTCCGTGTCCATTGGATGGTAGGTCGACTCCAGTTTGCCGACCGGGAAGCCGGCATCGAGGGAGACGTTCAGCGTGAGCGGGTTGGCATTGCCAAGTTCGGGGTTGAGGACGGGCGGGGAGATGCGGTCACGATCCGGCACGGGGTCGACGACGGCCCAGCCCTCTTCGCCGAGGGCGGCGGTGAGGATTTCGGGGGCGGGCATGTAGCGCGGGGCGACGGTCATGGGGAAGCGGAGGGAGAAGGTGTCGTCGGTGAGGTGGACGGTTTCCTGATACTCGATCTGGACGATGATGGTCTCGCCGGGGCCGATATTGGCGACGGAATTAGTGAAGAGGTTTGGCCGTTCCTGTTCGAGCAAGGCGGTCTTCTTGCCTTCGGATTTGGCCTGTTCGTAGATGGCTTTCGCCTTCTTCTTCTCTTCGATCATGCCTTCGATGAAGCGGTCTCCGATTTGCATACGGAGCGTATCGACGGCGCTTTCATCGGGCAGGGGGAAGACATAGACGCCTTCGACCCAGCCATCGGTCGTGTTCTCGAAGCGCTGGGTGACGCGGGTGCGGGCGATGGGGCCGGAAATGTCGATCTGCACATCCGTCAACAAAGACGGGGCCTGAACGTATTTTCCTTGGGTGGATGACTTGAAGAGCAGCGTGCCGGTGGTGGCATCATTCGGCGTGACGAGGCGGGGTTCCTGATCGGCCCAGGCGGCGCCGGCGGCAAATGCCGCCGCTGTCAGGGCCGCGCCGAGCCATTGACCTGAACGGGAGAACAGGGGACTCCAGTCTGAGACACGGGCACGGATCCTGACGGCGGCGAACATGGGAAGCTCCTTTCATTGCGGATTTGCAATGATTGGAAGCTGCGCCCCGAATAAGGCAGGAAAGGTCTCGCTTTCAGGCAGGCCCGGTACGTGTTCGGGGCCATTTCCCGATGGGATTGCGGCGAGCCTGTGCCGCAATAGGCGGCCTTCCCCATGGATTTGAGGTGGGGGAAGGCCGCTGGAGGGAGGCGGTTAGTAGGTCAGGCGGACGCCGGCCTTGGCAGTCCATGAGTAGGTTTCGTATTGCAGGAGGCGATCGGTGCCCGGACCTTTCTGGAAGGCCAGGTAGGGCTCGTCATTGAGGTTCACCCACTCAACGAAACCCTGGACGTGATCGTTGAAGCGATACTTGGCCGAGGCGTCGATCTGGAGGTGGTCCTTGATATAGCGGTCGCTTTCAGGGTCGCCGCCAAGTTCGTCGAGATACTCGTCGCGATAGGCGGCTGTGAGGCGCAGGGACAGGCCTTCCTTCTCGTAGCCGAGCATCGCGTTCCAGGTGTTCTTGGCTGCTGCAGGCAGGTTGATGGAGCGTTGGCCGCCGTCACCGTCTGGCACGTCGCCTTCGGCGTCCGTGTAGGTGTAGTTGAAGCCGACAAGGGTCCCGTCAAGCAGGCCGGGCAGGAAGTCCAGCGCCTGCTGATAGTTGAACTCCACGCCCTTGACCTTGGCCTTGTCGCCATTGATGGCGATGGTGGCCTCATCATAGGCGATGCCACGATAGACGCCGGGCACGTCAAGGTTCTGATCGACGATGAAATCCTCGATATCCTTGTAGAACGCGCCAATCTGGATCACGCCGCCGGGAGCGAAATAGTATTCGGCGCTGATGTCCGCATTCCATGCGTGGTACGGATCCAGATCGGGGTTGCCGAATTCGCCTTCGCGCTCGTTATCATCGTTCTGCTCGATCAGGAAACGGGGTGCCAGTTTGCCGATGCCGGGGCGCACGATACTGGCGAATACACCGCCGCGCAGGATGATTTCGTCGTTGACCTGATACTTGACGCTGACGCTTGGCAACCAGTCAGTATAGTCCTTCGAGGTCGAGAAGGGCGTGATGACATTGGTGTCTTCGTCGAGCACTTCGCCGTTGAGGGTGGCGCCCTCTTCATAGGTTTCGAGCGTGTTGCCGTTCAGATCATCCTTGGTCTGCTCGACGCGCACACCGCCGATGACTGTCAGATCGCCCGTCTCGTAACGGCCCTGGAGATAAGCGGCGTAGATGTCTTCCTTGACGTCGTAGAAGGCCGCAGCCGTTTCATACTCGGTGTCGAAGGCGTTGAGTTCGAACAGATCCCGGTTGGCCGCAAAGAAGGCACGCACCTGGCCGAGGTCTGGCAGCGGACCAAGGTCAGCGAGACCATAGCTCTGGCCGCCGGCAACATCGGCGAGCGTGTAGTCATCGGCGCCGTCAAAGCCGTCATAGACCAGGTCGGTCAGGTTGTAGTCCTTCTCGCGCAGGCGGGCCTTTACGCCGGCCTTCAGTTCGAAGTCGCCCGAGGCAAGCGCAAACCGACGCGCCGCATCAAACTTGCCCGACCATTCCTTGTCGGTCGACATGCCATCGATGCTTTCGATCTTATCGAACTCATATTCCGACGGATCGAGGAACAGGTCCTGGCCGCTGGTGATCGTGTATTTCGTGGTTTCGATATTGGCATAGTCGAACGTCACGCCGAGGCCATCTCCCTCGAACTTGCGCTCGAAACGGGTCGGGTCAACCGTATTGGTTTCGTGCTCTTCGGCTTCCGAATAGGCGATCAGGTAATCGAACGACCACTTGTCGAGCTGGGTGTCACCACCGATCTGATAGGACTGGATTTTCTGGCTTTCGAAACGGTCTTTCAGATCGCGCTGGACGGTGATTTCCCCGTCGGCATCGTCGAAGAAGGCCGTCGTGCCGGTGCCGCTGGTGGGCGCTTCGTCCATTTCGAAGGTGAGTCGGCCGCGCTGTTCGGTGTCGTCGAACTGGCTGTATATGCCTCGGGCAAAGAGCGTGGTGGCATCAGTCGCTTTCCAGTCGAAGGACAGCGAAGCGCCGAGGCGCTCGCGCTCGACATCATAGTCGCGATACTCGACGGTGTCGGCGTAGACCTGGCCGTCGTCTTCGTCCCAGCCGTCCATTTCCATATTGTCTGTGGACGTCTTGCGATCATAGTAGGACAGGCCGCCGGCAATGCCGAACGTGTCGGAGACCGGGATCGAGAAGTCGATCGAGCCCTTGGGCGATGTCTCGCCGTTCAGGTCATTGTAGGAGCCCTCCAGAACGGTGCTTATATAGAGGTCTTCGCGGTCGAAGGCCTTGGTCGTGTTGATCTCGATGGAGGCACCGATCGTGTCGGCGTCCATTTCCGGGATCAGTGTCTTCTTCACCTCGATGGATTCGATGAGTTCCGAGGCAACAACATCGAGTGCAACGGCGCGCGTATCAGACTCCGGCGACGGCAGGCGGACACCGTTGAGCGAAGCGGCGTTCAGTGACGGGTCAAGCCCGCGCACGGAGATGAAGCGGCCTTCGCCCTGGTCGTTCAGGATGTTGATGCCGGTGAGGCGGCGAGTGGATTCGGCGACGTTCTGGTCAGGGAACTGGCCGAGGGCATCGCGGGTGACGACGCTCTGGATCGTGTCGGAGGCGCGCTGGCGGGCGATGGCGCTTTCCATCATGGCGCGCTGGCCAACGACAAGCACGGTGTCGAGGCGCGCGTCGGCGTCAACTTCCGTGACCTGAGCATTGGCGGCTGACGGAAGCCGCGATGCGGGCGGCAGCAGGCGATGCGCCGAAGGAGGGAATGGGGGATGGGAGGGAGCCGGATGAGGATGCAATCTGGGCACGACTTGAGGCTGTCGAGCAGGAACGTGGGCTGGGCGACGCTGGATTACAGGGTGCGGGCGATGGCGATGCGGATGGGGGTGAACAGTCTTCCGGAGGAGATAAAGGCCTACCTGAGACAAAATCCGTTCGTGTTCGAAGCAAGGGATACGCAGGTGCCGCCGGAGGGGGCGTGGCGGACATGGTTGTTCATGGGCGGACGTGGCGCTGGCAAGACGCGGGCGGGGGCGGAATGGGTGCGCATGGCGGTGCGCCGGGGATGCCGCCGGGTGGCGCTGGTGGGGCCGGCCCTGTCGGATGTGCGCGAGGTGATGATCGAGGGGCCGAGCGGCCTGCGCCATCTTGATGGGGCCGGAGGGGCGCCTGTGTATGAGGTGTCGCGGCGGCGGCTGGTCTGGCCGAACGGGGCCGAAGCGTTCGCCTTCTCGGCGGAAGACCCGGACAGTTTGCGGGGGCCGCAGTTCGATGCGGCCTGGTGCGATGAGGTGGCGGCGTGGGCCAAGGGCGAAGCGGTGTGGGACACTTTGCAGATGGGCCTCAGGCTGGGGGCGTTCCCGCGCTGCGTGGCGACGACGACACCGCGCCCTGTGGACCTCGTGCGGCGGCTGGTGGCGGACGGGGGCAGCATGATGACGCGCAGCACGACGCGGGAGAATGCGGTGAACCTTGCGCCGGGCTTTGTCGACATGATGGAGGCGGCCTATGCGGGATCGGCCATGGCGCGGCAGGAGTTGATGGGCGACCTGCTGGAAGACCCCAAGGGCGCGCTGTTCCTGCGCAGCATGATTGATGCGGCGCGCGTCTATGCGGTGCCGGAGATGGCCGACATTGTGGTGGCGGTGGACCCGCCGGCGACGAGCGGGCCACGGGCCGATGCGTGCGGGATCATTGCGGCGGGCGTGGCGGAGTCGGCAGGCTTTGGGCGGCGCTGTTTCGTGCTGGGCGATGCCTCGGCGGCGGGGCTGCGGCCGGCGGACTGGGCGGGGCGCGCGGTGTCGCTGGCCGAGGCGGTGGGGGCGAGCATGATTATCGCCGAGGCAAACCAGGGCGGCGAGATGGTGCGCCAGACGCTGGAGAGCGCTGGCTGCCGGTTGCCGGTGCGGCTGGTGCATGCGCGGCTTGGCAAGCGGGCGCGGGCGATGCCGGTGGCGCTGCTGTACGAGCAGGGGAAGGTGGCGCATCTCGGCCTGCTGGCGACGCTGGAGGACCAGATGTGCCGGTTCGGGGCGGAGGGCTTTACCGGGTCGCCGGACAGGGTGGACGCGCTGGTCTGGGCCGTGTGGGCGCTGATGCTGGAGCGGACAGGAGGCCCGCGCATTCGAGCGCTTTAGGCGAGAGCGGCGAGGCCGGTGCGCAGGCCCTTGATGGCGCGTGGCGGGAGGCCTGCGTCGATGTCGGCATGCGTCTGGCGCCAGATGGGGACGGCGGCGGCGAGCGTGCGGCGGCCTTCATCGGTGAGGGCGAGGCGGCGGCTGCGCTTGTCTGCGGGATCGGGCGTTGAGGTGAGGAGGCCGCGCTTTTCGAGGGGCTTCAGGTTGGCCGTGAGCGTGGTGCGGTCCATGGCGAGGAGGCTGGCGACGGCGCCGATGCTGGGCGGCTGTGGCCGGTTCAGCGACATGAGGAGCGAGTATTGGCCGGACGTGATGCCGAGGGGGCGGAAGGCCTCGTCAAAGCGGCGCGAGAGGGCGCGGGCGGCACGCTGCGCGGCGAGGCAGAGGCAATGGTCGCGGACGTGGAGCGTGGTTTCGAAGGGTACGGCGTGGCTGTTTGACATGGTCTATATATGTTGATATCAACGTAAATGTCAAGACCGGGGACGCAAGAGGAGACACGCCATGCCCGAGACCGCCAATGCCGCTATCGAGCTTACGGGCTATAATTGGGTGCCGGACTTTGCGAAGGGCCATGTGCGCGATATCCGCGCGCGCTGGGCGCTGGAAGAGGCTGGGATCGACTATCGGATGCGGCTGTTCAATGCGTCCGAGGAGCGCCCCGAAGCCTATCTGAAGGAGCAGCCTTTTGCGCAGGTGCCGGCGCTGAAAGAGGGCGATATCCAGATGTTCGAATCCGGCGCGATCATGCTCTATATTGCGGAAAAGAGCGACAAGCTGATGCCGCGCGACCCTGTCACGAAGGCGCGGGTGACAAGCTGGGTGATTGCGGCGCTGAACAGTGTCGAGACGTTCGTGATGCCGCTGATGATCATTGCCAAGTTCGAGCCTGACGCCGAATGGGCCAAGCTGCGTCGGCCGGACGCGGAGGCCATGGTGCGCCAGAAGCTGAAGCGGCTGTCGGACTGGCTGGGCGAGAAGGATTATCTGGAGGGCGCGTTCAGCATTGGCGACATTGCGATGGCCAGCGTGCTGCGCGACCTGGAAGAGACCACGCTGCTGGGTGAGCGGGCCAATATTGCGGCCTATCACGCGCGGTGCCTTGCGCGCCCGGCGTTCAAGCGGGCGCTGGCGGCGCAGATGGCGGGCTTTACCGAAGGGCCGGTGGTGGCTGCTTAGGCAGGGGCCGCGTCCGCTGACACGGGCGGCGGAAACGGCTTGATCTCCGACACGGGGCAGCGGAGGCTGCGACCTTGAATCAGGAGAGACGGGCCATGAGACATCTTACACGGCGGGCCTTCGGGGCGACGGGGCTGGCGGCGGTGGTGACGGCGTGTGCGGGGGTGCCAGCGTCGCGCGGGCCGGGCGTGGTGATGAAGCAGGTGCCGCCGGTGATCGTGGATCCGGGCCGGGTGGCGCGGGTTGTGGTGGGCCTGAGACCGTATCGTCCGACGGGATTCCGCGTGGAGCGGGAGATGCTGGGCGAGACAACCGTTATCCATAATTATGGCCATGGCGGCGGCGGCATCACGCTGTCCTGGGGCACGGCGCACCTGGCCGTGGAGGAGGGCTGGGACCCGAACGTGAAGGATTATGCCGTGATGGGCGCCGGGATTGTCGGCCTGTCGACCGCGATGCTGCTGCTGGAGCGCGGGGCCAATGTGACGATCTATGCCAAGGCGCTGTCGCCGGAGACGACATCGAATATTGCGGGCGGGCAGTGGTGGCCTGCGTCTGTGTATCAGGACAGTCTGGTGGATGATGCGTACCGCGCGAAACATGTGGCGGCGTCGCGCTTTGCGTTCCAGCGCTTCCAGCTGCTGACCGGGCCGGAATATGGCGTCACGTGGGAAGTGAATTATGTGCTGTCGGACACGGCGAAGCCGGAGACGCCCGCGCCGAAGGGCAGCCCGATGCATGAGTTCGTGGTGAACGAGCGGGAGTATGAACCGGGCGAGCTGAGCTTCAATGCGCCGTTCGCGAAGAGTTTCGACACGATGATGGTGGACACGCCCTATTACCTGCGGGTGCTGGAGCGGGATATCCGGCTGCGCGGCGGGAAGATTGTGGTGCAGGCGTTTGAAGATGTGGCGCAGGTGGCGGCGCTGCCCGAAGCGGTAGTGTTCAACTGCACGGGGCTTGGCGCGGGCGTGCTGTTCGGCGACACGGGCATCATGCCGGCGCGGGGGCAGCTGGTGATCCTGCAGCCGCAGGAAGAGGTGGACTACAACATCATCACCGGAAGCCATGCCTACATGTTCGGGCGGCGCGATGGCGTCGTGCTGGGCGGGACGTTCCAGAAGGGCAACTGGTCACTGGAGCCGAGCGCGGAGGACACCGCGATGATCCTCAGCGAGAACCGCAGGCTGTTCGAGCGGCCGCAGCAGGCCTAGTTGCCGGCGCGGAAGGACTTGCGGCCGAAATAGGCGTTCTTCGGGGCGTCGTCGCTGCCGGTGGGGGGCGTGTCGTCGGCGGGCGGCGTCGTGTCTTCAGCCGGGGCGGCCTCTTGCGTTGTGGCATCGCTGGCCTCGGCGGGCGCGAGCGTGCCGTTGAGGAGCTGGCGGATGTGTGCGGCGGCGGCGCCGGCGGTCGAGACTTCGAAATCGTCGACATGCTTGTCTAGGCGGCGGGCGAGGAGGCGAGCCTGGTGGGCCGTGAGGCGCTTCAGCTCGGTTTCGAAAAGGTCATTGCCGACAGTTTCGCGCAGGAGGACCATGTCTTCCGTCGTCTGGCCGGCGGAGATCATGAGCTTGCGGACGAGGAGGCCGGCGGCGGCGGTGAAGTCCTTGTCGCCGAGCTTGGCAAAACGGTCGCGATTGTCGAGCAGGGCTGCCAGCACGCCGGCCCCTCCGGTGGCTGTCAGGGTGCTCATTTCAATAGCTCCAGGATTTCCTTCATGAGGGAGTCGATGATGCCGAGGGCCTCACCGGGCCATTTGGCCGAGAGGGTCGGATCCGGGCCGAGTTCGATCGGATTGGTCGCAAAGCCGGTCTTGAGAGGAACGACAGTCTTGAACATCCGGAATTCGGCTTCCTTCGAATTGGCGGCATCGCGCATGGCTTGCAGCACGACCTGCTGGTGGGGCGTGTTGTCAAAGCGGGTGGCCAGGACAACAGGCAGGTTCTCGATATCACGATCGCGCAGGTTTTTCATGATGTCGCCGGTGAAAAGATCGAGGCCGAGCGTGGACATGAAATCCGGGATCGTGGGGACGATGATGAGGTGGCTGGCCGCGAGCACGCTTTCGGTCATGACCGAGATGCCGGGCGGGCAGTCGCAGATGATGATGTCGAACTCGCTTTTCAGCAGGTCGAAGTCGTCGCGCAGGCGGCGGCCGACCTGGCCTTCGAGGGCCTGCATCGAGTATTTCTTGGCCGTGAGTTCGTAGATCAGCTCGCGCTCTGTCTTGCGCAGGCGCGGAGACGAGGGGATCAGATCGAGGGGCAGCGGCTTGCCGTCATGCGTAACGTCGCTGGCATTGGTGACGACGAATTCACCGAGGCGCTTTTGCTCGTTTGCGAAGAAATTCTCCAGCAGCCAGTCGGAAATCGTGGCGTAATCATTGATCGCCTGGAACAGGTGTTCATCGCCCTCGTGGCCGTAGACGAGCAGCGATGCGTTGGCCTGCGTATCAAGATCGACGACGAGTGTGCGGCGGCCAGAAGCCGCGAAGGCTTCCGCCAGCATGACGCAGGTGGTTGTCTTGCCGACACCGCCTTTTGAGTTGGCGATCGAGATGACGCGTGCCGACATTCTGCTAGCTCCTCTTCCCCTGTCACAAGCGCGGCACAAAGCAGATTTGGGTCTGCATGGCTATTGCCTGTTTGTTTAAAAATGCAGGGCCGGAAAGCCCATTTCCCTCAACTTTTCAGCCTAGTGCCCGAGGATTGCTAGGGAAAATTATCTTCCGTCCGACCGGCATGCTGACCGGGGTAAATTCACTCCATCGGAAGAAGTTCCATGGAGGCGAGACGAAGCATGAACTGGGGGTGGCCATTTGCAGGAATGCGGCGCGAATCGAAAGCGGCGGCACCTCTGATTGCACTGTCGCAATTGGGGGTAGCGGCGTGGGGCGGGCGCGACGCGGCGTCGCTGACGCAGGACGGCTATTTGCGTAACGCGGTGGCCTATCGCTGTGTGCGCATGGTGGCCGAGGCGGCGGCCAGTGTGCCGCTGGTGACGGGGCATGAGGCGGCGGCGAAACTGCTGCGCGCACCGGCACCGGACATGGCGGGGGCGAGCTTTCTGGAGGGCGTTTACACGCAGCTTCAGCTGGCCGGGAATGCGTTTGTTGAAGCTGTGCAGATTGACGGGCGGGAAGGCGTGGCGGCCCTCTTTGCGCTGCGGCCTGACAGTGTGCGGCCGGTGACGGATGCGCGTGGCTGGGTAGAGGCCTGGGCCGTGCGCGAGCGGCGCGGGGAGCGGCTGATCCGGCGCGAGGACACGGGCTGGAGCCCGGTGCTGCACCTGAAACTGTTCAATCCGGCCGATGATGTGATGGGCCTGCCGCCTTTGGGCGCCGCAAGACGGGCGCTGGACCTGCACAATGCAAGCGCCGACTGGGCGAAGGCCTTGATTGACAATTCGGCGAAGCCTTCCGGGGCCCTGGTCTATGGCGGCGGCGGGCGCTTGCCGGACGAGCAGTTCGAGACGCTGAAAAGCGAACTTGAGGCGCATTATTCCGGCGCGGCCAATGCCGGGCGACCGCTGCTGCTGGAAGGCGGGCTCGAATGGCGGCCGATGTCGTTGTCGCCCGCGGAGATGGATTTTCAGGAGGCGCGCAATGCGGCGGCGCGCGAGATTGCACTGGCTCTGGGCGTGCCGCCGATGCTGCTGGGCATACCGGGGGATAATACGTATTCGAACTATCGCGAAGCCAATCTGGCCTTCTGGCGGATGAGTGTGTTGCCGCTGGCGGAGAAGATGGCGGCGGCCCTGTCGCTGTGGCTGGATGAGCCGCTGGCCGGGGATGTCGAGGTGCGCTGCGATGTGGACCGGGTGCCGGCGCTGTCGGTCGAGCGCGATGCGCTGTGGGCGCGGCTGGAGGGGGCGAGCTTTGCGACCGTGGACGAGAAGCGGGCGATTGCGGGGCTGGGCACATGAATTTCGAGAAGAAGATCACGCTGGCCTTCGTGATGGCCGTGCTGGTGCAGACCGGCGGCGCACTGGTGTGGGCCGGGGCGGCGGCGGAGCGGATTACCGTCCTTGAACGGAGCGCGGAGGCCGGGCGGCCTGTGGGCGAGCGGCTGGCTCGCGTGGAGGCGGAACTGGGGGCGGTGCGCGCGCAACTCGACCGGATGGAGCGGAAGCTGGAGGCGGGGAATGAGTAGCCCGCTGCTGGATTCGCCGTCTCTGCTTTCGCAGCCCCTGCCTTCGCAGGGGAAGCGAGACCTTTGTCGCGTGAACCAAGTTCCGTGTGCCCTGCGCAGGCAGGGCCACGGGCCGCGAGAGATGAAGAACCAAAACGCGCTGCTGATTGAGGGCTATGCCAGCCTGTTCGGGGTGGCGGATGCGGGCGGGGATGTGGTGCGGGCGGGCGCGTTTGCGCGGAGCCTGCGCGAGAGCCGCGTGTTGCCGATGCTGTTGCAGCACAGGAATGGCGCGGTGGCCGGGCGGTGGACCCGGATGATCGAGGACGGGCGCGGGCTGTATGTGCGCGGGCTTGTCGAGGCGGAGAGTGCGCGGGGGCTGGCGACGCGTGGGCTGGACGGGCTGTCGATCGGGTTTCGGCCGCGCCTGTGGCGGGCGCGTGTTGAGGGCGGGCGGGAGCTGATCGAGGTGGAGCTGGTGGAAGTGTCGCTGGTGGCGGTGCCGATGCTGGGGGCGGCGCGGTTTGCGCTGCTGGGCGGCGCGGAACGGAAGATGGCGGCCTGAGATCCCGGCGTACGCCGGGATAGCGGGTAAACTTTTTGGGTTGGTGAAGGAGAGAGCATGACCAAGGAAACGAAAATGGCGGGGCCGAAGCCGGAAGTGGCCGAGATGATGGCGGCGTTCGAGGCCTTCCGGCAGGCCAATGAGGAACGGCTCGGCGAGATCGAGGCGAAGGGCGCGAGCGATCCGCTGACGGATGAGCGACTGACGCGCATAGATCGCCAGTTGGAGGCGCTGAGCCTGAAGATGGCGCGGCCGGAGGTTGGTGTGTCACCGGCGGCGCGGGAAGATGATGCGCGCAGCGAGGCCTGGGGGCGTTACTTGCGCACGGGCGATGATAGCGGCATTTCGCGGCTGGACACGAAGGGCCTGAACACAGGCAGCGACGCGCAGGGCGGCTATGTGGCCCCGCCCGAGCTGGACCGGCTGATCGAGGCGCGGCTGATGGCGGCAAGCCCGATGCGCGCGATTGCGACCGTGCGGCAGACGTCTGCGGGCGTGTTCCGCAAGCCGGTGGGGCTTGGCGCGGCGGCAAGCTGGGTGGGCGAGACGGCGGCACGGCCGGAGACGGCGACGAACGGGCTGGCATTGCTGGAATTCCCGGCGGGGGAGCTTTACGCGATGCCGGCGGCGACGCAGGCCCTGCTCGAGGATTCCTATGCCGATGTGGACGCCTGGCTCGCCGACGAGGTGGAGGGCGCCTTTGCGGCGCAGGAATCGGCGGCCTTTGTTTCGGGTGATGGCAGCGGCAAGCCGCGCGGGTTTCTCGACTATGAGATCGTCGCCGAGGGCAGCCATGTCTGGGGCAAGATCGGCTCCGTGGCGGGGGACTTTACCGCCGAGGACGCGGCCGACCAGATCATTGACCTGATCTATACGCCGAAATCGCAGTTCCGGGCCGGGGCGCGGTTCGTGATGAACAGGCGCACCGTGTCAGCCGTCCGGAAGCTGAAGGATGGTGACGGGCGCTATCTGTGGCAGCCCGGCAATGGCGGCGAGCCGGCGACCGTGATGAGCTATCCGGTGACCGAAGTGGAAGACATGCCGGATATCGGGGAAGGCAATGCGGCGATTGCGTTCGGGGATTTCCGGCGCGGATACCTGATCGCCGACCGGCAGGGAGCGCGCGTGCTGCGCGATCCGTATTCGGCCAAGCCCTACGTGCTGTTCTACACGACGAAGCGTGTGGGCGGGGGTGTGCAGAACTTCGACGCCATCAAGGCGATGGTGTTCTAGCGCCTTGCGATCCTCCCCCGTTCGCGGGGGAGGTGCCCGACAGGGCGGAGGGGGAAG
>NZ_ARYL01000009.1 GCF_000685295.1 Hyphomonas oceanitis SCH89
GAGGAGACGGGGCGGACCATCCCATTAAACAAGGGCAAGGAAACACGCAGATGGCTATCGCAAGGGAACCCTACGGGTTTGTGCACGCAGATTCGGGGCGGCTGAAAGAGACGTATGGCGGCCCGGCGGGGCAGGTTTTCGTGGAGTGCATGCGCATCCGGCCGGATGATGTGGAGTCGAAAACTGTCATCCTGTTCAGCCACCCGATTGGCGGGGGCAGCTTCCTGCCGCTGGTGACAGCGCTCGCCCGCGAAGGCCATCACGTGATTTATTGCAACCCGCGCTATCGCGGCAATGACACGGCGCTGATCATGGAGAAATGCGTGCTGGACCTTGGCGCCTGTATTGCAGATGCGAAGAAGCGCTTTGGATATGAGAAAATTGTGCTGGGTGGCTGGTCTGGCGGCGGATCACTGTCGCTGTTCTATCAGGACCAGGCCGAGAACCCGACCATCACGGAAACGCCCGCAGGCGATGCGGTGGACATTGCAGGCGCGGGCCTGATCCCGGCCGATGCCATCCTGCTGCTGGCGGCGCATATCAGCCGGTCGCACACGATGACGGAATGGATCGACCCGTCGATCCTTGACGAGGACAAGCCGTTCGAACGCGACAGGGAACTGAACATCTATGACGCGGACTGCCCAAACCAACCGCCCTATTCCCATGAGTTCGTGACACTGTTCCGGGCAGCTCAGGTGGCGCGCAACCGGCGCATCACCGACCGCGTGCTAACGCAACTGGCGGCCATCAAGGCGAGCGATGACCCGGACGCTGAGCGGTGCTTCGTGGTGCAGGGGACGATGAGCGATGTGCGCTGGCTGGACCCGACGCAGGACCCGTCGGACAGGAAGCCCGGCACGTGTTACCTCGGCGATCCGCGCATTGCCAATGACGGACCGGTCGGTCTAGGGCGTTTCACCACACTGCGCTCATGGCTGTCGCAGTGGAGCTATGACAAGAGTCGGGCGGACGGCACGGGCAATGCCTCGCGCGTCTCCTGCCCTGTGCTCGTCATCAGCAACTCAGCCGACTTGGCCTGCACGCCAAGCCATGCGAAGCGCCTGTTCGAGGCCGTCGGCTCGGAAGACAAGCAGATGGTGACGATCAAGGACGCCGACCATTACTATATCGAACGTCCTGACCTGCTGCCAAAGGCGGTCAAGGAAGTAACGGAGTGGATGGAGGCCCGGCGCCTGTTTTAGCGCACGTCCGCACAACCGGCATAGCGCTTCGGCGGGCTTACTCGCAGCGCTGATACTCTGCCATGCATGTGAGTCCGCACTTGGCCATTGCCAGTTCAGCGGGCGTTGGTGCGCGACTGGCCTGATCGACGGCCTCTCCCATGGCTTCCAGTTTGCGCATGCCGGAACAGGAGCAGTCACAGGCGGCACGTGGCGCCCCCTGTGAGGCCGCAATCGCCGACATGTCTGGAGCGTCTCCGGTCTGCCTGGCGGCCTCTGCGGCGGCCATGACGGCATCGACAATGTCTTCTTGGCCCTGGGGCATTCTTGCCATGATATCTGACCGCAAGTCAGACAGCGGCGTGACGGATTCATCGGGTTCGTAGCGGCTGTCTTCCTTCCAGGGGGCCGCGATCCGGAAATAGCCCTGCAGGTTTCCGATAATGTCGAGGGTGGGTTGCGATTCCTGCATCTGCTTCGGGGTTAGCGAATCTGGATCTGTAAAATCAGCGACAAAGCGGCCTTCGAGCAGGGTCGGCGAATAGTGGATGATTGTCACCGTTCCTGACGGCCTGAACTCACGCTGACCACCCGGCAGGGAATCGGTCGGTCCGACGGCATGGAACTCACCGCCATCGTAGCCATTCGTCGAGATACGCGCACCAGGGATTGTTCCCGTGAAGCCGTAGTCAAAGAATGGAACGGCAATGTCTATGGCCGTGCCGGGCGTGCTCTTTTCCAATGCCGACAAGCTGAAGAATGTCCCGTTCATATCGCCAAGCGTCTCGTTCAATATCTCCCCGGCGGTGAGTATCTGTTCCATTGCACCGCCCTCAGCATTGACCCCGGCCAATACGTTGAGAATGTCAGGCGTGGCGCGTATCGAAATGCGAACCGCGCGATTGTCCGCATCGATTACGACCTTGGTGGCTTCGGAGCCGTTGAAAGTCAGCTCCCGGGCAGCCTGCTTGTTTCTTGATGTGCCTGTCTTGGTCGCACCGCGGGCGGGCGCAGCCGGCAACGGACCGACAAACGTGCTGTCCACTTTTGCCGCTGTGGTGGTGATTGAAAGCTGGCCCGTGAAGCTTTTCGTCTCCCAAGGGGCGGCATCCATGTTTGTGACGATGAGGGACATCTGCTCATCGGGCAACAAATCCACCTGCCACAGGGCAAAGTGGCGGCCCATTTCTGTCATGCCAGACGCCTGCAGACGACGTGACGTTTTCTGGGCACCGGCTGCACCCATCCATAGTTGGTTCAATTCGCGTGCAGAGTCCGCCTCAACCTGGATGACCATTTGGACGGGCCCCGGCCGGCTCGCATCACCATCTGCAATCCTGATACACTTGCCTGCAAGGGCGTCGATCTTCAGTGGGATCGCCACGCCTGATTGAGGCCCTTCAAGCGGCAGTTCGGTACACTTATTGAACAGTTTGTCCTGCATGATGGCTTTGATCTTCTGCGGCGTATTTTTCTCGCTCGTGTATCGTCCTTCGCCATACCCGGCGAAAGTGGAGAGGAAGAATGCATATTCCCGGTCGAGGGGCTGTTTGATGCTTTTCAGCAGCCCACTGTTGAGCCACTGCAGGACGGCCTTGTCGCTGCCGGAGTTCAGCGGCTCGAGCATCATCTCATGAAGGTAGCGATAGTTGGCGGGTATCTCATGGATGCTCGCATTTTGTTGCTTGGCGGACGCGGTGACTTCCTCCCCGAGATAGCGCCAGAAGGAAGCCGTTGCGTAAGTATCGTTCCTGTCGACGGGCTTGAGCAGCGATACATCATACCGCCGAGCCGCCCAGCGGCCTGAACCGGAGCGCGATGGTTCCTCCCCGCGAAGCCTGTACGCCATGTCGACACCGACAGCCTGCGCAGTTCCCTCGTTGAAAAAACCGCCCAGGTCGTCGTCATTATGGTCATAGGCCGCCTGAACGGCATGGAAGAGTTCATGCGCCAGATGCTCATAGAGGCGTTTGTCCCATTTGCCCCAATTGATCACGGCATCGACGTCGACTTCAAGATGGGTCGGGTTTGCACGCGCGACGCGCGCAGGTGCATCAAACCCTTCCTCGAAGGGATAGAGATTGACCTCGTAGCGCCGCGCCGAGATGGGCAGCGCGGGGGCTTTGAAGCCCATGGCCTGGTACTCAAGCGCGACTTCGTGAAGGTAAGTTTCGATCTGGACGATGTGAGGCTGGAGTGCCTCTTCATAAAGGCCCGTCTGGTTACCGAGGGCCGCGATGGCACTATCAACCGCCGTCTGACGATGATCATGGAGAACGACCGTAAACTCCGTGGTGGGCCAATGCGCTGCCTGCGCCCGGACAGGATTGACTGAAGCGGCGATTGCCGAGGCGGCCAAAACCACAATCAGCCCCTTCAGCAAGCGTCTGAATGGAGCGACATCTCCGACGCCTTGGTGGCTAGCACGTCTTCCCAGCATGTGATCGCTCTCCCCCCCTTCATCCCGCTCGATCAGGATGACCTGCCACCATGAGAGCGGGCGAACGCGGTTCAGGCAAGGGCGAAATCACGGGCCTTGCCGATATGGCCTTGTGCTATTTTACAGGAATAGCAGCGTTCGCAGCAGATAGGCGACGGCTGCGACAGCAAGCATGGAGATGATCGCGATCCCGACGAACCAGCCGAGCCGCTTGAAAAGCGGGCCTTCGGGCTGATCGTCTGGCAGCGGCTCGGTCGGGCGGAAGACGGGATCAGCCATGGTAGCCGTCCCCGGGCTTCACCTTGCCCCAGAAAAGTGAATACACATAGGCCGTGTACAGCAGGATGATCGGCAGCATGATCCCTGCCCCGACGAGCATGAAGCCAAGGGCATTGTCACGCGCAGCCGCATCCCAGATCGTGTACTCGAAGGGAACAATATACGGGTAGAGGCTGACGCCGAGACCGATATAGCCACTGAGGAACACGCCGACGGCCAGCAGGTAGGGGCGCCAGTCTGGCGCCGCATTGGGCCCCGGTTTCATTGAAAGATCACGCCAGAGCCAGGCGCAAAGTGCCATGCCCGCAATGGGCGCTGGCGAAAGAGGCAGGAGACGCGCGAAGTCGATGCTGGTCATGGTGAAGCCCCAGCGCGCGCCGACCGACGGATCGATGGCCAGTGTGGCCAGGCTAACGGCCAGAAAGGCAATCGCCACACCCACCAGAGACATGCGCGCCCAGTTGCGGGCCCGGTTGTAGAGTTCGCCTTCGGTCTTCAGCACCAGCCAGCAGGACCCCAGCAGCAGGTAACCGATCACCACAGAGACGCCGACCAGGATAGAGAAAGGCGTAAGCCAGTCGAACGCACCGCCAGCAAAGGCGCCGCCCTCGACATTGATGCCCTGGATCATGCCGCCAAGCATGAGGCCCTGCGCGAATGCGGCCGTGGCCGATCCGCCGAAGAACGCGCTGTTCCAGAAGACACGCGTGGGCTTGCGTACAGCCTTGTGCCGGAACTCGAACGCCACACCGCGGAAGATAAGCGCCGCGAGCATGATCAGCACCGGCAGGTAAAACGCCGGCATGATGATGCCATAGGCCTTGGGAAAGGCAGCGAAGAGGCCGCCGCCGCCGATGATCAGCCAGGTTTCGTTGCCGTCCCAGACGGGTTCGATCGTGGCGGTCATCATGTTGCGCTCTTCGTCGGAGCGGGCATGAAAGGTGAGCATGCCGACGCCGAGGTCGAACCCGTCGAGCAGGACGTACATGAAGACGCCAATGGCGAGGATGAGGCCCCAGATCAGAGGAAGGTCGAGTGTCATGGGTCTCTCCTAGTCCGCTGCGACAATGTCTTCGCCGGTTTCGGCGGGTTCGTCGACGGCACCCATTGGCGAACCGGGCGGACGGCGGGCTTCCTTCGGTCCCTTCGGATCATCGTCAAAGCCGCGGGTGGCGATACGGGCCATGTAGACCGTGCCGGCGGTGAAGATGATCGCATAGGTGACCATGAAGACGAGGAGCGATGTGGCGACCTGCGCGGTGGAGACAGGCGAGACGCTGTCGACCGTTCGCAGGTGGCCATACACGGTGTAGGGCTGGCGACCGACTTCCGCGACAATCCAGCCGGTGATGACGGCGATGAAGCCAAGCGCGCCGCCGGGAACGGCGGCCCAGTGGAACAGGCCCTTTTCGTCCAGACGGCCACGCCACCAGAGGAAACAGCCCCAAAGGCCAAGCCCGAGCATCGCAAGGCCCGCGCCAACCATGATGCGGAAGCCGTAGAAGACGAGCCAGATGGGCGGCGTATCTTCCGGCGCAAACTGGTCGAGGCCTTTCAGGTCTTCGCCCTCGGGCGTGCCTGCGAAAAGGTAGGGGCTGGTGCCGGGAATGGTGATGCCGGCATGGCCACAGGCATTGTCTGCCGGCCAGGCGATCAGCATGGTGCCCTGAATGGGCGCGGTTTCGCACCAACCTTCGGCGGCGGCGATCTTTGCAGGCTGATACTCATGCGCGATGAGGCCCGACTCGTGGCCGAGCATGATCTGCAGGGGCAGAAGGATGGCGAGCGTGCCGGACGCCATGCGCATCTGCCAGCGTGTCGGCTTGGTGACGCGTCCTCGGAGCACCTGCCAGGCACCGGCCGCGAGGACGACAGCCGCTGTGGTGATGTAGGCGGCGATAAGCATGTGGGCGAGGCGCGACGGGAAGCTGGGCGTGAAGATGACCTTCATCCAGTCGGTGGCGTAGAAGTTGCCCGTGGCCGGATCGACGGCGAAACCCTGCGGCGTCTGCATCCAGCTATTGGCCGAGATGATCCAGAAGGCGGAAATCGTGGTGCCGATGGCGACGGCGCAAGTGGCGACGAAGTGAAGCTTGCGGCCGACCTTGTTCCAGCCGAACAGCATGACGCCCAGGAAGGTTGCCTCAAGGAAGAAGGCTGTCAGCACTTCATAACCAAGGAGCGGACCGATGACGCTGCCGGCGATCTCGGAGAAGACGCTCCAGTTGGTGCCGAACTGGTAGCTCATGACGACGCCGGAGACGACGCCCATGGCGAAGGCCAGCGCGAAGATCTTCACCCAGTGAAGGTAGAGTCGCTTGAACGCTTCATGGCCCGTCTTCAGCCACAGGCCCTCGCAAACGGCGAGAAAGGCCGCGAGGCCGATCGTGAACGCTGGAAACATGATGTGGAAGGCAATGACGAACGCGAACTGGATGCGCGATAAGAGTAGAGCGTCAAAATCCATTGGTCGGGTATCCCTACGGCAACTTCATTTAGAGCCGGGATAACACAGTTCTGGGATATATGCGCGATTACTGTTGTCGCGCGCCAACCTGCCTCATGTGGTGCGCCGCCGCAGGGATCGGAACACCGCATCGGCGCGGGCAGCGATATGGCCGTCTTCCTTTAGCAGGCGGGCTGTGACGTGGACGATATCGCCATCAACAGCCGTCACTTCCGGATGCGCTTCGAGCCATGTGCCCTCGGGCACGATGTCCATGAATTCGAGGGTGAGCTTCAGGGTGACGGACATGCGCCCCGTGACAGTCCACACAGCCCAAGCCAGAGCGCTGTCGGAGAAGGCGCAGGTCATGCCGCCATGCATGAAGCCCATGCCGTTGCAGTGGCGGTCGAGGACCCACATGCCGGTGCGCATGTCGCCTTCTGCGCTGGCCCTGAAGGTGGGGCCATTGTGCAGGGTGAACTTGCCGCGTGAAGGATTGGCCGCGAAGCCAGCTGGAGGCGGCTTCATGAGGCCGCGCAGATCATTGCGCGAGATTGCCGAACACCGCGTGCTCGACCACATCGCCCGGCTCGATGCCAAGTGCCTCGGAGCGGCCACCATTCAGCTCCAGCACGGCCTTGACCGGAACGCCGGGGCCGATGGATCGCAGCGAACCTGGAACAGCATTGCGAGCAATGGCGATGATCTTGCCGTCAGTATCCAGAAACAGCATGTCGAGCGGGATGAGCGTGTTCTTCATCCAGAATGTAGCCTCACGCGGTTCTCCCAGATCGAACAGCATGCCGGCATTGGGCGCCATTTCGGGGCGGTTCATCAAGCCGACGCGGATCTCTTCCGGATCATTGGCCAGCTCAACCGTGAACTTGTGGACGGAGTCGCCAGTATCAATGGCGAGCGGGCCCGTCTCCAGCTGGGCGAAAGCGCCCTGAACGAGGAAAAAGGCGGCGGCAAAAAGACTGGCAATTAAACGGGTCATGCGCGTTGGTTTAGCCGCGCATGCGAGGCGGAGCAAGCGCTCTTGGCTGTTTGGCGCTCAGCCCTGACGTGGCTTCACGAGCGTGACATTTTCGCCCTTCGAGCCTTTGCCGAGAACGACCTCGATCCGGGTGCCGGGCTCGATATCCTCATAGCCAGCCTGGCGCAGCGCCACGGCGTGGACGAAGATGTCGATCTCGATACCGTCGCGCTGGACGAAGCCATAGCCGCGGGTGCGGTTGAACCATTTCAGCGTAACGGCCGTGTACTCGAAGTCGACGCCCTTCTCTCGGGCAATAACGGCACGCGGACGCTCCATCTCGATGATGTGGGCGGTCTGCCATCCGCGCTCGCGCTGCACCGCGTCACAAACGATGCGGGCGTCTTCGTCGGCATAGGTTTCGCCATAGTCGCGCAGGCACGACACATGCAGCATCACGTCGCCCGTCAGCGCAGCGTCCGACGTGGAATCTGCGACGATAAAGCCATAGCCTTTGGCGCTGTCGAACCACTTAACGCGGCCGATCACCCGCACCACGGGCTCAGCCGCAGGCATATCTGATTCGGATGTCGCCACTGCTTTCGCCATCAACCCAAATTCCCCAAGGACGCAACCTAAAATGTGATGACGCTCTTGTCACGCGATCTTCACAACAAATGCCGGGAACATCGGCATTTGTGGATTTAAGCCATTGATTGTCGGATGAAAAAAACCTGGCAGTCCCTAGGGGAGTCGAACCCCTCTTTTCAGGTTGAAAACCTGACGTCCTAACCGATAGACGAAGGGACCGCACCGGTTTGAAGAAGAGGCGATATAGCGGCTGTTTCGGACGAGAGCAACCCGTCTTTGAGGGGTATTATGCAGAATATTCAGTCGGCCGCCACGTCAGCAACGTCCAGCTGGACTCTGCGGCGGCCATTCCACTCATCGGCTTTGAGTTTGCCCGCGATGTGTACACGCGCGCCGTTTCGCAGCACATCGCCCATGGGCGTATCGGCAGCGCGCCAAGCGATACATTCGATCCGGCCACCGGCATCTTCGGCGATGAAACGCAAGTGATTGACGCCGACCTGCCGCACGCCTGTGACATGAACGGATTTCAGCGCGAACACCGGCTCGGGCGAGCCAATGCCGAACGGGCCGATCTGCGCGATCTGGTCAACAAGCGCCGGGCTGGCAGCGCCGGGGGCGAGCACGGCATCGATGGCAAGTTCGAGCGCGGCTGTGCGCTCAGCCGAGAACTGCGCCATGTGCGCGACCATCCAGTCATCGAAAGCCTGGACCTGATCCGGATCGAGGCTGAGGCCACCGGCCATGGCGTGGCCGCCGCCGGAGAGGATGATCCCCTCGCGCGCAGCCATCGAGATGGCGTCGCCGATATTGACGCCCTTAACCGATCGGCCGGAGCCCTTGGCGACAGGGCCGAGCCCCTCCCCCCAACCAATGACGATGCTGGGCAGGTGGTAGCGTTCCTTCAGGCGACCGGCGACGATGCCGATGACGCCCGGATGCCAGCCTTCGCCGCTGGCGATGAGGATGCCGCGATCAGGATTGCGGGCCAGCGCCTGTTCGGCCTGCGCCATGGCGAGGTCGAGGATGGCGCTTTCGACTTCCTTGCGCTCTTCATTGAGGGCGTGGAGGCGCTCAGCCAGTTCAATCGCTTCCTGCCGGTCATCCGTGGCGAGCAGCTTGGCGGCGATCCATGGGTCGCCCACGCGGCCGCCAGCGTTAAGGCGGGGCCCGAGCATGAATGTCGCGTGGTAGACGGTCTCGGTCTTGCCGATGCCGGCGACATCGGCAAGCGCGCGCAGGCCGGGGTTCTGGTCGCGGGCCATGATGGTGAGCCCCTGCCGTACGAAGGCACGGTTGACGCCATGAAGAGGCGCCATGTCGCAAAGCGTGCCGAGCGCACAGAGGTCGAGGAAGGGCATGATGTCCGGCAAGCCGTCGGCTGGCGCGAGGCCGCGTTCGCGGGCGAGGCGGTTCAGCGCTGCAACGAAGACGAAGACGACGCCTGCCGCCGCAAGGTGGCCGCAACCGGATGTGTCGTCAAGGCGGTTCGGATTGACGAGGGCGGCCGAGGGCGGGAGCACAGCCGACATGAGGTGGTGGTCGATGACGACGACCGGCAGGCCGATGGCTTCAGCCTCATTGAGCGCATCAACGGCCGCGCCGCCGCAGTCGACAGTGATAACGAGGTCCGAGCCGGTGTCCTTCAGATGGCGGAAGGCGGCAGGCGATGGACCATAGCCCTCTTCCAGACGATCCGGCACGTAGAGGCCGAGGTCTTGTCCCCAGGCACGGAAGTAGCGCGCGAGGATGGCCGAGGACGTTCCGCCATCGACGTCATAGTCCGCGAACACGGTGACGCGCTTCTTCGACAGGATGGCGTCAAGAATGATGCCTGCGGCCTTGTCCATGTCAGCAAAGCTGGACGGATCGGGGAAATAGTCGCGCAGCGTGGGGGCGAGATAGCTCGCGGCCTGCGCCGGGTCGACGCCACGCGTGGCGAGGAGGCGGGCCAACAGATCGGAGCTGCCCACGCTTGGCGCAAGGCGGCGCACGAGGGCCTCATCGGCATCAGCCAGCGTCCAGAAGCGGCCTGAGGCCGACTGGTCGACCTCGAAGAGGTGGGGACTGGACTGGTGAGCGGCTTGGGCCATGCGAAACAGGCTTCCTCATTCAGAGAATCGGAATGCCCATCCTAGCGCAGAATGCGGGGTCTGTGACCCGGCTTGGCAGCGCGTTTGTCAGACCTTGCGGTCGGAGCGGACGTGACGGACCATGCCATCAACAGAGGTCATCACCAGCGTGTGCGTGTGGACACGTCCACCGGCATACTTCACGCCGCTCAGCAGGCTGCCACTGGTGACGCCCGTTGCGCAGAAGACGGTATCGCCGGATGCGAGTTCGTTCAGCGAATAGGTGCGTCCGAAATCAGTGATGCCCACGCGGGTGGCGCGTTTCTTTTCATCATCATTGCGGAAGACGAGACGCGCAAGCATCTGCCCCCCAACGCATTTGAGGGCTGCTGCAGCCAGAACGCCTTCAGGCGCGCCGCCGGAGCCGACATAGAAGTCGATGCCTGTTTGCGGGTCTGTCGTTGCGATGACGCCTGCGACGTCGCCGTCCGTGATGAGGGCGATACGGCACCCCACTTCACGCAGGCCCGCGATGATGGCCTCATGGCGCGGGCGGTCGAGCACACAGGCGGTCATCTCGGACACGGGAACACCCTTGAACTCTGCCAGGGCCGTGATGTTCTCGGCTGGCGTCGCGTCGAGGCTGATAATGCCTTCCGGATAGCCGGGGCCGATTGCGACCTTGTCCATATACGTATCGGGGGCGTGAAGCAGGCCGCCGCGCGGGGCGATGGCAAGGACGGCCAGCGCGTTCGACATGGCCTTTGCCGTGAGCGTCGTGCCTTCAAGCGGGTCCAGCGCAATATCGATCTCGGGGCCGCGGCCTGTGCCGACTTCCTCGCCGATATAGAGCATCGGCGCCTCGTCGCGCTCGCCTTCGCCGATAACGACGCGACCTTTGAATTCAACAGCGTTAAAGGCGGTGCGCATCGCATCAACAGCGGCAGCATCGGCCTTTTTCTCGTCGCCGCGGCCGACTTCGCTGGCGGCAGCGATGGCCGCAAGCTCGGTCACACGGACCATGGCGTCTGCGAGACTTGGCGTAAGAACGTTGTTTTTCATCGTTTTATTGCCCCCAGACGCACTGCTTGTATGGTCAGCGCGGCGTGTTTCACACTTTAACTTGCAGTTTCGATACGGATCAGGCGCGGCGCGTCAATCAGCATTGTTAGTTTGCCAAGCCGCGTGAGGGCGGCCTGCATGTGGGAGCGCGGGCACCTGTGGGTGACAATGGCAACCGGGCTGGCGCCGGAATCATCCGCAGAATCCTGAAGCAACTGGTTGACCGAAACCCCCTCGGCCGCCAGCGCTTCAGTGAGCGCAGCGAGCGCGCCGGGCTGGTCAGCCAGGCGAACGCGCAGGAAGAAGGCTGATGTCTCGTCACCCATTGCGGCCACGAACGGACGTGCAACATGGTGCTCGGCACGGCCGAATGCCGGCCTGATGGCCGGACGGAAAAGCTTGGCGACATCGCCCATGACGGCGCTGGCCGTCGGGCCTGCGCCTGCCCCGGGACCAGTCAGCGTGATGGCGCCGACAGGATCGCCTTCGATGCGAACCGTGTTGAGCGAGCCATTAACGCGAGCGAGCGGATGATTGGCCGACAAGGCCATCGGCTCGACGCGGCAGACGACGCCGTCCTCGGTGAGCAAGCCTTCGGCGATCAGCTTGATGCGGAGGCCAAGACGATCAGCCAGTTTCAGGTCGAGCAGGTCGATGCCGTCGACGCCGGAGACTTTGACCTTTGAGAAGTCGAGATCGGCGGAAAAGGCGATGGCCGAGAGGATGGCGGCCTTGTGGGCAGCATCCATGCCGGACACGTCCAGCGTCGGGTCAGCTTCGGCATAGCCGAGCTTCTGCGCCTCTTCGAGAACCTCGTCATAGGACCGGCCGGTTTCGAGCATGCTGGTGGTGAGGTAGTTGCAGGTGCCATTCAGGATGCCCGCGACGCGCTTGATCTCGACGCCAGCGAGGCTGTCACGCAGCACGCGCACGACCGGGATGCCGCCTGCGACGGCGGCTTCGAACAGGAGGTCGACGCCCTTTTCCTCAGCGAGGGCTGCGAGCGCCATGCCATGCTTGGCCATCAGGGCCTTGTTGGCAGTGATGACGTGCTTGCCAGCCTTGAGGGCGCTTTCGACAGCGAACTTGGCCGGGCCGTCAGACCCGCCAATCAGTTCGACGAACACGTCGACGTCAGGGTCTTCAGCGAGCGTGGCCGCGTCATCGAACCAGCGATACTTGTCGGTATCGACCGGCCGGTTACGGCTTTGGCTGCGCGCGCTTACGCCTGTAATCTCGACAACACCGGGCAAGCGAAGCTTGTCCTGGCGTTCGACCAGTTCAATCAATCCACAGCCAACATGGCCGAGACCTGCGATGCCTATTTTCAGCGGCCCCAAGATTGGCCCTCCGTTTGATACCGGGCGGTGGATAGACCAGTTGGCAGCAAAAGCGAAGGGCCTATGGGGGGAATTCCAGCGATGAACTGAGGTTCGGGCGCCGCTTAGCTTGCGGCGGCCGACAGCTCCTTAACGCCATGCCTGGACATGAACTTGCGGATATTCCGTGCGGCCTGCCGGATGCGCTGCTCGTTCTCGACGAGCGCAATCCGGACATGACCGTCGCCATGCTCACCGAAGCCAGCACCCGGCGCGACCGCGACATGGGCCTCGTTCATCAGCATGAGCGAGAATTCGAGGCTGCCAAGCTCCTTGAACGGCTCGGGAATGGGCGCCCAGGCGAACATGGAGGCCTTGGGGCTGGGAATGTCCCACCCTGCCCGGCCAAAGCTCTCAACCAGCACGTCGCGGCGCTGCTTGTAGATCTGGCGGAATTCCTCGACGCAGTCCTGCGGGCCATCAAGCGCAGCCACGGCTGCGACCTGGATTGGCGTATAGGCGCCGTAATCGAGATAGGATTTGACGCGTGCGAGCGCGGCAATCAGCGTCTCGTTGCCCGCGACAAAACCCATGCGCCAGCCAGCCATGGAATAGGTCTTGGACATGGTGGTGAACTCGACCGCGATGTCCTTCGCGCCGTCGACCTGCAGGATCGAAGGCGTGGGCTCCTCGAAATAGATCTCATTGTAGGCAAGGTCGGACAGGATCCAGAGATCATGCTTCTTCGCGAACTTGACTGCGTCCTTGTAGAATTCGAGGTCACACACGTCCGCCGTCGGGTTTGACGGGTAGCAGAGCACCATGGCGGTCGGCGGCGGAACGCAATGTTTCACCGCTTTTTCAAGGTTGCGCAGGTATTGCTCCGGCGACGGCGCGGGCACGGCGCGGATCGACGCGCCGGCAATGATGAAGCCGAAGGAATGCAGCGGATAGGACGGATCAGGCGACAGGATCACGTCGCCGGGCGCGGAAATGGCCTGCGCCAGATTGGCGAAGCCTTCCTTCGAGCCGAGCGTGACGATGACTTCCTTGTTCCTGTCGAGCGTGACGCCGAAGCGGCGCTTGTAATAGTCGGTAACCGCGCGGCGCAGGCCGGGAATGCCGCGCGAGGCGGAATAACCGTTAACGTCAGGCTTGCGCGCGGTTTCGACCAGCTTGTCGACAATGTGCGTTGGTGTTGGCAGATCGGGGTTGCCCATGCCGAGGTCGATAATGTCAGCGCCCTCAGCGCGCAAAGCCGCTTTAGCCCGGTTCACCTGCTCAAACACATACGGTGGCAGGCGACGGATCTTGTGAAAATCGGTGTTCATCTCTGGCCTTTCAGACCTTGGGTGACGCGCGGGACATTGAAGCTTTCCCTGATGGATGTGATCTCGGCGTCAGTCAAAAAATTCGAGGACAGGTCCAGGCCGGCAAATTGCTGGCGGATCTCGGTCCCAACGGCTGCGATTTCGGCCGGCCCATTGGCCGGCAATTCCGCTCGCGCGTTGGCCGTGAATTCCGCCGTGAGTTCATTCACACGTTCTGCAGATGCCGGCAGCGTCTTGCCCGGCAGGTCGTCCTCTGCAATCGTGGGGACCTCAAAAAGCTTTGGATACCCTTCACCCCGAATTTCGGCACGACGGGTCTCATACCAGTCCGGAGCCTGGTTTACGGCGTCACGCATCTTTGAATACGAGCCGGTGCAGCCGGCCAGAAGCAAGCATGAAACGCCTATGAGGGGAATCGTCGTGTTTTTCATGGTTAAACTCATTAAATCACAAACATTCTCATGAATAGTTACACAACGACAAACAGGCGATATTGGGACAGATGAGCGGCAATAAAAAAGAAAAGGCTGCACTTCCTTCACTTCAATCGCTGATGGCTGAGCAGAATCCACTGCAAATGCAGGTGTTGATGACAACACTGGCGCTCGCCAATACGGAATCTCAGGCCTTGATCAGCGATGTCCTGATGGGTTCCGGACCGGTCGGCACGATGGCTCAGGGCGATCCCATGGGCGCTGGCGAAGCCTTCCGCGCCGTCGGCATGAACCTCGCACAAAACCCGGCAGCACTTATGCGCGCCAATATGGAACTGATGCGCGGATGGATGGGCCTCTGGAACGAAATGACCCAGGAGGCGCTCGGCGCCGAGCCTGCGCCGGAAACGGACAAGCGGTTTTCAGATCCTGAATGGCAGTCCAATCCGGGCTTCAAATTCATCCGCAAAGCCTATGAGGTGAATACCAAGTGGCTGATGGGCCTGGCGGATCACACCACCGACCTGCCGGAAAACCTGCACCTGCGTACCAAGTTCTTCACGCAGCAGCTGACCGACATCATGTCGCCGACCAATTATCTCGGCACTAACCCACAAGCCCTGCGCGCGTTCATGGAAAGCGGCGGCGAGAGCGTGCTGAATGGCATCCGCCTCGCCCGCGCCGACGTGAAGAAAGCTGGTGGCAAGCTGCACATCAGCCAGACCGACGAGACACCGTTCGAGATCGGCGAAAATATCGCGACGGCGCCCGGCAAGGTCGTGTTCCGCAATGACCTGATCGAACTGATCCAGTATGCACCGACGCAGGAAACCGTGCATTCGCGGCCCCTGCTGATCTTCCCGCCCTGGATCAACAAGTTCTATATTCTCGACCTGCGCGAAGAGAATTCGATGATCCGCTGGCTGGTCGACAAGGGCCTCACCGTGTTCGTCGTCTCGTGGCGTTCGGCTGACGATGTCACCAAGGACTATACCTGGGACGATTACAGCAAGAATGGCGTCTATGCCGCCGTTGAGGCCGCGCTACAGGCCTCCGGCGCCAAGAAGCTCAATGCCGTGGGCTATTGCATTGGGGGTACGCTGCTGTCGGGCACGCTGGCGCATATGGCGGCTAATGGCGACGACCGGGTGAACTCGGCCACCTTCTTTGCCTCGCAGTCGGACTTTGAGCTGGCGGGCGATCTTAAAGTGTTCACAGACGGGCCGGGCCGCAGCTATATCGATAGCCTGATCGAGAAGAGCGGCGGCGTGATGCCGGGCGCGATGATGTACGAGACCTTCAATTGGCTGCGCCCGATCGACCTCGTCTGGCGCTATGTCATCGACCAGTACATGCTGGGGAAATCGCCCCGCCCGTTCGACCTGCTCTACTGGAACGCCGACCAGACCAATATTCCGGGCGCCGTGCACCAGCGCTACCTCAAGGACTGCTATTACGACAACAAGCTGTCGAAGGGCGAGTTCGAGTTGCTGGGCGAGACGGTGGACCTGAAGAGCGTCACCATCCCCGTGATGGTCCAGGCCAGTCGCGACGACCATATCTGCCCGTTCGAGAGCGTGTACCGCACGGCGACTGTCTTTGGCGGTGATACCAAGTTCGTACTGTCGAGTTCCGGCCATATCGCCGGCGTGGTGAACCATCCCGACGCGAAGAAGTACCAGCACTGGACCGGCGGCAAGATCACCCAGACGGGCGCAGAATGGCTGGAGACAGCTGAAGAAGCCCCCGGCTCATGGTGGCCCTATTGGTGGGACTGGCTGAAGCCGAAATCCGGCGCAAAGAAGAAAGCCGTCGAGCCGAAAGACATGGGCCTCGGCGCTGCGCCGGGCACTTATGTCAAAGTGCGCCTGCAGCACATCAAGCTTCCGCTGGAATAGACCAGCTTAGGCTTCGAGGCCCGTCCACTCATCAAGGCCGAGCGCAATGTTCAGGTTCTGGACGGCGGCGCCTGAGGCGCCTTTGCCCAGGTTGTCGAGGCGGGCGACGAGGCGGGCCTGTTCATCATTGCCGAAGACAAAGAGTTCGAGCCGATTGGTGCCGTTGCAGGCTTCCGGTTCGAGCCCGGTCAGCTTGTCGGACTCGGCCAGCGGCACGACGCGCACGAAGCGTTCGCCTTCATAGGCCTGCGTCAGGGCGCGGTGCAGGTCAGCCTTGCGCGGCGTGTTCGGGAGCATACGCAGGGTGAGGGGCACTTCGACGATCATGCCCTGCGCAAAACGGCCAACGGCCGGCATGAACATGGGCAGGTTTGCGAGGCGCCCGTGGCGCATCATTTCCGGTGGGTGCTTGTGCTTCTGGGTGAGGCCATAGATGCGGTAATTATCGCTCGTATGGTTCGCAGCAGATGTGTCCTCGAACTCGGCAATCATGGCATTGCCGCCGCCTGTGTAGCCGGAAACAGCATTCACGGTGAGCGGATAGGAGGGCGGCACGAAGCCCCGCACGACAAGGGGGCGCACGAGCGCGATGACGCCCGTCGGGTAGCAGCCGGGATTGGAAATGCGTGTGGAGGCACGGATGGCCGCGCGCTGACCCTTGTCCATTTCGGGGAAGCCATAGGTCCAGCCCGGCGCCGTGCGGTGGGCCGTGGAGGCATCAATGATGATCGTGTTCTTGTTGGTGACGAGCGATACGCCGAGCCTGGCGGCATCGTCCGGCAGGCAGAGGATCACGGCATCGGCCGAGTTCATCATGCTGGCGCGCGCATCAATATCCTTGCGCTTGGCCGGATCGATCGAGATCAGCTCGATATCGTCACGCGCCCGCAGCCGGTCCGCGATCTGAAGACCGGTCGTGCCGGCTTCGCCATCAATGAAAACTTTTGGCAGCATGGCCGCCTCCCACCACAGAACAATAAAAAACGGGCGCTTCGTTCCCGAAGCGCCCGCCGGAATTGGAAAACCGGAATACGGCCTAGCGCTTGGAGAACTGGAAGCTACGACGGGCTTTCGCCTTGCCGTACTTCTTACGCTCGACGACGCGTGGATCGCGGGTCATGAAGCCGAATGGCTTGAGCACGGCGCGCAGGCTTGGCTCGTAGTTGACGAGTGCGCGCGAGATGCCGTGGCGCACAGCGCCAGCCTGACCCATGAGGCCCGAACCTTTGACAGTCGCGATGACGTCGAATTCGCTGTCGCGGCCGGCTTCGATCAGCGGCTGGGCGATAACCATGCGCAGGACCGGACGTGCGAAATATTGCTCCTGGTCGCGGCCATTGATCGTGATCTTGCCGGAACCCGGTTTGATCCAGACGCGTGCCGTGGCTTCCTTGCGGCGGCCTGTACCGTAGGCGCGGCCCTGAGCGTCGATCTTTGGTTCGATCTTCGCGGCTGGCGCTTCAGCGGCTGGCGTGCCCGACATGGTGCCGAGGTCCTGGAGGGAATTTGCAGTATCGGTCATGGATTAGGCTGCCTTGATGTTCTTGCGGTTCATCGATTTGAAATCGACGACTTCAGGCTGTTGGGCTGTGTGCGGGTGCTCGGCACCGGCATAGACGCGCAGCTTGCCGAACTGGGTACGAGCCAGCGTGCTTTCCTTCGGCATCATGCGCTTCACGGCCATCTGGATGGTGCGCTCAGGGAACTTGCCGTTGAGGATTTTCTCAGGCGTGGTCGACTTGATGCCGCCCGGGTAACCAGTGTGACGGTAGTAGATCTTGTCCGTCATCTTCTTGCCTGTGAATTTTGCTTTATCCGCGTTGATAATGACGACATGATCGCCTGTATCGATGTGCGGTGTGAAATCGACGCGGTGCTTGCCGCGAAGACGTTTTGCGACGTAAGAAGCAAGGCGTCCGATGACGACGTCAGTCGCATCAATCACGACCCACTTGTGCTCCACATCTGCTGGTGCGTTATAGGTTTTCATCGCTCTAATCAGAGCCTCTCGACTTCGGAGTTCATGGAATGCAATTCAAGCGCTGGCGTTTAAGCGCCGTGTCCCCCCTTGTCAACGCCGGGCTTGGACTTGCCCTGCTTTTTACAGCAACGGCGTGTTCAAAACAAGACAAGCAGGCTGATACCAAGCCTGAAACCCCTGTCATTGCTGCAGGGACGCAGCTACCGGCCGTCTGGGCCACGCGTCCTCTGGAAGGTCAGGTTTCCTCCATCGCCCTCTCAGGCGGCCTGCGTGGCATTCTGGCCATCGCCTACGAGAAAGGCGGCCTGCAATTTTTCGATATGGAGGCTGAAAAACTTGGCGAAAAAGCCAATTTTCGCCTCAAGGCACTGGGTAGCGGCGAGTCTGCGGTCATCGAAGACCGCTCAATCACCGTTTTCCCGGGAATCACCCGCGAAGGCGAGCTGAAGGGCTTTATCTATGGCGAGGGCCTGATTGCCCCGGCACAGATCGATCTGCCTGTCACAAGTGATCATGACATCGCGGGCGTCTGCTCAGGCCCGGCGCTTGGAACAGGCCTCATGCGGCTGGCCTTCTGGACGGATGTGAACAGCACCGTGCTTCAAAACGGGATCATCAAGGCGGATGACGGCGACCTGCGCTGGGTCGCTGGCGAATCGACCTTTACCGACTTCCCGGTCAAATCCTGCGCTTTCACAAGCGACACGCTGGTCGCCTCGCCGCGCGCGTCTGATGCCGCCTCTTTGGTGAGAGGGCCGCTGGATGCGCTCGTATCGCTTGAGAACGGCAAACTCGGCATCTCGACCGACATGGGAATGACGAACGCCGAAATCGACGTGAAGGACGGCATTACGGTCGTGGCGCCCGCGACGCCCGATGCCATGGCAGCAATGGGCACGATGATGTCAGGTGGCTACCCGGGCGGACTGATCGTGATCGCGGGCGAAACCAAGCCCGGAGAACATCACGCCGTATTCGTGGACCCGAGCCCGCTGACCCTTTCGACCAATTAGGTCGCCGAGCGTGTCAGCCAGACCAATCTGACAGCCGCCAACGTGACGATCACCCCGATGGCTTGGTGCAGCAGCGCCAGGTTCATTGGGGCGGCGTTCATCAGCGTGAGAATGCCCCAGCAGGCCTGAAGGCTGACCAGCGCCGCAAGGCCTGCAAAGGCGCCCTTGAGCGGCGTTGAGCGGAAAGCCAACACGGCCCAGAGGGACAATATCCAGATTCCGTATGCGAGCATGCGGTGGTTGAACTGGGTCGTCGCCCGGCCCTCAAACAGGCTGCGCAGACCAAGCCCCTCCCCCAGATAGCCTTGCGGCACGAACTCGCCCGCCATCAGCGGCCAGTCATTATAGGTGCGCCCGGCGTCAAGACCGGCAACCAGGGCGCCTGCCGCCATTTGCAGGAAGATGAGGCCAAGCAGGGCAACGGCGACCGTACGAATCATCCTGGAGACCTGCGGACGCGTCTTGCCGCCAAGGTCCAGCCACAGCCAGCCTGTGTAGGCAATTATCAGCAAAGCCAGCATGAAGTGCGTAGCAAGGCGATAAGGCGCAACGTCGACACGGGTGGTCTCGCCGATGCCACTGGACACCATCCACCAGCCGATGGCGCCCTGAAGGCCACCGAGCAGGATGAGAATGACGAATTTCATCGCGAGGCCGCGCGACAGCCAGCCGCGAATTGCGAAAATGGCGAGGCCGCCCATCGCAACGAGGCCGATCATGCGACCGAACAGGCGATGGCCCCACTCCCACCAGAATATCTGCTGGAAATCGGCCAGCGTCATGCCGGAATTCTGCAGTTTGTACTCGGCCGTCTGCTGGTATTTGGCGAACAGGCTGGCCCAGGACGCATCGCTAAGTGGCGGCAGGGTGCCCTTGATCGGGTCCCATTCGGTGATCGAAAGGCCGCTATCCGTCAGGCGCGTGGCCCCGCCAATCAGGATCATGGCGTAGACGAGCAGGCCAACGAGCACGAGCCAGTTGCGCATCCAGCGCGTCGCCTGCGGGGATTTGCCTGTATGGGACATGCGGCCTAAATGGCCTATTCAGGCGACACGGCAAGAGGCAACCGTGTCGCAGAGCCCCGCCGCCGCCCAATGAAAGCCGACCAGACCATGCGCAAACCGATCGCCAGCCTGATCCTTCTCGCCTTCATTATCGCGTGGATCGTGATCGTGGGCACACTGTCCGGCATGCTTGGCACATGGCCGCGCTGGGCACAGCTTCTGTTCTATGTCGTGGCCGGATTTGGATGGATCATCCCGCTGAAACCACTGTTCGCATGGATGAATAGCGGGCCGCAAAAAGAAACTGACGACTAGTCCTCTTCGCCATGCTTGCGCGCGGCTTCGCGCAGGCGAGCAAAGATTTCGGCCGGATCTTCGGGAACGGACACTTCCTCGGGCGACGGGTAATCGTCGTCTTCCTCTTCCTCGATCTCGGGTTCCGCCTCCGTTTCGACCTGAAGCACGGGCGCTTCTTCCTGCTCTTCAGCTGTCATGCCATCGAACAGGTCGGTGTCGCCTTGTGATTTCAGGCGTCCGAGGACGGTTTCGCCGCCAATGAGGGTCTGACCGGGCCAGATCAGAACGCCCGTATTGCTCGGCACGTAGATATCGCACCAGCCACCAAGACGCCGCGTCCCGAACGGGCGACCGAGACGCACAATATCGCCGGCTTCGGTGCTGAGTTCGATTCGCGGGCCAAAGCCGCCTGAGGCGAGCCTCACGCCGACCTGCTGGCCACGGCTTTCAAAGGTGAGATAGGCGCGCATCAGGCCGTCATCTTCCGGGCGCGTGGCCAGCGGCACGCCCTTTTCCCCAGATTCAAGGATCAGCGATTCGAGACTGCCCGCGATGGGCGTGTAGACCTTGTTCGTGGCCGAAGGCGCTGACGACACGCGAATGCGCATCGTGGCAGACTCGGTGAGGCGCAGTTCCGAGGGCGCATCAACCCGCTCGACAGACACAACGACACCGTCGCAGGGCGATACGATGCCATTGGCAAGATCGGGCGGTGTCCGGTGCGACCAGCGCGCTGCCATGAGCGCCAGTATCACGCCGGCAAAGCCAATCCAGAAAAGCGGTGACCAGAGCAGGCCCAGCAAGAGCGCGACGAGCAGCGCGCCGAGCGCAGCGGCAACGCCTTCCCAGTCGAGACCAATGGTCAGCCAGGGTGTGCTTCTGCGATCGAGGTCTTCAGACATTCAAATGGGCCCCTTCCCCGGGCAATTCCTATTCGTCTACCAATGCCAAATCGGCATTCTTGGCCTGACGTTCCCACATATCAGCATATTTGCCGTCTTTGGCCAGCAGGGTCGCATGATTGCCACGCTCGATAATCCGTCCTGCCTCAAGCACGATGATCTCGTCAGCGGATTTTACCGTGGACAGGCGGTGGGCGACCATGAGGGTCGTGCGGCCGCTGGCGGCCTCTTCGAGGGCGTCCTGAACGGCTTCTTCGGTGGCACTATCCAGTGCTGACGTGGCCTCGTCGAGAACGAGGATGGCCGGATCGGCGAGGATGACGCGGGCGATGCCGACGCGCTGTTTCTCGCCGCCGGAGAGCTTGAGTCCCCGCTCGCCGACGCGGGTGTTCCAGCCGTCTGGCAGGCTATCGATGAAATCGAGCAGCTGAGCGCGCCGGGCGGCATCGCGCAGGTCTTCTTCGCTCGCATCAGGGCGGGCATAGCCGATATTGTAGCGGATCGTATCGTTGAAGAGGACAACATCTTGCGGGACGAGGCCGAGGGCCTTGCGCAGCGATTCCTGCGTCAGAGTGCGCACATCCTTGCCGTCGACCAGCACGCGCCCGGAATCCACTTCATAGAAACGGAAGAGCAGCTTCAGCAGCGTAGACTTGCCAGCGCCAGATGTGCCGACAAAGGCGATCTTGCGACCGGGTCCCAGGTGGAAGCTGACATCGCTGACGCCGACAGCCCGGCCTTCGTGGGAAAACCCGACATGTTCGAACGTCACCTCACCCTTGGGCGACGTGAGCGGCATGGCATTTGGCGCGTCGGAAATATCGGCCGTCATCGAGAGTAGGCCGAACAGCTTCTCAAGGTCGACCGCGCCCTGCTTGATCTCGCGCCAGGCCCAGCCGAGGATGTTCAGCGGCGCATAGAGTGAAAGCAACATCAGCATCACGGCCGTCAGGTCGCCGATCTGCATCTTCCCATCGATGACGTTCCAGGCCGACAGGACCATGACGGCCAGAAGGCCGATATTCATGACCAGCGCCTGCACCGTGTTCAGGATGTACATGCTGCGCACAGTTTCGACGTAACGGTCGTTATAGTTGCCCATGGCCTTGTCGAAGCGGCCGGTCTCACGACGCTCGGCGGCGAAGGACTTTACGGTCTCGAAATTGGTCAGGATGTCGACGGACATGGCGCGGAAATGCGTGTCGGCCTCGTTCATGCGTCGGCGCTGGCGCACGCGCCATTCGGTAATGATGACCGTGGAAATGACATAGATGATGATCGTGCCGATCGCGATCAGCGCAAGGCGATAATCGTAAGCGACGCCTAGCGCGATAGACGCGAGGACGAGGCGAATGAAAGTCGGCCCGATATTGAAAGCAAGAAAGCGGATCAGGTAGTCGATGGCACCCGCCCCGCGCTCGATGACGCGGTTGAGAGCGCCCGTGCGACGTGTCTGGTGGAAGTTCAGCGACAGGAGCTGGGCGTGGCCAAAGGCATCGACGCTGGCAACGCGCTGCGCATCCTGGCTGACCGGGGCGAACAGGAAGTCGCGCATTTGCGGCAGGGCAGCAGCCAGGAACCGCACGCCGATGCCGATGGTGAGCCACATCGCAGCGGCGGCAAAGGCCGGTGGCTCGCCTCCCTCAGGCGCTGCGCGGTTGATGGCATGACCAAGGACGAGGGGCGAGACGACCTCAAGCACGGAGGCGGCGAGCGTGACGATCACGGCAATGGCCATGATCGGGCGCCACTTGGCCAGCTCTGACCGGCCGAGCAGTTTCAGGATTCGCAGGATCGATACGCCAATGCCGCCGTCGGCACTGTCGATCTTGTCATGATTGGCTTGTGTATCTGTAGGTGGGCTCATGGGCGCCATATGGGGCGGAATCGGTTGAAGACAAAACGCCAAATACGCTCCACGAAAGCGCACAGACATTGGAACTGGCGCCGGGGCGCCTCAGTCGTTATCTCTGCGCGTCGAGAAAAGAGCCGGATTTGCCATGAAGAAGTTGAAATCGATCTGTGTCTATTGCGGCGCGTCGGATGCCGTAAGCCCCGGATATATTGCCCTTGCCGTTGAGCTCGGCCGTGAACTCGCCAAGCGCGACATCCGCCTCGTCTATGGCGGCGGTGGCGTTGGCCTAATGGGCGCATGCGCCCGTGCAGCGCATGAATCGGCCGGCGAAGTGCTCGGCATCATGCCGCGCTTCCTGCTGCAGAAAGAGCGCATCTTCGAAGACGTGGAGCACCGCATCGTCGAAGACATGCACACGCGCAAGCAGATGATGTTCGACGAATCAGACGCGTTTATTGTGCTCCCGGGCGGCATCGGCACGCTTGAAGAAGCGGTCGAGATCCTGTCATGGGCGCGCCTCGGCCTGCACCAGAAGCCGATGGCTTTCCTCGACGAAGACGGGTTCTGGGAACCCTTCTTCGACCTGATGGAAAAGATCATCGATGGCGGCTTCACGCCGGAGAGCTTCCGGTCATTGCTCGTTCACTCGGACTCGCCGCAGACAGCCATTGCCGCCCTCGATGATCGCGTGGTGGTTATCGACGCCTAGCGGACACCCTGAAAGCCGGTGACTTCTTCGGCCGGCTTCTTGTTCAGGTCCATGCCGAGCGACAGCACGATCGCGGACGCGATGAAGATCGACGAATAAGTACCGATAAAGATACCCCAGATCAGCGCAAAGCTCATGCCGCGCAGAACCGGGCCGCCAAGGAAAAAGATGGCGAACAGGGCCAGTAGCGTCGTGCCTGAGGTCAATAGCGTGCGTGACAGGGTCGAGTTCAGCGACTGGTCGATGACTTGCCGGTCGGGCATCTTCTTGTACTTGCGACGCTCTTCGCGCACCCGGTCGAACACAACAACCGTGTCGTTCATAGAGTAACCGATGATGGTCAGCAGGGCAGCGATAGTGGTCAGGTTGAACTCAAGCTGGAGCAGCGAAAACACGCCGAGCGTGATGATCACATCGTGCGCCAGTGCCGCAACTGCGCCCACTGAGAACTGCCACTCGAACCGGAACCAGATATAGGCCAGCATCAGGGCCAGTGCGACCACGAGCGCCATGATGCCGGAGCGGAAGAGTTCGCCTGATACTTTCGGACCGACAGAATCATCGCGCAGGAAATCTGAGTCAGTGAGACCGAGTTTTTCCTTCAGCGTTTTGGCGACGATATCGTTTGTCACCTGCTGGGCACGCTCGGCCTGTGCTGCTGGCGCAAGGTTGGCAAATTCATCACCAAGCTGGGCAGGATCGGCGGCACCGAACTTGACGACGACAATGGGCCGCGCATCGGTGCCAACAGCCGTGTTCACTTCCGCATTGAATGGCATGTTGGCGCGGACGCTCTCGACCGTAACCGTTTCGGTCTGCTGCAGCTCCATCACTGTGCCGCCAGCAAAGTCGACGCCCAGGTTCAGGCCCCGCGTTGCCAGGAAATAGATCGACGCCGTGATCATGATAACCGACAGGATCGCGCCGCCCATGCGCAGGCTCATGAACTTAACGTTCGTGCTTTCAGGCCAGTATCTGAGTAACATTGTCTCTCTCCTGTCCGCCTAAAGCGCGAATTTCTTGGGCTTGAAGCCCTTGAGATATATCACCGTGAACCAGCGCGTCAGCACGAAAGCCGTAAACACTGAGGTGACGATACCAATGGCCAGCGTGACCGCGAAGCCCTTCACCGGGCCGGAGCCGAGGAGGTAAAGGATCGAAGCGGCGATGAAGGTCGTAATGTTGGCATCAAGGATGGTCGACAGGGCGCGTTCATAACCTGCCTGTACAGCCGTTAGCGGCGAGCGGCCTGCGCGTTGTTCTTCCCGGATACGTTCGAAAACCAGCACGTTGGCGTCCACGGCCATACCGATTGTGAGAATGATACCTGCGATACCCGGCAGCGTAAGCGTGGCGCCGAGCCCGGAAAGCGAGCCGACGATCAGGATGATGTTTGCCGCCAGCGAGCCGACCGCAAAGATGCCCATCAGGCCATAGGCAAGGATCATGAAGACGGCGACCAATGCGAGGCCGATCAGCGATGCGCGGATACCGGCGCGGATTGAGTCCTGCCCCAGTGTCGCGCTGACCGTACGCTGATCGAGGAACTGGACCTTGGCAGGCATCTCACCGGCTTCGATGATGGCCGCAAGATCGGAAGCCTCTTCTTCGGTGAACTGTCCCGTGATACGAACTTGGCCGCCCGGAATCGGCTCGTTGATGCGAGGCGCCGACATGATCGTGTCGTCGAGCACGATCGCGAACAGCTTGCCGGTGTTGAGCCGGGTCGTATCGTAGAACTTGCGCGCGCCATTGCCGTTCAGGCGGAAATTGATTTGCGGATTGTTGGCGTCATCCCGCCCGACCGCTGCGTTGGCGATATCGGCGCCGGTGACTTCCGGAATATTGCGCACCAGCATAGGGCCGGTCTGAGCGCCGTCCAGGAGCCGGTATCCCGTGCGAGGGAGGCCAGCCTGCGCCCGGGCGATCTCGGATGCGCTGTTTTCCGCGAGGTTGAACGTCATCTTGCCGTCGCGGCTAAGTAGGTTTTTCAGACGGGTTGCATCCGGCTCGCCCGGCGCTTCCAGGATGATCCGGTTGTTGCCCTGCGGCGTAATGGAAATCTCGCTGACGCCTTCCGGGTCGACGCGGCGGCGCACGATGGTCATCGTCTTGGCCAGGGCGTCTTTCATCAGCGCTTCTTCGGAGGTTGAGGGCACGGTGACCTTGATCAACGCCGGACCGGCAGCCTCGATTTCATAGGTTTTGGCCCCGCCAATGGCGCCTTCGACGCTGCCATTCAGCTTGCGGAGACGTGTCAGGGCTTCATCAACCGGGTAATTGCCATCGGCATCGGGACGGGTCAGGCTGATGTTCAGCGTGCGGCCATCAACTTCGGAAAGGTGACCGATCAGCGGCTTGCCATCCTTGTTGCCGAGCGCATTGCGCACATCGATGGCGAACACTTCAAGCCGGTTGGCGATGACTTCGTCCGGGCTGATCTCCATCATGAGATAGACGCCGCCCTGAAGGTCGAGACCGAGATTGACGCCCTGCTTGGGTATGCCGGTGGGCGCGCCTGACATGTTTACGACATTGGGCAGGGCCATCAGCGTGCCCCAGAGCATGATGCCGAGGATCAGGCAGATCTTCCAGGGCGGAAACTGAAGCATGGTCTAGTCCTTGAGACGGGAAAACAGCCGGTAGCGGGCGGCCTAGTCGTTGGCGGCAACGGGCTCGTTCTTGCCCTTCACATCGACAACCATGGCCTTTATCACGCGGACGCGGACGTTTTCGGCCAGCTCAAGCGACACTTCCGTATCGCCGACCTTGATGACCTTGCCGATCAGACCGCCCGACGTGATCACCGTGTCGCCGCGCTTCACGGCTTCAATCATCAGCTTGTGCTTCTTCGCGCGCTGTTGCTGAGGCCGGATCAGGAGGAAGTAGAAGATCAGGATCAGGGGCAGGAAGAACATGACCTGCGTCAGGACGCCTGGGCCTGCAGCGGGCGGTGCAGCCTGCGCCAAAGCCGGCAGGGACAGGCCCGCGAAAACAACGGTAGCCGCGGCGAATTTGTTCAGCATGATGGTCCAACTCCCTGTAACCCTTGTCCGCAATGGCGCCTTCAGGCGCCCGCGAAAGTCATGCCCCTATAGCTGTGGCCGCTGGGCTTGGCAAACAAGCCCTGCAGGTCGCGCGAATCTGTCCTAGAGGGCGCGGGAGGCGCCTTCCAGCAGCGGCGCGAGCGGGTGGGCGATAGCAAGGCGTTCCTGCGAGCCGTCCTTGCCCATCCGCAGCAGGACCTGACCATCGCCGGTATCCAAGGGCGCAATCAGTTCGCCGCCCTTGCCAAGCTGCTGCAACAGGACATCCGGCACCTCGGACACCGCGCCTGTCAGGAGAATCCGGTCATAGGGGCCCCGTTCCGGCCAGCCGGCGAGACCGTCGCCATGCCGCACGGCCACATTGCCAAGCCCAAGGTCCAGCATCCGTCTGCGGGCCGCATCGCAGAGGCGGCGATAACGGTCCATGGCAAACACATCCGCCCCGAGCTGGGCCGCCAGAGCCGCCGTATAGCCACTGCCCATGCCGATCAGCAGGATTCGGGCTTCCCGCATCTGGCGTATTTGCAAAGCCTGCAGCAATTGGCCGGTAACCGCCGGACGCGGAATGACCTGTCCGCAGGGAATCGGCAGGATACAGTCTTCAAACGCGAGTTTGTCGATGCCCGGCGTATCAACAAAGGCGCCTCGGTCGATCGTCTCCATCGCCTTCAGCACGCCGTCGTCGGTGATGCCCTCCTGGCGCAGGTGCAACACAAGGCGCGCGGCCCGGAAGGGATCGGCGATCAGCTCTGCCATGTCTCGCGGAGTTTCAGGAGATAGGCCTCGTGCGTGAGGTCTACGTGCAGGGGCGAAACGGAGACATAGCCGTCGTAGATGGCACGCAGGTCGGTTCCGGCGTCGGGTTTGGACAGCTTCCCCTTGTGACCGATCCAGTAATAGTCATTGCCGCGCAGGTCTTCGCGGCGGTCGGTATGGATGATGCTTTCATCCCGGAAACCCTGACGGGTGATCTGGATGCCGGCCACGTCTTCAGGCTCGCGGTCGGGGAAGTTGACGTTGATGACAACATCCTTCGGCCAGGGCCGCGCCAGAAGCGGCTTCAGCGTTTTGGCGCCCCATGCCCGCGCCGTATCCCAAGGCAGCGAGCCACGCTCACGGAAGCTCTGCGCCTGGCTGAGCGCGATGGAGGGAATCCCGAGCTGCATGCCGAACATGGCGGCGGCAATCGTGCCGGAAAAGCTCGTATCCTCGGCAATGTTCTGGCCGCGATTGACGCCGGAAAGCACTAGGTGCGGCGCATCAGGCATCAGGTCCTGCGTCGCCAGCAGCACGCAGTCGGACGGCGTGCCGACAATCGCCCACGCCTTGGCGCCAACCTTGCGCACGCGCACGGGCTGGGTCAGCGAAATGGCGCGGCCCTTGCCGGACTGTTCCTCTTCCGGCGCGGCGATCCAGATATCGTCGCTCAGCTCCTTGGCGATGTCTTCGAGCACGGCAAGGCCGGGCGCGTTAATGCCGTCATCATTTGTGAGGAGAATTCTCATAGGGCCACCTCAAAGCGCAGGCTTATCCTCACCCGCTTGCGGGGGAGGTGCCCGAAGGGCGGAGGGGGGAATGCGGACTCAGTCACCATGCACCTGTCTCAATTGATAGAGAATGCCGTCGAGGACGCCATCAAGATTGTCATAGATGTCCGTATTCCAGACGCGGTGCACACGCCACCCCTGCCCCCCGAGAAAAACCGTGCGTTTTTGGTCTCTTGTGATCTCGTCATCAGTGGAATGTGTCTCACCATCAACTTCAATTATCAGGCGCCGCTCGACGCAGGCAAAGTCAGCAATGAAGGGGCCGACAGGCACCTGCCGCCGAAACTTGAAGCCAACAAGATTCTGACGACGCAGGTTTTGCCAGAGGATGACCTCGGCGCGTGTCATCGTGCGGCGCAGCGCGCGGGCACGTTTGACGGTTTGCTTCTCGGCTTCGCGCACGTTCCCCCCTCCGCCCTACGGGCACCTCCCCCGTAAACGGGGGAGGATCGCGCCACCGCAGCACCGCCCTTATCCTCCCCCGTTTACGGGGGAGGTGGCCCCGAAGGAGTCGGAGGGGGGAACTCTATGACGCTGCGATCACCTCCAGCCCGCCCATGTAGGGCCGCAGCACGTCCGGCACCGTGATGGAGCCGTCTTCGTTCTGGTAGTTCTCGATCACGGCGACCAGCGTGCGGCCGACGGCGAGGCCGGAACCGTTGAGCGTGTGGACGAATTCAGGCTTCGCGCCGGCTTCCTTGCGGAAGCGCGCATCCATGCGGCGGGCCTGGAAGTCGCCGCAATAGGAGCACGAGCTGATCTCGCGATAGGTGTTCTGGCTGGGGATCCAGACTTCGAGGTCATAGGTCTTGCGGGCCCCTGCCCCCATGTCGCCGGTGCAGAGCAGCATGCGGCGGAACGGCAGGTTCAGGCGTTTGAGCACTTCCTCGGCACAGCCGGTCATGCGTTCCAGCTCTGCGAGGCCCGCCTCTTCATTCTCCACGATGGAAACGAGTTCGACCTTGTTGAACTGGTGCAGCCGGATCATGCCCTTCGTATCGCGCCCCGCGCTGCCCGCTTCTGAGCGGAAGCACGGCGTATGCGCGGTGAAGCGGAGCGGGAGACGGGAGGCGTCGAGGATTTGCTCGCGCACGAGGTTCGTGAGCGGCACTTCGGCGGTGGGGATGAGCCAACGGACATCACGATTGTTCAGCTGTTCGGTAATGTCGCTCAATACTTCGCTCACGCTGGCAACATCATTCAAGTTGCCGACTTTCAGCTTAATTTCTGCGCCTCTTTTCCAAGTATCAATATCCACAACGCTAGAAGCGTTGAATAAATCCTCTTTGAACTTCGGCAATTGCCCAGTTCCAAAAAGCGCCTCGTCCCGCACCAACAGTGGCGGGCTTACTTCCTCATAGCCATGCTCCTCCGTCTGCAGGTCGAGCATGAATGCGGCCAGCGCACGTTCCATGCGGGCCAGCTTGCCGCGCAACGCGACGAAGCGGGCGCCGCTCATTTTCACGGCGCTGTCGAAATCCATCTGCGAGAAGCCGAGATCGCTCTTCAGCGCCTCGCCAAGATCGGCGTGGTCTTTAGGGTTGTTGATGCGTTTCGGTTCGCCCCAGCGATGCTGTTCTTCATTGCCCTCTTCATCACTGCCGAGCGGCACCTCGGCCAGCGGCAAGTTGGGCAAGCCCATCAGCAAGTCGTCGAGCAGCGCCTTGGCGGCGGCTTCCTGTTCGCCGGCCGTTTCAATCGTGCTCTTGGCCTCCGCAACCAGTGCCATCAGGCGGGCGGCTTCGTCCTCATTCTTCTCGGCCTTGGCGCGGCCGATGAGCTTGGAATTCTCGTTGCGGACCTTCTCGGCATCCTGCTTGTCGGTCACCGCTTTGCGCAGCGCCGAGTCGTGCCGGAGGATTTCGTCGACCGAGTCGCCAAGGCCCGGCTTGCGGCGGTTCCAGGCGGCGCGGAAAGCGTCCGGATTGTCTCGGATGGCGCGGATATCGAACATGGATCAGTCCTGAGTTGGCTTTGCCACCCGCTCTAATGCGCGCGGCGCGCGGCGTCCACTGTTCGAAACGGTCTCAGGCGCGGGCTTCGGCCTGTGTCACGGCCGACTTCACCGCCTTGTCAGGCATGCGGCAGATGACCTGCGTGCCGTTACGCTTTTGCGGGCGCACCTCAATGCAGGGCTCAAGCGCGCGCAGGCGCATCATCATCACGGCGAAATTGCGCAGGCCGAACCAGGCCGGTTTGCCCTTTTGCGGCGTCGGCGTGAAATCCGGGATGGCCCCGAGGGCCTTGATGATCTTCTCGCGCGCGATGGGTTGATCGGGCGTACGTGCGCCGAGCTGCATGACGAGTTCCGCAGCGCGTGTCAGATGCGGGTGCTCGTCTTCCGGTCGGGGCTCTTCGCTGCGCGAATCCATCTCGTCACGCACGGCACTGCGCACCCTCATCATCAGGGGCGAACGTCGCTCCTGAACCAGGCGCGGTTCGGGCACTTCGGGCGGCGGACTGCGGAAGCGATACCATTTGCGCTTGGTGCGCTCATACTCACACGCGGCCTTCAGGGCCGACATATGGATCACCGCATCGGCATGCTGGCTGTAAAGCTCGTAAGTGGGGTCGGTTTCCTTGCCGCCCGCGACGACACGCAAACGGGGAGACTGGATGCGATTCACCACAGGCACGAAATCTGAGTCGGTCGTCAGGACGATGATTTCTTGAACGTTCTTAAGCCGATCGGTCATCTGGACGGCATCCATTGTCAGCACGATATCGGCCGAACTCTTGCCGGAACTGATCTTGTTCTTCGCAAAGGCACGGCAGTTGAAAGCCTCAAAGCCCGCGGCCTCGAATGTCTGCCTGTGCACATCGTGCTGCAGGTTCCAATAGACGCGTTTGCTCAGGAACTTGCGGCGTTTCTGGCGGTGCGACAGCGCGCCATCCTCCAGCCAGAGAACCCAGTTAGCGACTTTTTCAGTGAAGGCCTCGCCCGTCGCAGCGTGGATATTGTCGAAGTCGACAAGCAGGACGCTGTTAACGCGTGACAAAAGGGTTTCTCCCTGATTCGCGGACTGAGCGAGTGACAGATGTTCTACATCCGACGCCGGAAAGCAACCGTGCACCGCACCAAAATTAACTATTCAGCGGGTGAGTCGGCGTCCAGTTCAGCCTGCTTCTTCTCGATCAGTTTCACGCAGAAAATCGAGATCTCATACAGGAGATAGACAGGTCCCGTTAGCAGGAGCTGGGAAATGATATCCGGCGGCGTGAACACGGCCGAGAAGAGGAGAATGATCACGATGGCATACTTGCGGCCACTGATCAGCGTCTGCGCCGTGATGATGCCGATCTTGGCCAGCAGCGTGAGGATCACCGGCAGCTGGAACGAGATGCCGAAGGCCAACATCAGCGCCATCACCAGCGACAGGTATTCCGAAACTTTGGGCAGCAGCTTGATCGTCGCCACGCCGCTATTGATCTGCTCCTGCGAGATTGAGAAGCGCGCCAGCATGGGCAGCATCAGCACGTAGACGAAGGCCGCACCGGCAGTGAACAGCAGCGGCGCAAAGACGAGGAAGGGCCAGAAGGCCCCGCGCTCGTTCTTGTAGAGGCCAGGCGCGACGAAGGCGTATATCTGCCAGGCGATAACCGGGAAGGACAGGAAGATGCCTGCAAACAGAGCGAGCTTCACCTTGGCGAAGAAAAATTCCATCGGCGCCGTGAAGATCAGCTCCAGCGGTGCGCCGCGCAGCGCTTCGGCCTTGGCGGCGAAGGGCGCGAGCAGGAAGTCATAGATTGGCTGGGCGACGAAGAAACAGCCGAGCGAGGCAATACCAAGCACGCTCAGCGAGATGATCAGGCGTGTGCGCAGCTCGGTCAGGTGTTCGAGCAGCGGGGCGCGGCTCGCCTCAACTTCATCATCCAGGATTTCAGGCTGTTCGTCCTTGGGCGGGGTGGTGTTCACGCAGCATCGTCCTTGGACTTGGGCGCAGGCGCTTCAGGCGATGCGGTGTCTGCCGTGGCCTCGGCCGTTTCGGGGGCGGGTGCAGCAGGCTTTGCGGCTGCCTCAGCGGCAGCCTTTTCCTCGGCCATGGTCTTCTTCATAACGGCGGAATTGATCTCGCCTTCCATATTGGCGAGGTCGGCCTGCGCTTCGGTCATCATGTTGGTGCGCTTGAGGTCTTCGATTTCCTTGCGCAGCTCTTCCAGCTCGCTCTGGCGGGCAATGTCTTCAAAGGCGGCCTGGAATTCACGTGCCATGGCGCGGCCCTTGCCGACCATCTGGCCGACCTTGCGCATCATCAAAGGCAAATCCTTCGGGCCCACGATAATGAGCGCCGCAAGGGCCAGGACAAGGAGTTCGGAAAATCCGACGCCGGGCAGCATTATGCGCCCTCCACCAGGAACACTATGACGAGACTTTCGACTCGTCTTTCTTCTTCGGGGTCACATCAACAAGGTCGTCCTTGTCGACAGCCTTGGGCTCATCATCATCCGAAAGACCCTTGCGGAAAGATTTCACACCCTTGGCCATATCGCCCATGATGGAAGAAATCCGCCCACGGCCGCCGAACAGCAGCAATGCCACCACGATGACGAGAACGATCTGGAGAGGTCCGACTGAGCCCATTGGGGCCTCCTGATTAGGTGTTTCGCATTGCAGCATAGCGCTCCGTTCCTGCTGGAACAATGGGGCGAAGCTGTTAAAGGAAGTGGCATGCGTATCGCGACCTGGAATGTCAACTCGATCAAGGCCCGCCTTTCCACTGTTCTGGAAGTGCTGGGCGCAATCGAATGTGACGTCGTCTGCCTTCAGGAACTCAAGTGTGAGACTGACGGCTTTCCCTATATGGAGCTTGAGGAACTGGGCTGGACCTGCGCCGTTCACGGGCAGAAATCCTACAATGGCGTTGCTATCCTCTCGAAATACCCGCTGGATGATGTCCAGAAGGGCCTTTCGACCCTTGAGGACGACCAGTCGCGCTATATCGAGGCGCTGGTCATGGCGGAGACGCCAATCCGCGTCGGCGCGATCTACCTGCCCAATGGCAACCCTGCGCCCGGCGTGAAATATGACTATAAACTTGAATGGATGGAGGCGCTTGAGGGCCATGCGCGTCAGCTGCTGAAGCAGGAAGAGGCCTTTGTCCTCTGCGGCGACTACAACGTCATCCCGGGCATTGATGACAGCTGGGACGAGACGGTCTGGGCGGATGATGCCCTTGCCCTGCCTGAAACGAGGCAAGCCTTCCGGCGCCTGCGCAATCTCGGCCTGACTGATGTGTTCGACATGTGCGACGGCCGCGCGCACCAGTACACGTTCTGGGACTATCAGGGCGGCGCCTTCCCCAAGGATCACGGCATCCGCATTGACCATCTTCTCTGCTCGCCACAGGCGGCAGACAGGCTCAGCGGCGTCGAGATTTACAGCAAGGCGCGCGAGCTGGAAAAACCTTCAGACCATGTGCCCGTGATCGGCACTTTTCAGGACTGATGCCTATTTTTTAGGCGTGCAAGACTGGTTGTAGTCAGCCACGTCCTGATTGTACTGCCGCGCATTGGCCTGCAAAGCGAACTCCGCCTGCGCGAAAGCCCGCTTGGCAGCATCGAATTCGGCCTTGGCGGAATCGGCGGCCTTGGCGTTGAACGCCGAAGCCAGGCGCACGATTTGTGCATCCTCATAGCTGTCGCCAAGCGCCTCAGCCTTGGCCGCCAGCGCGTCCCGGTTGGCCGTCGCGGCTTCCAGCTCAGCCTTCTTCGGTGCCAACGTCACCTGCATGGCCTTGCAGCGCTCAACCTGTTTCGGCGAGAGCGTATCTGCAGCCGCCGGCATTGCGACGGCCACAGCGAGCGAGGCAAGGAGCAAACGGATCATGGCGGGGCCCTTCTTCAATATCCTGCCTAATGCCCGATAGCGGCTGAAGCAAACCTGAATAAAGCCGTCACACACTGGCCTCAATTGGGGCAACGTTCGCCCCATTCCAAAGCCCGCCGAACGCCCAAAGATTAAAAATGATCAATCGCTCACTTGGCCACACTTTTGCCGTATTCAGAGGCGATTTTGTGATTGTTCGCTCACATAGCGAGCTATTCAGGAGACAGACCAATGACCGCCTTGAACCCACAAACCACCACACAACGCCCCGCACTGGACGTTGCCGTTACGCTTGATCAACTGGTCGCCCCGCTCGAAATACCGGCTGATCTCAGCCGCGCTCGCTGGGCACCGAAATGGACATTGATCCTGCCCATTGCGATGCTGGCAGCCTTCACTGTCCCTGCCCTGCCTATGGACTCCGATGGCGTGGCGAACACGGCTGCAACTCATCTGGCCTGATCGGTCCACCGTCAGCCGCCCGCGCGCGGATCCTGGGCGCGGCGGTTGGCCACGACCGAGTCGATAATGTTGAACACGGCCGCGAAGTCGCTGAGCAGCTCGCACACCCGGTCCGGGTCATCCAGCCGCTTGAACATGGTGCCAGGTTCGAACAGGTTGCCGCCCTGCAGCGTGATGAACATGTCGCCGCCATCGAAGCAGCATTTCAGCTTGCCGCCATGGAACGCCTCTTCCATGTCGACCAGCTTTTGCATCAGGTCCGGCGTCAGCAGGTAGCGGCTCTCGACCTGATCGGTCGTATAGACTTCGAAGATCTTCTCGAAGACAGGATCCTCAAGGCTAGCCCGCTGCATGCCCTTGCCGCCACCGAATCGGTTGAAGAAACCGGCATCGCGCGTCACCAGCGTGCGACCGTAGAAAACCTTGTCGAATTCAAAGCGCAGGCACTGGCCCTTGAAGACGGTGACCCAGCGCGTCTGCGAACGTCCCTTGGAATCGGTTGTCTGGCGGCGTTCTTCCAGGTGCGCCTCGAACAGTTCGAACTCCACGCCCTTGCGCGCGCCGGTGACGAGATCCTCATAGCTGGCCCTGTCCCAGCTCGGCACGAGCCCGATTTCCCGGTGCTTGTGGATCGCGTCCACCTGCCCCGGATCGGCATTGAAGCTGAGCTCGAACTGACGCGCGACCGGCGTGACCAGCAGCGTCTTGGCCTCCTTGGCAAGCTTTGTGATGTCCCGCGAGCCCCACCAGACATAGCCGAAGCCGACAATGGCCGCGATAAAAGCAACGAAGGGCATCTTCGCCACGAAGAGCCCAACCAGAACGCCGATTACCCCGATCGCCCCGCCAACGTAACGCGCCTGTCGCGCCTTGCCGACGGCCGCCAATCTATCGCCTTCACGCGCCTGCAATGCAGGGCGAATCTCATCCTGAAAGACCTGTCCGAAGTGCTGAAAGCCAGCTGGCAGGTCGGCAAGGGCCACCGTGATCTCGGGGTCCACCCGGGGCGGCTCGCCGTCGGGAAGGTCAGGTGTCTGGTCCGTCATAGGTCGTCGTTTCGCGTCTGCATCTATTGTTCCACCTCAACCGGCGCACGGAATATGGCTGTCGATGATCCCGATGGACTGATCTCGCCGCGATACATGCCGGCCGAGTTGAAAACGAAATCCACATTCCCGGCGCCGTCGATGACGATCACGCCGCCGTCGCCGCCTAGCGCTGCGACTTCGCCAAGCGCCACACCCGCAGCCGTGCCGACACTTTCATCCCCTAATTTCACCCGGTCGCAGATCGTCTTGGCGACGCCGACGCGGATGAAATACTCGCCATGCCCTGTGGCTGACACGGCGCAGACGCCGTTCTCGGCATAGGTCGCCGCACCGATCAGCGGCGCATCGCCCACCCGGCCCGGCGCTTTGGCCGTCATGCCGCCAGTCGTGGTCGCCGCCGCCAGATTGCCTGCGCTATCCATGGCGACTGCGCCAACAGTCCCGAAGCGCTCTTCATCCGTGCGCAGTGCGGCGAGCGGTTTGCCCTCACGCGCCTCAAGCAGTCGGTCCAGCGCTTCACGCCTGCGGTCTGTGTCGAAATACGAGTTCAGGACCATTTCCAGCCCCTGCACATCCGCAAACTGGTCCGCCGCCGGCCCGGCGAACATGACATGCTCGGACTCGTCCATCACGGCGCGCGCCGCAAGGATCGGGTTCTTCACGCGCATGACGCCCGCAACGGCGCCCGCGTCACGGTCTCGCCCGTCCATGATAGAGGCGTCCAGCTCATGCGTGCCATTGGCCGCAAACACAGCGCCATAACCCGCATTGAACAGCGGATTGTCTTCCATCGGAATGACAGCGGCCTGCACCGCGTCCACCGCGCTACCGCCCTCGCGCAGCACGGCTGCCCCGGCTTCGAGGGCCGCGTTGAGACCCGCAGTATAGGCAGCTTCTTCTTCAGCCATCATGTTCTCGCGCAAGATCACGCCTGCGCCGCCATGGATCGCGAGATGCCATTCAGGGACAGCAACAGGCTCAGGTTCAACCGGAGTTGCACACGCTGCCAGGAACAGGCCAGCGCCCGCCAGGATCGTCAGGGATTTCAGTGTCATCGCCGCCTCCAGTTTTCTGAAGGCAGGATGGACTGATTACCTACAGGTCTTCAAGGCTTTTACGGGCGGCCTTGAGCTTTTCGCGGCGGCCCGTCCAGTCGACGATACGCTCGCGGTTCTCTTCCACGATCTCGGGCGGCGCCTTCGAAACGAAGGCCTCGTTGCCGAGCTTCTTCTCGGTCGACATGATGTCCTTGTCGAGCTGGCCGATCTCCTTGTCGAGCCGCTTGCGCGCCTCAGCCACGTCGATCTGATCGGCAATACCGAGCGCCACAACCGTTTCGCCCACAACCGTCGACACGGCGCCATCCGGAACCGACTCACTGACAACAATGTCTTCAAGGCGCGCGATGCGTTTGAGGATATCTTCGTGACGGTAAGCGCGATCCTCAATGACCGGGCCAGCATTGACCAGCGACAGCGGAATCTTCGAGCCAGCCGGCACGCCGAGATCATTGCGCAGCGAGCGCACTTCCGTGATCAGGTCGATCACCCACTGGATCTCGTCGTCGGCTTCGGCATCGCGCGCGATGTCATATTCCGGCCAGGACTGGAGCATGAGGAAACCCTGTTCGTCCACGCGGCCCGCGGCGCGGCGCTCCCACAATTCTTCCGTCACGAACGGCATGAACGGGTGCAGCAGCTTCAGCGTCTCGTCGAGCACATAGCCGCACACGTCGCGCGTCTCCTGCTTGGCCGTGTCGTCCATGCCCATCAGCAGCGGCTTGATGAGTTCGAGATACCAGTCGCAGAGCACGTTCCAGATGAACTTGTAGAGCGCGCCAGCCGCATCATTGAAGCGGTATTCTTCAATAGCTTTCGTGGCCTCGGCCTCGCACGCGGCAAGCTCGCCCAGAACCCAGCGGTTCACGGGGCTCGTCACCTTGGCAAAGTCGATCTCGCCCGGTGCGCCGCATTCGTTCATCTCGGCAAAGCGCGCCGCGTTCCAAAGCTTGGTCGCGAAATTGCGGTTGCTTTCGACGGCCTGTTTCGAGAGGCGAATGTTGCGCCCCTGACCGGCCATGCGGCCCATGGTGAAGCGCAGCGCATCGGCGCCGTATTCGTTCACCAGTTCCAGCGGGTCCATGACGTTGCCCTTGGACTTGGACATCTTCTGGCCCTTCTCGTCGAGGACGAGGGCGTGGATATAGACATCCTTGAACGGAACTTCGCCCATGAACTCGATGCCCATCATCATCATCCGGGCAACCCAGAAGAAGATGATGTCAAAGGCGGTGACGAGCGTGGCGGTGGGATAAAATGCGTCCAGCTCAGGCGTCTTGTCCGGCCAACCCATGGTCGAGAACGGCCAGAGTGCGGACGAGAACCATGTGTCGAGGACGTCTTCGTCCTGTTTCAGCTTCACACCTTTACCGGCCTGTTGCTGAGCTTCTTCTTCCGAATAAGCGACGTAGATTTTGCTGTCGTCACCAAACCAGGCCGGAATCCGATGTCCCCACCAGAGCTGTCGGCTGACACACCAGGGCTGGATGTTGTCCATCCAGTTGTAATAGGTCTTTTCCCAGTTCTCGGGCACGAAGCGGGTCTTGCCCTCTTTCACGGCCGCGATGGCGGGCTGGGCCATGGTCTTGGCGTCGACATACCACTGGTCGGTCATCCACGGCTCGATCACCACGTTGGACCGGTCGCCGAAGGGCTGTTCGATCTTGAGGTTCTCGATTTCCTGCAGCAGTTCCAGCGCCTCGAACGCCTCGACCACTTTCTTGCGCGCATCAAAGCGATCAAGGCCGCGATAGTCCGCCGGAATGCCGGCTGCGTCCCCCTCAGCGCCATCAACGATGTGCGCCGTGGCGTTCAGGATGTTCAGCGGCGTATGCCCCGCGCGCTTCCCGACTTCAAAGTCGTTGAAATCATGCGCCGGCGTGATCTTCACCGCGCCGGAGCCTTTTTCAGGGTTCGCATAGTCGTCCGCGATGATCGGCACGCGGCGGCCGACAATCGGCAGCTCCACGTACTTGCCCACAAGGCCCGCATAGCGCGCGTCTTCCGGGTGAACGGCCACGCCCGTATCGCCGAGCATGGTTTCAGGGCGCGAGGTGGCGACCACGATATAGTCACGCATCTCAGATCCGGTGACGTTGCCGTCTTCGTCCTTGACCGGGTGCAGGTAGGTCACGCCGTCCGCCAGTGGATAGCGCAGGTGCCAGTAATGGCCGTTGACTTCGCGCTGGTCGACTTCGAGGTCCGAGATCGCGGTCTGGAAATGCGGGTCCCAGTTCACGAGGCGCTTGTCGCGATAGATCAGGCCCTTCTTGTAAAGCTCGACGAACACTTTGGTGACGGCGCGCATCATGTTGTTGTCGGGCTCGGCCCGGTCACCCATCGTGAAGGCGAGGCGAGACCAGTCGCACGAGGCGCCAAGGCGCTTCAGCTGGCCAACAATGGCGCCGCCGGATTCCTCTTTCCACGCCCAGACGCGGTCCACGAAGGCATCACGCCCCATCTCGCGGCGGCTTTCATTGCCAGCTTCGGCCAGCTGGCGCTCGACAACCATCTGCGTGGCAATGCCCGCATGGTCGGTGCCTGCCTGCCAGAGCACGTTCTTGCCACGCATCCGCTCGAAGCGGACCAGCACGTCCTGCAGCGTATTGTTCAGCGCATGGCCCATGTGCAGCACGCCGGTAACGTTCGGTGGCGGGATGACGATGGAATAGGCTTGCGCACTTGTATCGCCCGAAGGCTTGAAGCATCCGCGTGCCTCCCAGGCCTTGTAGAGGCGTGTTTCGGCTTCGGCGGGGTCAAATCGTTGGTCGAGCATGGGTCAGGCGTATTCCAGGACAAAAGAAAAGGGCGCGCCGGTGGCAGCGCGCCCTTCCCTATAAACATTTTGGCGGGAGAGGCTAGCGCGCCATGCGGGCGATGCGCTGTACTTCCGCTTCGACCTTTTCCTCGACAATGCCGGGCAGGTTGGCGTCGAGCCAGTCCTTGATCATCGGCTTGAGCAGTTCGCGGACGAGACCCTCAATCGTGTTGTCGCCGCCGAAATCCATTTTGGAGATCAGCTTGCCGAGTGCGCCGGCGGCGGCATCGGACGTTGAGTCGTCGGTCAGGACGGTCTGCTGGTAGCGGGCGCTGGCGGGCATTTCATTCTCCACAGGAGCATAGGCTTTTTGACGGGGGGCTGGTTCCGGGATGGGTTCCGGCTCCGGTTCGGGTTCATGACGGAAGGTCGGAGCTGGCTCAGGCTCTTCGACAGAGCGAGCGGCCATGAGCAGATCCTCAAACGAATCAGCAGGCTCCGGCTCGCTTTCCTCTGCGACTTGCTCCGGCTCTTCCAGCACGAACGTGTCGTCTTCCTCGGCCTCGAAGATGCCCTCATCGACATCTTCCTCAACCGGATCGAACGCCATGTCGGAAAAACCGCCATCATCCTCTTCCTCGACCGCTTCCTCGCGAACAGGAGTCGGCGCACCGGGACGGCGGGCCGTCGTGGCATCGTCCTCTGAGATTATCTTGCGGATCGACGCGAGGATTTCCTCCATCGTCGGTTCCTTGTGCGCTTCGTTGGCCATGTCAGCCCCTTACTCTTTACCCATCAGAATCAGTACAGGTTAATGGATAAGATGTATCAGTTAACAACCGCTTGACGATGTTAACCTTATTCGATTTCCGGCGCGGCGCCAGTGGGAACAGGCTTGTCCAGCTCGCCAGCCGCACGCAGAAGTCGAAACGCTGCGACATAGGCATCACGCTCGGACTGTACCAGCGCGAGTCGCGCCTCAAACAGTTGCTGCTCCTGGTCCAGAACGTCGAGAGTCGTGCGCACGCCGACGGCGAGTTCTTCCTTCGCACCGTCATAGGCGATCTCGGCGGCATCCACCTGACGGCGAGACGCTTCGATCGAGCGCAGCGACGCATCGTAGCCATACCAGGCCTGTGCGATCTGTGCGCGGACCTGGCGTTCAAGCAGGTCGATCTGCTGGCGCGCCTGGTCGCGGCGCAGACGCGCTTCACTGACCTGGCTCTTGATCAGGCCACCTGAAAGAATCGGGATTCGGCCCTGAGCAACGGCAGAAACGCTTGTATTGCGCTGCTCCGGATCACCATAGGTCGAATCGACGCCAGCAGTGCCAACGATGCTGATCTGTGGCCGGTACTGCGATTTTGCAACCGAGATCGCTTCGCTTGCAGCGCGCTCGGAATGACGCGCGGCTTGGATATCCGGATTGCCATCAAGCGCAATCTTCACCGCCTCATCAATGGAGCGCGGCAGAGGCGGCAGTGGCGGTGGTGGCGGCAGGTCGCCCGGCTTCAGGCTGGTGAGGAACTGGTAATTGGCTTCGCTGGCCTCAAGCTGCGCTTCGGCGCCAGCCAGCGCGGCACGTGCACCTTCAAGGCGCGCATTGGAGAGCGAAACATCCGTCCGCGTGACAACCCCGACTTCGAATCGGTCATCGGCGGCGCGGACCTGCTCGCCCGTAACATCGACATTGTTCTTGCGAATCGTAACCGCCTCACGGTCGCGGCGCACGTCGACATAGGCGGTCACGACCTGGAGAATCATGTCCTGCTGGGCAGCATCATATTGCGACTTCGCGGCGCTGATGCCAGCCTTTGCCTGCCGAATGCCGGCGCTGACACGCCCACCCGTATAGAGCGGCTGCACGGCCTGGACCTGCGCGTTGGCAATCGGACGGTCACCAAGTCCGAAGGCAAACGGCGACGTCGTATCGACATATTCGTAACCGGCACTGCCGACGACATTCAGCGTCGCGCGGCCGCCTGAGCGGGCTTGCGCAAGGCTCTCACGCGCCACGTCGGTCTCATATCGCTGGATGTCGAGCTGGGGGTTTGTCGCAAAGGCCGAGGCGATTGCCTGATCCAGCGTTTCCGCCGTAGCAGAGCTTCCGGCAATCATCGCAACGACCGCCGCACCCATAAGGCAACGATACTTCACACGCATCCTGAGCTCCTTGATAACCCGGTTTCAGCAGCATCATATAGCGACGCCCGAAGATATAGTGAACACTGTTCACTTTTCGGGAGTCTTAAACGCTGAGAATAATTCTTATGATGCGGGCAATCAGCGCAGTCTGACTTTAAAAAACGAAGGCCTGCTTGCGATTGAACTGCTCGAACTTGGGCGGGAAGGCGTCAAAGCCGTCACGCGCCGCAACCGTGTCGCCCGCCTTCGTGAACACTTTGCCACGCCCAAGGCCTTCGCGCTCCATGACAACGGTCGCGAGGCGTCCGCCATCAGCCAGTTGAGCGGTCCACGCGTCCGGAACGGTTTCGACCATGCCGCACACATAAATAACGTCAAACGGCGCCTGGTCCGGCAGGCCTGCGGCGATATTGCCTTCAACGGCCACCGCACGATCAAGGCCAAGCGTCGCAAAGCGCTCCGACATGGCGTCTACCAGCTCGGTCGTTTCCTCAAGCGCAATGACGGTTTCCGACAGGTGGCTGATAAGGGCAGCCTCATAGCCAGCCCCTGCCCCAATCACGAGCACAATATCGGTCGGCCGAATCGCAGCCAACTTGATCAGCTTGCCGGTATCGCGCGGAATCCACAGCGAACGCCCCGGCGATGTCGCGATTTCCAGTTCGGAATAGGCCACCGATTTGCGGGAGTTCGGCACAAAGGCCTCGCGCGGCGTGCGCAGGAAAGCCGAAACGATCGGTGCATCGGAGACATCATTCGGGCGGATCTGGCTATCCACCATGATCTCGCGGGCTGCGTCAAAGCTCATGGGCGCGCGCCTTCCTCTGGTAAAAACGGACGTATAACCGCCCTTTAGCATGGGCCGCGCCCCACGCAATGCGCGATAAACGCACGGGTGGTGAAAACGCTGATTGAAAGCCTGCCTTTTGCTTGCTAGTGACGCGCCTCTGGTCAGGCTCTATGGCGGAGTGGTGACGCAGCGGATTGCAAATCCGCGCACCCCGGTTCGATTCCGGGTGGAGCCTCCAGACGCAATCCACAGATTTGGATCATTCTTAACGCATTCTTGCGCTAATTTTGCGCGTTTGCTGGTTAATCATTTACGGCGCGTTAACCAATTCGGGCGATCTTGGGCATGTCTTCTCTTGGAGACACCCACCATCACCCAACGCCTCGGCGGGAGCTTTCAGCTTCCGCCATTTTTTTGTCCGAACACAAGTTTTTGGACAGGAGCAGCATGTTGGGGCTTGAACCGGACCATCGGTCTGCTATTCACCCGCTCTCGGCTGATCCGCGATAGCTCAGTTGGTAGAGCAGGCGACTGTTAATCGCCCGGTCGTAGGTTCGAGTCCTACTCGCGGAGCCACCCCCCTTACCAACCTCGAGGCCAATGCCGGCCACCAGCTGCTTCCCGCAAGCTACAGCCGTGTCATCACTGTCACGACACGCTCAAATATACCTACGGATGTGCCTCGAGCTGTTTCGGTGTTGAGGGCTTGCCCATATAAGCCCGGAAACCGTTACTTCACCCGCCCTCCTCCTCCCACAGCCAGCCTCCCTCGGAGACCTTGCGTTATGCTTGCCCCCTTTGACCTTGTCGAAGTCGAGCCTGGTCGGCGGCTGCACGTCTGTGTCGAAGGCCCCGTCGATGCCCCCTGGGTCGTCTTCGATCATGGCGCGTTTGGCTCCTACACCGATGGCTGGTGGATCAAGGAGGCACTGAAAGCCGATCATCGCGTCGTGCTTTACGGTCGCGCCGGCATGGACTGGAGCGATCCGGCTCCCGAAGGCACGCCCCTCAGCCCCGAATTCCATGTCGCAGACCTGCGGCGACTGCTGGATGAGCTCGGCGCGCGTCCACCTTATGTGCTGGTCGGCCACTCCATGGCGGGCCTGAGGCTTCATGCTTACGCCAACCTCCATCCGGACGAGATCGCAGGCCGCGTGTTCGTGGATGCGATGAACCCCGCCAACCTGCGCCGGAAGGGCGGCATGCGCCTGCTGAAGGCCTTTGCCGGGCTATTGCGAATGGGGCGGTTGGCCTCGAAGATCGGCGCACTCAACCTGATCGCCCCCTTCACCGGCGACGACATAGACCTGCCCAAGGAGCGCAAGCTCGAGAAGCGGTTCCTTTTTCGCAAGACGGATCACTGGACGGCCGCACTGGGCGAAGTACTGGCAACCGAGTCTGAGGCGGCCTGCTTCGACCAATCCATTCCCGTCACCACGCCGGTTTCGGTTTTTTCACGTGAGGCCGATGGCGGCGAAAACGCGGGTATCGTCAAATCCGTTTCGAATCAGGGAGGCTACGGACGCCTCTTTGCGCTCGAAGGCGAAACGCACACATCCCTGCTCAACCCACACCACGCGGCCCGAATCGCCCGCGAAGTTCGCTACATGACACGTATCCAGGTGCCATGGAGCCGCACATCTCCGCCCGATAAAGCGATGCATGACCAGTCCGAAATAGGCGTATAGGATCGGTCGCGCCACGGAAGGAATACCGGCATGAAGGATATCGCGACGCTTGCGCGCCAATTTCTGCACACAAAGCCGGAGGATCTGACCGAACGCGAGCGCCGTGTACTGGAGCGCTTTGTCGAACGGCGCCGGATATCCCGCAATGTCAGCAAGATGCTCGATAAGGACATGTCCTTCGGCGACCGCCTTGCCGACAAGGTCGCGGCCTTCGGCGGCTCATGGACCTTCATCATCATCTTCTTCGTGGTGCTCGTCATCTGGATCGGCGGCAACACGCTGCTGGCGGCGGGCAAGATCGGCGCAATCGATCCCTACCCCTTCATTTTCCTGAATCTCATTCTCTCAATGGTCGCCGCCATACAGGCGCCGGTCATCATGATGTCTCAGAACCGGCAGGCCACGAAGGACCGTGCGGCGGCTGGCTATGACTATGAAGTGAACCTCAAGGCCGAGCTGGAAATCCTCCAGCTTCATGAAAAGCTCGACGAGATGCGTCAGAATCAACTGACGGCCCTCTTGGAACAACAGGCCGCGCAACTGGCGATCCTTGAAAAACTGGTACAGACGAAAACAGACGGAGCACCGGAAGTTGGCTGAACAAACGAAAGCTGATTTCGAAGACGAGCCCGTCATCGCCCTTTCGCCATGGAAACGGCGACTGGGGCTGCTTCTTGTTGCGCTCCTCTTTGTGGCGGCAATTGCCGCCGTGCATACAGAATTGCGGCACATGTCGGTCCACAAGATCTATGCCGAGCTGAGAGGCCTGACACCGGGCCAGGTCCTGCTTGCGCTCGCGGGCACCGTGATCAGCTATCTCGGCGTCTCAGGCTACGACACGCTGGCGCTTCGCTACGCGCGCAGGCCGCTCCCCTATCAGAAGACGGCATTTGCCTCATTCACGTCCTACGCCTTGTCCAACACGCTGGGCATGCCTCTGCTGACCGGCGGCGCCGTTCGCTACCGACTCTACTCCAGCTGGGGCCTGACAGCGAAGGATGTCGGCCTGCTTGCCGTGGTTACAGGCGGGACGCTCTATGTCGGCGCGCTGGCCTTTGCAGGCCTCGGCCTGCTGGTCGAAGCAGACCGTTTCGAGTCCGTTTTCCATATCCCGGCAATCCTCGCGCACCTGGCAGGCATCGTCTTCCTCGCCCTTGTGCTGGCCTTCCTCGTCCTCTCCCGGTTCACCAACCGCACTTGGCGCATACGCTCCTACGAGATCACACCGCCCGGCCTGCCCGTGGCGACCGGCCAGCTACTGGTCAGCATGGCCGATTGGGCGGGCGCGAGCCTCGTTCTCTTCGCTGTCCTGCCGCCAGACACTGGCCTCTCCTTTCTGGCCTTCCTTCCCATATTCGTCGCCGCGACGTTCATCGGTGGCATGAGCGGATTGCCGGGCGGTGTTGGGGTGTTCGAAGCCGTCATCCTGCTGATGGTTCCGGCCGGGAGTAGCGAGGCCCTTGCCGCCAGTCTGATTGCCTATCGCGTCATCTACTACCTGATGCCGCTCGCCGTGGCGGCCATCCTGCTGGCCGTGCATCAGTACCGTCACGCCGGGGCGCAGATCAAAGGCGCCGCCGCCGCAGCGCAGGACGTGACCGAACTCTTCGCGCCAACACTGTTCTCGCTGATCGCCTTCCTTTCTGGCGCCTTCATGCTGATCTCGGCGACGACACCCACGCTGGCAGGCCCATTGGAGGCGGCCTCGCGTATCCTGCCCCTCCCGGTGATCGAGCTGTCGCACTTCCTCGCCTCCATTGTCGGCGTGCTTCTCCTCATCGTCGCGCTGGGCCTGCGCCAAAAGCTCGACCATGCCTGGACCATCGGCATGATTCTGCTGGTCCTCGGCGCGGGGCTGACCCTGCTGAAGGGCGCGCAACCGCATGAGGCCATCATTCTGCTCGCAGCGCTCGGCCTGCTCGCCACCTCACGCAAGGCCTTCTATCGCAAGACACCGCTTAGTCAGGCGCGCCTCACACTGCCCTGGATCCTCGCCATCCTTGGCGCCGTCAGCGCGGCCATCTGGCTCGGCTTCTTCTCCTATGAACATGTCGCCTATCGCGACGAACTCTGGTGGACCTTCTCCATCAAGGGCCAGACATCCCGCTTCCTGCGCGCCGCTGCCGGCATCCCCATCGTGCTCCTGCTCGCATCGCTCTGGCGTTGGCTGCAGCCCGCCATCCGCAAGCGTGATACCGCGCTCGAATCGCCTGCGCCCGGCCGGATCGCGGAAATCCTCGCCAGCGCGGAAACAGGCTATGCGGATGGCGCGCTCGCCTTGCTCGACGACAAGCAGTTCCTGTTCAGCCCCAGCGGCGAAAGCTTCATCATGTACGGCGTGCGTGGTCGTCACTGGATCGCCATGAGCGCCCCCGTCGGCAAACAGAAAGAAATCGGCCCCCTGCTATGGCAGTTCCGCGAGCAGGCCGATCTCTATGGCGCCGTGCCGGTCTTCTATTCAGTGCGGAAGGAATTCCTGCCCCTCGCGCTCGACCTTGGCCTCAGTGCCCAGAAGATCGGCGAGACAGCGCTCGTGCCGCTGCAGGACTTCTCCCTCGAAGGCTCGTCCCGCTCCGGCCTGCGCGCCAGCCACAAGCGCGCCCTGCGCGATGGCCTCAGTTTCGAGATCATCCCCGCCAACGCCTGCGACGATATCCTGCCAGACCTCGCAACCATTTCCGACGAATGGCTCGCCATCCATGGCGGCGCGGAGAAAAGCTTTTCCCTCGGCCGGTTCGACCGGGACTACCTGCGTAACTTTCCCATGGGCGTCGCCTGGTGTGACGGCCAGATCGTCGCCTTCGCCAACCTGATGTCCACTTCCGACGGCACGGAAATCGCCATCGACCTGATGCGCTATGGCCATGCCGCGCCAAAGGGCGTGATGGACTTCCTGTTCATCGAACTGATGCTCTGGGGCAAGGCGCAGGGCGCCGAGACGTTCGACCTCGGCATGGCGCCGCTCTCCGGCCTCGAAGGCCACCGCCTCGCTACGCTCACGTCCAAGCTAGGTGCATTCGTCTACGAGCATGCCAACAAGATCTACGGCTTTGAGGGCCTCAGGAACTACAAGAAGAAGTTCCTGCCCGAGTGGGAGCCGCTCTATCTCGCCGCGCCTGCCGGTCTCTCCCTGCCCATCGCGCTTGGCGACGTCGCCATGCTCACCAGCGGCGGCCTCAAAGGCATGTTCACCAAGGGCTGAGCCTCAGCACTCGATGACGTTCACGGCCAGCCCGCCCTGGCTGGTCTCCTTGTACTTCGACGACATGTCGATGCCCGTCTGACGCATCGTTTCGATCACCTGGTCGAGCGACACCTTGGTCTGCTCCAGCGAGTGCAGCGCAAGGCGCGCGGCATTCACCGCCTTCACCGCACCAATCGCATTGCGCTCGATGCACGGGATCTGCACGAGGCCACCAACGGGGTCACACGTCAGCCCCAGATTATGCTCCATGCCGATCTCGGCCGCATTGGCGCACTGCTGCGGCGTGCCGCCCCACACAGATGCCAACCCGGCAGCCGCCATCGAACAGGCCACGCCCACTTCACCCTGGCAGCCCATCTCGGCGCCCGAGATCGACGCGCGCTGCTTGTAGAGGAGGCCCACGCCGCCCGCCGTCAGCAGGAACTTGCGCAGCCGCACCGTGCGGTCTTCCGCATCGGCGCAATAATGCCTGATCACGGACGGAATAATCCCCGCCGCGCCATTGGTCGGCGCCGTCACCACTTGCCCGCCGCCGGCATTCTCTTCATTCACCGCCATTGCATAGGCGTTTAGCCAGTCGAATATCTGCTCGCGCTCATTCGATTGCGGTGAGGCCTGCAGCTTCGCCCATATCTCCGGTGCCCGGCGGCGCACCTTCAAGCCGCCCGGCAGGATGCCCTCATGCACAAGCCCCCGGTCGATACAGGCCAGCATCACATCCGCAATCCGGTCCAGCGCCGCTTCCGTCTCCGCGCGCGGCCGCATCGCGTCTTCATTCGTCAGGATCACTTCATGGATCGCCATGCCCTTGTCGGCGCATATCCCCAGCAGCTCTGCCGCCGATCCGAAAGGATAGGGCACATCACTGCCGGTCTTTACAATGTCGTCTTCCGGCGGCGTGCTCAGCTGCTTGGCTGTCGCAATGAATCCGCCGCCAACGGAGTAATACGTCTCCTCCACCAGCACATCGCCATTGGCTGCAAAGGCGCTCAGCTTCATCCCGTTCGGGTGCAGGTCCGGCAGCACATGATAGGCGAAAACAATATCCGTCTCCGGATCGAACGGAATCACCCGCCCGTCAGCCAGCCTGAGGTCCTTGGCCGTATAGACGTCGGCCACCATCGCATCGGCCTTGTTCGGGTCCAGCGTCTCCGGCTCCATCCGCAACAGGCCCAGCACCACGGCCTTCGGCGTCGCGTGCCCCGCGCCGGTCAGCGCCAGCGATCCCTGCAACTCCACCTCGATCCGCTCCACACTGCCCAGAACATCCCCATCCGCCAGCGAGGCGGCAAACCGGTTCGCAATCCGGATCGGCCCCACAGTGTGGGAGCTGGACGGGCCGATACCGACGCGAAAGAGATCAAGAACTGAAAGCATGGCTGTGTCCGCTCATGATGCCACTGGGCCGCCATGCCTGCCCGCCCCTGCGTCTCAAGGCAAGGGCTTGTTCTGCAATCCGGCGGTCACATCATGTCCATAGATCCAGTCATTGCGCGCGTGCACAAATTTTGGTGCCGCACGGCCCGCCAGCCACATCGGTCCATAGGTCGCCAGCTGCGTGACGGGGTTGTGCCGGTGGAACAGTTTCGCGTTGTTGCGCGCTCCGGCTTGCACGGCGGATGTCCGCCCCCGCCGGTCGCGCTCATAGGCCGCCAGCGCATGGGTCACGTCGCCGCCTTCCGAAAGGCGCGCCGCCAGCACCCATGCGTCCTCAATCGCCATCACAGCCCCCTGCGCCAGGAAAGGCAGCATCGGGTGGCAGGCATCGCCCAACAGCACGACGCGGCCATCATGCCAGCGCGGCAGGGCCGGGCGATCAAACAGTGCCCAGCGGTTCAGCACGTCCGCCTGCCGGATCATATTGGAGATGACAGGATGCCAGCCGGCAAAATCCGCCGACGCATCCTCGCGTTGCCCTTCGCCCGACCATGATTCCACCTGCCAGCCATCATGCTCCACAACGCCGACAAAGTTCGCCAGCGCCCCGCCGCGCAGCCGATAGGTCACGGCGTGACGCCCCTTGCCGACCCAGGCGCAGGCCGTCGGCGGCGGCAGGTCATCGCCCAGCCGCTCAATCGGCACCACCGCACGCCAGGCGACATTGCCGGTAAAGCGCGGCTTGTCCGGCCCCAGCATTGTCCCGCGTACAACCGAATGGATGCCATCGGCGCCCACCAGCACGCTGCCATCGACATGGGTGCCGTCCTCAAGCGTGACGGTCACGCTTTGGCCATCCTGCGTGTAGGACGCGATCTTCGCGTTAAACCGCACGGCCCCCGGCGCGCGCTCCGCCAGCTCAGCCGCCAGCGCATCAACCAGATCGGCCCGATGCAGGTGGAGGTATGGCGCGCCCCAGCGGTCAGCCGCGCTCAGGCCCAACGGAATATCAAACACGACACGTCCGCTTCGCCCCATGCGCAACTCGATGCCCTCTGGCTGGAAGGCGTTGGCCGCAATCCGGTCGGACATGCCGAGCGCTTCGAACACTTTCATGCCATTGGGGCTGATCTGCAGGCCCGCGCCGACTTCGCCAAGCGCCTCGGCCTGCTCCAGCACGACCACGTCATGCCCGAATTGCGTCAAGGCCAGCGCAGCTGTCAGCCCGCCGATACCGCCCCCTGCAATCAGGATTTTCATGGCTTTCGCCGCCTATCGGTTTTGCGAACGGTCTTCCTTGCCGCCAATCAGAACGAATCGCCGGTCGCAGTATTTGCACTCGACATAGTCTTCGTCGCCCATCTCGTACCACACCTTGGGGTGGCCGAGCGCGCCGCCAGCGCCATTGCAGGATACCTTGTGGCTGTTGGACAGCACGATTTCAGGCGGGCTGAAGACATCACGGGGTTTGCTCATAATGGGCGGCTTTCCATGGAGTTTCCGGCGCAGTCCTTGTTCGCGCCGCTACACGGACCTAACTAGTCCGCAGGGCCGCGCTGCGCAAGATCGCCCTGTGAAGAGCATTGAGGCCCGTATGACCGACGCAAAGACCGCCCCCGACTACGCCATCGAGATCGAGCACCTCCAGAAAATCTATCGCGCCTCCGGCAAGATGCCCGAAAAGCACGCCCTGAAGGACATCAGCCTGCAAATTCCGCGCGGCTCGGTCTTCGGCCTGCTCGGCCCGAATGGCGCGGGAAAGTCCACATTCATCAACATTCTCGCCGGTCTCGTGAACAAGACGTCCGGTACGGCCCGCATCTGGGGCCTCGATATCGACCAGCATCCGCGCCAGAGCCGCGCAGCGATCGGCGTCGTCAATCAGGAGATCGTGGCCGACCCCTTCTTCACGCCCATGGAGATGCTGGAACTCATGGCCGGTTTCTACGGCGTGCCAAAAAACGAGCGCCGCAGCCTCGAAATTCTCACCGCGCTCGGCCTTGATGACAAGAAAGATGCCTATGTGCGCCAGCTGTCAGGCGGCATGAAGCGCCGACTCATGGTCGCCAAGGCGCTCGTCCACAATCCGCCCGTCCTGATTCTCGATGAGCCCACCGCTGGGGTTGACGTGGAACTGCGCCGGTCCCTCTGGACCTATGTGCGCGAACTGCACGACCGCGGCACGACCATCATCCTCACCACACACTATCTGGAAGAGGCCGAGGAGCTTTGTGATACGATCGCCATCGTGAACCATGGCGAGATCGTCGCCAGCGAGCCCACCCCGAAACTGCTCGCACGCCTCGACTACAAGACACTCGTCATCACACCGCGCGAACCGCTGACCATTGTTCCCGCAGGCCTCGCGGCCTTCGATGCCAGGATTCGTGATACCGGCACCCTCGCCATCACGTTCCGCACCAGTGAGACAGGCATCGGCCGCATCCTGGAGCAGGTACGCACCTCTGGAATCAGTATCGGGGACCTCGTTACCGAAGCCCCCGATCTGGAAGACGTATTCCTGTCACTGACCAGCGAGCCTGAAGCCGCCTAGGCAGGTTACGGAACTGTCACCCCCTTCTTCCGTTGCCTCAATAGCAACCCAAGGAGGAGAGGATGGAAAGCCAAGGCTCACATTACTGGAAATTCGCGGCCATGATCGCGACCTCGACGGTCGTCATGTTCGGGCTCATGTACCTCAATACTTATGCTCTGGATCATGTCTGGTTCAGCGAAACCCGGCTCTACATGGCCTTTGTCATGGGCGCATCAATGGCAGTGGTCATGCTCGGCTTCATGCTGAACATGTACAAGAACACCAAGGTCAACATCGCCATTTTCGCCGGCAGTGTGGCGGTCTTTGCGCTGTCGCTGTGGCTCGTGCGCAGTCAGGAAACCGTGGATGACGTCGCCTGGATGAAGGCCATGATCCCGCACCACTCCATCGCAATCCTGACCAGCGAGCGCGCTCACATACGTGATCCCCGCGTTCGGGAACTCGCGGACGGCATCATCGAGACACAACGGAAAGAGATTGGGGAAATGGAAGCCCTGATCGCCGATATCGACAAGAATGGCGTTCAGGCACAGGGCAGCCCGGACTGAAAGCCCGGGCGCGCCAGCGTCAACTAGACGCTCTGCTTGATCCAGTCAGCGATGGCTTGCTTGCTCATCGCGCCAAGATGGGTTGCAGCAACCTTGCCATCCTTGAACACCATCAGGGTCGGCATGCCGCGCACGCCATATTTCGACGCGACCATCGGGTTTTCGTCGACATTGATCTTGGCGACTTTCACCTTGTCAGCCATCTCTTCCGAGACAGCCTCGAGATGAGGTGACATCTGCTTACAAGGGCCACACCATTCAGCCCAGAAGTCGACAACGACCGGAAGCTCGGAATTGGCGATCACGGAGTCGAATTCGTCGTCCGTTACATTCACTGCAGCCATGATTGGCTCCTTTATGCTTGTTTCTTGCTTGATACATAGGGACTCATCAGCGAAGTCAAACCTCGCTCTGCGCACGCTTTAGTGACTCTAACAGGTCTGCCTCAGGCAGCACCATCAGTTTCGGCCCGTCCGTCCAGCACAGCGCCGCCACCACATCGCGGCCCGGATAAGCCTTCCTCAGCACCGCCCAATAGGCCCCCATCTGCGCCCGATACGTGTCTGCCACACCCGCAGCCGTTGCCGGCGCCGGCTGATCCGTCTTGAAGTCGATGATCAGCACCCGCTCCGGCGTCACCACCAGCCGGTCCACCCGGCCATTGATCACGGTGCCATCCGGTAGCTCCGGCGCCGTGCCGATCACCGCCGCCTCCGCGCGTCCACCCGGCTGGAAGATCTCCGCCATCGCCGCGTCATTCATCACGCCCATGGCTGCGCTCAGCATCTCTTCGCGCTGCGCATCATCAAGGTCCGGGTTCCGCCGCAGGAACTCCTGCCCCGCCGTCTCGCGCTTCGCCTCCGGAATGGCCGGCAAGTATTGAAGCAAGGAGTGGATCAGGCGCCCGCGTCGCATCTGTTCCTCACGGCGCGGCCCGAACGGGGCGAGCACCGGCGTGTTGCGCGCCAGCAGGCTTGTCGGGGCGCTCAGCTTCCGGGCAGGCCCGTCAGCAGGCGGTTTTCGCAAGGCCCAGTCCGGGAATGGTCCGGGAATGGTCCGGGAATGGTCCGAGACGACCTTCGAAGGCCCCCGGGAGCCATATGTCCGCACCCCTTCAGTACCCTCTGGCGCCAAGCCATCCATCGCGTCAGCACACAGCGCGTACCAGCTCTTCTTGTGGAAGCCTTCCTTGCCACCGCCATGCCAGTGACCGGCAATAATCAGCCTGTCCTGCGCCCGTGTCAGTGCCACGTAAAGCAAGCGACGATGCTCCTCCTCCGCCTTGGCATCTGCAATGGCCCTTACAGCAGCCACGTCTGGCGTATCGGTGTCCTTACGCGGCGACCAGACCGGCACACCGTCAATCTCGAACAGGCGCCCAGAGCCCCCGCGCGGCCCTGACGTCGTATCAGGCAACACCACAACCGGCGCCTGCAGGCCCTTGGCCCCGTGCACCGTCATCACCCGCACTTCCCGCTCCGGCGCCGCCAAATCCCGTTTGATTTCAGTGTCATGCGCCTCCATCGCCGCAAGGAATCTCTGCAGCGAAGCCGGCTCAGCCGAGTCATGCGCCAGTGCCCGCGCCATCAGCGCCTCGACCGGATCGCGCGCCGGCGTCCCCAGCCGCGCATTGATCTTTTCCCAGCCCGTCTGCCCATCGGCGCCCGGCTGATCCATCACGGATGACAGGAACTCATACGGCGCCAGATGCGCCCGCTGCAGCAGACTCTGCAGGAAGGCCGCCGCCGCAACAACATCCGGGTCTTCGCTTTCCTGCACCCGCGTCCACAGCGAGATCTTGCGTCCCCTGCCAGCAGCCAGCGGATAGAGATACCGGTCGTCATCCACCAGGCCCACAAACGGCCCGCGCAGGATTTCCGCCAGCGTCAGGTCCGCCTCCGGCAGCGTCACGAACCGCAACAGGTTCAGGCAATCCTGCACACCGATATGATCCAGCAGCTTCAGCCTGTCCGCGCCCGCCACGGGCAGGCCGGCCGCCTTGAGGGCGGAAATCATCGCATCGAACAATCCGCCCGTGCGGCCCCTCACCAGCACAAGAATGTCCTGCGGCTCCACGGGGCGGCGCACCCAGTCACGCCCCTCTTCCACCCAGACTGTCTCGCGCCGATCAATCATGCCCTTGATCTCAGCGGCCAGGTGTTTCGCCAACTGCGCCTTGGGCGAGGCCTCGCGCATCGCGTTGACCGGCCGGTCCCAGGCATCTTCCGGCACATCCTCGGCTGGCGGATCCAACGGCCAGAGTTCAACACAGCCTGGCTGGCTTGCCCGGCGTGCCGTATGTTTCACAAGGTCCGCCACCATCGGCGCGTCAGGCGCATGCGCGCCCTCAATCGGCGGCGCCGTGTTCCAGACCTGGTCGACAAATTCCAGAACCTGCGGCGACGAGCGGAACGACATGTCCATCGAGCCAAGCAGCATGTCCGTCGACAGAAGCGTGAATTCCTGCGCCTTCTGGCGAAACTTCGACGGGTCGGCACCCTGGAAGGAATAAATCGACTGTTTCTCGTCACCGACCACAAACAGGGTTCGCGGGTCCTGCAGGCGCTCTGCGCCCATCCCGGAGAAGAATTCCGCCGTCAGCGCGCTGATCAGCTCCCATTGCGGCGGGCTCGTATCCTGCGCTTCGTCCAGCAGCACGTGGCTGAGGCCGCCATCCAGCTTGTAGAGCACCCAGTCCGACATACCCGTCTGCGTGAGCAGAAGGCGCGTCTTGTGGATCAGGTCGTCGAAGTCGAGCGCTGCCCGCGCCGCCTTTTCCCGCTGGTAGGCCAGCAGCGCAGGCACGCCCACCCGGAACAAGGCAGACGTCCGCTCGAACGCCCGCGCGCGGGCAAGCGCCTCGGCCAGTTCGCGAACCCGCGCGGTTTCGCTGCCCTCGCCATCCTTCATCTGGAAGAGATCACCAATCAGGGGCGTCTGCTTGGCCGTTGGCGCCGTGTAGGGATTGGACTTGCGGAAATCCCCTGTGCCAGTCGTGAAGATGCCGAGATAGGTATCCCAGCGCGCAACAGGGCCAACGGCTTCCATCACGGCAACCAGGGCGTCTGCCGTTTTCACGTCCGTCGCAGCGCCGCCCTGAAGCGCGCCTATGACCGCGCGCAGGTCAGCCACCGGCAGCCCCTCGCCCATTGCCAGTTCGAGCATCTCGTCCGCGCTCGCCTCCGGCGCATTGAGGCTTTCGCGCAGAACAAAATCCATCGCGTCGAAATCAAAGTCATGCGTCTCGGCAAAATCGAGCACGACACCGCCCGACCAGCGCAGCGTATCCAGCGCCGCCATCGCGCCTTCATGTCCGCCTTCCAACGCGAGAAGGTCCAGCAACTCCGGCGCATTATCCTGCGCTTGCAGCACAGCCTGCGCCCGCGCGGCATTCCACAGCGCCGCCGCCTCATCTTCCTCGATCTCCGCAAAGCCCGGCAGCACGCCAGCCTCCAGCGGGAACCGCCGTAGGATACGCGAACAGAAGGCGTGGATCGTCTCGATACGAAGGCCACCGGGCGACTCAAGCGCGCGCGCAAACAGGGCACGGGCGGCTTTAAGGTCATCCGGCTTGTAGGCCTTCTCAGGCCGGCCTTCGAGCTTTGCGAGTTCAGCGCGGAGTTTGTCATCCGCCATCACCGACCAGCGGCCCAGCGTCTTGAACAGGCGCGACAGCATCTCGCTCGCCGCCGCCTTGGTGTAGGTGATGCACAGGATGGAATCCGGCGCCGCGCCCGGCCGACCGTCTTCACGGCGCAGCAAAAGGCGCGCGACGCGGTCGATCAGAACCTTGGTCTTGCCGCTGCCGGCATTGGCAGACACGAAAGCCGGGATGGCCGGATTGGCGACAGCCGCCTGCACGCCGATCGCCTCCAGAAAGGCCGGCGCCTCATTGCTCTCGCGGACGGGGGCAAAAGGATCAGCCATTGTCGCCCTCCCCGTCTTCCGTGTCGCCCGCCCATTCCGCGCGGCGCGCGAGGCGGTTGAAGCCATTGTCATACTTCACGAATTTCACGCGGGGGGCCGACAGGAAATTTGTATCCGGCTGGCGATAATTTGCGATCAGGCGCTTCATGCCCTCTTCCGCCTTGTCGGCCAGCTCTCCCGGCGTGGCGGTCAGCGCCCGCGACGCACCGACGACCCGCGCATCCGGTTTCGCCTTGAACGCCACATATTCCAGCGCACTCACTGTAGCCGCGTCGATGCCTTTATAGGCTCCCGCGCGGGCGAGGAGTGCCTGAAGCGGCATCTGCTGGCTCAGCTCGGTCGCAATCTCTTTGTCCGATGGCGGACTACCGGTCTTGAAGTCGACGATAACGAGATCGCCTGTCGCGGTCCGCTCGATCCTGTCTGCCGTGGCCGAAAGCGTGAAGGGATAGCCCGCGATGTCGAAATTCAGTTCACCTTTGACCTCAAGCTTCGGCTTCGTCCCGCCTGTATCGCGCGTCGCGCGCCAGTTCAGATACCAGTCGACAGTCTTCTGCCAGACAGCGCGGCGGGCCACCCAGTCTTCCCTTGGCTCGCCGACGCGGGCGAGTTCCTGCTCAAGCAGCGTCATCAGGTGTTGCGGCGTCTTGGGTGCGCCGTCTTCTTCGAGCAATTCCAGCGCGTGGTGGATCGCCGTGCCGCGCGGGGCTGGGCCCAGCAGCGCATTCATCGGATCAATCGTCTCGAGGCCAAGTACATTCTCCGCCCACATCGCATAGGGGTCGCGCTGCAACAGGTCGATACGTGTGACTGACAGGCGCTTGGGCCAACCCTCCGGGTGCCGCGTCGGCTTCGGCTCGACAGGAAAGTCCTTTGGCAGACTGCCCGTGCCGCGATCCTGCATTGCCGCGACCCATTCCAGCGGATGCCCGCCAACGGGCGCAAGCGCCTCCGCAGCCTTGTCGTCCAGCGCACCCTCGGCCAGCGTCTTCAGGCGCCACACCCAGCGCGAGGCCACCGCGGGCGCATCATCGCGCCGCGCCGCATGCAGCATCACCACACTCGGCGCACAGGCGAGCTGGGCAAAGTCATGCGCCGAGAGACCCAGCCGGTCTTCCGGATCGTTCAAGCCCAGTTCCTGCCGGAAACGACGCGGCAGGAAAGCATCTGGCGCCGGGCGGTGTGGCCAGACATCCTCGTTGAGTCCTGCAAGAATGACGCGGCTTGCAGATTGCAGACGGGCTTCAAGCGGCCCCCAGATAGACAGCCGAGAATGCTCGACAATCCCGGCACTTATTGTCATCTGCGCGCTCTGGGCATGGATCAGGTCGACCAGCGCATAGGGCGCCATCGGGCCGAGTTGCCCGGAGAGCTCGCTGATGCTTTCTAGCAGCTTGGTCGCCCCGCGGCCATCCTCACCGGCCCACGGCAACGGCGCTTCGCTGATGCGTCCCGCGAGCGCCGCTATCCGCTCAGCGCCCTGCGTTCCATCCACCAGCGTTTCGACAGACAGGTCTGCATCCGTTTCCTCAAATACGGCGATCAGTCGATCAACCAGCGCGATGGCCGCGTCCTGATGCTCCCGCTTGAAGCTCGCATAAGGCTCGATCTCGCCGCGCGTATCGATGCTGTCGCGCAGACCTGCCAGATCTCGCCAGCGACGCGGACCGCGCAGGAAATACCGTTCCAGCACGGCCAGCCCCTCGCGATCCTTCACGAAGCCATGTTTCAGCGCCGCGGTCAGCGCCACCGGCTCGGACGGATCAATCGCCCAGCTGGCGCAAAGCCCGATCAGGCTGCCCGCAGGCGTTCGCCCAAGCGGCACACCCGCAGAAGGCGGCACATCCACGCCCCAGCGCTTGAGCAAGGCGGACACACGCCGCGCCAGCCCGGCATCCGGTGTCACCAGTGCGGCCGTTTCTTTTGGCGTTTCCAGCGTCTCACGCATCAGCAGCGCGGCGGCTTCCGCCTCCGCTGCTTCATCCGGTGCCTCGATCACCGTCAGGCCAGACAGCGCATCGACTGCAAAGCCTTCAACTGTCGAGCCCGTCGCTTTCGCCAGCACTTTTAGTGTCGCTCGCCAGTCAGCCGTCGCATCAGCCGGCGCAAGGGCTTCGTGGATCAGCCGTCGGCGGGCCGTACTCGTGTCCTGCTCTTTAATACCCGGCCAACCGGCGACATCGGCAGGTGCCACGGCGAGATGATCCAGCGCATCAATCAGGGAATTCTGCGGATGGCTTACTGATTGCCGGATCGCATTCCACGCCTCTTCGTCCGCATCCATGTCGAGCCCCGGCAGGACGATCAGTCCCTTGGGCAGCATCAGCGCGGCTTTCATCAGCACACGGCCAGCAGGCGTGGCGCCGGTAGAGCCCGCAATGATGACCGGCGCAGATGGCGGGTTCGCCAACCAGTCTGCGGCCAGTGCCTCCGCCGCCGCGAGGCGCCGCGCAAACGGGTCCATCGCATTATTGTCATTCAACCATTCCGGCCAGGCCGCCGTGATGATCTTCAGGAATGCAACCGACCGATGCCAGTGCGCTGCGAGGTCTGACTCGCCGACCAGCGTATCAAGCTTCGACCAGTCCGCGCCCGCACTGAGCGCCGCCTGATCGAGCAGCCGGGAGAGTTCCCGCGCCGCCGCCAGTGCCGAGGCAGGTGGCAGGTCGACGCGATATTCCGCTTCGTAAAACTTGCGCACCAGCGCCGCCAACGCGCCAAGCCGCCGGGCGGGCGACAGTGCGGGCGGCAGGCCGACCAGCGCCGTCTCCGCATTCGGCGGCGCCTCTTCGCTTTCAAGGTCGCCCAGCGTGCGCACATCCGGCGGCAGGATCGATTTTTCTCCCGCCGCATCGTACAGCGCAAGGATCAGCGCCCGCGATGATCGGCTGTTCGGCACGTAGATGATCGCATCGCTGAGCGCGTCGGGTTGCTCACTCAGGTGCGTTTCTCTGGCTAAAGCTGTCGCCAGCGCCCGCAGGAAATCGGCCCCCGGCGGAATGGACCAGACTTTCGGGCGCCCGGCCCCGAAGATCTGCGCCTCATTCGCCATGGCAACGCAGCCACATTTCGGCATCCTTCAGCGCGCCGGGATCGCCCACATGCAGCCAGAACCGGTCGAGCGGCCAGCCCATCAGGCGCCCTTCGGCGATCAGCCTGTCCCACACACGCAAGGCCGAGAAGCGCTCAACGGGGGTGTTATCGTAGAGCTGCGGCCGAATGATCCGCGCGCCCGCATAGGCCCACGGCGCAGACACCGCATCGCCCCGGCGCACCATGCGGCGGTCCTCGCCGAGGAAGAAATCCCCCGCTCCGTCGAAGCCAAGACTTTGCCCCGTGTCGGCCACCATCAGCAGCGCGTCGGCCTTGTCGGGCTCAAAAGCCTCGGCCATCGCCCGCAGGGGCACATCGGATTCCGGCGCCCAAAAGGCATCCGTGTTGATTACAAAGATCGGATCATCGCCCAGTAGCGGCCGCGCCTTGGCCAGCGCACCGCCCGTCTCGAGTACTTCGCCGCGCTCATCCGAGATCACAACTTCCAGATCGGTCCGCCCGGCAAGATGCGCTTCCAGCTGGTCCGCCAGGTAGTGCACATTGACCACCACGCGCTTCACGCCAGCTGCGGCCAGCGGGTCCAGCATCCGGTCGATCAAACGCTTGCCGCACACCTCGATCAGCGGTTTCGGCGTGCCATCCGTCAGCGGCCGCATCCGCGTACCGAGGCCGGCCGCCAGCACCATGGCCGTATGGGGAACCGGAACGCTCATGGCTTTGCCTCAAATACGAACGGCGTCGTCTCGCGCACGAACGCCGCCATACCCTCCAGTGCAGGATGGGACAGGTTGCGCGCAAGGATCGACAACTGGCGCGGCTGGAACAGCCCATAACGTGGCTTGCCGTCCCGGATCATCAGTCGCGCGAAAATGCCCGCAATGCGCAACGCGTTGAGCGCGCCGATCACAGCCAGCCGCTCGTCGAACGCGGCGCGGTCTTTGCCAGTCGTGTTCACGTAATGGCTGATTGCAGCCTCCGCCGCTTCCGGCGAAACGGCACGGCGCGCGTCCTGCGTCAGCATGGAAATATCCCAGGCATCCCAGCCTTTCACCGCGTCCTGGAAGTCGAGCAGGCCAATCTGGCCGCCTTCCAGCCAGAGCAGGTTCTCGGCATGGAAATCGCGCAGGGTCAGTCCGCGCGGGAAGGCCATGGCCTGCTGGATCAGCGCATCGCGCTCGGCTTCCCAGCGCGCCCGCAGCTTGCCCTCAAGCGCGGCGCCACCCGCCTGTACCGGCAGCCAGTCAGCATACAGGTCCGCATTCGTTGCCAGTGCGAGCCGGTCAAATTCCAGGATCGGCCAGACCTCGCTGCCGACTTCCAGATGCACCGGCACAGGAAGCGCGTCGATCTTGGTCAGCACATCGGCGGCTGCCACATAGGCTGCGGTTTCATCAACCAGTCCGCGCTCGATCTGGCGCGCAATTTCCCGGCCATCGCCAAAATCCTCGATCAGCGCGAGCCCGGCCGCCGTATCATGCGCCATTATCTGCGGCGGCCGCAGCCCATGCTCGGCCAGAAAGCCCGCCAGCAGCACGAAGGCATCAACGCGCGAGGCGGCAAGACGCGTCTGCGCGTTCCACCCCATCTGATTCCGGACGGCCTCATCGGCGTCGGGCGGGCAGGGGTCCGCCTCGATCCGGGGTGCATCCATCAGCAGAGCCCGCGCGGCATCTGGCCGCACCAGCCTTATGTAGCGGCGTGTGGAGGCATCCTGTCCAAGCGGAATACGTGTCGCGTCGCCCCACCCGGCCTTGGCCAGGAAGGTGTCGATCTGCGCTGTCCGGTGGCTAGAATCGAAATCCATCCAGCCGCTTCTGCCAGTCTTCGCCCACCGGTTCCAGCCTCGCGCGGCGCTGCTCCCCAACCATTTCAAGAGTCAGGTCCAGCCGCACTGTCGGCAAATAGCGCCCGGCGCGCTCCGGCCACTCAATCAGCGCCACACCGTCTTGCGTCTCGTCCCACCCCAGTTCCATCACCTCATCCGGCGTGTTCATGCGGTACAAGTCGAAGTGCCATATGGGGAATTCCGGCCCCTCATAAGACTGGACGAGGGTGTAGGTCGGGCTCGGAACCTCTTCATCGGTGCCGCACAGGGACTGCACAAGGCCGCGCGTCAGCGTGGTCTTGCCAGCCCCCAGATCGCCATGCAGGGCGACCACATCGCCCACACGCAGGAGGGTTGCGAGATGCGCGCCAAGGGTCCGCGTGGCGGCATCATCTGCCAGGTCAAACGTCAATTGCATGCTGCGCAATATAGCCACTCCTGCCGTCCCGGCTACGCGCAATTCCCTGTGCGATCAGACAGGGTTCTTGACACCGACGCCTCCGGCTGGAACTCCAGTGCCATAAGGGATTGCAAAAATGACGCTAGCGTCATAATTTGCCGATAGTTACGGGACGGGAACGCATTTTGGATCTGACAGGCGCAACACGCATCGTCATCATCGGCGGCGGACAGGCTGGCGCGCAAGCGCTTCAGTCGCTGCGCCAGGGTGGCTATGAAGGCAAACTGACGCTCGTTGCTGACGAAGCTGCGCTGCCCTATCAGCGCCCGCCTCTGTCCAAGGCCTATATGAAGGGCGAGTTCTCCGAGGAGCGCCTCTATTTCCGTCCTGAATCCTGGTATCAGGATCAAAATATCGAGGTCATTCTCTCGACGCATGCGGCGAAGATTGATCGCACGGCGCAGACGGTGGAACTGCCCCATGGCGGGCAAATCGATTATGATGCGCTGATCATCGCAACGGGCTCGCGCCCGCGCGCCCTGCCCACCAAAGGCGCCGATCTCGAAGGCGTTCACGACCTGCGGGACCTTTCGGATGTCGAGCGCATCCGCCCCAACATGATTGCCGGACGTCGGATGGTCATCATCGGCGCGGGCTATATCGGCCTTGAAGCCGCCGCCGTTGCGCGCCAGATGGGGCTCGACGTTACCGTTCTGGAAATGGCGCCGCGCGTGCTCGCGCGCGTTACCAGCCCGGTCATGAGCGAATTCTTCGAGACCGAACACCGCGCCCAGGGCGTCACCATTCTTACCGGCGCCCGCCTCGACCATCTTGACGGCGCCGATGGCAAAGTTTCGGCTGCCATACTGGCAGACGGCACACGTCTCGACGCTGATATCGTCCTCGTCGGCATCGGCATCCTGCCAAATGAGGAACTCGCCAGCGACGCTGGCATCGCCTGCAACAATGGCATCCTCGTCGATCGCGACGCCCGTACGTCTGACCCGCGCGTCTTCGCGGCGGGTGACTGCGCCAGCCGTCCGCTCGTGCATTTCGGTCGGTCGGGACGTCTTGAAAGCGTCCACAACGCCATTGAGCAGGGCAAGCTCGCGGCGGCGGCCATTCTCGGCAAGCCTCGCCCGGCGGAAGACTGCCCCTGGTTCTGGTCTGACCAGTATGACCTGAAGCTGCAGATTGCCGGCCTCAGCCAGGACTATGATGAAATCGTCGTGCGCGGCGACCCGAAGGAGCGCAAGTTCGCAGCCTTCTACCTGCGCAACGGAATCCTGATTGCGGTGGATGCTGTCAACAGCCCGCCGGAATTCCTCGCCTCGAAAAAGCTGATCATGTCGGGGGCCAAGCTTGCGCCCGCCACGCTTGGCGATACATCAGTTTCGATGAAAGACATTGCCGCGGCAGCCACTGCCGCTTGAAGGAGACAATACAGCCCATGGCAAAGATCACTTACGTAGACAATGACGGCACAGAACGCGTCGTCGAGGCCACCAATGGCGAATCCGTGATGGAAGCCGCCGTGAAAAACGGCATTCCCGGCATTGATGCCGATTGCGGCGGCGCCTGCGCCTGCGCCACCTGCCATGTCTATGTCGACAAAGCCTTCATGGATAAGGTCGGCGAGCAGCAGGAAATGGAAAAGTCCATGCTCGACTTCGCTGAAAACGTTCAGGAAAACTCCCGCCTGTCCTGCCAGATCACCGTGTCTGACGCGCTTGATGGCCTCAAGGTCACGACGCCGGAAAGCCAGCACTAGGTCTTGGCTGCCTATACCGAACTGCTCGCAGGCATCCGCAGGGATGAAGCGAACGCCACAAAAGTGGTGCTGCCCGATGCATGGATGCAGGGCCGCACCACCTATGGCGGCCTGACGGCGGCGCTTTGCCTCGAAGCAGCCATTCCGCTGGCACCCGGCATGCCGATCCGCTCCGCGCAGGTCGCCTTTGTCGGCCCGGTGGGCGGCGAAGTGACGTGTACGCCAACCCTGCTACGCCAGGGCAAGAACACGGTCTTCGTCTCGGTCCGCATGATGGGCAGCGATGGCGTGGCTGCCGAAGCGATCTTCGCTTTCGGCGCAGCACGGGAATCCGCGCTAGATTTCAACAATCTCAAAGCGCCTGACGTGACCTCGCCCGAGGATACGGTCAGCTATTTCGGCGAGAACCCCAACCGCCCCAACTTTACGCGCAATTTCAACATGCGCATGGCGGCGGGCGAGCGCCCCATTTCCGGGGCAGACAAAGGTGACGTCACGATCTGGATGCGCCATGTCGATCCAGCTGTCGTCCCGGACGCCGTCGCTGTGCTCGCCATTGCCGATGCACCGCCACCTGCGGCCATGTCCATGTTCACGGCACCCGCCCGGATCAGCTCGATGACCTGGATGGCGGAATTCCTGACCGACGAAACCACCACTCGCGACGGCTGGTTCCTCGCGCGTCACGTTGCCGAGACGGCCCGCCACGGCTATTCCAGCCAGGCCATGACCCTCTGGAACGCAAACGGCCAACCTGTGATGGTTGGCCGTCAGACAATTGCAATTTTTGGCTAGGGCCAGACTGGCCCCTTAGTGGACCAGCGCGGCTTTCAGGCTTTCGAGATAGTCGAAGTGCGCCTGCAGTGCACCCTTTGCCGTATCATCCTTGTCCAGCGCCTGGATCTTCAGGAGCGTCGCTTCCATCTCGGCCTGAACCTCTTCGACTTTCACGCCGTCAAGATTGCGGGCCTCTTCAGCGAGGATGGTCAGGCCGTCCGGCGTCACGTCGGCAAAGCCGCCGCGCACGAAGATGCGCATCTTCACGCTGTCGCCTTCGAGAACGCGCACGACACCATTCTTCAGCGTCGTCATGAACGGCGCATGGTTCACCAGCACGCCGAACTCACCCTCGGTGCCCGGCGCGATCACCTGATCGACCTCACCGGAGAAGAGTTCCTTGGCAGGTGACACGAGTGCAAAGTGAAGTTTGTCGGCCATGAGGCTGATCCTGTATCCTAGGCTGCGTCAGCCGTCATTTTGGCGGCTTTGGCTTTGGCTTCGTCGATGTTGCCGACCATGTAGAAGGCCTGCTCTGGCAGGTGGTCGAACTCGCCGGCGATAAGGCCCTGGAAGCCCTTGATCGTGTCTTCGAGCTTCACCTGGACGCCTGGCGAACCGGTGAAGATTTCAGCCACGTCGAACGGCTGCGACAGGAAGCGTTCCACTTTCCGGGCGCGTGCCACGGCCAGTTTGTCGTCTTCCGACAGTTCGTCCATGCCGAGGATGGCGATGATGTCCTGCAGTTCCTTGTAGCGCTGCAGGATTTCCTGCACGCCGCGGGCGATCTCGTAGTGCGCTTCGCCAACGATGCGCGGGTCAAGAATACGGCTCGTGGAGTCAAGCGGATCCACAGCGGGGTAGATGCCCTTTTCAGCGATGGCGCGGTTAAGAACCGTGGTCGCGTCAAGGTGGGCAAACGATGTGGCTGGTGCAGGGTCGGTCAAGTCATCTGCAGGCACGTACACGGCCTGAACCGAGGTGATCGAACCCTTGTTGGTCGAGGTGATGCGTTCCTGCAGCTGGCCCATGTCGGTGGCCAGTGTTGGCTGATAGCCCACAGCCGAGGGAATACGGCCGAGAAGCGCGGACACTTCGGCACCGGCTTGCGTGAAGCGGAAGATGTTGTCGACGAAGAACAGAACGTCCTTGCCTTCTTCATCGCGGAAATATTCGGCCTGTGCGAGGCCGGTCAGGGCGACGCGTGCACGCGCACCTGGAGGCTCGTTCATCTGGCCGTAGACCAGCGCGATGCGGCTTTCGCCTTCCAGGTTGATAACCTTGGATTCGATCATCTCGTGGTAAAGGTCGTTACCTTCACGTGTCCGCTCGCCAACGCCGGCGAACACCGAGTAGCCGCCGAACAGTTTCGCGATGTTGTTGATCAGTTCCATGATCAGAACCGTCTTGCCAACGCCGGCACCGCCGAAGAGGCCGATCTTGCCGCCCTTCACGTATGGGCAGAGCAGGTCGATAACCTTGATACCGGTCACGAGCACTTCGGACTCGGTCGACTGGTCGGTGAATGGAGGCGCATCCGCGTGGATCGAGCGGCGCATGTCCGTGTCGATCGGGCCGCGCTCGTCGATCGGCTCGCCGATGACGTTCATGATGCGGCCGAGCGTGGCCGGGCCAACCGGCACGTTGATCGAGCGACCAAGGTCAGCCACCGGATTGCCGCGAACGAGGCCTTCCGTGGAGTCCATGGCGATCGTGCGCACAGTGTTCTCACCGAGGTGCTGGGCAACCTCGAGAACAAGGCGGTTGCCATTGTTGTCGGTTTCAAGCGCGTTCAGAATGCTCGGAAGCTCGCCGTCGAACTCGACGTCGACCACGGCGCCGATGACCTGTGATACGCGGCCTTTTGCGTTTGCGGGAGTGCTCATGCGGGTCGTCTCCTTTGGAGCGTGTATAGGGATGTGGTCTTGGCCATGACTAGAGCGCCTCGGCCCCGGAGATGATCTCGATCAGCTCCTTGGTGATCTGCGCCTGGCGGGCGCGGTTATATTGCAGCGACAGGGAGTCGATCATGTCGCCGGCATTGCGCGTGGCATTGTCCATGGCGGTCATGCGGCTCGCCTGTTCACCCGCCGCGCTTTCCAGCATGGCCGACAGGATCTGCGTATTGATGTAGCGCGGCAGCAGCGTTTCGAGGATCTCGGTCTCGGAAGGCTCGTACTGATAGATCGCGCCCTTGAGGTCCACTTTCGGCGCATCGGCCGGTGCGGACGCCGGGATGATCTGCTGGGCCGTCGGCACCTGGCTCAGCACGTTCCGGAACTGCGAATAGATCAACGTCGCAACGTCGAACTCACCATCCTCGAACCGCTTCGTCAGTGCATGGCCGAGGCCAAGAGCAGACTCGGTATAGTTGCCGCCCTTCACGTCCGTCAGGTCAACGTGCGCAACGAACATGTCGCCGTATTCACGCGACAGCTGTTCGCGGCCCTTCTTGCCGACAGTCAGGATCTTGACCGTCTTGCCCTCTGCGCGCAGCTCGCCGATCTTCTGCTTGGCCAGCTTCACCACATAGGTGTTGAAGCCGCCGGCAAGGCCGCGCTCTGCCGTCATGACGACGATCAGGTGCGTCTTGTCTTCACCGGTACCGGCCAACAGCTTCGGGCCACCTGCGCCAGCCGAAGCCGACAGGTTTGCCAGAACGGAAGCCATACGCGAAGCATAGGGCCGCGAGGCCGTCGCGGCGTCTTGCGCACGCTTCAGCTTCGCTGCGGCCACCATTTGCATGGCCTTCGTGATCTTCCGCGTGGATTTCACGCTGGTGATCCGGTTCTTGAGGTCCTTCAAGCTGGGCATGTCAGGCCTTCTGGTTGTTCAAACTATGCGTCAGGACGGGCGAGATCAGGCGAACTTCGACGTGAAGGATTCGAGCGTCGATTTGAGCTCGGCTTCTGTCTTGTCCGACACGGCTTTTTCGTCGCGGATCGTTGCGAGAAGCTCTTTCTTCGAACCACGCAGGTGGGCCAGAAGCTCTTTCTCGTAACGGGTCACGTCAGCAACCGGCACTTTATCCACATAACCGCGCGTACCGGCGTAAATCACGCAGACCTGCTCTTCCATCAGCAGCGGCGAGTATTGCGGCTGTTTCAGGAGTTCGGTCAGGCGCGCACCACGGTTCAGCAGGCGCTGGGTGGCTGCATCAAGGTCGGAGCCAAATTTCGCAAAGGCGGCCATCTCGCGATACTGGGCGAGTTCACCCTTCATCGAACCGGCAACCTTCTTCATCGCTTTCGTCTGGGCGGCGGAGCCCACACGCGACACCGAGAGGCCGACGTTCACGGCAGGGCGGATACCCTGGTAGAACAGGTCGGTTTCAAGGAAGATCTGGCCGTCGGTGATCGAGATCACGTTCGTCGGGATGTAGGCCGACACGTCGTTGGCCTGCGTTTCGATGATCGGCAGGGCGGTCATCGAACCGGCACCGGCAGCATCACCCATTTTCGCAGCGCGCTCAAGGAGACGCGAGTGAAGGTAGAACACGTCGCCCGGATAGGCTTCACGACCTGGTGGACGGCGAAGCAGCAGCGACATCTGGCGATAAGCCACAGCCTGCTTGGAAAGGTCATCATAGATGATGAGGGCGTGCATGCCGTTGTCGCGGAACCATTCGCCCATCGTGCAGCCGGTGAACGGTGCAAGGTACTGGAGCGGAGCTGGCTCGGACGCCGTAGCGGAGACAACGATCGTATAGTCCAGGGCGCCGCGCTCTTCGAGCGTCTTCACAACCTGGGCAACCGTCGAACGCTTCTGGCCGATAGCAACGTAGATACAGAACAGCTTGTCCTTGTCGGACTTGGCAGCGTCGTTCGTCGCTTTCTGGTTCAGGATCGTGTCGATGCAGACAGCCGTTTTGCCGGTCTGACGGTCACCGATGACCAACTCGCGCTGGCCGCGGCCGACCGGGATCATGGCGTCGATCGCCTTGATGCCTGTCATCATTGGCTCGTGAACGCCTTTACGCGGGATGATGCCTGGCGCTTTCACGTCCACGCGGTCACGCGAAGCAACGTCTGTCAGCGGGCCTTTGCCGTCGATTGGCTCGCCCAGCGGGTCAACAACGCGGCCGAGAAGGCCTTTGCCGACCGGCGCGGAGACGATCTCGCCCGAACGCTTGACGGTGTCGCCTTCTTTGATCGAGCTGTCGCTACCGAAGATCACGACGCCGACATTGTCGCTTTCAAGGTTCAGGGCCATGCCCTTGATGCCGCCGTCGAACTCAACGAGTTCGCCAGCCTGCACGCTGTCGAGACCATAGATACGGGCAATACCGTCACCTACTGAAAGCACCTGGCCAACATCGGAGACTTCAGCGTCGACGCCAAAGTTTTCGATTTGCGACTTCAGGATGCCCGAAATTTCTGCTGCGCTGATATCCATCGAGCTGACTATGCTCCCTTCATGGCGGTGTTCATGCGTTCAAGTTTGGCGGCAATGCTCGCATCGACCAGTTTCGATCCGATGCGCAGCTGGATGCCGCCGATGAGCGAGGGATCAACCTCACTTGTCAGTTCCACCTCGCCGCCGACGGCTTTTGCGAGGATCGATTCGATGCGGGCGCGTTCGGCGCCTGTCATGTCTTTTGCAGTGCGAACAACAGCGCGCTGAACGCCGCGTTGTTTTGCATATAGTTCGTCAAAGGCGCTCTGGGCCGGCACAATGTCCGCCGTGCGGCCGTTCGTGGCCATCACGCCGACGAAATTCGCCAGCAGCGTGCCAAGGCCGGACTTCTTCATCACGGCGGCCAGCGACTTCACCTTCTCGTCGCGCGAAAACGCGGGCGAATCGAGCAGGATGGTCAGGTCTTTTGAGCCGTTCGCCATTTCGACGAAAGCTTTGTAATCATTATGAACATCGGCCAGCTGGCCCTTGTCCTGCGCCAGTTCAAACAGTGCCCGCGCATAGCGCCGGGCAGCTTCACTCGCATGTGTACGTGTCGATGCCGCCAAGGGTCCAGGATCCGTTGCTTGTCGGGGCGGGTAAGGCCCGGAATTATGTTAAAGAGACAGCGTGCCCGACACGCGCGCCCCATTGATCTGTGCGCCGCTTAGCACCAGAAAATCACCCTGACAACATGGCCGCCGCGCCAATTTCTGCGGCGAAATGGCAACCGACACGGTGAATACGCCCTACATGAACGAGTATGGGTCGATATCCACCGAAATCCTGACAGGGCGCGGGGGTTTCAGGCGCGCCATCCAGGCCGCCATATAGGCAGAAAGATCAACGTTTCTGGGCGATTTTACAAGGAATCGCCGCCTGTGCCGCCCGCGCAGCACCGTGATCGGCGCCGGGGCCGGCCCGAAAAGCTCGATTCCCGCCCCATTGGGCGCCGCCAGCGATATCTCCCGGCAGGCCTCTTCCACCATTTCCGCACTCGGCGCCGACACGATCATCGCCGCGAGTCGCCCAAAGGGCGGCAGGCCCAGCTCCGCCCGCACATCCCGCTCGATCTGCAGGAACCCGTCCCGGTCGCCGTCCGCCAGCGCCAGCATGGCCGGATTGTCCGGCGCATAGGTCTGCACCAGCGCCCGCCCCGGCCGCTCGGCCCGACCGGCCCGGCCCGCCACCTGGCTCAGCAACTGATAGGTCCGCTCCCCTGCCCGCAGGTCGCCGCCCTTCATGCCCGAATCGGCATCAACCACGCCCACAAGGGTCAGGTTCGGGAAATTGTGCCCCTTGGCCACGATCTGGGTGCCGATCAGCACATCAATGTCGCCCGTCTCCATCCGCTCGATGATGCCGCGTGTCGCGTCGCCGCCCATGGCCGTGTCCGACGAGAATATCTCGATCCGCGCCTCCGGCATCAGCACGCGCACCTCTTCGGCCACCCGTTCCACGCCCGGCCCGACGCCCATCAGCGAATCCTTCGCCCCGCAGGCCGGGCAGACGCTCGGCTTCGGAATCGAATAGCCCGTCACATGGCAGACCAGCCGTCCGCTATAACGGTGCTCGGTCAGCCAGTTCTCGGTGCCCGGCGTCTTCAGCCGCTCGCCGCACGCCTTGCAGATCACCAGCGGCGCATAGCCCCTGCGGTTCAGGAACAGCAGCGACTGCTCGCCCGCTGCCAGCGTCTCCTTCAGCGCCTGGATCAACCAGGGCGACAGCCAGTGATTCTTCTCCGGCGGCGCCCTGCGCAGGTCCACCAGCTCCACATCCGGCAGGCGCGACGCCCCCGGCCGCGCCGCCAGCATCAGCCGCGTGTAGCGCCCGGCCTCGGCATTCACCATTGTCTCCAGCGCAGGCGTCGCAGAGGCCAGCACCACAGCCGCGCCCTCCAGCTTCGCCCGCATCACCGCCATGTCGCGGGCATGATACGTCACGCCGTCTTCCTGCTTGTAGCTGCCATCATGCTCTTCATCGACGATGACCAGCTTCAGGTTTGCATAGGGCAGGAACAGCGCCGAGCGCGCCCCGATCACGATCCGCGCCCGGCCATGCGCCGCCTCGCGCCATGTCCGCCGCCGTTCCTTGTCCGACAGGCCCGAGTGCCACGGCGCCGGCGCCGCCCCGAACCGCGCCTCGAACCGCGAGAGAATCGCCTGCGTCAGCGCAATCTCCGGCAGCAGCACGAGTATCTGCGCCTCCGGGTCCACGCGCAGCGCTTCCGCAATCGCTTCGAAATACACTTCCGTCTTGCCGGAGCCCGTCACGCCATCGAGCAGGAAGGCCGCAAAGCCCCCCGTCCGCATCGACGCCTTCATCACCTCGGCGGCCTCCGCCTGCTCGCCCGTCAGGGTCGCGCCCGGCAGGTCTGGCTGCGGCAAGGCAAATGGCAGGTCCGCCGCCATCTCTTCGGCGCGCAGCGCGCCAGCCTTCTCCAGCCCCTTCACCACGCCGCTCGATACGCCCGCCGCCGCCGCCAGCGTCGCCGCATTCACAGCGCCCACCTCCTCGGCCGCGTCCAGCACCCGCCGCCGCGCATCGGTCAGCTTCCCCGGCACTTGGCCCGTCAGGTGGAACACGGTCTCCGTCGGCGAAGGCGACAGCCCGCCCCGCGCCCGCAGAGTCATGCCCAGCACATGGCCCGGATGCGACACCGTGTATTTCGCGCCCCAGCTGATGAATTCGCGCATCGCGTCCCGAATCGGCGGCACGTCATAGACAGAGAGAACCGGTTTGAGCGTCCGGCCTGCCACGGCCTCGTCGCCCAGCAGCTCCCACACAACGCCCAGCCGCTCGGTCTGGCCCAGCGGCGCCGTGACATAGGAACCGACGCGCACATCCATCCCCTCCGGCACCGCGTAATCAAACGGTTCCGGCAGGGGCAAGACAAAGAGAATCCGCGCAACAGCCATGGCCTTGGCTTAGCGCCGTTAAGCCAAGGCGTCATCCCGTCCGGGCAGGTCCCTCGCTACTCCGCCTTCTGCAATGACAGGATAATCCGCCGATAGCCGCTCGCATCATCCTGTATCTGCACCGAGCTGACCCCCGCCCAGCCGCCGCCCGATACTTCCAGCACCCGCGTCGCGCCCACTTCCCGGCCCGCCAGCGCATCCGTGACCGAGATGCCCTGATCCTCGCCCCACTGGATCATGTCGGCGAACACCTTGTCCCCGTCCGCCATGGTCCGCGCCTGCAGCTGGTAGGCCGCCGGCGTCACATTGGGCTTCGTCACAATATAGATGTGCGCATCATCCGGCAGCGGGAACCCCTTCGGCAGCCAGTCCGGCTTCGGCAGGTTCACGGCCCCGAGAAGGCGATCCGCCTCACCCCCGGCCACCTTCTTTCCCTGCGCCGCCTCGCCCTTTTCACCGGCATCCGGCGATGCGCTCCCCGAACAGGCCGCACAGAAGGCCATCGCCCCCACCAAGCCTGCCAGAACAAGTCTTGAGCCACTGAATGTCATATCGGATCCCCTTCCGGTCTGCGGGCAAACGCCCCGCTTGTAAGGGAAAACGCAAACACAGGCCCAAGTCCGCCAGCATCGCCTGCCGCGCCTGTACTTTCGTTCACTTGTGAGCCTCAGCGTCCGGCCCAATATACAAGGTCTGGTTCGCAGACATTCCGGAAAGAGGCACAGCATGGAAAAGATCGTGTATCACGTCGTCAAGCATGGTGATGGCTGGGCCTACAAGCTCGGCGACACCATCTCCGAGGCGTTCCGCACCCATGACGCGGCCCGCGCCGCCGCCCTCTCGGCCGCCCGCCGACAGAACCTGCCCGGCAAGGATGCCCACATCACCTGGGAAGACGAAGCCGGCAAATGGCACGAGGAATACGCGCACGGCGAAGACCGCCCGCAGACAGACGTCGAAGGCTAGCCTCCCGACCGCCGCCCACGTTGAGCACGCCCCCTCAGACCGTCAACGCCTTCTGCCTCTATCGTCCGCGCCCCTGCACACTCTGGTGCACATTCCGACATCTTCGATCCGTCACACAATTAAGGTTGAAAACCTGAAACTTGTGAGTGTAAATCGAGCTGGGAAGCGGGAAGGTTGAGGGGCCATGGAAGCGACAATCGGTTCGGACTACATGCCCAAGCGGCTCAGCCGTCCAAGCGAATATGCATACGAGGACGGGTGCCGCCCCCTCGGCAAGTTTGCCGGTGTGCTGTCCGTCACCTTGCTGGTCTACGCTATCGTCAGCGTACTGCTCGCCCTGGCGCTTTCATATACATTCGTCGACGCGCGCATGCTGGATGAGTACGCGTTTGAGGACGCGACGGATGACGACTACCTGCTCATCATCGCCTCTTCACTTGTGTTTCTGCTCTATGTTGCGGAACGGGCGCTATTCGTCATATGCGCATTTACGGTCGCCCGTTTCAGTTACCGCGCCATGCGCAACCTCTATACCGTGCGCAGCACCGTTCCGGACATGTCGCCCGGCGCCACGGTCTATTGGTATTTCGTGCCCTTCGCGACATGGTTCCTGCCGGCCAAGGGCATGTCGGAAATCCATCAGGGCTCCATTGAGGAAACCGGCGCGCTCAACACGTCCAATATCGTCAGCTGGTGGTGGGGCACATGGCTTGCCATGAGCATCCTTTCCTTCATCTCAAATTTCATGGGCAGAACCGATCCGATCATGTCGATTGCCGTTGGTATTGTCGCCATTGTGCTGGGGGCTGTCTCGGCCTTATTCCTGCGCAAACTCGTCCGCCGTATCCGCGCTGCACAGGACCAGTTCAGCCAGGGCAGCCTCGCCGAAACATTCGCCTGACCTAAGGCGTCGTGCAGAAAGGCCTTCCAATACACTCTGGACAACAGGCGAACCGCGGCTAAACTTCAATCTTTGATAGAGCGCGAGGACGCTGGACCGGAATGAAGTCGCTCATCGCCCTTGCGCTACTGGCATTGCCCTACGTGGCAATCGCAAAGCCCGACATCACCACTATCGAAGCAGAAGTTCTGGAACCGCCTCGGCCGGTCTTCCCGCTGATTGCCTCGCTCCTGGGGGTCAGCGGTTATTGCGAGGTCCGCTTTTCGGTCCGCGACTATGGTGACACCATAAAAATTGAAGATGCGGCCTGCACCTCGCCCATATTCTGCGATGCGGCCATCAATGCCATCATGAAAACCAGGTACAAAGTAACTGACGAGGAAGGAACGAAAGTTCCCGGGCGCCGCGACAACATTGTTTATCCAATGTCCTTTTTACTCAATCGTGATGCACAACTGCCGAATGATCTCGAGACATTGGCCTGTGCGGCCGGTCTGACATCCTGACAGGTCAGCAAACCGGAGGATGGGGCCGCTCGCTCCCCCACCTTATCCAACCCTAATCCCGCCCGGCCTATACTGGCCGCCATGACAAATTCGTCCGCCTTCGTCACCCACGGCATCGCCCATGCGCAACGCGCGCTGGCGAACCTCGCCGCGATGACGAACGCACACCTCCACCCCACCACCCTGAAACGTACCCTCGCCCAGCGCGCCCGGGCTGAACTCGTCCGGCTGGAAATCATCATCCGGCGCCTGCTCGTGCTGATGGCGCTGGGGCTCGTGCTGCCGCCTGTCCCTGTTCGGGCATCGTCCGGGCATCATTCGGATACCGAGCGCGTCGAGACAAAGGCATCGACCGGCCTCACCGGCCTTGCGCCCCGCGTCTTGGGGCCAGACATGGACAGGGACGGGCTCGCCACAGCGGCGCGATCCTGCGGACCCGTTCAAGCTGCCCCAATCCTCGCCCGCCTTGCGGCTTTACAGGAACTGCTCGCCGCCCCCGAAGCCCATGCCAGACGCCTCGCCCGCACGCTGGAACGCCAGCGCAAGGCCGGTGAAGCGGCCCCCATGGCGCTCCCCATGACCCGCACCCACCGCCTGCCGCCGGAACTCGGCGCCATCGCCACGGCCCTGCCGGAATTGCTGCGCGACGCGTTCAAAAGCTGGGAAACATCCGGCTAAATCCGACAGTCAATCAGACCTTTTTTGCCGGGCGCTTAAAGGCGTTTCCGGTCACACCCACATCCCTCTAATTCGTACACCCAACTCTCCCCCGATGGCCCCTGCGCAGGCAGGGGCCCATGGACTGGCCGAGCCTCACAGCGCTTTGGGAAAGTCCCGTCCATGGATACCTGCCTGCGCAGGTATCCCCGGGCGGTGAGTGGGGCGCTCAAAAGGGCTTAACGCGTCCATCCCCCACGCCGCAGTCCCGGCGAACGCCGGGACCTCAGGCAATTGAAGAAAGGCAAGAGACCCCGGCCTGCGCCGGGGATGCGGTAAGGGGCTCGCAAAGCCCCCACACACCACCCTGCCCCAGCGATATGCCTTGCCAGCCATTCGCCTGCCCCCTACCCCTTTTGCCATGGCAAAAGACATTTCCACCGGCTACGAGCCGCTCACGTCGATCGAGGCAGTCACATCCGGGCTCGCAACCGTCGGCTATATTTCGACGCGCGAGATATCGACCTCGGTTTTCCTCGCCCATGGCCTGCGCAAGCCGATCCTGATCGAAGGCCCTGCCGGCGTCGGAAAGACCGATCTCGCCCAGTCGCTCGCCAAATGGCTCGACCTGCCGGTCCTGCGCCTGCAATGCTATGAAGGCCTCGACGAGGGCAAGGCGCTGTATGAATGGAAATACGGCAAGCAGCTGCTTTACACGCAGATCCTGAAAGAGAAGCTCAACGAGCTGATCGGCTCGGCCGACAATCTCTCCCAGTCGCTGGGCAAGCTTTCCTCATTTGAAGACCTCTTCTTCTCCGAGCAATTCCTCGAATCGCGCCCCCTGCTCACCGCCATGCAGCAACCGGCCGGCTCGGTCCTGCTCATCGACGAGATCGACAAGTCGGACGAGGAATTCGAGGCCTTCCTTCTGGAAGTCCTGTCGGACTATCAGGTCACCGTTCCCGAGATCGGCACGATCCGCGCCAATGTCCCGCCCATCGTGATCCTCACATCCAACAATGTCCGCGAACTCGGCGACGCCCTGAAGCGCCGCTGCCTCCATCTTCATATCGGCTTCCCCGATGCAGCCCGCGAGCGAATGATCGTTCAGGCCCGCGTGCCGGATGTCACCGAGAGCCTGCTGAAACAGCTGGTCAGCTTCGTTCAGGGCGTTCGCGAAACCGACGTCAAGAAACGCCCGTCCATCTCCGAAACGGTCGACTGGGCCAGAACGCTTCTGCTGATGCACGCGAATGTACTCGACGAGAACTTCGTGCGCTCGACGCTCAATGTCCTCCTCAAGCATGAGAGCGACATCGCCGCGGTCTCGAAGGAAATCCCCCGCCTCGTCCGCGAGGCCGCCGGGCCGGACAAGGCAGGTCGCACATCCTCCGGCTATCCTGATCTCGGATAGCGGAGATGGAGCGCGCGCTCACCAATTTCATCCGGGCCCTGCGTTCTTCGGAAGTGCGGGTATCCACCGGCGAAGCCCTTGATGCGACCCGCGCCGTCGCCCTGATTGGCTATGGCGACCGCTCGCTTTTGAAGGAATCCCTCGGCTGCGTGCTGGCGAAATCCGAACAGGAAAAGCAGGTCCACGACCGCCTGTTCGATCTCTACTTCTCCCATTCCGAATCCACTTCAAAATCAGACTCCCACAGCGAAGAGTCCCAAGCGGAAAATGGCGAAAGCCAGCCTGCACCCGAAAACCTTATCGAACTCATGCAGTCCGGCGATGAAGCCGCCATCTCCACCGCCATGGAACGCGCGGCTGAAGCCGCCGGAATCGACGATATCCGCTTCTCAACGCAGGTCGCCTATTACGCCCAGCAGATCATCAAGCAGATGGGCGGCGAAGGGCTGCAGGAGCGCCTGCTCGAAGCGCTCCAGGGCCGCGAACCTGAAAACGAGACTGACGCGCAAGAGCTGATCGACATTCGCCGCGATCTCACAATGCGTGCCCGCGAACGCGCCGAGCGTGCCTTTGACATATTCGGCGCCGGCGAGACCCAGCAATTCCGCGATGACTTCGCTGCCGAGAAACGCCTCAGCGCGCTCGACCGCTACGACATGGAGCGGATGAAAACCCTCATCGCCAAGATCGCCAAACGCCTCGCGGTCAAACACTCCCGCCGCCGAAAAAAGCGCAATCGCGGCCAACTCGATACGCGCCGCACAATGCGCGCCAATGCCGGGCTCGACGGCGTGCCCTTCAATGTGATCTGGCGCCAAAAAAAGAAGGATAGGCCGAAGATCGTCGCGATCTGCGATGTGTCTGGCTCAGTCGCCCAATACGTTCGCTTCCTTCTGCTGCTGCTTTACTCGCTCGCAGACGCCGTGCCCGACATTCACGCTTTCGCCTTTTCGCACCGGCTGAAACCGGTGGACGACATTCTCGCCGACAATGAGTTTGAGCAGGCAATGACCAAGATTATCCGCGAGATGGGTATGGGCTCGACCGATTACGGTCAGGCCTGGTCAGACCTGAAGGTCAATCATGAGAGTATCATTGACCGGCGCACAACGGTCATCGTGCTGGGCGATGGCCGCTCAAACTATGGCGATCCGCGTGCCGACCTCTTCCGTGAATTTGCCCAGCGCGCAAAAAGCATGATCTGGCTCAATCCCGAAGGCCGCGCCCTCTGGGGTACCGGCGACAGCGCTATTCCACGCTACCTGCCCTTCTGTACGCAGATGAGCCACGTGGCGACGCTGAAGGATCTGGAACGGGCCGTCGATGAAGTGCTCAGCGCCTACGGCTAGAGCGACTTGAACACGTTGATCTGCACGAAGGCCGCCATGTTGATCGCAACGGTCATCCAGAACAGGTAACGGAACGTGCCCTTGCGGGTTTTGTGGCGGAAAACTTCCTGGGCCACAATCGCCCCCGGCCAACCGCCCACAAGACCGATCAGGAGAAGAATCGTCTCCGATACACGCCAGTTCTTCTGGATCGCGGCGTTCTTGTCGATCCAGTAGCCGACCAGACAGGCAAAACTCGCCTCGCCGTAGATGATGTACCAGTTGCTTGAGACATCCGTGACCATCGACACGCTGGCGAAAATGCCGGCAAAGGCCACGATCACCAGAAAAGGTGGCACGTGTTCCAGCAGGCGCCACCGGCTCCGCTTGGGCTTCTCTGGCTCGGGCTGCGGCGTGACAGGCTTGTCGAGCGGAACAACATTGTCCGCCCGCTCGCGGCCGTCTGGCGAAAGGACGGCGTCAAACGCGTAGGCCTGACCGATTTCCAGACGCTTGTCGTTCTTCGGCAGGGCGCGAATATGCAGGAATACATTGGGTCCGCCATCATCGGGAGCGATGAAACCAAACCCCCGATCTGCAAACCATTCAACAAGGCGGCCTTCACGCCGCATCATCGGCTCCATTCTCGCTCTTCACCGCCGCGGCCAGAGCCGCGCTGAGGAACCTGTCTATATCACCGTCAAGTACACCCTGCGTATCGGATGTCTCAACTTCGGTGCGGAGGTCCTTCACCATCTGATAGGGCTGAAGCACATAGGAGCGGATCTGATGGCCAAAGCCGATCTCGCTCTTTCCGGCATAGCTGGCATCCGCAACGGCGCGCCGTTTCTGCATCTCCAGCTCGTAGAGCTTCGAGCGCAACATCTGCCAGGCCTGATCGCGGTTACGGTGCTGCGATCGGTCGTTCTGGCACTGAACCACGATATTTGTCGGAATGTGCGTGAGCCGAACGGCCGAATCGGTGCGGTTCACGTGCTGGCCGCCCGCGCCCGAGGCCCGGTAAGTATCGGTGCGTACGTCGCCCGGATTGATGTCGATTTCGATCTTGTCATCGATCACGGGAGAGACGCTGACAGAAGCAAAACTCGTGTGGCGTCGGGCAGAGCTGTCGAAGGGAGAAATACGCACGAGGCGGTGCACGCCCTGCTCCGATTTCAGCCAGCCATAGGCATTCTCGCCCTTAACCTGGATGGTCGCAGACTTGATGCCGGCTTCCTCGCCCTCGCGTTCGTCGAGTTCCTCGACCTGCATGCCATGCGCATCGGCCCAGCGCACATACATGCGGCGCAGGATGTTCGCCCAGTCCTGGCTTTCCGTACCACCTTCGCCTGCATTGACCTGTACGAAGGCATCATTCCCGTCGACCTCGCCGGAGAGGAGTGCCGCCAGTTCAGCCTTTTCCGCACGCTCGGCCGCTTTCGAAAGCGTCCGCTCGATATCTGCAATCATGGACGCATCGCCATCGGCCAGCTCAAGCAGCTCTTCGGCATCGGACGATTCCTGCTGCAGGGCCTCGACTGTGGCGATCCCGTCGGCAAGGCGCTGACGTTCGCGCATCATCGCCTGCGCTTCCTGAGGATCGTCCCAGAAGTCAGGACGCTCAGAGAGGGCTGTCAGTTCGTCAAGGCGTTTTGTGGCTGTATCCCAGTCAAAGACGCCTCCGTAGCAGGTCTGACGACTGGCGGATCTGGTCGATCAGGGATTTGATTTCTGCGGACATTGAACTGGCCTCTTTGGGCTGGATTAGGTGACTTGATTGACTGATGCCGGGGATAGCCGAGGGTCGGCAATCCGTCAAAACGCCATATCAGAAAATCCCGTCGAGATTGCCGCCTGAGGCAAGTTCAGGTGCCTTGGCCGGCTGGCCATCCTCCGGCACGGGCTGTTCGCCTGTGCGCGGGTCAAACGTACCGTAACTACCGGTGCCAGCGCCAGGGCCGCAATTGCCGGAAATCGACAGGCAGTCGTCAGACCCGTTGAAGGCCGCCATGCCGGGCTCGGTACCGGGCCGGAAAGCCTCGTCAATGATGACTGACGTACCTGGACCGGGCAATTCGCCTGTCCGGGCATCGATTTTCACGAGCCGTACGCCGGGAGGAATCCGGAACGGGATGCCCGGTGTGCCCTCAAGCGCCTTTTCCATGAAGTCAGTAAAGATCGGGGCCGCGACCGAGCCGCCTGCCTCACCTTCGCCAAGCGAGCGGTTGTCGTCAAAGCCCACCCGCACACCGACAACAAGGTCAGGCGAGAACCCGATCGTGATGGCATCGCGATAGTCGTTCGTTGTACCGGTCTTGGCCGCAAGCGGCTTGCCGACGCGCAGTGCCCGGCGGCCCGTACCGCGCTCTACAACGCCTTCCATCATGTGGGTAATCTGGTAGGCGATGATCGGGTCAAGCACCTGCTCGCGGTCATCCGGGAGCTCAGGCGGCTCGCCTCCGTTCCACTCTTCGGACTCGCAGCCCTCACAAACGCGCTCATCGTTCCGGAACAGCGTACGACCGTGACGGTCCTGAACCCGGTCGAGCAGTGTCGGTGTGACCTTCTTGCCCCCGTTCACAAATGCCGCGTAACCGCGTGTGAGTTCGATCAGGTAAGTATCACCCGAGCCGAGCGACATGGCCGGATAGGGCGCCAGTTCGTCATAAGCGCCGACACGCACAGCGAGGTCTGCGACGGAGTCCATGCCGATATCCTGGGCAACACGCGCCGTCACCTGGTTCAAAGACTTCTCGAGCGCCACACGAAGCGTGACCATCCCGTAGGACCGACCCTCAGTATAGTTGGCCGGGCGCCAGTAATCGCCGGTCGACACGTCATAGGAAACAAAGGGTGCGTCCAGCATGCGCGTGGCAGGCGTATAGCCCCTCTCCAGCGCGGCTGCGTAGACGAACGGCTTGAAACTGGACCCTGTCTGACGCTTCGACTGTGTGACCCTGTTGTAGCTGGACTTGAAGAAGGAATAGCCGCCCTGCATCGCCAGAATACGGCCTGTGTTCGGATCGATAGCGACCAGTGAGCCGTCCACTGCGGGCACCTGGCGCAGCGTTGCATTGCCCGCGGGCACCAGCATGGGCTGGGCGATAGGCTTCGCGATCGGATTGCCTTCTTCGTCCAGTTCCTCTTTCAGGTCAGGGGCAGACGCTTCTTTCGCGTTCAGAACCTTCCGCTCCAGCTCTGCCAGCACGACATCGCCGACCTGGAGGCCGGGTTTGCCTTCCTTCGGCTTATAGGTCTTGGCCCATTCGATTTCTTCGGCAGGCAGCTTGATCTTGGCGCCGTCGATCAGCAGCAATTCAGCGCCCTTGTCATTCATGGACGTGATCAGGCCTGCTTCCCACGTGCCGTATCCGCCTGGCAGTTCAACAGCGTTCAGCGCTTCCAGCATACCATCGCCGATAGGCAGTTTCGTCACCGGGCCGCGATAGCCATGGCGACGGTCATAGGCGATCAGGCCAGTCTGCAGCGCTTCCTGCGCGGCGAGCTGCATGCGCGTGTCGATGGTCGAGCGGATGGACAAGCCGCCCTGCTCCAGCGTTTCCTCGCCATAGGTATTGATCAGGTCGCGGCGCAGTTCCTGTACGAAATAGGTGGCTGCCGCATATTCAGGTCCACGGAATCGCTTGGCCGTGGTCAACGGCATGGCAATGGCCTCATCGGCCTGTTCGCGCGTGATATACTTGTCCTCGACCATGCGGTTGAGAACGTAGTTGCGGCGGGCCAGCAGTTTTTCCGGGTTGGTGTAAGGGTTCACAGCCGACGGTGCCTTGGCGAGCGAGGCCAGCACCGCGGCTTCTGAAAGGTTCAGCTCAGGCAGCGACTTGTTGAAATAGTTCAGGGCAGCAGAGCCGACACCGTAGGAGCGTCCGCCAAGATAGATCTCGTTGAGGTAAAGCTCGAGGATGTCCCCCTTGGAGAACTCCTTCTCCATACGCTGGGCGACAATCGCTTCCTTGGCCTTCCGGGTCAGGTTCTGGTCGCGGGTCAGCAGCATGTTCTTGGCCACCTGCTGGGTGATGGTGGATCCGCCCTGCAGCCCGCCCGAACCGGTCAGCTTGTTCTTCGCCGAGTTCACGGCGCCGCGCGCGATACCCTGATAGTCGAGCCCGTCATGGGTGAAGAAATTCTTGTCCTCAGCTGCCACGAAGGCGTCGATCACATGTTTGGGAATGGACTCATACGGCACGAAGACGCGGTGCTCGTCAGCAAATTCTGCAATGAGCGTCCCGTCGCCGGCGTGAACGCGCGACGTGATCGGCGGCTCATACTGCTTGAGCTTGGAAATGCTCGGCACGTCACGGCCCAGCGCGAGGAAATACATCCAGACCGCAATGAACACGATGATTGCCAGGACGAATCCGGCAATGAGCGTCCACTTTGCTACCGGCCAAACCCAGACAGGAATGCGGGGTTTTTCGTAGGCATCAGCCATGTACTTGTCCTGTTACTAAGGCCAGCCATTCCTGGCGCCGCGCGCTGGAATCGCATCCGTTTCCGGCGATAGTAAGGCGCGTCGGCGGCGCGTTAAAGGGTTGAGTGTCAGATGTCCTGCCTATCAACTTCTCCATCTGTCAGCGAAACATCCGGAAGAGGCCGCTTCTCGGGCGCTGGCGCCGTCAGGCCGGAGGCGAGCTTGTCTTCGAGCTGCTTGCGTTCAACCGCCGGCGGGCGGTTGTCGAGTGCGTACTGCCAGGCTTCTTTGGCCTCATCCTTGCGATCGAGATACCAGTAGATATCGCCGAGATGGTTCTCGATCTCCCAGTGACGGTGAGGCTGCAATTCCTGACGTGATGACTCGATCATCCGGCGGGCCGCCTCAAGGTCACCCATCTTGAACAGCGCCCAGCCAAAGGAGTCTGAAATGTATGGGTCGTGCTGGGCGAGCGCGCGTGCACGCGCAAGAACGCGATAGCCTTCCTCATACTTGTCGGTATTCACGATCAGGAAATACCCGAGCGAATTCAGCGTGTAGGGATCGTTTGGACGGGCCAGCCGCTCTGTGCGGAGCAGGATGATCGCCTCATTCACCTTGCCGACCTTGCCAAGCGCGTCGGCCAGGGCGAGACGGCGATCATGCGTATCGTCCAGATTGCGCGCCTCTTCGGCATTCTTCGCGGCTTTCTCGTAATTGCCGAACTGGCCGTAAATCTCGGCCGCCAGACCATGCGCGGAGGCACGCTCTGCGGGGCTCTCAGCTGTCTTCAGCAATTCGCCAAGCAGCTTGTCGGACCGAGCTTCATCATCCAGCAAAGTAGTCAATTGGAGCGCGCCATAGAGCGTAGGCAGGCGGTCCTCATCTGTCGCCAGCGAGAGCGCCTTGTCGACGGCTTCACGCGCCCCATCCACCTTGCCGGCCATTAGGAGAGCCTGGCCGGCCGCCAGTTCCAGAGACGCCGTCGGCTTGGGGCTGACCGAGACCATGTGCGCAGCGGAATCGTAAAGCGCATTATCGTAAAAGTCGTCGATGATCGCCGAACGCAGGCCGTCATCCTCCGGATTGATCAGCAGCGCCACCTGATCCATCGCAGAGCGCTGGTCGTCAAAGCCGTCAGGCCGTCCGCCCATCATGATCTTGCGGATGATCCGCTGCTCCTGCAGCGTGCGCGACACATCGGACAGCGACTGCGCAAAGGCCGCACGGACCGTAAGTGGCTCGTTCTTGAGGTTCTTGCCCGTCTCGAGACTGTCGAGCGCAGCCGCATAGCTGATCGCTTCCTCAGGCTCTGCATCGGCGAGGCGCTGGTAGACAGCTTTGGCCTCTTCGATACGACCGAGCCGCTGAAGCAGCAGGGCATGACGCGAGATCACCGTCTTGATATGCGAGTAAAGCAGGCCGCGTGGGTCAAACTGGTGCTCGGGCGCTTCGATCTTGGAAGGCGTCAGGGACTCGTAGACCGCAAGGGCTTGGTCCGCCCGGCCAACGGCTTCGAGCATGGCCGCGAGCGATAGCTCTCCGGTCAGGCCCGGCATGCCAGAAGCGGCACTGCGGTGACGCTCAATGGCTGCATCGGGCTGGCCGTCCATCGCCAGAAACCAGGCGTCGAGATAGGCGTAAAGGTTTGATCCGGCATCGGCTGTCTCGGCATCATCCTGAATATTCAGGATCATTCGCGCGCCTGCGGTGTCACCGGCTGCGGCACGGTCGAGGGCGAGGAAAGCGTTGAAGAAGGGATTGGAGTTCCTGTCCGCAGCGTCGAGGCCCTGCGTCATGACGAGGAAGGCGGCCATGTCGCCAGCCTTCACTGCGTCTATTGGCGCCGGATAAGCCGAGATACCGATCGGCTTGCCATTGTCGCCCAGAACAGCGGTCGAGCGCGCTGCGGGTGACAATGCTTCATCGGGATAAGCATTGGCTGTCGCGCCGACTGTTCCGCCGGATTGTGTGGAAGCGCACCCGCCGAGTGCAAAGGCTAGGACAAGAGCAGAGGCGGCAAGGACTGGCTTGAGGCGCATGGGCGTCAGGTATCTCCGTTTTCGCGTGTGCGAAGAGTGAAGCAGCCCCTTGCGGCAAGAGCAAGGCGCCAGATGGTAAAAGCGCGGACAGGTTGCCCTGCCCGCGCTCTTGTCACGCCTTTGTGTAGCGGTTGCTACATATTCGGGTAGGCAGGGCCGCCGCCGCCCTCTGGAACGGTCCAGTTGATGTTCTGGTTCGGATCCTTGATATCGCACGTCTTGCAGTGAATGCAGTTCTGCGCGTTGATCTGGAACTTGAGGTCAGCGCCCTCACCGATCCATTCATACACGCCAGCCGGGCAATAGCGCGCCGATGGGCCAGCATAGACATCATGCTCGGAAGATTTCTGGAGGGCCATGTCCTTCACGATCAGGTGGCACGGCTGGTCCTCGCCATGGAATGTGTTGGTGAAGGACACATTGGTCAGCTTGTCGAAGCTGAGGACGCCGTCGGGCTTCGGATAAGCGATTGGCTTGTAATCCTTAGCAGGCTTGAGCGAGGCCGCATCGGTTTTGCCGTGCTTCAGCGTCGGCAGGAAACCGAAGCCCACCAGCGAACGCAGCCACATGTCCGGCACACCGATCATGGCACCGATCATCGTGCCGAAGCGCGACATCAGCGGCTTCATATTGCGAACGGTCGACAGATCCTTCTGCACCCAGCTCGAATGCATCGCATCATCATATTCGGTCATCTCGTCGCCCGAGCGACCTGATTGCAGCGCCGCGAAGACTGACTCGGCGCCGAGCATGCCGGTCTTCATGGCATTGTGCGTGCCCTTGATGCGCGGAAGGTTCACGAAGCCGGCGCAGCAACCGATCAGCGCGCCACCCGGGAAGCTGAGCTTCGGAATGGACTGAAGGCCGCCCGACGTGATCGCGCGGGCGCCATAGGCCACGCGCTTGCCGCCTTCGAGATAGCGGCGGATGTCGGGGTGGTGCTTGTAGCGCTGGAATTCCTGGTACGGGGCCAGGTACGGATTCTTGTAGTTCAGGTGGACAACGTAGCCGACCGAAACGAAGGGCTCGCCATTGTCGCGGAAATGGTAGAGGAAGCCGCCGCCATTGCCGTCCTTGTCCTGGACTGGCCAGCCAAACGAGTGCTGGACGAGACCGTCGACAAAAATTTCTTCCGGCACTGACCAGACTTCCTTGAGGCCGATACCGAATTTCTGTGGGTCGCAATCGGCCTGCAGGTTGAACTGGTTCATGATCTGCTTGGTCAGAGAGCCGCGTGCGCCCTCGGCAAACAGAACGTACTTGCCGAGCAATTCCATGCCGGGTTCGTAATCGGCTTTCTTCTGGCCATCCGCGCCGATGCCCATGACACCCGCCACAACGCCGCGCACGACGCCTTCGGCATCGTAGACGACTTCAGAGGCGGCAAAGCCCGGATAGATTTCAACGCCCAGCGCTTCGGCCTCGCGGCCGAGCCAGCGGCAGACATTGGCCAGCGAACCGGCATAGCAGCCGTGGTTGCTCATCAGCGGCGGGAAGGGCAGCCAGCCGAGTTCAGCCGAGCCATTCTCGCCGAGCAGCTTGTAGCGGTCGATCTTGACCTCGGTTTTCAGCGGGCAATCGCTATTGTTGCGCCAGTCAGGCAGCAACTCGTCCAGCGCCTTCGGGTCGAGCACGATGCCCGACAGGATATGCGCGCCGATCTCTCCGCCTTTTTCCAGAACGACGACCGAAAGGTCCTCGCCCTTCTCATTGGCGAGCTGTTTGAATCGGATCGCTGCCGAGAGCCCAGCCGGGCCGCCGCCGACGATGACCAGATCATATTCCATCGACTCGCGCTGCGGGGCGTCATCAGCCATTGGTAACTCCTCATTTTGGCGTGTAGGATACCGCCGTATATTTCAAACATTAAGCAATTACAGCCTGTTTCAAGAAGGTCCAGAGCGTCGCAATGTCCGCCCCTACGTCAACCTCAGCCCTTCAGGCCCTGACCGAGTGGTGGCAGGACATGGGCGTAGAAGTGGATTCGGCCCGCATTGACGCGCTGATGCGCCAGCTGAAACCCTCCCAAGCGCCCTCGAATACCCACGCCAAAGCCGCCACACCCTCCATCAAACCCATGCAGCGCCGCTCCCGCGCACCCAAGAATTGGGTCACGGAAGCCGAAAAGGCGGCAGCTGCTGCCGATTCGCTCGACGCGCTGAAAGCCGCCATCGAGGGCTTCGAAGGCTGCCCGCTTAAGTCTTCCTCTGAAAACACGGTGGTTTTTGATGGCACACAAGGTGCCGACCTGATGGTGATCGGTGAAGGCCCGGGAGCCGAAGAGGATCGCAAAGGCCTCCCTTTCATCGGTAAGGCGGGGCAATTGCTCGACAAGATGCTGGCGGCGATCAATCGCTCGCGGACCGAGAACACGTTCATCACGAATGTGACCTACTGGCGCCCACCGGGAAACCGGAACCCGGAAGACGAAGAACTCGACGTCTGCCGCCCCTTCGTCGAACGGATGATCGTGCTGGGCAAGCCGAAACTGATCATCGCGGCGGGCGGCGTGCCGGCCAAGGCCCTTCTGGGCAAGAGTGACGGCATCATGCGCCTGCGCGGCACCGAACATGTCTTTCAAACGCAAGACGGGACCAGCATTCCGCTGATCCCGATCCTGCACCCGGCCTACCTGCTCCGCCGCCCGCAGGACAAAAGCCGCGCCTGGCGGGACTTGTTGCTGGTGGAGCAGCGGCTCAAAGAGCTCGCCTGACTATTCTTCCATCTCTTCTTCGGCCTTCTTGTCGACGAGGCCACGCTCTTTCTTCTTGCGCGTGTCGAACTTGTCCGCCATTTCGCCCGAAGAATCCGCGCCTAGCACCTTGCGGGCGGTCTCGAAGATTTCCTCTTCTTCCTCTTTCATATGGTGCTCATAGCGCTCGCGCATGGTCTTGAAGCGCGTGAGCCATCCCGGCGAACTGAAGTCCATGTCCTCGATATCCTGGATCATCTCGTCGACTTCATGGTGCTCAGAAACCGAGTGGCGCGCCTTGGGCTGGCCTTTGGAATCTTCCATCAATGGGGCGTAAAAAGCTTCTTCTTCAGCAGCAGCGTGAGCGCCAATATCGTAGTAAAATGTCTTCCAGAGTTTCCGGCGCTCTTCGCTGTCGCCGGATGTCTCGGCGAGGCTCGCGAGCATGTCGCGCTGGCGGTCATGGTCAGATTTCAGCCGTTCATAGATGCTGGTCATATGCGTTTTCCTTGTGCATTGGAGATTGGAGATGGAACGCAGCAGACCTAAGAGAGTTCCTGATATCACAAGCGCCTGCTAGGGATCTCCAATGCCCGCTCCCCTTTCCGTCATCATTCCCACACTGAACGCCGCGTATGACCTGCCGCTCTGTCTCGAAAGCCTGATGCCAGGCTTGGAGTCCGGCCTTATCCGTGAGGTCATTGCATGCGATGCCTTTTCCGAAGATGGGACGCAGGCCATCGCCGAGGCGTCCGGAGCGACCTATATCGCCACGGCCAAAGGCCGCGGCCGACAGCTGATTGCCGGAACAGAAGCCGCACGCGGCGACTGGTTCCTGTTTCTTCATGCCGACACGATATTGTCGCGCGAGTGGGCCGAGCGTGTCTCTGACCATATTCGCGACCGGCCGGGCAATGCAGGCGCCTTCCGCCTCAAGTATCGCTCCGACGACAAGCGCGCCCGCTGGCTGGAATCGCGCGCCAACCGCCGGGCCCGGTGGCTCGGCCTGCCCTATGGCGACCAGGGCTTGCTGATCTCGCGCGAGCTTTATGATGCTGTCGGCGGCTTCCCGGATGTACGCCTGATGGAAGACGTCATGATCGTGCGGGCTGTCGGCAAGAAAAGGCTGACCTTCCTGGATGCAGAAGCGCGCACGTCGGCAGTGAAATACGAGCGTGATGGCTGGCGTCGCCGCGCATGGAAGAATTCCTGGATGCTGGCGCGCTTCCTGTTGGGCGTCAGCCCGGACAAGCTTGCCAAGGAATATACCTAGTCTTCGGTCCAGAATGCTTCCGTGCCGAAATCCTCGCCATGGGCGGCGATCAGATAGGCCTTAAAGGCAGCAAGATCGGTCACGCGGCAGGAATAGGCATCGACCCGTTCGAGACCATGTGCGGTCAGAACGTCATCCTCGGAATCATTGCAGGCGGGCATCGCGAACTCATAGGTCGGTACATGCGTGGCGGCGCCTGTGCGAATGTGCGCGACGAGATAGTGATAACTGACCTCAGGATCATCGCGCATCTCGACCTCTGCGAAATAGACCGGATTAGTGTCCTCCGCCGTCAGCACCTGGAAGCGCACGCGCAACGGCTTTTCCTCGGCCTCTTCCGGTGGTGGGGAAATTTCATATACGCCGTCTTCGCCAACCATCACATTGCGGCAATCATCAGCGAGGCAGAGAACGACGCCATCATACGGCAAAGTGACTTGCTCACCAGGCGGTATCAGCGGCACCTCGCTATAGAAGCAGGCAGACAGCGCCGCGAGACTCGCCAGCGCTGTGAGGATACGAAACGGTCCCATGTTCTTTCTCCCTCCACTTAATTCCAGCTTTCATCCGGTTGAGGTCGAAAGTAAGGCCAGGCCATGACAAAAGCGACCTTGCTCATTTATGCCAAGCCACCCCGCATGGGACTGTCAAAGACGCGGCTGGCAGCAGGCCTCGGCCTCACTGAAGCGCGGCGCGTAGCCCATTTTACGCTGGCCCGCACAATGCGTGCGGCGCTCAGCGGACACTGGACTCCCCTTCTTTACACCGCGCCTGACAAGGCATTGGGCGATAGTATCGGCGGACTCTGGCCAGCCAGCCTCATACGGCGCAGCCAGGGGCATGGCGGTCTGACCCAACGGCTGGCCAAGGGACTTGCCGAAGCCCCGCCCGGCCCGGTCCTGTTCATTGGCGCCGACACTCCGGACCTGTCGACGGCCCTTCTGCGCACGGCGATCCGCACGTTGCAGAACCACGACGCCGTCTTTGGCCCGGCGCGCGATGGCGGATTCTGGCTATTCGGCCTCAACAAGGGATCGCGCACGCGCGCGCCGTTTGACGGCGTGCGCTGGTCGGGGCCGCACGCAATGGAGGACGTCTGGGGAAACCTTCCGCCACATGCGCGTGTCGGTCTTTTGCGCACACTGACTGATATTGATGAGGCAGATGACTGGCATGCGTGGAACGCTGCCCGATAAGCAGTGGAATTAATTTATGTTATCGCTTGGCGAGAGGAATGCCGGTGGATAACGATCATGTTTTTCTACATGAGGGGACACCCATGTTTCGGCTTATCTATATCAGCTCCGCGTCCGAAGAGATTTCCCCAACGGACATTCAGGATATCCTGACAACCGCTGTGTCCAATAACCGGAATATGGAGATCACAGGCCTGTTGATGTACAACGGACTGAACTTCATGCAGGTGCTCGAAGGCGAGCGGGACGATGTCGAACCCCTGTTTGAAAAGATATCCCAAGACAAGCGCCATGTGTCCGTTGCCTCGATCCTGCAAGGCGATGCCGATACGCGGATTTTTGCCCCATGGGCCATGCTATTTAAGAAGCTCAAACCTGAAACCACGGAACAAGATATTCCTGAGGTGACCATGTCCGAAATCATGGCCCTCGAAATGCCGGACAACGTGCGCGCGATCATCAAGAATTTCGACAACCTGATGGGTTGATGACACCTGCGTGAATCCACAGGTTCTCCGCAACATTCATAACTATGTTCTTGTTTTGTTCTCCATCTTGTGGGCACATGCACCCCATGAGGACCGGACAGAAACTCAAGCCCACAGGGCGCGTGACGCTGATCGACACGCAGCAGGCCGTCGAACGGTCTGACCAGCGCGGGCGCGGCGCAGTCTCCAACCAGACCGGCCGGTTCGAGCCCGAAACACGTCACACGTTTGATGACGGATGGGACACTGTCGAAGAAGCTGCAGCCCGTATCGAGACGACGCTGACGCGCGAAGCCGCCAAGACGATCATCACTTTCAACAAGTCACCCGACATTTCGTTTGACCGGTCGATCAACCCCTACCGTGGCTGTGAGCATGGGTGCATCTATTGTTTTGCCAGGCCCAGCCATGCCTATGGCGGCCTCTCTGCCGGTCTCGATTTCGAAAGCAGGCTGTTCTTCAAGCCGAACGCACCGGAATTGCTGAAGCGGGAATTGTCGCGTCCCGGCTACCGCCCCCGCTCCATCGCCTTGGGGATCAATACGGATGCCTTCCAGCCGGTCGAACGCGAGATGGGACTAACGCGGGAAATTCTGAAAATCCTGTCAGACTATCGCCACCCCGTCAGCCTCCTCACCAAATCCTCCCTGATCGAGCGGGACATCGACCTGATGGCCCCCATGGCGGCGGCCGGGCTGCTCCGCGTTGGTGTCTCCATCACGACGCTGGACCGCACTCTGGCCCGGAAGATGGAACCCCGCGCCGCAACCCCAACTAGACGGTTGCAAACCATCCGGGCGCTTTCCGATGCGGGCATACCGGTAACAGTCATGACAGCTCCCATCATTCCCGGCCTGACCGACCATGAAATCGAACACCTGCTGGAGGCCGCCGCCGACCACGGAGCCACAGGCGCCGGCTATGTGCTGCTGCGCCTGCCGCACGAGATAAAGGACCTCTTCCACGAATGGCTGGTGACGCATGTGCCCGACCGCGCCGCAAAAGTGATCAATACGATCCGCGAAATGCGGGGCGGCAAGGATTATGATGCGCGCTGGTTCGAGCGCGGCAGCGGCCGCGGCCCCGTCGCGCAGATAATTTCGCAGCGCTTTGCGCGGGAAACACGCCGGCTCGGTCTTGATGCGCCTCGGCCTGCGCTGCGGACAGACCTTTTCCAGCCACCTGTCGCCCCAAATGGCCAGCTAGGCTTTGGTTTTTGACAATTATTTCACCAATATTCCCGACTCTATGCACAAGGTTATGAACAGCTCTATCCACAGGCTGGAAACCCGTTAGTTTCGATTCCGAAACGACTCCGGACTGATTCGGCTCCGCAACTATTAGGGTTTCGGAAACCGGCGTCCTTCAGTGATTCGTCTCCACGAAACACATGTAGACAATACGGGGCTGGCCAAATGGAATTGAAGCGCAACACGATCCTGCAGGGCGACTGCATCGACATTCTTCGCCGCCTGCCGGACCGCTCAGTCGATCTGGTCTTTGCCGATCCACCCTACAACCTCCAACTCGGCGGTGGCCTGACCCGCCCCGACCAGTCGGTCGTCGATGGTGTGGACGATGCCTGGGACAAGTTCGACAGCTTCGATGCTTATGACCTGTTCACGCATGAGTGGATGGAAGAGTGCCGCCGCGTCCTGAAGGATGATGGCGCGATCTGGGTGATCGGCTCATATCACAACATCTTCCGCGTCGGCACCGTGCTGCAGGACCAAGGCTTCTGGATCCAGAACGACGTCATCTGGCTGAAATCCAACCCGATGCCGAACTTCAAGGGCACGCGTTTCCAGAACGCCCACGAAACGCTGATATGGGCGGGCAAGTCCGAAGCCTCGCGCGTCACGTTCAACTATGACGCGCTGAAAGTCTTCAATGAAGACAAGCAGATGCGGTCGGACTGGGTCATCCCGCTCTGCACGGGCGGCGAGCGCCTGAAGGATGAGGCCGGCAAGAAGGCGCATCCAACGCAAAAGCCGGAAAGTCTGCTCTCACGCATCCTGCTCGCCACGACCCATCCGGGTGATGTTGTGCTTGATCCTTTCTCTGGCACAGGCACGACGGCCGCCGTCGCCAAGCGCCTCGGCCGCGACTTCATCGGCATCGAGCGTGACCCTGACTATGTCCGCCTGTCGCGCGCCCGCATCGCGGCCATCACGCCGATTGAGGGCGAAATCCTTGAGACAGAGCGCAGCAAGAAGTCCCTTCCACGCGTTCCGTTCGGCGCCCTGATCGACAATGGCTGGCTGAAACCGGGCGACCGCCTCTTCTCGCCGCAACGCCGCTTCCAGGCGCGCATCCGCGTCGATGGCTCGCTGACAACCGGCGCCGTCTCCGGCTCGATCCACCGCCTTGGCGCGCATGTCCAGCAGGCACCCGCCTGTAATGGCTGGACCTATTGGCACTTCGAAGACCCGAAGCGGAACCTCGCCCCGATCGACCTGCTGCGCCGCCGTTATCGCGACGAAATGGGCCTCAACTAGGCCTCGGGCACCGCGAGCCGTAAGGCTTTCGCGAACACGCTCGGCAAGCCTTCAACGTCCCGGATGGGTGTCCACACACCGTCCGGGCGTTTTGCTTTAAGACGGGCCCGTTTGACCGTCAGGATCAGGGCAAAGTGCGTGAACACATGGCGCACCTCGCCGATTATTTCCCAGCCCGCCCCTACTGGCGGCGCCTCTTCAGGCATGCCCGTCTTGGGCCAGTCAGTGCATGGCAACGCAAGCATGCCCCCCAGCAGGCCTTTGTCAGGGCGCCGCACGAGCATGACCTCGCCCCCTTCCAGCAGGACATACGCCACGCCGAAACGTACCTTTGTCGCCGCCTTTGCGGGCTTGCGGGGATAGGTGTCCGGCTCGCCCTCGGCCCGCGCCGCGCACATAGTCGCCAGCGGGCAGATGAGACAGTTCGGGCGCGTCGGCGTGCAGACAGTCGCGCCAAGGTCCATCAGCGCTTCGGCGAATTCCCCCGGTCGCTTTTCAGGTACGAGCGCACGCACCTCAGCCGCAATCACCTTCTTCGCTTCGGCCCAGTCGCCTTTCAGCGCCAGCAGACGCGCGAACACGCGGTCCACATTTCCATCGACAGCCGCCGCCTGCCGGTCAAACGCAATCGCAGCGATGGCCCCGGCTGTATAGGGGCCTATGCCCGGCAATTTCACGAGTGCCTTTTCGGTCTCAGGAAAGCCGCCTAGGGCCACAACTTCACGCGCACATTTCAACAGGTTGCGTGCCCGCGCATAGTATCCGAGCCCCGCCCAGGCGGTCATGACCTCCTCATCACGAGAATTTGCGAGCGCTTCCACCGTGGGCCAGCGCTGCGTGAATGCGTGGAAATACGGCGTGCCGTGCGGGATGGTCGTTTGCTGCAGCATGATCTCGGATAGCCAGATCCTGTAAGGATCAGGGCGTTTTCCAAGCGCTCGCTCAGCTGGCGCGACACGCCAGGGCAAATCGCGGGCATGCTGGTCGTACCAGGCCAGAAGCCGTGAAGGCAGTTCCTTGAAAGACCTCTTGCCGGGCATGTGTGCCTTTTCCTCGCCACCAAGGCGTGCTTGTCTTGGGGAATGGTAACAAGATCAACCCTGGACCCCATCGAAGAGGCGCGCGCACGCGTCCGGCTGCGCTATCTGCGCGCCCGCAAGGTCCACCCCGGCATATCGCAGATCGGCCTCGCTGCCGAGCGCCTGACGCGCAAATCGGGCGCGAAGAAACTGCCAGCCGTGCAGATCCTGCAGCGCCGCTGGCGGGAAATCGTCGGCGAAAAACTCTATCCATTCTGTCGACCGGAAAAGATTACCGGCGGCAAGGACGGTCGCGTGCTGACACTGCGCGTCATTCCGCAGGCTGCGCCGCTGGTGCAGCACCAAGCCGAAACGATCCGCCAGCGCGTGTCCGTTTCGGCTGGTGGCGACATTGTTGCCATCAAGATCGTGCAGGGCGCCCTTACGACCAGTGACCCAGTCGCGCCGCGCCGCAAGAAACGCCCCCTTACAGCGGCAGAGCGCCAGGCACTTGAGGCACGGACCGCCGGCATTCAGGATTCCAGCCTGCGCGCGGCGATTGTTGCGCTGGGCGCAGCTGTGCTAACCGCAGACGACTCTGATACTTCCACCCCGGACCCACGTCCGGCCACGTAGACCTCCTGTCCCGAAGGCCCGTTTGAATGTCTCTGATTGCTCGTCCATCCGCTCTTGTCACGGCTCTCGCTTTCCTCATCGCCGCTTGCGGCAGTGCTACGGGCGACGACGCAAAGCCGGCTCCAGCCGAAGCCCCTGCAGCGCCCGCCGTGCTGGGTCACGTCAAGGGCGCGGCCGACGCGCCGCTGACTGTCATCGAGTACGCGTCGCCGACCTGCTCACACTGCAAGCATTTCCATGACGATGTCATGCCCACGGTTGACGAGAAATTCATCGCAACCGGCAAAGTGAAGTTCATCTACCGCGAATACCCGCTGAACGATATCGACGTCGCCGCCTATGCGATCGCCAACTGTGCCGGCGAGGACAAGTTCTTTGACGTACTGGACGATCTGTTTGAGCATCAGCAGGATATCTTCGATGCTTCCAAGTCCGGGACGATCAAGCAAATACTCCTCGATATCGCCGCGCGTCATGGCATCACTGACGAGAAGGCCTTTGATGCGTGCACCACGAACCGCGCGATCCGCCAGCGCATTGCCGACACGATCATGACCGGCGATATCTTTGGCGTTCACGCCACGCCAACGTTCGTGGTCAATGGTCAGGTCAAACCAGCCGACCAGGATGCTCGCTCCGGCGAAGCATTCGAGGCCTATCTGAACGGTGAACTGGCCAAGCTGCCCCAATAGGCGACCCGGCACACAGCATTAACGATTTGGCAACCAGCCCGACTCAATTCTTAACGCGAAGGTTATGATGATGGAACGCATCTCCAGACGAACCGCTTTGGCCGCCGTTTCGGCGCTGGCTCTTGTTGCCTGTAGTGGCAGCGACAACAGCCCGACGAGCCCCAAGAAATCGGGAAGCGACCCGGCCGCAATCGGACACGCTATCGGCTCGGCTGATGCGCCAGTGACATTTATCGAATACGCCTCGCCGACATGCCCGGCTTGCAAGTATTTCCATGACTCTGTCCTGCCGGAGATCACCGAGAAGTATATCTCCACAGGCAAGGTGCGCATGGTATTCCGCGAATATCCTGTGCACGACATCGACGTGCCCGCCTATGCGATGGCGCTCTGTGCGGGTGACGGCAAGTTCTTCGATGTGCTCGACGATATGTTCGAACACCAGTCCGGTATCACCGACGCAGCCCGCAATGGCGTGCTGAAAGCGGCGCTGGTTGCCATTGGCGAACGCCACGGGATTGCCGATGAAGCCGCTTTCGATGCTTGCATGTCGGATGAGGCCATTCGGAACCGCCTCAAGGCGACCTATGATGAAGCTCAAAAGGACGGCGTCGACAGCACCCCGACATTCATTTTTGACGGTCAAATGTCCCGCTTCGATGGCGACATTCGTACAGTCGAAGGCTTTTCAGCGAAGCTTGATTCCTTGCTCGCTGGCGACACGGCAGGACAATAGAGATATGAGGCCGGCATGCAGATAACCGAACTTCGCATCGCCGGCTTCAAGTCGTTCGTCGACCCGCAAACCGTGCCCGTGGAACCGGGCCTTACGGGCATTGTGGGCCCGAACGGCTGTGGCAAGTCCAACCTGCTTGAGGCCCTTCGCTGGGCCATGGGCGCCAGCTCGGCAAAAGCCATGCGTGGCGGCGAGATGGACGACCTCATCTTCTCCGGCGCGCAAGGCAGGCCCGCGCGCGAGACGGCCGAAGTCACGCTCGTGCTCGACAATTCCAAACGCACGGCTCCTCCCGAGTTCAATTCCTCCGACACGCTGGAAATTGTGCGCAAGCTGCGCCGCGGCGCGGGCACATCCTACAAGCTCAACGGCCGGACAGTGCGCGGCAAGGACATCCAGCTCCTGTTCGCGGATGCTTCGACGGGCGCCAACTCCCCTGCCCTCGTGCGCCAGGGCCAGATTTCAGAACTGATCGGCTCAAAGCCCCAGAACCGCCGCCGGATTCTTGAAGAGGCGGCCGGTATCGCTGGCCTCAACACACGCCGCCATGAAGCCGAACTGAAGCTCAATGGCGCCGAATCGAACCTTGAACGCCTGACGGAAGTGTCTGCCGAGGTGGAGCGCCAGCTGGCCAGTCTCAAGCGTCAGGCCGGCAAGGCCCGTAAGTACAAGCGCCTGTCGGATGAAATCCATGCGCTCGACGCGCTTGTTGCGCATTTGCGCTGGAGCGAAGCCAAGCTCGCCTGCGATATTGCCCGTGAAAAACTGGAAGAATCGCGCCGTGCCGTCGAAGACCTGACGCGCCGGGACGCGATTTGCGAGCGTGAGCGTATCGAAGCCAGCGAAGGCCTCGGCCCCCTACGTGAAGCGGAAAGCGTCGCATCGGCCAAGCTCGGCCAGGCTCGTATCGCGCTCGCCCGACTGGAAACAGAGCGCAAGGTCGCCGCTGACGCCCACGCACGGCTGGAGGCAGAAGCCGCGCGCCTCATTGAAGACCTTGAGCGTGAACAGGCAGCAAAAGCTGAAGCCGAAGCCGCAACCCAGAACGCCCGCAACGAACTTTCCGCGCTGCCCGTCATGGACGAAGCGCGCAATGACGAGATCGAGGCCGAGATTCGCGCCCGTCTGGAAGCCGCCAGAAGCCAGCTGTCAGCCGCCGAAGAAGCCGCTGACAACGCGCAGGCAGCGCTTTCTGAAGTACGCGCACGCCGCAAGGCGTCGGAAGAGAATGTCGGCGCCCAGACGCGTCGTCGCGACCAGATCACGTCCGATATAAATCGGCTGACCACCGAGATGGCTAGCCTGGAAGACGCTGTGTCGCTCGTGCGCAAGCTTAAGGATGCCAAGGACGCCGAAGCGCAATCAGAGCAAGCATTGCAGGATGCCGAGACCGCGGTCGAAGCCGCCGAAGCAAGGCTAACCGAGACACGCGCGGCTGAAGCGGATGCCCAGCCTCCGCGCGACGCAGCCGACAAGGATGTGCGCGCACTCGAAGCCGAGATTGCCGGCCTGCAAAAACTCCTGCGCAAGCCCGATGGCCCCAGCGCGCCGCCCGTTATCGACCGTATCCGTACCCGTGATGGCTATGAAAAGGCCGTTGCTGCCGCGCTTGGGGACGATATCGAGGCGCCGACGGACCGTTCCGCGGCCATGTTCTGGAGCGGCGCCGCCGCTGCAACGCAATCCCTGCCCGATGGCGCAACCGCGCTGAGCGAATTCGTCGAAGCGCCTTCCGAGCTGGCGGCCCGCCTTTCACAGTGCGGCGTTGCAGCTGCAGAAGATGGCGCTCGCCTGATGGCCGAATTGAAACCGGGCCAGCGCCTGGTTTCGCGCGAGGGGCATTTGTGGCGCTGGGACGGCTTCACACGTACACCGGATGCGCCTGTATCTGCCGCCGCGCGCCTTGAACAACAGGCCCGGCTTGAAGCCGCGCAAAAAGAGATCGGCCCCCTTCAGGCCGAACTTGAAAACCACACCAGAACGCTAACCAAAGCCCGCGATGCCCGGCTGGCAGCCGAGGAAGCCCTTCGGGGCCTCCGCCAGACCATTGCACCGGCCCAGCGTAGCCTCAGCGAGGCCCGCACACGGGTCACGGAAGCCTCACAGGCCTCCGAACGAGCCGCCATGAAGCGCGACACCGCCGGTGAAGCCCTTGCACGCGCCAATGCCGACCTTGCTGTGGTCAAGGAAGCCCTGTCGCTGATGTCGCCACAGTCTTCCGCTGAGGAAGAATCCACGCTTGAGGAGAGGCTAACCGAGGCACGCATGGGCGTCACAAGGGCCCGCGATGCCGAAATCGAGGCGCGCGGCCAACTCACCGACATTACGCGCGGTCGGGAACAGGCCGCCAACCGGCGCGCCGGGCTCGAGCGCGATGTCGAGACCTGGACCACACGCGCGATCGCCGCAGGTGAGCGTGTCGAAAGGCTTGTTCAGCGGCGCGCCAGTGCCGCGTCCGAAGCCATCGCCGCCAAGTCTCGCCCTGAGGAACTCGCCATTGAAATCGAGGCCATGGCCGCCGATGTCGAGCGGCTTGAAGCCGAGCGCAAACGCATCGCTGACCAGCTATCGGAAAAGGAAACCGCTGCGCGCGAAGCTGAGACCGCTGCACGTCAGGCTGCCGTCGCCGCATCTGAATCGCGCGAGACTCTGGCCGGCTGGAGCGTGAAGCTGGAAACGGCTGAAGGCCGCCTCGAAGAAAGCGTCGAGATCGCCCGCAACTCGTTCCAGCGCACGCCCGAAGGCCTGCTGGCCATTGCCGAGTCAGGCCTCGACGAAGCCGAGATGGGCGAGTTCACGCCGCGCGATGCAGAGCGTAAGGTTGAAGACCTTCGTCGCGAGCGCGACCAGCTTGGCGGCGTGAACATGAATGCCGAGGAAGAGGCCGAGGAACTCGAAACCCGCCTCGGCAGCCAGGTTCACGAGAAGGAAGACCTGACGGCCGCTATCGCCAAGCTGCGCGAAGGGGTCGATGCGCTCAATGCCGAGGGGCGCGAACGTCTGCTGGCAGCTTTTGAGACCGTCAACGAGCACTTCAAGGCCCTGTTCACGGCCCTTTTCCGGGGCGGCCAGGCGGAACTCCGGCTTGTCGACGCCGAAGACCCGTTGAATGCCGGTCTGGAAATTTTCGCCCAACCGCCAGGCAAAAAGCTGGGCACGCTGAACCTGATGTCAGGCGGCGAACAGGCCCTGACAGCGGCTGCCCTGATCTTCGCTGTGTTCCTTTCACGGCCTGCACCGATTTGCGTTCTGGACGAGGTGGACGCGCCGCTTGATGACGCCAACGTGGACCGTTTCTGCAACATGCTGAACGAAATGCGCCAGCGCACCGATACGCGCTTCGTGGTCATCACCCACAACCCCGTTACCATGAGCCGGATGGACCGTCTTTTCGGCGTTACCATGCGTGAACAGGGCGTTTCAAAACTCGTTTCTGTGGACCTTGAGGCCGCCGAACAGCTTGTTGCGGCGGAGTAGCGCAGACCCACAGTCAGGAATTGCAATAAAAACAAGGAATTGTGTTTCTGTAATCGCGGTTGACTTGGCAGAGCCCCCCTCATAGTTTGCGCCGAAATCCGGGGGTCTCCCGATTAGCAAGGATTCGCGGCTGCGGAGCGCTTAAAAACATGTCCAGTGAGGGTCCAGACGGCCTTGGTGAGGAAATCGCCAAAGCAAGGGCAGCCCGCGCTGAACGGGAAGCGACAAAGCAAGCCCAGACCAAGGCTGACGAAGGAAATCATTCGGCTGGGGCCTATGCCCTGCGATATGGCGCGGAATTTGGCGCCAGCATCTTTGTTGGTGGCTTCATGGGCTACTGGATCGATGTTTTCGCAGGAACGAAGCCCTGGGGCTTGCTGATCATGGGGTCTTTTGGCTTCGCAGCGGGCATTCGGGCAATATTGAACGCCTACAAAGAGCTGAATGCTCAGGCGCTGAAACAGACAGAGGGGCCGCAGGCCTCCGAAGACGGGAATTGAGACGGATGAACCTGTTTATGCCGAGCGTTGCGCTGGATCCCATCCACCAGTTCAAGGTTACCAAGTGGCTCGACTTCAATGTCGGCGGCATCGACCTGTCGTTCACAAACGCATCCGGCTTCATGGCGCTCGGCGTCATCCTGACGATCGCCTTCTTTGGTGTCGCCGCGTCGAAAGGCCAGCTTGTACCTTCGCGCCTGCAGTCGCTGGCCGAGATCGGTTACGGCTTCGTGGCTGACATGGTGCGCGGCGCAGCAGGCGAGGAAGGCCTCAAGTTCTTTCCGTTCGTGTTCACGCTCTTCTTCTTCCTGTTCTTCGCGAACATGATCGGCATGGTGCCTTACGCCTTCACCACGACGAGCCATATCATCGTGACCGGCGCCCTGGCCCTGCTCGTGATTTCGATCGTTATCGGCTTCGGGTTCTACAAGAACGGCTTCAAGTTCCTGAAACTGTTTGCGCCATCGGGCGCGCCATGGCCAATCTATATCATTCTGATCCCGATCGAGATCATTTCCTTCTTTGCCCGCCCGCTGACCCTTTCGCTGCGTTTGTTCGCCAACATGCTCGCCGGACACATCATGCTGAAACTGTTCGCTGGTTTTGCTGTCGGCCTGATCGCAGCAGGTGGCGCCTACATCATCATCGCACCGTTCGCTTTTGCCATGGGCGTTGCGCTCAACGCGCTTGAGCTTCTCGTGGCTGGCCTGCAGGCTTACGTCTTCGCCATTCTGACCTGTGTGTACCTCAACGACGCGTTCCACCCCGCACACTAGTTACCCTTTCGCCGGTGCGGCCACATGGTCACACCAAACCGCTTGACGCCGCACACGGAACACGCTTCACGGGCGGCACTTTGTAGAACAACAGCATTCCCATAAGGAGATCCCCATGGAAGGCGATATCACCCTCGGCCTCAAATATGTTGGCGCAGGCCTCGCAACACTCGGCATGATCGGTGCCGCTATCGGTGTGGGCAACATCTTCGGCTCGTTCCTCGACGCCGCAATGCGCAACCCATCCGCTGCCCCACAGCAGACCGGTAACCTCTTCATCGGTATGGCCCTCTCCGAAGCGCTCGGCATTCTGTCGTTCCTCGTGGCCATCCTGATCCTGTTCGTCGTCTAAGAAGCTTTTCTGCTTCGGGCTGGCGACACTTGCGTCTCCAGCCCTGACGACTGACATGAAACCGAGGATAATTTGATGCTGATCGCATTGCTTGCAGAAACTGCGGCCCACGGGTCCGAACATCTTGCGGAAGACACACCGCCGCCGTTTCCGCCGTTCGAAACGTGGCATATGCCGTCCCAGCTGTTCTGGCTGGCGGTTCTGTTCGGCATCCTCTATCTCACCATGTCGCGGGTCATCCTGCCGAAACTGTCGGATACGCTTGAAAAGCGCTCTGACCGGATCGCATCCGACCTCGACCAGGCGGCTCGCTTGAACGACCAGGCGACGGAAGCCCAGCAGGCCCTTGAGCTGCGCATTGCGCAGGCCAAGAACAAGGCCCGTGAAACGGCTGACAAGGCACGCGCCAAGATGGATGCCGAAATGGCAGCCGAAACGTCACGCGTTGACGCCGAAATTGAAAAGAAGCTGGATGCGGCTGACGAGCGGATCGCAAGTCTTCGCGTTGAAGCCATGAAGAATGTCGAGCAGATCGCCATTGAAACAGCGGACACTATTGTTGGCCGTTTCGGCGTGTCGGCTTCGAAATCCGAGCTGAAAAAAGCCGTTACCGCGGCGCTGGAGTAGTCACATGCGGACGATGAAATATCTCATCCCGATGAGCGTGCTTGCCGCAAGTGCGGCCCTGCCGGCCCTTGCGGCTGAAGAAGGTCATGGTGAGGGCTTCATTGGCGGACTGGCCTATGCGTTCACCGATCCGGTGACGTTCACAGCCTTCCTGGCATTTGTTGTCTTCCTCCTGATCGCTGCTCGCATGGGCGCCTTCAAGACCATTCTGGGCGGCCTGGACAATCGCGCCAGCGCCATCTCTGCCGAACTGGAAGAAGCCCGCAACCTACGCGAACGTGCAGCTGAGGCACTCGCCCTCGCCGAGCGTCGCCAGCAGGATGCCGACAAGGAAGCCGAGGCGATGATCGACCAGGCCAAGGCTGACGCGAAACAGATCATGGCAGAAGCCCGCAAGGACATTGCCGACCGTCTCGTTCGTCGTGAAGCGCTGGCAGAAGCCCGCATCCACCGCGCCGAAGCGGAAGCGACCGAACAGGTTCGCCGCGCTGCAGCTGATGCTGCCATCTCGGCCGCTCGCCGCGTTCTCAGCGAGGATAATGGCGTTGACCAGTTCGAAGCAGCTGCCCGCGAGATCGACCGCGCGCTGAGCTAGACACTTACGCCAATCCCAAAAGAAAAGCGCCGCTGGAGAAATCCGGCGGCGCTTTTCTTTTGGGCGTTGGAGAAATGGCTATTCGGTGGTGTCATCCACTATGGTGCCCGGCTGGAGCACCTGGTTCACCAGCGACCGTGGCACCTGACCGGCAGGGCACGTCATGGCCACAGGCGTGCCATTGCTGATTGCTGGCATGGATGCCCGCATTTCAGGTGTCAGAGGTTGGGACCGGAATACCCACGCAAGCACCAGCATTGCCCCGATTGCGACCACTATGCCGCCTATCGTGCCCCAGCCTATGCCCATGTCTGCATCCGCCTGACGGATGGTCGCTGCTGTCGGACGGGCCGCTTCGGCAATCTTGACCCCGGCGACCGGACGATGGCCGTTGCCATTGGTGCCCTTGAGTGATGCCGCAGCGAGCGCGGCAGCGCCTTGAGCCTCAGGCGCAGGTGCGGGCTTCTTGCCTAGCTCTTTCTCGCGCTGTGCCTTGGCGTGAAGCGCCAGAGGGTCCTCAGGGTGGGCGGCGAGCCAATCGGCGCGTTCGTCCTCGTCCTTGGAGCCGTAGCCCATCCATTCACGCAGGTCGGTACGACCATCTCGGCTGCCAAGCTCGTCCACGGCCTGGTAAAAGCCTTCTGGCGTCTTGCGAGACGTCATGCTGGCTATCGAGAAGCGTTTGTTGGTCCGGAATGGCTCATAGGGAATGGTCTTGTCGAGCGCCATCTGAACAAGCGTGCCAGGACGGGAATGTCCGACCGAGGCGGCAGCCCTTACCCAGTCGCTCTTAACCGCGTTCTCAGACCAAAGGACGAGCATGGACGTCGAGTTCATCGCATTACGCGCGTCCTTTGCGTCAAAAGTCTCGTCGACCTGCTTCTGGTCGAACCAGACTTTGAATTTGAGGGCGCGAAGCCGCCTTGCGATCAGCTTCGCCGTGTCGCGATCTTCGTTCGCGGATACCAGAAAGACGTCATATGCCATGGGGTCATTCCTGCAACTCTTGTGCCGAGCATAGCAATACTGCCCCCCTTGGCCACCCAATTCCGCTTTCAGGCGACAAAACTGCCTGTTTTTCGCTGCGAAATAGCGCTAAGGCCCCCGTCAGACAGTCAGAAAAAGGAGGCCGGAATGGGCTTCAAATGTGGAATTGTGGGCCTGCCCAATGTAGGCAAGTCGACGCTCTTCAACGCGCTTACGCAGACGGCCGCCGCACAGGCCGCCAACTATCCGTTCTGCACGATCGAGCCGAACGTTGGTGAAGTCGCTGTGCCAGAACCCCGGCTGAATGAACTGGCCCGGATTGCCGGCTCCAAGGAGATCATTCCGGCGCGAATGAACTTCGTCGATATCGCTGGCCTTGTTGAGGGCGCGTCCAAGGGCGAAGGTCTCGGCAACCAGTTCCTGGCCAATATTCGCGAAACCGACGCGGTTATCTACGTGCTACGCTGTTTTGAGAACGATGACATCACGCACGTCCGCGGCACAGTCGACCCGATTGCAGACTTTGAAGTTGTCGAAACAGAGCTGATGCTGGCTGACCTCGAAAGCCTCGACAAGCGCAAGGCCGGGGTCGAGAAGAAAGCTAAATCAGGTGACAAGGATGCCAAGGCGCAGGTTGCGCTGATCGACCTCGCCCTGGCTGAACTCAATGAAGGCCGCCCTGCCCGCAAGGCCGCCGTGCCCAAGGACGAGACGCGCGCGTGGAACATGCTCCAGCTGCTGACATCCAAACCCGTCCTCTTCGTGGCCAATGTCGATGAAGACAGCGCCGCCACCGGCAATGCCCATTCCGAACGTGTGATGGAGCGCGCCAAGGAAGAAGGCGCAGGTTGCGTGGTGTTCTCGGCCCAGATCGAGAGCGAGCTAGCCCTGCTCGACGATGCCGACCGCGCCGAATATCTTGAGACGCTCGGACTGGAAGAGCCCGGTCTCACGCGCCTGATCCATTCTGGCTATGACCTGCTCAACCTGCAGACCTATTTCACTGTCGGCCCAAAGGAAGCGCGCGCGTGGACCATCCGGCGCGGCTGGACGGCCCCAAAGGCGGCCGGCGTCATCCATGGTGACTTCGAGAAAGGCTTTATCCGCGCCGCAACTATTGCATATGCCGATTTTGTCGCCAATGGCGGTGAGGCGGGCGCAAAAGAGGCCGGCAAGATGCGTGCGGAAGGCAAGGAATATGTCGTGCAGGATGGCGATGTGCTTCACTTCAGATTCAACGTTTGAGGAGGGATCTCACTGACATCATTTTGAGCGTGTAGATATGAGCAAGAATTAACTATCGCGTAAGGTATACACATCATTCTACCTTCCGGAGAGACATTCCTAGCTGTGGGGATGCAGCTTGGGAAATCGCGATGCAGAGAATACGTTTTCACTACCGCCCATCTACCATCCTTGCACTTGCCGGGCTCCTGCTGCCATGGGGGATGACCAATGCCGCGACCGATACGGATACATTCGATGTAACTGTAACAGTTATTGCAGCATGCGATATTTCGGCGGCCGATCATGACTTCGGCACTTACGACGCACTGTCGCCGACGCCGCTTGATTCTACATCGACAATTTCGGTTACCTGTACGTCAGGCGCGAGCTATTCCGTCGCGCTGAATGCCGGAACCACGGGCGGTGGTACGATCCCGGCCCGCCTCATGACGGATGGCTCCAACACACTCTCATACAACCTCTACACGAACGCAGGCTATGGCACAGTCTGGGGTGATGGTACGGGTGGCTCTGCAGAAGTGACCGGCACCGGGAGTGGCGCCTCTCAGGACCTGACTGTTTATGGACGCATGCCTGCAGGTCAAGGCGAACCTGCCGGTGATTATTCTGACACAGTGACCGCAACGATTACGTACTAGCAGGCGGAGGGAAATTCCGATGTTCACACGAATGAAAGTCGCCGTTTTGGGGGCCGCAGTTTCCTCCCTGTTCCCGTCTGCAAACGCTCTCGAAATCGCCCCAACAATGATCACTCTGGAGCGAGACCGCCCCATCGCCACCTTGAAGCTGGCCAATGATGGGGCGACAGAAAAGACGTACGAGTTGACCGGGTTTTCATGGCGGCAACGGGACGGCAATGACCAACTATCCAAGGCTCCGACACTGATCATCACGCCTCCGGTGACATCGCTTGCGCCTGGCGAAGAAACCCTGGTCCGCGTTGGTCTCGCTTCGGCCTCTACACATAGCGATGGCGAAGAGACATATCGGATACGCGTTCGAGATATCACCCCCGCCAGCCCGAACGCCGCGAACGCCCTTCGTATCCGCATGGAGTTCCTGTTGCCTGTAATTGTTCCCGCAAATGCACCTCAGACCAATCTCCGACTCGCCGATGCGCGCGAGCGTGACGGCGCCTTGTGCATCCGTCTGCGAAACGAGGGCAACGCGTACCAGAAGATTATTGGCATAGGCGGCCACAACGGCCCGGCTGAGATGGTCCCCGTCCAGCAATACATCCTGCCAGCGTCTGAGGCCACTATATGTTCGGAAGCGCTGATGGGTGTGCCCCACGCTCTTATTACGGCTGAACTAGCGCCGACATACGCCTCAAATGCGCAAATGCTTTACCTCGCAGCGGGCAATGCAAGTGTTCCGCACCAGACTGACGATTAGTCTTATTGTACCGGGCGCCGTCGCTGGCAGTCTGGTGTATGCAGACACGCCTGCTGCGAGAGAGGGAGGCCGCATGGTCGCCGCTTCCCTTTCGCGTACGCTCGGTCTGAGAGGCTTCCTGTCGTCTACAACTGACACATTCCATATTGTCGAAACACGCCTCAATGGGCAGGTTTCGCCGGACCCGCTCATGATTGTCGAACGGGACGGCATTATCTGGCTCCCTAAAGCCTATCTCGGCCAAGCAGGCCTTAAAATTCCGGCTGGCTTTGAAAAAGTACGCGGCCAGGACTACGTACCGGTCAGCGCCATTGGCGATGCAAAAGTACGCTTCTCGCCAGACCATACCCGTCTCGACATTACCTGCAGCACCGAGTGTTATGAGTCCAACAGACTGGATCTGAACAGCGGCGCGCAACCGGCTTATTCGGCGGTAACACCAGGCCTATTCATCAATTATGATCTATACTCGCAGTTCGGCGACACAGGCGATTCAGTCGCGGGCTTTGCCGAAACAGGCCTGTTCACCCCCTGGGGCACTGGCCTGAACGACATGTTCTGCATTTCAAAGCCTTCGAACGAATGCATACGCCTTGAATCAAACTGGACAATAGATGATCCCGGCTCGACCCGGCGTCTGCGACTGGGCGATACGGTCAGCGATGCCGGAACATGGGGTATCCCGGTGCGCTTCGGAGGAGTGCGATGGGGCACCGACTTCAGCCTCAGCCCCGACATCCTGACCTTCCCTACCCCGTCACTCTCCGGCGACGCGACCGTGCCGGGAACAGTGTCTGTTCTGATCAATGCCACAGAGCGTTTTCAGGGCAGTCTCAAGCCCGGACCGTTCACGATTACGGATTTGCCCGTTGTCACTGGCGCGGGCACAGCGCAGGCCGTCGTTACCGATGTGCTCGGGCGGGAAACGATTGTCACGACGCAATTCTATGCGGCGCCCCAGCTGCTGCGCCCGGGCCTTGCCGACTATTCGCTTGAAGCTGGCTGGCTGCGAGAGGATTTCGGGCTGCAGTCCAACCATTATAGCGACCCCTTTCTCGCGGGGGGCTACGCGCGCGGATTGACTGATACGTTGACCATGGGCGCGCGGGCTGAAATCTCCGATGACGTTTATATCGCAGGCCTATCGGCAACAAAGTCAGGCACACACTTCGGCGTCATCGAAACCTCGGCAGCGCTTTCAGGTAGCGACGGGCATACAGGCAGCCAGTTCCAGTTAAGCCACGAATACCGCAGCCGGTCCCTCACCCTGGGATCGACCGTGACTTACGCTTCTGAAGCCTATAAGCGCATCGGCGAAGACGGCGCCCTGCCCCGCACAACAGCGCGCGCCTTTGTCGGATGGAATATCGATGCCATCGGGGCCGCCACGCTCAACTGGGTCAAACAGGACGCACGTACGGGTAAGGATTATTCAGCTGTAGGCTTTGGCCTCAACAGCCGATGGAAGCGCGCCTCCATCGCCATATCGGCACTCAAGGCAACCGAGCCTGATGACACATTCCTGGCGAGCTTGCGCGTTTCAGTTCCTTTTGGATCCGATGGAACCGCAGCATCGGGACTGGATTACCGCAACAACAACCTAGGCGTCGAAGCCCGTTTTCGCAGGAGCGCGCCGCGCAGCGGTGGGCTGGGCTATAATATTGAGATGGAAAGGGATGGCATCGATCGGTTCGCGGGCGGCATGGTCTATCGTGGTGCCGTCGGCGAGGCTTCTGCCGACGTAAGCGACATTGAGGGCCGCCGAGCCGGACGACTGGGACTGCGTGGCGGGCTCGCTTATTTCGGCAGTGAACTTGTCGTGGCCCCGGCTATCACTGACAGCATGGCCTTGGTCGAACTAAACGGCGAGGCTGGCGTTCGCGTCTATCATGACAGGCAGCTGGCCGGCGTGACCGACAAGAGAGGAAGGCTGGTCATCTCGGACATTCGGAACCATGAGACAAATGTCGTTGCCTTCGAGCCAACAGACCTGCCTCTCACAGCTGATTTCTCCAAGACCGAAGTAACACTTGTGCCGGGATTCCGAACCGGGCATCGGGTGGAGTTCGGCATCTCACATCATGCGGATGTGATTGCGCATATCGTTCGACCCGATGGGCGGCCGCTCGAGACGGGGACGCGGCTTGAAGATCGGGTAACAGGCAAGTCTTATGTCGTCGGAAGTGACGGACGTGTCTTCATTCCAGACGCTGACACATTGACCCACCTGACGCATGAATCAGATACGGGTACCTGCGTGGCAAGTCTCCACGGCCCCGCGGGGCAAACGAACATGGCAATCACGGACCTCGGTACGATCACTTGCCAGTTGGTCAACCAAGGCGCTCCGGTATGAGACCCGCCTTCATCCCTCTTAGCCTGTTCGTGGCGCTGGTCATCATCTTCTGCGAACGCGCAGACGCAACTTGCACCGGCATTGGATGCAGCTGCTCGATCAGCGCGGATGACTTGTCTTTCGGCGCCTATGATCCGCTAAGCGCATCCAACCATGATGCGACCGGCGAGGTGCGTGTGACATGCGGGGCGCTCGTCGCAAGCATAACCGTTTCCTACACAATTTCCCTGAGTAGCGGCAGCAGCGGCACATCGCTGGCTCGCACTATGGCCAATGGCGGAACAACACTCGCCTACAACCTGTACACTACTCCGGCCCGAACTAGCATCTGGGGCAATGGAGCGGGAGGTACCGTCACGCTCAGCAACGGTTATTCCCTCAGCCTTCTCGTTCCCAGGACCGACGCTTTCCCGGTCTATGGTCGCATCCCCCCCGCCCAGCCAGTTGGGGCAGGCAGCTATTCCGACTCCCTTGTGGCAACCGTGACCTTCTGACCAACAAAGTCCGGTATGCGTGAGAGGGGTCGTATGCGTTTTCACGCAAGGCAGGACTTGCGGTTCCGCTCCTGTTTCAATAGACGACTAGGTTCGTGTGGAGAGGTGGCCGAGCGGCTGAAGGCGCGCCCCTGCTAAGGGCGTATACGTTAACGCGTATCGAGGGTTCGAATCCCTTCCTCTCCGCCAGCCATATGCACTTAATACGCTGTATTAATTGGATGTCTGTGTAGATGGGCTCTCGATCATATGCCATCTATTCCGCCAACACGAATTCGACCAAAGGCATTTATTCTCTTATCGCGAATCGTGCGACGGATCTTTCACCTATTGTTAGGTCGTGGAGGACGCTATGCTGGTGCTGTTAAAGATACGTGATTTAAACAAACCTACAGAGCCCAAAAAGGTACTGCAATTCAAGCTCGATATTCTTCCAAAAGCGGGAGATCAGTTGGCTATTTGGCGAGAGGGCGATGATTCGCAAGTAGAGAATGTACTTGTCGAAGAGATTAAACACGTCTTGTCTCATCCCCTTAAGATCGGGCAATTTAATGGTGATGCATTCCAAGATGAGAATAATAGATGTGGCCAGCAGCTCCACGTCATCATCGGATGTATACCTGCTGCATAGGTTCCTATGAAGGATCATCAACGGCGTACGCCTGCGCTTGCCATAAAGCTTTGGCAGGATCGACTCTAACATCACGTAGCTTCATCCAACCAAAGCCTGGAACAAGTACCTTGTCGTCAATCCTCGGTTCGATGCTGAGGCTTGGAGAGAAAATGTTCACTCTCCTGTCACTCTGGGGGATGCCTGCCGCTGCTCTGGTCATGTCATCGAAGTCGTCAACGAATCCCTCAAAGTCGTAGGTGGTCACTGTGAAGATCGGATCGCCGTATTCATCCTGTCCGCCAGCAGTCTCACGTCGAAGCGTGCCCGCAATGGGAATGCCTTGCCGTTGGAATGCCTTATGAATCTTGCTGGCTAATGAGCCCTGAAGAATGCTTGTCATGGAGACTGCCTCATAAAAAGGTGGCCCCTGCCAGCCGGAGTAAGCTGCACAGGGGCCGGGCACCGTGAGTAATGCGGGCTCACAGTACCGTGGGGCGCGCGGAAACCTGTAAAGACCGCACGCTCGCCAGCGTGTTGGACGCAGGAGATTATTGCATCCGTCACGCATTGGGCAGGGGGATCACACGGCCCCCTGCTCACTTGTCGCCCCAATCCACAAGGTCCAGGGCAAACTTGATTTGATCGTCTGACAGACCGCCTTCTTTCGCAGCCGCCATAGCTTGAACGATTGCCGTGGCAGCGCGGGCGCGGCCTCCAGTATCGAACGCTTGTAGTGGGCGCATTACGTCAATGGAGAAACTCTCGCCGAGCTTGTCCTGCATCTCTTCAGCAATCATCTTGGCTATGGGTTGCAGCATCCATTGCGCCAGGTGGCGTTGACCTTCGCGGATAAGAGGGCCTTGCGCTGTCTTATCGAGCATTGCAGGCAACACACCGAACACGCTCAGGACAGACGCCCTGGACGCATCAAGCATTTCCTTTGGCATAGCCCCAGAAATATCAGGCGTGACGCTGTGCGGCTTCCAATCCTGTGTTGGTGTTGGACCACCGGCAGCCGAGACATAGACGCTCTCACGGAGTAGAACGCGGCCACGGCGAGCCCTGAAACCACGTCCGAGATTCTCAAGGTCATCATTTGCCGACTCTGGAAACGAAATGATCTGCGAGCCTAAAGGCATATTCTCGTATGCCTCAGACAACGAAGTCTCCAAGGCGTTCAGCATGCCAGCCGATAGTGAAGCTCGCTTAAGCGGTGCCTGCCCTGCCCACGGCGCCGCAATGTCAACGCCAGTCCGGAAGTGCAGAACCTCACCAGCAAGAGCAACCTCAGTCGTTCCGCCGCCCGCTTCAGATATTGATACTCGGTAGGCAACCGGCTTCCCATTTCGCGTAGAGAGATCCCAGTCAGCACAGGGGACAAGGCCGTCTTCTCTGATCAGGAATACGGCTTCACCGCGTATGGCTAACGATCGGCCCGACATTGCCAGCACCCTAGGCGTCAGCAGGTCAGCGCTGCTCACATCGGCAAGAGCCAGGCCATTCTCCCACATTCCGATGCAAGCTTGAGCAGTACCGGTCAGTTCAGCGATACCACGGTTGCCCGCAATCCAGCTTTCGCGTGCGGCCATCAGTTCAGCAGTAAAGCCCGAGCCAGTAGAGCGAACTTCACGCCTGGAAAAAATATTCTTTACGAACTCAAACAACGTGAGCCCTCCTGTAGGGACGAAGCAGATCGGCCGCACCAGATGCCTGGAGCGCGTGCCCTTTCCAATTCGGATCTCGGGTAACGTTCAGGGAGACTGAGCCAGCACGAACCGACGCGCGGCTTGCTCCAGCAGGAACGACGCTCTCGTCAGCAAGGTATTCAGCCAATCGGCGGTAAGCCTCCAGTACCGGTTTGGGAGGAACTTCATCTTCACCGGCTGTTCCACTGAACCGAAAGAGACCGGCAGACGATATCGCGTAGCCATTGAATGAGGCAGAGTCAGGGGTGATCTCTATCCATTCGGTTCCCGTGAATCTCTCAGCCGTAGTCAACGTGACAGGAGTTAGGTCAGCTTCCCAGTACTGGGTGCCATAGCCTTCGTTCTCAACAGCCCACCGAACATCGCGTTCTTTCCACCGGTATGCAATCCATGCCTCGATGCGAGCCCAGATGACTGAGGCGTCGATAGCTGCAGCTTCTGTAGAGAGGCCTTCGGGAGCGCTTGGGTAAACTGAGGGCACTTCTTCATAGCGTTTGTAATTCAGCAACATTAGAGCCTCCACCGCCTTAGTGTGCGATTGAGGCCATCGCGTTCAACGTGATCCTGTTGCGCACGGATCATTTCGACCTGAGCCTCTTTGTAGGCGGGGCGGGTGACTATTGAAAATTCGACAAGAATGGCTTCTAGGATTCTACGGATACGAGCGTTGTGCATGCCGTTCGCAGGGTCGCTGCCTTCATCCCGCCATTGCTCAGCCTTGTCTCTTGGCACAGCCCTTTCTGGCGGAAGACGAAACCCTGGAGACAGACCGGTCACAAGGCCGCTTTCGATCTGGGCTACAAGATCCTGAGCATAACTCGTTTCCATGATCTCGGGAGTTAGGATCGCCTCTAGTTCCAGAAACGCTGCCGTGTCGCTGAATTTGAGAGTGCCATTCTTCAGACTGGCTAAGGGCTTATCAAACGAGTGGCCATAGAGCAGATGAATTTCCACCTTCTCTTCAATCGTGTGAGCGAACGCGCCGGGAGCAAATTCCTCTTTGACTGGACGGCCAGACTTGCCCCCATCGGACAGGACGGCAGGGCGATTGTAAGGGAAGCGGCCAGCCAAGCGAACGCCTGACCGACCACCCCTGCGGACTTCCAAGCCTTCGAACGCAGGCCCGAGATGGAGGTCCATAGCCATCCTAGTTGTGAATGCCCTGGAGGACTTCGGACTGAGCCGCACGGGCCACCGTGACATCAGCGGTTGCCAAGGCAGTAAGTCGAAGGCCACCTGAGGCCGCGTCGGAATATGGATCGCGGATAACGTCCACCGCACCCCAAAGGCCTACAAAACCAGGCGCGACACCACCAGCAGAAGTCATAAGCACCGCGTCTGTACCTAGCGGCGAACCTGCGGGATCAGCCAGAGCATTGCTTGAAACAACGACATTCTGGGCACCCACATTTTTCACGAGCCGGTCCCATTCGGAAACTGCAGTCCCGCTAATCAGGGCGTCATCCAGGGCCGACCAGCACTCAGGACGCATAAGAATCCGTACATCGGAAGCAGCACCAGCTGCGTTGTTGGTCATGAAGGCAACAATGGCTTCGCGGAACGCTGCCCATGTGGCAGCAGCATCCACGGATGTTTCATTAATGCCGTACGTCGAGGCACCATAAACGAGACCCAACGGCTGACCACTAGAGCCTTGGCCAAGGAAAATAGCTTGGTCCAGCGATGCTCCGATTGCGCTTGCCATGTCGCGGCGAATAGCTTGCTCAAGACCAGCACCGGACTGTTTGAGCGCTTTGCGCGTGATCTTCATTGTGATGCCCAAGGTGTTATCAGGGGCCAATGGGCGATCAGTTACGGCGTAGACCGTAGGGCCTGCGACTGCGCCCGTTTCGGTTGCCTGCCAGCCAGCAGACACTGAACTTGTAGTGACAGGGTATTCCAGTGATCCGCTTTCAATTGCGACCATCTGGAGGCCCATTCGACCAGCGACACTCTGCGGAAACAGGCGGTCAATGATTGGGGCTGTCCGCACAGGGTCAGGTGTGCCAGACGAAACAGTCTCACCAGCGCGTTGCTCCAGTGCTTGCCAAGGAACAGGGACTCCACGGAAGCCACCACTTGAGCGAAGCTCTTGAACAATCTCGGCTGTGTGGCCATCAAGCGCGCGGCCTTCATCATAATACAAGGCGACCTGACGAAGCTCGAACTTATCAACGAGATCAGACCATTCTTTATCGGAGCGGTTCTCAATCTCTTCACCGGCTTCGCGGCGCTCATCATTCTCAGTCACGAGGGCTGCGCGGTAGCGAATTTCGTTCGACCGAAACTCTGTATCGAGGGTTTCGATTTCGCGGACTTCATCTGTGGAAGGTTCATCTTTGCCAACAAGTTCGGACAGCTTTTGTCGAATCTCGGATTGGCGGCGTTGTAGTTTTACGCTTTGCAGCATGGGGGTGTATCCTCAAGGAAATCGCGCCACTTCCGGCGCTCGGGTGAAATATCTGGAAAGCCAATTTCCAGGCGGGTCTTCCGAGCATGGCAGGAAGAGCACAGCACTTGGCAGTTACTCAGCTCGTAAGAGAGGTCAGGCCGATCACGGACGGGTAGGATGTGATCCACCTCAAGACGGCACGCACGGGCGCCGCACTGAACACATTGGTAGTCATCGCGACGCAGGGCTTCCTGGCGTAGAGCCTTCCACCGTTTGGTGCGGGTGACTTTGGCTGAGTGTCGCAAATAGTCTTTCGTCAAACCCATTCCGCAACCCTCGCTTTTTGGGCAGGGCGTCCCATGCGACGTGCACCTTCAGCGACCGCTAGGACGGAGGCAGCAACAGCATCGATACGCCCTGTCGAACGCGCCTTGGCCAGCTTCAGATTATTTGCAGGATCTCGGAGACAGACAGCATCAGCGAAGGCAGAACGCAGCAGAAGTGAAGGGCGAGATTTTACACGGCCATCATATGCAGCTCGTCTGAACCGCTCGCAGTCTTCGCCGCCGTCTCGAAAGCCCATGCCCCGCCAAACGATGGGAACACGTATGCCCGCTTGATCAAGAGCCTCGGCGAATTCTGCCTGCTTGAAGCGATCCGCAATGATGCAGCCAATACGCTCATCTTCAACTTGGTCTATAACTTCCCTTAGCCAGGGCGAAACAGGGACAGTCTTATCGCCAAGCGTATTCAGTTCGCCGCGTTCCTGCATTTCGAGGTAGCGGCCTGACACGCCGTCAGCAGCGCCACGGTCGCCGAGTGTGGGGCTCGTTGGAAATGTTCCCAGGGATTCGAGACGGCCAGTCGCGGGCCAGTAAAAGGCGACGGCAGACATGGAGGCAGATCCGCCAAGGTCAATTCCAATTATGCACTCCCCTTGCCTAGGCGGGAGATTGGCGGTCTCACAGGCGAGCCATTCGTCCAGAGTGAGAAGCAAGTCGCGGGTTTCGCCACTGACCCTTTCGTTTCGGTTGTATAGTCGGAAAGAATTGAGGGTGCTGCCGCCGCGCGCAGAAGCCCGTTTCGCTTCCGCCTTAAGCCAATCAATTGAAGAGCCGATGCCATGTTTGGCGCCAGGGTTAGCAATCTTGAGAGTTTCCAGATCGTCCACAGGCAATCCGGGTGCTGGCCTATGCTCTTGGACATAAACGCCTGCCTGTTCAGAGTCGCACCAGATGCTGAAAGGGTGGGAGTCGTCGGCAGCAGAAGTGGAGATAATTAGAGCTTTGCCGGACCGCTTACCAAGACCGGACAAAAGCGCGTGCTCTAGGTCGTCTCCCTTGTCAGCAGCCCAGTGTCCCCTCTCGTCCATTAGAACAAGTGTTGGCGCCGAGCCGAGGGCTGACCGTCCATCAGCAGCAATGGCCCGTAGGAAATGACTGCCGCCTGTTTCATCCTCGTATTCGATTTCAAGGCGCGGCGAACGACGAAACGTAAGGCGCTTCTGAATGTCTTCGGGAAGGAACCGGGCGAAGCTGGCAACAAATTCCCAAGCGATTCTTGCTTGGTCACGGGTACGGGCAGCAATCACAATTTCCCGACGCGGCTGATCATCCCACTCGCCGAGCAGTGATCCTAGAGCAATGCCAGATGACAGTGCCGTTTTCGCATTGCCCCTGCCAATGGAAAGGACTGCAATGTTATTCTTGAGATCGAGAGCGCCTCGAACAAATTTTTTCTGAAAAGGTGCGAGCTTTAGACATTGCCCCGCCTTAGGCCCTTCCGGGATCTTCAGCGTTTCCAGGAACTGAATGGCCTTGGTCGCCGGGGTCATAGGCCGGACCTCGTAGGACACAGCGCGAAAGCGTTAGCCCCCCCCTCGATACGTCCCCCCTCAACGGACCGAGCATTGGTACCTTTTATAATATTTGTGTGTCTCCGAATTCGCATTCGCTAAATATATCAGAGAGAAGAACATAAACGGAACATTCTTGTGTAGTCGAATGACAGTAACGAGGATCATAGGGACTTAGCCAAGATAGAAAATCACTGTCGGCCCTAGTCTATCAACTGTCCTCTCTGCCTCAGCACCTATCAAACTAACCAGAATTCATAGAGCTGCAGGCGCTGCCCCTTGCAGGGGGGGTGTTATTAGTGGTCGATACCAGAACTATGGGTGAACGCCGGTTGCCTTTGATGTGAAGCGCCAGTGTGCCGCCCTCCCCGGCTTGCCTGGCATGGGCCGTATATAATCTCGCACCTGTTCGATATAACCGTAATGGCTGAGCGCCTTCTTGCCCTTCTTCACGGCATACAGCGTCAGCCCTAGCGCATCGGTATCAGCTAAGCCTGGAGCATTGACGGGAAATGTCTCTCCATCTCTCCAACTCGATAGTAGATATGCCAGCAGCTGCACAGAGCACCGGTCCAACTCGTCGAAAGCAACACTCGGCAGCTCCCGAACACGCTTGGGACGAGCCATCGCCGCCGCCTCAACGCTACTGCCGATTAGGTTCTTGCCCTCAATCTCGTATTTCCATGCCGAGCGCGTAATCTTATCCACCTCAGCACCATCTTGTGCCACCTGACAATGCTCGCTGCTGATGCTCTGTACCTGCTCTAGCAGTGCGTTGAAGCCTTCCTGCGTGTGCCCATGCTCAACTGCGCAATGCCGGGCCTGCCTCATCGCCTGATACCAAACAGTATCGTTGCGGCGCCCTTCCTGAATTGTTCCACCCAGGCGAATTACCTTGGGAGGCGAGGTGCCGTGATTAGTGTTGGACCACCGCACCTCGCCGCCTTTGACACCTTTGAGGAACGACCATTCGTGCGCGGTCGGCTCAGGCACGTCTGCCAATCGGCACAGGAACTCTTCAAGGTTCACGTTATCAGCTGGTCGGTATTCAAAATCACCACGAGTGGAGCCTGGTGCAACTACATACGATCCCCTTCCAGCCTTCACGTCGATGTTGTGCCTTGAGCGTAGATGAAAGCCCTGTAGTCCGCTCGCTCGGTAGTAAAGATGAAAACCTTTTTTCGTCTCTACGACAGCTCGCGTATCACCCAACTCCTGCTTGATCCAACTCATCAGATTGAAGTCGCGGGTGTCTATATCCACCACAGCCAGATTCGATAAATCTAGCAGAATACCAATATTGCATTGCTGATTGCGCGGCTCGTCTGCCCACCCGTTCAGGATGCCGCTACCGTATCCCCTTGCGAGCTTCTGGTAGCCAGACCGGATCGCCTCCTTGCCGTTCGCCGCCAAAGGCATGACACGCAGTCCAACGGAGTAGTATTGTTCCCATAGACTGCAGAACGGACCCCTTTGCTCCTCTCTGTGCTGAACTATTTTTAAGGTAGCGTCCCATCAGATGGTGTAAATCGT
>NZ_ARYL01000010.1 GCF_000685295.1 Hyphomonas oceanitis SCH89
CCGGGCCACTTCCCCCGCAGGCGGGGGAAGATGAAGAGATACTGCTTTCAAACCAAGGAGAAACACATGATTGAATCGGTAATTATTGCCCTGATCCGTCAGGCGGCGCTGCTGACCAAGCCGCAGCAGGAGGAGTTTACGACCAAGGCGGCGGAGGCTCTGGCGACGCTGATCAAGTCTACCGAGACGGCGATTGATGACGAGCTGGTGCGTCAGGTCGGCCTGCCGGTGGGCGGGATGATCATCAGCAAGCTGACGGCGCTGGTCTAAGGGTTGCTATTCGGCCTTGTCGGGCGCTGCCCTGCGGCGGGCGATCTGACGAAGGGTGATTCCGACAAGGCCAATCGCGATCAAGGGAATGCCAATGAAGAGTACGGTCGGGCGGTCGTCAACGCTCAGCAAAATGGCAAGGCCCATAAGCAATGGGCCATAGATCAGTTTGAATATCGTATTCTTCCATATGAGGTCGAGCATGCGATGACTCTAACGGAGAAATCAGGATGCGCAATCTTACTTCGGAGTGTGCGCCGGTCGTCTTACTCAAACGTGAGGTGGCAGGCGCCGAGAACGCGGAACATGTGGTAGCGGTCGCGGGCGTCCGGGGCGGTGCGCAGGTCTGAATAGGCTTTGAGGGCGATGGGAGTGGCCATGTCGACTTCTTCTTCGAAGCGGGCACTGTCGCCAGTCTCATCCTCGAAGAGGTCCGAGGCCATCTGGGCCCAGTAGCCTGCGGCGAGTTCGCTTTCGGCGGGGCGCAGGTCCGGGCTGAGACGCTCCATGAAGGCGGCGTCCCAGTCCTGGCCAGCGCTTTGCGACCAGACGGCCCAGTAAGAGGCGCAGCGGACCATGTCGGACGGGTTTTCGGGCGTGACGCCGGATTCCACACCGCGCTGGTAGTAGCCGTTCATATAGTCCGTGCTCTGCGCGGCGGCGGGCAGGGCGAGGAGGACAGAGGCGAGAAGGATAACGCGCAGGGACAAGGGGGGCTCCGGGATGAAGAACTGGACGAAAGTATAGACTGCAAGTGCTGAACCAAAAGCAAACGGGCCGCTAGAGGCCGGATATATAACAGGAATTTCAAATGACACTGACGGTGATCACACCGCCGGACGGGGAAGCTTTGTCCCTTGATGCGGCGAAGGACTATCTGCGCATCGGGACGGATGGTGAGGACGCGCTGGTGACGGCGCTGATCGCGGCGGCGCGTGCGCGGCTGGAGGCGGCGAGCGGGCTGGCGCTGGTGACACGGGTGCTGAAGCAAAGCTGGGAGGGCTGGCCGGGCGATGTGACGCGCCGGGGCGCGTGGCTGGGCGCGGGGCCGGTGACGGGCCTGGTGTCAGTTGCCGTGGTGGACGCGGCGGAGGCAGCGGAGCTGGTCACCGGGCGGTTTCGTGTGCGGGCGGGGCGGCTGGTGCTGCGGCCATGGATGGCGCTGCCTGTGGTGCCCGAGGGCGGGCGGATCGAGGCCGTGTTCGAGGCGGGTTATGGCGCGGCGGGCGATGTGCCGGAAGACCTGGTGCTGGCGCTGAAACTGTTGGTGCTGGAGGCGTATCGGCGCGGGAGCGCGGGGAGCGACCTGCCGGATGAGGTGGACGCGATTGTTTCGGCGCGGCGCGGGGTGAAGCTGTGAGCGGGCGGGCGGAGGCGGCGGTACAGGCGGCGCTGATGGCGGGCCTCAAGCGCGATGCGGGCGTCATGGCCGCGTTTGGCGACCCGGCGCGCGTCTATGATGACGAGACGCGGGCGCCGGCCTTTCCCTATGCGCGGATCGAGCGGCACGAGAGCGTGCCGACGGGAACCGGTGACATTGAGCACAAGATTTCGATTGCGGTGACGAGCCGCGAGGGCGGGCTGCTGGACGCCAAGGATGCGCTGTCGGCCATTCGTGCGGCGGCAGAGGGCATGGCTTGGGATGTGGCGGGGCATCATGTGGTGATGGCGCATGTCATCTATGCCGACACGATGCGGGCGAGTGACGCCGAGAGCTATCGCGGCCTGGTACGCATAAGGATTATTTCAGAGGAGGCGGCCTGATGGCGGGGCAAAGGGGCAGGGACCTGCTGCTGAAGATTTCGGATGGCGCGGGCGGGTTTGTGACGCTGGCAGGCGTGCGGGCGAGCCGGATACAGCTGTCAGCGGGCGCGGTGGACGGGACGAGCGCGGAGAGCCCGGAAGCCTGGCGCGAGCTGGTGGCCGGGGCGGGCGTGAAGGCGGCGAAGGTGACCGGGCGCGGCGTGTTCAAGGATGCGACGAGCGATGCGCGGATGCGGGCCGTGTTTTTCGCAGGCGAGGCGCCGGACTGGCAGATGGTGGTGCCGGATTTTGGCACGCTGACGGGCGCGTTCCAGATCACCGAGCTGAGCTGGAGCGGCGAGCATGATGGCGAGGCAGGCTTTGCCGTGACGCTGGAGAGCGCTGGCCTCGTGACATTTGCGGGGATCGCATGAACGCGGCGCGGGGCGAAGTGGGGCTGGTGATTGGCGGGCGGGAGCGGCGGCTGTGCCTGACGCTGGGCGCGCTGGCCGAGATCGAGGCGGCGTTCGGGTGCACGCGGATGAGCGAGCTGGACGCGCGGATGCGGGCGCTGAGTGCGGCGGACCTGAGTGTGGTGCTTGGCGCGCTGTTGCGGGGCGGCGAAGGGACGAAGGCCGTGCTGGATGCCAGCGCGGTGAGCCCCGGCGCGGCGGCGGGGGCCGTGGCGGAGGCCTTCCGGCTGGGGCTGGCGAGCTGATGTTGCCATGGGGCGCGATGTGGCGCGCGGCGCTGCGGGCGGGCGTGGGGCCGGAGGATTTCTGGCGGCTGAGCGTGCGGGAGTGGCGGTGGCTGGCGGGGGCTGGTGAGGGGATGAGTGGGACGCGGTTGGGAGAGCTGATGGCGGCGTTTCCGGATGGGGCCCCTGCCTTCGCAGGGGACACGGAAAATTCAGTGAGTGTTTCTGGAGGTTTGGATGGCGGAATTTGAGGATCAGATGGCGAGCGCGGGGGATGCGCTGACGGCGCTGGCGGAGGGGCCGGGTGTTGCGGCGGCGGATGCGCTGGCGGCGGCGTTTGGGCGAGCGGGGACGCAGATCGAGACGGTGCTGGGGCAGGCGGCACGCTCGGGCGAGCTGGATTTCGAGAAGATGGCCGAGAGCATATTGCGGGACCTGGCGCGGGTGGCGGCGGAGGCTGTGGTGGCGCTGGGGCAGGGCGGGAGTGGTGGGCAGGCGGTGAACCTGAACATGAATTTTGCGCCGGGAACGGATGAACGCAGCGCGATGCAGAGCCGGGGCGCGATATCGGCGACGCTGGCGCGGCTGGTTTCGAGTGGAGGGCGGTTCCTGTGAGTCTGGCGAATTTTCATGAAGTGAGCTTTCCGCTGCCGCTGGCGCTGGCCGCGAGTGGCGGGCCGGAGCGGCGCACGGAGGTCGTGCCGCTGGCGAGTGGCGGCGAGGCGAGGAATGCCGTGTGGGCGGGGTCTCGCAGGCGCTGGGATGTGGGGAGCGCGGTGACGCGGCTGGACGCGCTGCAGGCACTGGTGACGTTTTTCGAGGCGCGGGGCGGGCGGCTGCATGGATTCCGGTTTCGGGATGCGCTGGATGACCGGTCGTGTGCGCCGGGCGGCGTGGTGAGCGGGATGGATCAGGTGCTGGGCACGGGCGATGGGACGACGCGCTTCTTTGCGCTGCGCAAGGCCTATGGCGCCTATTGGCGACCGATCCTGAAGCCGGTTGAGGGGACGGTGATCGTGGCGGTGGATGGCGCTGTTGTAGGCGCGGAGCTGGATGCGACGACGGGCATGCTGATGCTGGACGCGGCGCCGGGCGAGGGCGCGGTGGTGACGGCGGGGTTCCGGTTTGACTGCCCGGTGCGGTTTGATGTGGACCGGCTGGACGTGAGCCTTGAGGCGTTTGGCGCGGGGCGCGTTGTGGGCGTGCCGCTGGTGGAGCTGGTCGGCTGATGCGGATTTTCGAGACGGAATTTGCCGCGCGCCTTGCGAGCGGAGCGGCGACGACGTGCCTGTGCTGGCGGCTGGTGCGGGCGGACGGGTTTGCGCTGGCGGTGACCGAGCATGACCGGGCGCTGGTGGTGGACGGGACGACGTATCAGCCGGGCGAAGCGCTGGTGGCGGGGCAGTTTACGCAGTCTGCGGCATTGAAACCGGGGCAGGCGGCGGCGGGCGGGGCGCTGTCGCATACGGCGATTACGGAGGCGGATCTGGCGGCGGGCCTGTGGGATGGCGCGGCGGTGACCGTGTTGCGGGTGGACTGGGAGCGGCCTGAGTTTTTCGTGTGCGTGTGGAGCGGGCGCCTCAGCGAAGTGACACGCGGGGAGACGGCGTTCCAGGCGGAGCTGGTGTCAATCAAGGCGGACCTGGAGCGGCCCGTGGGGCGCGTCTATGCGCGCCGGTGCGATGCGGCGCTGGGGGATGCGCGGTGCGGCGTGGACGTGGAGGCCTTTCCGGGGGTGGCGTGTTACCAGCGCTGGGAGACGTGCCGGGAGACGTTTGGCAATAGCGCGAACTTTCGCGGCTTTCCGCATATGCCGGGGGCGGACTTTGTGCTGGCGAGGCCGGCAGCCAGCGGGAATGACGGGGGCAAAAGATGAGGCGGGATGAGATCGTGGCGGCGGCGCGGGGCTGGATTGGCACGCCGTATCGGCATCAGGCGAGTTTGAAGGGCGCGGGGTGTGATTGCCTCGGGCTGGTGCGGGGCGTGTGGCGGGAGCTTGTGGGGACGGAGCCGGAAGCGGCGCCCGCCTATACGCCGGACTGGGCCGAGGCGCTGGGGCGGGAGACACTGCTGGAAGCGGCGCGGCGGCACATGCGCGAAGTGCCGGTGGGTGCGGCGCGGGAAGGCGACGTGGTGCTGTTCCGTATGGGGACGGGCGTGCCGGCGAAGCATTGCGGGATATTGGCGGGTGGCGGCGTGGTGCACGCCTATTGGGGCCGGGCGGTGGTGGAGACGCGGCTGGTGAACTGGTGGCAGCGGCGGATCGTGGCGGCATTTGAATTTCCGGGCGTGGAGGACTGATTGCATGGCGCAGGTTGTTTTATCGGAAGTGGGCGCGGCGGTGGGGCGATGGGCGCTGCCGCAGGGATTGCAGGTGCTGGGGCAGACGGTGGCCGGGGCGACGATTGGCCGGGCGATTGGCTCTGTGGCTGGGCGCGCGATTGATGCGGCCTTTGCGGGGGCGACCGAGGGGCCGCGCGTGAAGGGCCTGCACGTGATGGAGGCGCGTGAGGGGGCGGGCATTCCCGGCGTTTATGGCAAGATGCGGGTTGGCGGGCAGGTGATCTGGGCGGCGCGGTTTCGTGAGGCGAAGACGACGCGCAGCACAGGTGGCAAGGGAGGCCCGAAGGTTTCGGACTTTTCCTATTCGGTGAGCTTTGCCGTGGCGCTGGGCGAAGGGCCGATACTGGGCGTGCAGCGGGCCTGGGCGAATGGGGAGGCGTTTGACCTGTCGGGCGTGGTGTATCGGATCCATACGGGAACGGAGGATCAGGCGCCGGACCCGCTGATTGAGATGGTGGAGGGCGCGGCACCTGCTTATCGCGGCGTGGCGTATATTGTGTTCGAGGATTTGCCGCTGGACGATTTCGGTAATCGTCTGCCGCAGCTCTCGTTTGAGGTGGCGCGGGTGCCGGGGGGCGGCAGTGAGGCGGGGCTGGGGGAGGTTGTGACCGGGGTGAACGTGATCCCGGCCTCGGGCGAGTTTGTGTATGCGACCGAGATTGTGCGCGAGCGGCTGGCGCCGGGCCGCGAGCGGGCGCTGAACGCGAATTCGGGCGAGGCGCGGGCGGACTTCCTCGTGTCGCTGGACCAGCTGGAGCGGGACTTGCCGCGTGTGGATCGGGCGGCGCTGACGGTTGGGTGGTTTGGGGATTCTTTGGCGGCGGGGGATTGCGCGATACGGCCGGGTGTTGAGGTGGCCGAGCGTGTGACTGTGCCGATGGCATGGAGTGTGGATGGTGTGGGGCGCGAGGGGGCGTACCTGATTTCGCGCGATGAAGGCGGCAACGCCAATTATGGCGGGACGCCGGCGGATGCGTGCGTGGTGCAGGCCATAGAGGAGATGAAGGCGCGGGGGATTGCGGTGACGCTGTCGCCGTTCCTGTTCATGGATTGCGAAGGCTTGCCATGGCGGGGGCGAGTGACGGTGAGCGCGGACGGGACGGCGGCGGCGCGGGAGGAGATTGAGGCTTTCGTTGAGGGGGAATGGGGCTTTCGGCGGTTCATATTGCATCATGCGGACCTGGCGCTGGCGGCAGGAGGCGTGGAGGCGTTCCTGATTGGCAGCGAGATGCGGGGGCTGACGCGGGTGCGCGACGAGGCTGGGGCGTTTCCGTTTGTGGAGAAGCTGATTTCGATTGCGGCGGATGTGAAGGCGATCTTGCCGTCAGCCAAGGTCTCCTATGCGGCGGACTGGACGGAGTATGGCGCCTATGTGCCGGGGGACGGGAGCGGGGATGTGCTTTTCCCGCTGGATACGCTGTGGGCAGATGAAAATGTGGATTACGTGGCGGTGGACTGGTATCCGCCGATGGGGGATTGGCGGAGTGGCGCAGGGCACCTTGATGCGGTGGCGGGATATGCGGCGGCGGACGATGCGGACTACCTGAGCGCGCAGCTGGCGGGCGGGGAGGCCTATGACTGGTATTATGCCAGCGAGGCCGACCGGGATGCGCAGGTGCGCACGCCGATCAGTGACACGGCGCATGGCGAGCATTGGGTGTTCCGGGCGAAGGATTTGAGCGGCTGGGCCGGGGCGCTGCATTACCCGCGGCCGGGCGGCGTGCGTGCGGCGGCGCCGACGGGCTGGGTGCCGGGGACAAAGCCTGTGCGGCTTAGCGAGGTCGGCTTTGCGGCGGTGGACAAGGGTGGCAATGCGCCGAACCTGTTCTTTGATCCGAAAAGCAGCGAGAGCGCGCTGCCGCCGTATTCGACCGGGGCGCGGGACGATGTGTTCCAGAAACGGGCGCTGGCGGTGACGCTCGCGCATTTCGAAGACGACCCGCTGGTGGAGGCGACATTCGTGTGGGCGTGGGAGGGGCGGCCGTTTCCGGCCTGGCCTGTGCGCGATGGCGTTTGGGGCGATGGCGGGAACTGGGCGCGCGGGCACTGGCTGAACGGGCGGGCGGGGCTCGCGCCGCTGGCGGATGTGGTGGCGGATATCTGCGCGCGGGGCGGCGTGAGCGATGTGGACGTGCGCGAGCTGGACGGCGTGGTGGAGGGCTATGGCCTCGACGGCGTGCATTCGGTGCGCGCGGCGCTGGAGCCGCTGAAAGCGGCGTTCGGGTTTGAGTGCGTGGAGCGGGACGGGGCGCTCGTGTTCCGCATGCAGGGCGAAGGCGCGGTGCTGGATGTGGCGACGGCGGACCTGATCGAGGGCGGCCTGCAGCGGACGCGCAGGCTGGTGGACAAGGCCCCGGAGCGGTTGAGGCTGACCTATGTGGATTTGGAAAATGACTACCAGCCGGGCGTGACGGAGGCGCGGGTGGAGGGCGGCGATCCGCGTCTCAGCGTTGATGTGAGCCTGCCGCTGGCCATGGGCGCGGGACGGGCCGAGGCGGTGGCGCGCTTCCTGCTGGACGCGGCGGCGAGTGCAGAGACGGCGGAGGCGGGGCTGGTGCTGAACGGGCTGGCGCTGGAGCCGGGCGATGGATTGCGTGTGGATGGCGGTGTTGTTTGGCGCGTGATTGATGTGACCGATGCGGGGATCGTGCGCGGGCTGGCCCTTGTGGCAGATGTGGAAGGGCCGGGCATTGTGCGCGGGCTGGAGCCGGGGCCGGTGGCGCCGCCTGCGCCAGACTTTGGGGCGGTGGACCTTGTGGTGATCGACGGTCCGCGCCTGCCGGGGGAGACGGATGTGACCGGGCCACTGATGGCGGCGTGGGCGGACCCGTGGCCGGGCACGGTGCGCGTGCTGGCGGGGCTGACGGCGGATGCGATGAGCGAGCGGGTGGTGCTGAGCCGGCCGGCGGTGATCGGGCGGCTGGTGGCGGCAGTGGATGCGAGGCCGGTCGGGCGGTGGGACCGCGCCAATAAGCTGCGCGTGTATGCGCCGGGCGGGGATTTTGCGAGCCTGCCGGAGGCGCAGGTGCTGGGCGGTGGCAATGCGCTGCTGCTGGAGACGGCGGCGGGATGGGAACTGGTGCAGTTTACCGGTGCTGAGCTGGTGGGCGTGGACACATGGGTGCTGAGCCGCCTGTTGCGGGGGCAGGAGGGGAGCGAAAGCGCGGCGGCCGATGAGGGCGCGCGGGTTGTGCTGGTGGACGGTGCGCTGCTGCGAGCGCGTGTCAGCCCTGGTGAAGTCGGGCTGGCGCTGGACTGGCGGGCAGCGGGGGATGAGGCGGCGCAGGCGTTTGCGTTCGAGGACAAAGGCGGCCTGCCATGGCGCGTGGCGCACCTGCGGCGGCGCGGCGACGCGCTGGACTGGGTGCGGCGCGGGGCGGACGTGGCGACGAGTTGGGCGTTTCCAGAGGCGGCCAATGCGGGGCGGTTTGCCGTGGAGGTGGACACAGGGAGCGGCTTTGGGGGACGGTTTGAGGTGGCCGTGCCCTCGGCAACACTGGCACCGGGCGTGGCTTCGGCACGGGTGGCGGAGGCTGGCGCTGATGGCCGTGTGGGTCCATGGGTTTCAATCGGCGCCGGAACATCCTAACTCTGGGGCGACAGTGATTTCACCCTATTTAGAGGAATAACCGCCCTTGGCCCTAGATCCCTATAGCGTGCTCGGCGTTCCCCGCACAGCGAGCGAGGCCGAGATCAAAAAAGCCTATCGCAACAAGGCGAAAGCCCTGCACCCTGACCTTCATCCCGATGACAATGCCAAGATGGAGGAGTTCAAGCGGGTGTCGCAGGCGTGGGATATCCTGGGCGACAAGGAGAAGAAGGCGAAGTTCGACCGCGGCGAGATTGACGGCGATGGCAACCCTGCAGGCTTTGGCGGGGGCTATCCCGGCGGCGGGGGTGGCGGCTTTCCGGGCGGCGGCGGGGCGCGCTGGCAGACGCGCGGCGGCGGCAATCCGTTTGATGGCGCGCAGGGCGACCCGTTCGAGGACATTCTCGGCGGCATGTTCGGGGGCGGCGGACGCAGGCGGAATCCGGGCCCGCAAAAGGGCCGCGATATCCGCTACCGCGTAGAGATTTCGTTCGAGGATTCCGTGGCAGGCGCGCGGCGCCGGATGACCATGGCGGACGGCACGGCGCTGGACGTGAACATCCCGGCTGGCATCGATTCCGGCCAGACGCTGCGCCTCAAAAGCCAGGGCCAGCCTTCGCCGAATGGTGGGGCACCGGGCGACGCGCTGCTGGAAGTGGAAGTGCGCCCGAGCACTGTCTGGCAACGGGACGGCAAGGATTTGCGCATGAGCGTGCCGATCAGCCTGAAGACGGCGGTTCTGGGGGGCAGCGTGGAAGTGAAGACGCCGTCCGGCCCGGTGACGCTGAAAGTGCCGGCGGGATCGAATACGGATGCGACGCTGCGCCTGCGCGGCAAGGGCGTGCAGACGAGCACGCCGGGCAACCTCTATGCCAAGCTGAAGATCATGCTGGATGACCCCGCCGACCCCGGCCTGAAGAAATGGGCCGAAGGCAAGGCCTGAGACCTGTCAGATCAGGCGGCTGAGAGCGACGCGAGGGATCTGGCGGATTTCGGGTCGGCCTGCTCCGACAAGATGAAGGGTTCCGGGCGGGCGATCAGGAAGCCCTGAATCTCCTCACACAGAAGGCTTCGCAGCAGGCTGGCCTGCTCCTCTGTCTCGACGCCCTCGGCAACGACCGGAATATCGAGCGAATGGGCAAGGCTGATGATCGCTTCAACGATCGCGCGCGACTTGCGGTCGCCATTCATGGCCGCCACGAAGGAGCGGTCGATCTTGAGCCGGTCGAACGGGAAGGACTGGACATAGCTCATGGACGAGTAGCCCGTGCCGAAATCATCAAGGGCGATCTTGATGCCAATCGCCTTCAGCTGCATCAGGATGGTTGCGGCGAGCTGCTTGTTGAGTATGAGCGCCGTCTCCGTAATCTCGAGTTCAAGACGTGAGGGATTAAGGCCCGTCTCGTGCAAGATGTTGCGTATGTCTTCCACAAGGTCCGGATCGAGGAACTGGCGGGCGGACAGGTTGACCGCGACGGTCTCGTTTGCGTCCCATTTGATGGCAGCTTCGCAGGCGGCACGGATTGTCCAGCGGCCGATATCGTTGATCAGGAGGCTTTGCTCCGCAACCGGAATGAAATTGTCGGGGTAGACCATGCCGCGCCCGGGGCGGTTCCAGCGGATGAGCGCTTCGCGGCCCACGATTGCACGCGTATGGCTGCACACTTTGGGCTGGAAGTGGAGGACGAACTGATCGCCCTCGATGGCGTCATGCAGGGCGGTTTCGAGGTCGCGCTTCTGCTCGTGCACTTCATGCAGGGCGGCATCATAGACACGGAAGCAGCCTCGGCCCGCTTCCTTGGCGGCATAAAGGGCGCGGTCGGCAGCGTTGAGCACACGCGCCGTTCCGGTGGCTTCGGGTTCGGCAAGCGCGATGCCGATGCTGGCGCCCATCGACAGGCTGCGCGTGCCGAGCGTGATGGGTGTCGCAAAGGCCTTGAGGATCTTGTTGGCGGTCCATTTTATCTGGTGGATGCTGGAGCGGCCGCGAAGGATGATGGCGAACTCGTCGCCGCCGAGGCGAGCGACCATGTCGGCAGGCGACAGGCAGCCGGAGATCCGGCGGCCGGCAATTTTCAGCAGGCTGTCGCCGGTGGAATGGCCGAACTGGTCATTCACTTCCTTGAATTCATCGACGTCGATGATGAAGACAGTGAGGTCGGCGCGGGCATAGGGTTTATCGCGGATGGCGGCTTCGAGTGCGATGTTGAAGGCGGCGCGGTTTGGAAGGCCGGTCAGGGTGTCGCGATAGGCCAGAGCGCGGACCTTGGCTTCCTGGCGTAGCTGGCGTGTGAGGTCGCGCACGGCAAAAACGGTGAAGCCGGCTTCAGAGTCCTGCATGGCGCGGGTGGTGATTTCCACGGTCACGTCATGGCCGCCGGAGATGTGAATGACATGCTCGGCGAGGAGCCTGTCTTTGCCATCGGCGTAATTGTCGAGGTCGTTGAGCTGGAGGATGTCGAAAATGTTGGTGCCCTGCATGTCGTCGCGCGGGATGCCGAGCATGGTTTCGGCGGCCATGTTCGCCTGGATGACCTTGCCGTTTGCGGACACCATGAAGAGCGCCTCCTGCGAGGAATCCGCCAGGGCCGACAGCTTGCGCGATTCAATGTTGCGCATCTGGACGACAAGCGAGTCGAGGCCGGCGGCGAGCGCGGCAAACATCAGGATGAGGCAGATGCTGGTGGCGATGACGACGCTCAGGGCGCCAGCGCCCATCAGCCAGCCAGTGTCAGGTATTGCGGCGAGCGGCGTCATGGTCAGGGCGGCGGTGCCGATGAAGTGAAGGCCAAGAATGGCGAGCATGGCGCAGGCCCAGCTCACCACATTGCGCACGACTGGAAGTGTGCTGAGGCGGAAGCTGTAGGCGAGGGTGTAGAAGCCGACGCAGAATACGATGGAAAGAAGGACGAGGCGCGGATCATAGGCGATCTCGACACTGTCTTTCATCGCCGTCATGCCGAAATAGTGCATCACGATGACCGTGCCTGAGCCGAGGAGCGCTGCACTGAGCTTGCGAGCGGCGGTGCCGCTATTGCTGGCAACCGCCGTTGCGACCGTGAGTCCGATCACGGCGACCAGCGCTGACATGAGGGTCACGAAGACATCGAACGTGACCGGGAAGCCCGGCTTGTAACCAAGCAGGGCGATGAAGTGCGTGGCCCAGACACCCAGACCGGTCACGATGCCTGCGGCGATGATCCAGCGGCGACTGCCGGTTTCGCTGCGATCGATCATGCCGCGCTGAAACACCAACAGGGCGCAGACAAGGCTGAAGCCGAGCACAAGCACGGCAATCACCATATGCATAAAATCGTGGTGTTTTGTTAATGAATTGAAAACTATAGACATTTCGTGCTTTCTTCGCGTGCATCACCTATGCGCAGGCACGTGTATTCGTTCCACTACAGCGTGTTTTAAGTGCGTGAGATCGCAGTTCTCGGGAAAACTGACGGATAAGAGGCCGCAGATCGGTCCGGCACCCCCCTCGGGGGGGATGAATGCAGGGCCGTCTGGCTCTAGGGTGTGACCGAGATGCAGACCTGTGGGGATAAGATGAAACGATACATGTTGTTGCTGCCGCTGGCGGCGCTGGCCGCGTGCGGACAAGGAGAGGCAGCCGGGGAGAAAGACCCTTGCGCGGCGATTTCAACCATCATTGCGGCACGCGCCGAGGCCGAGCCATTTACCAGCCTGCGGGGCGAAGAACGTATGCTGGGCGACAGCCCGCTGCCGGATGCCTGGGAATCCAACGCGACCTTTGACGATAGTGCCTGCCGGGTGAGTGTCATGCGCGGCTTCTTTGGTGGCGACACGAATATCCATATCTATACCTGCGACCTGTTCGAGGCAGGAACAATGGACAAGGATGCGGACGGCAAGCTGGCCGAAGCGGCCTATGAGGGTGCCGTTGGCACCGTGAAGGCGTGCCTGGGGAATGCCTGGACCTTCGCGGCGGACACCGAGGATTCGCAGTATGAGGTCTATGGCAAAACGGTCTTCAAGCCGGTCGAGCCCGAGGAGCAGGTGGGAGATTTTATCGCCGACCCGCTCTATGTGGAGATGCACTATGCCGGGTTTGGCGGCGGGCGGAACAGCACGCCAGGCTGGCTGGTGACGCTGCAGGCGCAGAAACAGACCAAGGCTGATTGACCTCAAGGCACCAGGCCCCGGCCGGCGCGAGTCGCGCCTGGGGCGATTTCCGGGCCGGAGGCGGCGTAATCCTGAACAAAACTGATTTCAGACGTTCACTTCACATTCAGGGCTTTGGACCTATACGCTGGGCCCATGAAGCGGATTCTTGCCTCTCTTGCAGCCATTGCACTCCTGACGGCCAGTCCTGCCACCGCGCAGGGCTGGGGCGATTCCTTTTCGCCCAATCAGGCGCGCGATGCCGTGCGCAATGGCAAGACCGTGCCGCTGAGCCGGATATTTGGCATGCTGAAGCAGCAATATGGCGGCTACCAGCTGGGCGCAGACCTTGTGTCCAAGCAGGGTGGCGGCGCCGAATATCATATTGACTGGATGACCGAAGATGGGCGCAAAATGCGCTTTATCGTTGACGCCCAGTCTGGCGCGATCACGGATCGTCGCGGCGGCTGAATCGTGTTAACCCGTTCTACGGAAGGTATTTTTCATGCGTATCCTGGTAGTTGAAGACGATAACGACCTGCGCCGCCAGTTGGCAGACGTACTGTCGCAATCGGGCTATGCGGTCGATCTGGCTGCGGATGGCGAGGATGGGCACTTCCTTGGCGATACAGAGCCCTATGATGCGGTAATCCTGGACCTGGGCCTGCCGAAAATGGACGGTGTCAGCATCCTGAAGAAATGGCGCGCGGACGGGAAATCCTTCCCCGTGCTGATCCTGACCGCTCGCGACCAGTGGAGCGAGAAGGTGGCAGGCTTTGATGCCGGCGCCGATGATTACCTGTCGAAACCCTTCGTGACCGAGGAATTGCTGGCACGCCTGCGCGCGCTGCTGCGCCGGGCTGCGGGCCATTCGGCGGCGACGCTGGAAGCCGGCAAGCTGATGGTCGATACGCGCGCCGCGCGAGCCATGGTCAATGGCGAACCGATCAAGCTGACCGCGCATGAATACCGTGTGCTGTCCTACCTGATGCATCATCAGGGCCGGGTCGTGCCGCGCACGGAACTGGTCGAGCATATCTACGATCAGGATTTCGACCGCGATTCGAACACGATCGAAGTGTTCATCGGGCGCCTGCGCCGCAAGATCGGCGTTGACCGGATCCAGACCGAGCGCGGCCTTGGCTATCGCCTGATCGTGCCGGAAAACGAGGCGCGCGTTGCAGGCTAGGCGCCTGCCGTGCCAGACCGTTTGAATGGACGCAGCCGACACACCCAAGCCCCGTTTCCTTGACCGCTGGTCGAGCGTTTCGCTCGCCCGGCGGATCATGATTGCGGCGGCGATCTGGGGCTTTGTTGTGCTGATCGGCGGCGCGCTGGCCCTGTCGGCGCTCTACCGCGCCCAGACGCTGACCCTGCTGGAAGAAGACCTCGACCAGACGCTGGTGACACTGACGCGCGAGATGACCCGTGAGGAGGCCTTCCTGGCCGATGGCCGGGTGACCGATACCGAGCGCCAGTTCCTGACCAGCGATGCGCGTTTCCAGACGCAGTATTCCGGCCAGTACTGGGCCGTTGTCGGCCTGACGCCGGACCTGACCATCTCAGGCGACTTTCGCTCCAAGAGCCTTTGGGACGAGCCGGTGCCGGTGACCGAGACCCAGATACGCCGCGCGGTGGCTGACCCCGGGACGACGCAGTTTGACGACTATGCCGGACCAGCTGACCAGAAGGTGCGCTCTGCGGCCAAGGCGATTCTTGTGGAGAACCGCGAGACGCCGCTGATCCTGGTGGCGGCGGCTGACCGGACACCGAATGATGCCGCCGCGACGCGCTTTCGCAACATGCTGTTCGGCACCATGATCGCGCTGTTTGGCGGCGTGTTTGCGGCCATGGTGGCGGGCATACGGTTTTCGCTGCAGCCGCTGAAGCGGATCGAGCGCGACATTGCAGACATCCGCGAAGGCAATCGCCAGACGCTGCGCGACGGCTACCCCATCGAAGTGCGCCCGCTGACCGAGGAGCTGAACAAGCTGATCGGGCATAACCGTGTCGTGGTGGAGCGCGCGCGCACGCATGTGGGCAATCTGGCGCATGCGCTGAAAACGCCGCTCGCCGTGCTGCGCAATGAGGCGAAGGGCGAGACGCAGCTGGATGATGTCGTGCGGCGCCAGACCGAGTCCATGCACGCGAATGTCGAGCATTACCTGAAGCGGGCGCGGATGGCGGCGCGGGCCGAGACGCTGGGCGCACGCACCGATGTGACGCAGGTGGTCGAGGCCCTGGCGCGCTTGCTGAACCGGCTCTTCGATGCGAAGGGCGTGAATGTCAGCGTCGAGGATGGCGCTGGCGCAGTGTTCCGTGGCGAGAAACAGGATTTCGAGGAAATGATCGGCAACCTGATGGACAATGCCTGCAAGTGGGCGAAGGCGGAGGTGTGCGTGCGCATTTCCGACAGCGCCGAGGCATTGGTCATTGATGTCGAGGATGACGGCCCCGGCCTGCCGCCCGAAGCACGCGAAGGCGCCATGAAGCGCGGCGTGCGGCTGGACGAGACAACGCCGGGCACGGGCCTAGGCCTGTCCATCGTTGCGGAGCTGGCGGAGTTGCACAAGGGCAGCCTTGAGCTGGGCGAGAGCCAGATGGGCGGCCTGCAGGCAAGGTTGAGGTTTCCGAAATCATGACACGTTTGCAGGCGATTATCGTTGGGGTTTGCCTCGTGCTGGGCCTTGTGGGCTATGCCGTGTTCGGGCGGCCGGGCATGGGCGACCTGCCGATGAAGGAACGCCAGGCCGAGATCATGGAGAAGATCCGCACGGCGCCGGAAACGCTGACGCCCGCCGAGACGCTGGCGCGGCTGGAGCAGACGTCCATCGACCAGCCGGACGCGCCGGAGCCGCAATATTATATCGGCGTGATCATGCGCCAGCAGAACCGGCCGGATGATGCGGCGCGGGCCTTCCAGTCTGCGCTGCGGCGCGACGGCACCTATGTGCCGGCGCTGATCGGCCTCGCCGATGTGCTGGTGGAACTGGAGGGCGGCGGCGTGACCACAGATGCCGCGCGGCTTTATGCGCGGGCCTATGAGCTGGACCCGAGCGAAGTGCGGGCCGGCATGTGGGCGGCCATGGGCGCAGCGCAGGCAGGCGATCAGGACAAGGCGGCAGAGATGATGCGGGCCGTGTTTGCCAACCTGCCGGAAGACGACCCGCGCCGGGAACGCTTTGCGCCGATGCTGGATGCGATTGGCCGGGATGCGCCTGCGGAGCAGTAGGGGGTAGGGCCCTCACCTCCCATTGCTGCGCAATGGGCACCTCCTCTCCCAGAGGGAGAGGGGTTTACAGCTCTACACTACTAACACCTCTCCCTCTGGGAGGTGAGGGTGGCCGAAGCTTGCTGTATCTGCCGCACTGTCAAATCGGGCGGTTCCCAGTATAGATGGCCGTCATGAGAGCCCGGACCCGCAGATTGTGGACATTTGGCGTGGCGGCTGCCCTGTTGCTGGCGGCGGCGGCGCTCGCATTCTTTGCCCTGCGGCAGAATGCGAACCTGTTTTACACGCCCGAAGTGCTGGCCGAAAAAGGTCTGCCAACGCCCGGCAAGGACGTGAAAGTGGGCGGCTGGGTCGAGCCCGGCTCGCTGACCTATCCCGGCGATGGCAGCGAAATGGTGTTCACCATTATCGACAATAGCCCTGACACGATCACCGTGAGCTTTACCGGCATTGCGCCGGACCTGTTCCGCGAGGGACAGGGCGTGGTGGCGATCGGGTCGTTTGATGCGAGCGGCAAGTTCACCGCGCGGCAAGTGCTGGCCAAGCATGACGAGAACTACCAGCCGCGCGAGCTGCGCCCGCTGGGTGCCGGCCCGGACCAGAACGCCAGCTAGATGATCGAGCTTGGCCACCTTGCCGCGTTCCTGGCGCTGGCCGCCTCGCTGGCGCAGGGCGTGCTGGGCCTGATGGGCGTACGCGCGCTGGCCGGACGCGCGGCGCTGGTGGCGCTTGGCGTGATGACGCTGTCTTTCCTGACGCTTGTGGTGGCCTTTGCGCGGTCGGACTTCTCGCTGGCGCTGGTGGCGAACAATTCCCACACGCTGAAGCCGATGCTCTACAAGGTCGCGGGCGCGTGGGGAAACCATGAGGGCTCGATGGCGCTCTGGTGCCTCGTGACGCTGGGCTTTGGCGGCGCGGGCGCGCTGTGGATGCGCACGGGGCGCGACGTGTTCGAGGCGCGGACGCTGGGCGTGCAGGGCTGGCTTGCGACGGGCGCGCTGTCTTACCTCCTTTTTGCCTCCTCACCCTATTTACGGCTGGACCCGGCGCCGCTGCAGGGGGCGGGGCTGAACCCGATCCTGCAGGACCCGGCGCTCGCCTTCCATCCACCCATGCTTTATCTCGGCTATGTCGGCTTTTCGTTCGTGTTCGCACTGGCGGCGGCGGGCCTGATGGAGGCGCGGATTGACCGCGTGTGGGCCAGGGAGGCGCGGCGCTGGGCGTTGGCGGCCTTCATACCCCTCACGCTTGGCATCGCACTTGGCAGTTACTGGGCCTATTACGAGCTTGGCTGGGGTGGCTGGTGGTTCTGGGACCCGGTCGAAAATGCCTCGCTGATGCCATGGCTGATCGGTGCGGCGCTGCTGCATTCTGTGGCCGTGACAGAGAAGCGCGGGAATTTTGCGGCCTGGACCGCGCTGCTGGCTGTGCTGGCCTTCCTGTTCTCGGTGATGGGGGCGTTCCTTGTGCGCTCTGGTGTGCTGACGTCCGTGCATGCGTTCGCGGTGGACCCGAAGCGGGGCATGGTGCTGCTGACCGGGCTGGTGGTTTACGGCACGTTTGCGCTCGGCCTGTTTGCGTTGCGGGCGCCGAAGCTGGAGGGTGGCAAGCCGTGGCAGATGCTGAGCCGCGAGGGCGCGCTGGCGGTGAACAATGTGGTGCTCGTGGTGGCGGCTTTGACCGTTCTGCTGGGCACACTTTTCCCGTTGATGGCCGAGGCGGCGGGCCGTACGATTTCAGTTGGCGAACCCTATTTCCGGCTGACCTTCGTGCCGATGCTGGCCGCGTTGCTGGCGATCCTGCCGGTGGTTCAGGTGTGGAGCTGGGGCAAGGCGGACCTGTCCATGCTGTGGAAATGGGCGGCGGGCGGTGTGGCGCTGGTGGCTGTGTTCATGGCGCTGGGCGTGGGCCTTTGGGACATTCCGCTGGGCGCGGCTTTCGGGCTGGCGCTGGGCGTGTGGCTGCTGTTCGGGTCTGTGTGGGAGTTGCGACGCCGGGCGGTGACCTGGGGCCGCGTCTTCAAGATGCCGTTGCGGGTTTGGGGCATGACGCTGGCGCATATCGGGCTCGGCGTTTTCGTGATCGGCGCAGTGGTGGAAACCACGCAGCGCTATGAAGCGACGCTGGCGCTGCCAGCGGGTGGCTCGGGCACGGTTGCCGGGTGGAACATCACGCTGGAGGATGTGCGCGCGATCGAGGGGCCGAACTGGTATGCCGACAAGGCGGACATCACGGCGCGGCGTGGCAGCGCCAAGGCCGAGATGGCGCCGACCAAGCGCTACTATCCTGCCGCGCGCATGCCAACGACCGAGACGGCGATCCACAAGACCGGGACGGGCGACCTTTATGTGGCACTGGGTGACCGGCGCGACGTGGACGGCGAGACGCGCTGGGTGTTCCGGGTGTATTTCAATCCGCTGATTGATCTCGTTTATCTTGGTGTTCTGTTGATGGGGCTGGGCGCGTTTTTCAGCCTGCTGCCGCGTGGACGGATCAAGACCGCAGTTTAACTTTCCGTGTTGCCAGCGCCCGCTGGCACCCAGTGCGTCAGGAACGGAGTTCGCTCTTGCAGGACTGGGCCCCAGCGTTCGCTGGGGATACGGGAACGTAGGATACAAGGTCCTCATAAAGGTCCGCCCAGCGAGGGTTGTTGGCCTCGATCAGGTCGAGTTTCCATTTTCGCTTCCAGGCTTTCATCTGCCGCTCGCGCGAACGGGCAGAATCCCTGTCAGGAAAGTCTGCAAACCAGACCAGCATGTGGCAATCATACTTTGACGTGAAGCCGCGCAGCACTTTGTTACGATGCTGCCAAACGCGCCGTATCAGGTCATCGGTCTGGCCGATGTAGAGCGTACCATTCCTCTGGCTGGCGAGCATGTAAACGTAGAATGCCATAAAAGAACAATACGTGAACATACATTCCCTGTCTAGGACTTATGGATATTTTTGCTAAGCAGGGCCCATGAAATTTCTTCTCGCCAGCCTGCTCATATTTTTCTCGGCCAATGCGGCCCTCGACGACCCGGCCGAGGAGGCGCGGGCGCAGTCGCTGATGCGGGAGCTGCGCTGTGTGGCGTGCGAGAATGAGCCGATTTCGCAATCGTCCGCGTCGATTGCCGAGGACATGCGCGCCCGCGTGCGCACGATGGTCGGCGAGGGCGCGAGCGACGACGAGGTTCGCGACTGGTTTGAGAGCCGCTATGGCGAGTTCGTGCTGTTCCGTCCGACGGGCAAGGGTCTTAGCGGGCTGCTTCTGTGGGGCGCGCCGTTTGGCTTGTTGATTGTCGGCGGGCTGATTGCGGTCGGCGTCGCGCGGCGACGGCAGGCGGGCGTAAGCGAAGTCGAGCCGGTGGCGCCTGAAGACGTTTAATAGAGCTGCAGCAGCCCCAGATGCGGGCTGGCGAGCCACACGATCCATCCTGCCAGCGCAATGAAGGGCCCGAAGGCGATGGCCGTGTCGGAGGCCATGGGGCGCTTGCCTGCGAGGCCGGCAATGAGGGCCGCGACCAGTCCCGTCAGGGAAGCAACGAGCAGGACAGGCGCAAGGCCCGGCCAGGCAACCCACATGCCGATGGCGCCGAGCAGTTTCGCATCGCCGCGCCCGAGGCCGTCGCGCCCGCGCAGGCGCTTGTAGGCCAATTCGAGCGCAACGAGCGCGCCATAGCCGACGGCGGCGCCGATGAGGTGATGGGGCCACAGGTCCGGCCGCGTCAGGGCGACCATGATGACGCCAAAGATGAGGACGGTGAAATTCAGCGCGTCGGGCAGGCGCAGCGTGACTATGTCCACGGCTGCGAGCGCGATCAGCAGGGCGCCGAAACTGAGCGACAGGAGAATGGTGCCGGGCGGCGCAAACAGCCACGCGCTGAGGACCATCAGCGGCAGTGTAATCGCGACGAGAACGTGGACGGGCTTCATGCTGAGTTCGAAGAGTTCCGCGCGATTGAGTCTGAGTGCCACGAACGGCATGCGGGCCGTGCAAGTCAAGCCTGAGCGGCGTGTTTCGTTAGGCAGGCGCGGGCGCCGTGGCCTTGCGCCGGGGGGCGGGTTCCCCCAGTTCTTGTGTCTGTAAGCATTCAGGGAGCTGACATGGGCCAATCATATCGCGTCGAATTTCCGGGTTATGACGGAAGCATGCTGGCCGCGCGGCTGGACGAGCCGGTGTTCGAGCCGCGTGCCTGGGCGCTGTTTGCGCACTGTTTCACCTGTTCGAAGGACATTTATGCCGCGCGCGAGATTACGGCTGCGCTGGTGGAACAGGGCATCGGCGTGCTGCGATTCGATTTTACCGGGCTCGGCCATTCGGAAGGCGATTTTTCGAACACGAACTTCTCGAGCAATGTGCAGGATCTGGTCGCGGCAGCCGGTTGGCTGGAGAAGCGGCATGGCGGGCCGCAATTGCTGATCGGGCATTCGCTGGGCGGGGCTGCAGTGGTGGTGGCGACGCATGAGATTCCGCAAGTGAAGGCTGTGGCGACGATTGGCGCGCCATCGGATGCAGCGCATGTGATCCATTCGATCCGCACCTATGTCGAGGAAATCGAGACAGAAGGCGAGGCGGAGGTTGAGCTGGACGGACGCCCGTTTCGGCTGAAACGCCAGTTCCTGGAAGATGTGCGCGGGGCGAAGGTGACCGGGGCGGCAGCCGCCCTGAAGCGGCCGCTTCTGGTGCTGCATGCGCCGCTGGATGAAACGGTGGGTATCGAGAATGCGACGGGCCTGTTCGTGGCCGCGCGGCATCCGAAATCCTTCATCAGCCTCGACAAGGCGGATCATTTGCTGACTTCGCAGGCCGACGCCAGACGCGCCGGGACAATGATCGCGGCGTGGGCCGAGCCCTATATCTACGAGGCTGGCGTGGCGATGCCGGCGCAGGAAACGGGTGGCACGCGCGACGTATTCGTGCGGGAAACGGGGCGCGGAAAATACGAAAACGCGATTGTCATCGGCGATTTTGTGGGGATTGCGGATGAGCCGGTTGACGTCGGCGGCGGCGGCAAGGGGGCAGACCCCTATGAATATCTGGCAGCCGGACTGGGCGCTTGCACATCCATGACGCTGCGCATGTATGCCGAGAGGAAGGGCTGGCCGCTGGACCGTGTGAGCGTGTCGATCACCCGTACGAGGGACTATCCGGACGATTGCGAGCATTGCGAGGAGGGACGAAAGATCGATGTGTTCCACCGCGCGATCACAATTGAGGGAGCTCTGGACGCGGACCAGCGTGCCCGGATGATGGACATTGCTGACAAATGCCCGGTCCACCAGACACTTGAGGCGGGTGCCCGGGTGCAAACGGTAGAAAACCCAATGAAATCTACCTAACTGTCTTTTAATGACCACATTGCCCCGGACATGTTTATCTAGGCAGTGTTCGGCTAACCGACACAATTTCAGTGACTTGGAGAGACTAATGAAGAATTTTGGCATTTCGAGACAAGCCCTGGTGGCGGCTGTCTTCGGCGCGGCGGCCGTTGGCACGTTCACGCTGTCGCCGAAGATCTTCAGCCCGCACGCGGACGCACAGCCCATCGCCATCGAAGCGCCGCAGGGCGCGCCCCTCAGCTTCGCTGACCTGATCGAACGGGTTGAGCCGTCGGTTGTGAGTGTGAACGTGGTGAGCGAGCGCGAAGTGGGCAAGCTGGCCGATATGGAGCAGTTCTTCGAACAATTCCGCGGCATGCCCGGCTTTGACGAGTTCCTCGAGAACCGCGAAAAGGAAGAAAAGGAAAACCCGGAGCCCGAGACCCAGGAAGCGCGTTCGCTCGGGTCGGGCTTCCTGATTTCCAAGGATGGCTATGTGGTGACCAATAACCATGTGGTTGAGAATGCCAAAGAGATCGAAGTGACGCTCAAGGACGGGCGCGAGATGGAAGCCGAACTTGTCGGCACCGACCCGCAGACCGACCTGGCCGTGCTGCGCATCAAGGAAAAGGGCGTTTACCCCTACGTTCGCTTCGGCAACTCGCACACGATGCGCAAGGGCGACTGGGTTGTGGCGCTCGGCAACCCGTTCGGCCTCGGCGGCACGGCAACGGCGGGTATTCTGTCGGCTGACGGTCGTGATATTGGCGCCGGTCCTTACACAGACTTTCTGCAGATTGATGCCTCGATCAACCGGGGTAACTCCGGCGGCCCGACCTTTGACCTCAATGGCAACGTGATCGGCGTCAACACGGCAATCTTCTCGCCAACCGGTGGCTCGGTCGGTATCGGCTTTGCCATTCCGGCAGAGCTGGCCGATGAAGTGACCCAGGCGATCATCAAGGATGGACGCGTGTCACGTGGCTGGCTCGGTGTTGCGATCCAGGACCTGACCGAAGACATGGCCGAGGCCCAGGGGCTGAAGGATGATGCCGGTGCAATCATTGCCGACGTCACCATCGGCAGCCCGGCAGAAAAAGGCGGTCTTGAGCGCGGCGACATCATCCTCTCGGTCAATACCCAGAAGGTGAAGGATGCCACGACCACGACGCGTCTTGTTGGCAAGCTGATCGCCAATACCTCGAACAAGTTCGAGATCCTGCGCGGTGGCAAGAAAAAGACCGTCAGCGTGACGGTTGGCGAACGCCCGGATGACCTGACTGCGCGTGTTGTGCCTGCTTCGGGATCGAAAGCCCCGGCCGCTGAAGACAATAGCACGGAGCTCGGCGATCTCGGTGTCACCTTCAAGCCGATGGACGAGGAAACCCGTGAAAAGCTCGGCCTCAAGAGCGGTGAGCACGGCCTTGTCATTACGGATGTGAGCCGCAAGGGCGTGTTCGAGGAAGCGGGCCTTCAGGTCGGCATGGTGATCCTTGAGGCCAATAATGCGCCGGCCACTTCGGTGGACGCATTCCAGAAAGCGATCGCGGATGCGAAGAAATCCGGTCGGACCAAGGTGCTTGTCGCCGTGCGTATCGGTCAGATTACCAACTATCGCACCCTCGACCTGACGACAAAAGGATAGGATAGATGATGCAGGACACCTTGGTGGAGAATACAGCCGTGGGAGACACTATGCGCGTACTGGTCATTGAAGATGATGCCGAGATGGCGAACTTCATCGAAAAGGTGCTGCTGGAAGCAGGCCATAGCGTCGACAAGGCGATTGATGGTGAGCGCGGTCTCGAATTGGCCCGGTCGACCGATTTCGATGCGCTGGTTGTGGATCGCATGCTGCCCGCCAAGGATGGTCTGACCCTGCTCAAGGAATACCGGGAGGCCGGCGGCACAACGCCGGCCCTCTTCCTCTCGGCGCTGGGTGATGTGCAGAACCGCGTCCAAGGCCTGAAGGCCGGGGCGGACGACTATCTGTCCAAGCCCTTTGCCCCGTCCGAACTGGCGGCGCGTGTCGAGGCCCTCGGCCGTCGTCAAGCGGGTGAGCCACAGGTTACCGCGCTGAAGGCCGGCGACCTGGAGATGAACCTGCTCAGCCGCAAGGTGACCCGTGCCGGCAAAAAGATCGATCTTCAGCCGCGCGAATTCCGCCTGCTCGAATACCTTATGCGCCATGCCGGACAGGTCGTGACCCGCACGATGCTGCTCGAAAAGGTCTGGGACTATAATTTCGACCCCCAGACCAACGTGATCGACGTGCACATCTCGCGCCTGCGCGCGAAGATCGACAAGGAGTTCGATGAGCCCCTGCTGCACACTGTTCGCGGCGCTGGCTATCGTTTGCAGGGCTAGACGGCCCGCCCACAGACTGGCACGAGGCGAGTCATGAAACTCGGCTTGCCGACCTTCCTGCGTACGACGACGTTCAAACTGGCGCTGCTTTACAGCGCCATGTTTGCGGCGTTCTCGGCCGCATTGCTGGTCTATCTCTATTATTCGACGGTGTACTATATCCGCAACGAATCCGACCGGCGGCTCGACCTTGAGTTCGAGCAGCTGGGCAACGCGTATTTTACGGGCGGCATGGAACGGCTGAGCCAGTCCGTGCTGGAGCGCATGACGCGCACGGGCTCGACCTATTTTTATTATCTGGAGGACTCGTCCGGCCGGAAGATTGCCGGGCATTTCGGGCGCATGCCCGTCGCGCCACCGGAAGCCGATTCCAAGACCGTCTATTTCGATTTTGACCAGCCTGAGCCGGATGGCTCTGTCATCGTGCGCTCGGCGGCGGGCAAGTTCGTTCGCCTGCGCGACAATGGCGGGGCGCTGTTGGTGGCCTTCGACACGGCGCAGCAGACGGCCATCGTGGGGCGTATCCAGCGGGCCATCTTCATTGCGGCGCCGATTGGCCTGTTCCTGTCGCTGCTGGGCGGCGTGCTGAGTTCGCGCGGCGCGGCGAGCCGGGCGGATGACCTGGCCCGGACGGCGGAAGCGGTGATGGGCGGCGAGCTGGGGCGACGCGTGCCGGTGCGCGGCTCGGGCGATGAGTTCGACCGGCTGGGCCAGCGCATCAATGCCATGCTCGACCAGATCGAGAAGCTGGTGGATGCCACCCGCAACACGGGCAATGCCATCGCACACGACCTGCGCTCGCCGCTGTCGCGCCTGCGCAACCGGCTGGAGATCGCGCTGTCGCAGCCGCTGTCGCAGGACGCTGCGAATGCGACGCTCAGCGAGACGGTTGAGGAAGTTGACCGCGTGCTGGCCACGTTCAACGCCATCCTTCGTCTGGCGCGCCTTGAAGCGGGCGCCGAGGGCGAACGGGTGCGCATGGATGTCAGCGAACTGGCCGAAGAGCTGGCGGAACTTTTCGATCCAGCCTGTGAAGAGGCCGAGCTTTCCTTCAAGAGCCAGATCGCGCGGCACATGATGATCCTTGGCGACCGCGACCTGATCGGGCAGGCGCTGGCCAATATGCTCGATAATGCCGTGAAATATACGCCGGCCGGCGGGGCGATCTCATTCACCGTGCAGCGCGGGCCGGACGGGACAATAGACCTGACCGTCGTGGATTCGGGGCCGGGCGTGCCAGAGGCGGCGCGGGCGCTCGTGGTCCAGCGGTTCCAGCGGCTCGATTCCGCGCGCACGCAGCCGGGCTCGGGCCTTGGCCTGTCGCTGGTCGATTCTGTGGCTGACATGCATGGCGGCCGCTTGATGCTGCAGGATGCGGGCGGCCCGCCGGAACGTCCCGGCCTGAAGGCGGTCCTGCGTCTGCCGAGGGCCTGATCCATGCTGAAGATACGCCCTCTTGCCGCCACGCCTGAGGCTGCGCTGGCCGCAGCGCTGGCGAATGCGCCCTATCTGCGGCGCCTGTCGGAACGGACCGAGGCGCGCAGTTTCGAGGATGCACTGGCGGATGTGACCGGCCTGCCGGCGGATACGCCCATTGAGGACGCCATGCGCGTGCTGCGCAAGGCCAAGGCGGCGGTGCACCTGTCGCTGGCGGCCGACGACCTGTCGGGCCAGCGCGACGTGATGCAGGTGACGGCGGCGCTGACAGAGCTGGCGACAGCGTCGGTTCGGGCCGCCTTGCGTGTGGCGCTGGGAAGCCGGGGCCTGACCGACACGGGCATCTTCATTTTTGCGCTCGGCAAGATGGGCGCATTTGAACTCAATTATTCCAGCGATATCGACATCGCGGCCTTCTACGAGCCGGACAGCTTTGACGGCGGGGACCGCACGCCGGGCGAGACAGCCCAGCGCGTGATGCGGGATGTGGTCAGGCTGCTCGATGAGATTACGGCCGATGGATATGTCTTCCGGACGGACCTGCGCCTGAGGCCAGACCCCTCTTCGACGCCGCTTGCCGTATCGACCCATATGGCGGACGTCTATTACGAGAGCGTCGGCCAGAACTGGGAACGGATGGTCTGGATCAAGGCTCGTGCGGCGGCGGGCGATAGTGCGGCGGCGGCGCGCTTTATCCAGCGGATGAGCCACTATGTCTGGCGGCGCAATCTCGACTATTGGGCGATTGACGACATCCAGGCGATCAAGCGCATGATCAATACCAAGATCGGCGCCAAAGGGCTGGAGAACCCGGCGCCGGATATCAAGCTGGGCCCGGGCGGCATTCGCGAGATCGAGTTCTTCGTTCAAACGCAGCAGCTGATCCTCGGCGGGCGTCATCCCGCCCTGCGGGACAATTCCACGCTGGGCGCCATGGCGGCGCTGCGGGATGCGGGCATTGTGACCGGCGGCACGGCTGAGGCGCTGTCAGTCGCCTACAAAGCGCTGCGCAATGTCGAACACCGCATCCAGATGCGCCATGACGAGCAGACCCATACAATCCCTGCTGATGTAACTGAACGCGAAGGCGTCGCGGCGCTGTGCGGCTATGACTCGCTTGCCGATTTCGACCGGGACCTCCTGGAGTCGCGGCAGCTGGTGCAGGAAGCCTATGACGGCCTCTTCGCGCATGAAGGCCAGCAGGACGACGCCAGCGACATCGGCAACCTCGTGTTCACGGGTGTGGATGACGACCCGGAAACCGTGCGGACGCTGGATGGGCTGGGCTTTACCGACCCGAGCCGCGCGATCGGCACGATCCGCAACTGGCACCGGGGCAATGTGCCGGCGACACGTACGGTACGCGGGCGCGAATTGCTGACGGCGATCCTGCCACGCATGCTGACTGCGATGGGCGAGACAGGCGAACCGGACGAGGCGTTCCGCTGGTTCTCGCGCTTCTTCAGCGGGCTTTCCTCCGGGGTGCAGACACTGTCCATGCTGCTCGCCAAGCCGGACCTGCTGGACGATCTGGTGGCGACGCTGGCGCTGGCGCCGCGCCTTGCGGAAATCCTGTCGCGCCGGCCGGATCTGCTGGAGGCACTGGTGAGCGGCGATGCGCCTGTGCCCCCGCGCGCGGATGCGGCAACGAATTTCGATGCCGCCTTGGATGACTGGCGCCGGTATCATCGCGAGCAGAGTTTCCTGATCGGGCACCGCCTGCTGCACGGACTTATCAATGCCTCCGATGCGGCGGTTCACTGGTCGCGTCTGGCCGATGAGACGATCCGGCAGATGGCCTCTGCCGCTGAAGTCGAGACCGTGCGCCGCTACGGCGATGCGCCGGGCACATGGGGCGTGTTTGCCATGGGCAAGCTGGGAGGTTCCGAACTGACGGCGGGTTCTGACCTCGACATCATCGTGATCTATGACGCTCCCTCGCTGGAGGCGCAAAGCTGGTTCACGCGTGTGACGCAGCGCCTGATAACGGCGCTGACGGCACCGACGGCGGAAGGCGCGCTGTATGAAGTCGACATGCGCCTCAGGCCATCAGGGCGGGGCGGGCCAGTGGCCGTGAGCCTGTCGGCCTTCGAGCGCTACCAGAATGACGAGGCCTGGACCTGGGAACATATGGCGCTGACGCGGCTACGCTTCGTGGCTGGCGATGCCGGGCTGGGCGCAAGTGTGCTGACGATGGCCAAGGCGGCGATTGCGGCGCGGGCAGAGAAGGATTCCGGGCAGATTGCGCAGGATGTGTCCGACATGCGGATACGGCTCTACAAGGAAAAGCCGGGCAAGGGCCTCTGGGACCTGAAAACCGAACAGGGCGGCCTGATCGATATCGAGTTCATCGTACAGGAAGCCATGCTGATGGCAGGCCGGCCGGAGTGCATCTGGCCAAACGTTGAGGACGCCCTGAAGGGTATTCCTGACAGTGCCGCCAAGCCCGATGCGGACTATGGCGTGCTGGAGGAGGCCCTGGCTTACCTGCAGGCACTGCAACAGGTTCAGCGCCTTGCGATAGGCAGCGACATGGAAGCGGACGAGATTCCGGACGGGCTGAAAGACAGGCTGTGCCGCGCTGTTGGCGCCGAGGATTTCGCATCGCTGGAGGCGCGGCTCGCGGACCTGAAAGCCAAGGTTCATGAGATTGCTGTAAGGAAACTGCACCTGGTCGCGACGGATTAGCGACCGACCTCCGTTGAACGTGTGATGGGTTAATCACGATAACGGAGGAATACCTCATGAAACGTATAACACTCGCAGCACTTCTTGGATCAGTCGCACTGGTTGTTGCCATGCCGCTGGCCGCACAGGCCGAACGCGGTGGTGACCGTCATGGCGGCATGCGCGGCGAACATATGAAAGCCGTGGATGCCAACGGCGATGGCGACATCTCAAAAGCAGAAGTTGAAGCCTTTCAGGCCAAGATCTTTGCCGAGGCCGACGCTAACAAGGACGGCTCGCTGACACTGGCCGAAATGAATGCGCACCATGAAGCCATGGAAGCCAAGCGCAAGGCCGAACGCCAGCAAGCCATGTTTGCCAAGCTCGATACTGACAGCAATGGCAAGATCAGCAAGGCTGAATTCGAGACCCGGCCCATGCGCGGCATGGAACGCATGGACACCGATGGTGATGGCACTGTGACGGAGGAAGAACGTGAAGCGGCCCGCGCCAAGATGAAAGACCATCGCGGCAAATGGGGTCATCGCGGAGACGGTGCACCGCCTGAAACGCCAGACGCTGAATAGGCCGGGCTAACGGACAGCCAGGCGGGCCGGAGGCATGATATGCGAATTCCTTTCCTTGCATCGCAGACTCACTTGCGTCCGGCTCGCCTGGCCACCCGCTTTTCATTGCCTACCTGTGGTGAAGGCGTTTCCACTTTGCCGCATCGCAGGATAGACACGGTTTCGTGGCGTTCTCATCAGACCTTGACCAGATCACGCGTGCGGCTGCCGGCGAACGGCAGGCGGTTTCGGCGCTGGTCAATCGCTACAGCCCCGCTGTGCTGGCGCTTGCCACGCGCATGCTGGGCGACCGGGGGGAGGCTGAAGACGTGACGCAGGAAACATTCATCCGGGCCTGGAAGGCCCTGCCGGACTGGGAACCACGGGCGAAGTTTTCGACCTGGCTGCACCGGGTGGCACTGAACCTTTGCTATGACCGGCTGCGCAAGCGCCGCGAAGCGACCATGGCTGAACCGCCGGAGCAGGTGGACATGGCCTTGCGGCCTGACGATGCGCTCGACCAGGCAGAGCGTGTGAAAGCGGTGGAAGCCGCTATCGCCGCATTGCCGGAGCGCCAGGCCGCTGCCTTGACGCTGTGTGCGCTGCAGGACCATTCTCAGGCCGAAGCGGCGGACATAATGGAAATCAGCGTGGAAGCGCTGGAGAGCTTACTGGCACGCGCGCGAAGAGCGCTGCGGGCCGTATTGATGGAGAGGAGTGAGGCATGACGCAGACAATGACCGATGCACGGCTGATCGAACTGATCGAAGCCTGGGGCGCGGATGCCAATGCCTATCCGGAAAGCGAGCGCGACGCTGCCAAGGCCCTTCTTGCCGAGGCGCCTGAACGCTTTGCAGCGGAGCTGAAAGCGGCGCGCGACATGGATGTGCTTCTGGGCGGCATGCCGGAGGTGATGCCTTCGGCTGCGCTGACGGCTGCCCTGATCGACAGTGCGCCGCGTGCACGGGCCGAGCGCCGGAGCTGGTTTGCCGCCATGCCCCGCTGGCCCGCTATTGGTGCGCTGGCTTCGCTCGCCATTGGGCTCGCGATTGGACTCGGAACGGCCCAAACTGCCCCGACAGGCACCACTGAAGACCCCGTCGATACGCTCGTCTATGCCGCGCTGGGCTTTGATACGACTTACACGCAGGAGGCCGCTCAATGAGCGAGACCCGTCCAACCCGCCGGATCCCTTTCTGGCTGACGCTTTCTGTTATGACCAACCTGTTGCTGGTTGGCCTGCTGATCGGCATGGCGCTGCGCTCGCCTATGCACGGGCGCGGCCCAGATGGCGGCGACGGCCCGCGTCCGCCCATGCTGGAAGGCGCGAGCCAGGAAGACCGCATGGTCGTTCGCAAGATGATGATGGAGTCTTTCCGCTCTGCCGAAAAGGAAGTGGAAGACCGGCGCGTCGTACGCAAGCAACTTGGCGAGGCGCTGCAGATTGACCCCTATGATGCCGAAGCTGTGCGCAAGGCGTTTGCGAGCCTGCGCATTGCTGATGAGACCGTGCACGCCACAATCCAGGAGTCGCTGGCTCACAGGATGGGCGACCTTACTCTCGCGCAGCGCAAGTCGCTGGCTGAAATGCTGTCACGCGAACCGGGTGATGATCGCGGCCGTCGCAGGATGCGTATGCGCGATGATGATGGTGGCCCGCATGGCCCGCCGCCGGATGAGGATTGATAGGGACGCTTCAGCCTTGTGATTTGTGCGCAAGTGCGCCCGCATTGGCTTCCCAGTTCTGCCCGTCGAACCTGTTGATGGTTACGTCCAGTGACTGCCAGTCATCCAGGCAGCGCCATGTCACGGCAAAACCGTCCGGGTTTGAACGCGGTATGTAGAAGCTCTTGATGCCACACTTGCTGCAGAAAAGGTGCTTGGCGCCGCCCGTGTTGAATGTGTACTTCGTCAGCATGTCCTGACCGCTTAGCAGACGGAAACGCGTGGCGGGAACAATGACATGTATGTTGCCGCTCATGGCACAGATCGAGCAATTGCAATCCTCGACCTCGAAGGCATCAGGCAGGTCGACCTCGAAGCGGACAGCGCCGCAATGGCAGCCACCTGCATGCCTGCGCAAAGGCATCAGCCTTCTTCCTGCATATGCGTCACGAATGAATCCAGGATGACGAAGAACAGGTCCACTTCCTCCTTGCCGAGCATGTTCTCATCGGACGTCATGAACGTATAGTCGACACCGATGACATAACCGTCTTCATCCGGCTGGCCGATCAGAAAAGCCCTGCCGAACGGGTAGCTGTCATTGTACTCATTGACCTTCATGTAGTCAGCAAGTGCAGGTGAGCCAGCCATGTCGAACGTCGCAAAGATCATGTTGGAAACGCAGTATTTTTCTGCGTTACAATCCATCATACGGATGGAATAATTGTAGCCATCGCGACTGGCATCAATGCGGGCAATCGTATCATCCACCCACTCGATTGCGACATTAGTACTGTCCGTATTGCGCAGCATGACTGCAACGGCGTCAGGATTGCCTGCGTCGGCGGACGCGGTGAAAGCCATGCTGGCGGCGGCAAGTGCAAGGGCGAGAGACTTCAGCATGCGGGTATCCTTTCAGGAATCAAAGTCCGGTCTTGGCTAAATGTCTCACATTTTCAGGTCGCAGAGCAATATACGCCGTGGCCTAACCAACCCAGACGGGCGGTCTGCGCTGTGCCCAGGGCGCTGCCCGCTCAAGTTGCCCGGCCAGAGCGAAGAGCAGTGCTTCCGTGCCATACCGCCCGCCGAACATCATGCCGATAGGAAGGCCCGATGGCGCGTTTGGCGTTGGGGCGGTCCAGTGCAGGGGCACGGTCATGGCGGGCGCGCCCATCTGGTTGAAGACGGGGCAATGCGGCGTGAAGCTGGCCACAGCGGCGCCCATTTTGTCCTGATCAGCCGTGAGCGCCATGACGCCGAGCTTTTCGGGGGCACGGGAGAGCGTTGCGGATAGCGTCATGTCGAAGTCGCCCTCATCCAGGAAGCGCTCATAGGCAATCGCGGCGGTCTGGAAAGCATTGTTGGCGTGTGCGAGTTCGATCATGGGCACGGTGCGGCCGAGTTGCGCCATGGAGAACGTGATCGGCTCCAACTCGTCTTCGCGCACGGGGCGGCCGAGCGCCTTGGCACGGTCGTCTATCATGGCGGCGATATAGGCGGAAATCGTGAAGAGGGCCGCCTTGCCGAGGGCTTCGCCGTCCATTTGCGGGGCCGCTTCGACGACGGTGTGGCCAAGGCTTTCCAGCAGGTCGGCGGTGTATTTGAGGCCGGCTTCTGCATCTGCATCGGGCTTGGTGCCATTCGGCGCGGTGCGCCATAGGGCGATCTTTAGCGGCTTGGGGTCGTGGTCCAGTTCCGAAAGGAAAGGGCGGGCGGGGGTTGGCGCGTAGTAGCGGCTGCCCGCTTCAGGGCCGTGCGTAGCATCCATCAGGGCGGCGTTGTCGCGCACGCTGCGGCTTAGGGCGTGGACCGTTGAGAGACCGTTCCAGCCTTCCGTACGGCCGGGGCCCATGGGGATGCGACCGCGCGAGGGTTTCATGCCAAAGAGGCCGCAGCAGGCCGCCGGAATGCGGATTGAGCCGCCGCCATCGCTGGCCTGTGCGAGGGGAAGCACGCCCGAAGCGACCGCCACAGCGGCGCCGCCTGAGGAGCCGCCGGACGTGCGGGTGGTATCCCATGGGTTGCGTGTCTGGCCGTAGAGGGTGGATTCCGTGGTCGTTGTCAGGCCGAACTCGGGGGAGGTTGTGGCGCCGAAGAAGACGAGGCCGGCCTTGCGGTAGCGCGCGGCCAGCGTGCTGTCATCGGCGGCCACATGCCCTTTCCAGGCGACGGAGCCCTGCGTGATGGGGGCGCCTTTGATGTCCACAGCGAGATCCTTGGTAACGAAGGGTACACCGGCGAATGGGCCGTCGCCGAGGGGCTGTTCAAGCTGTTGCCGGGCAATGTCGGGGAAGAGGGCCGAGAAGCAGTTGAGCTGTTCTTGCGCGCCCTCTGCACGGGAAAGGGCGGCGTCCAGCAATTCCGATGGCTTGACCTGTTTTGTGCGAACCAGTTGGGCAAGGCCCAGCGCGTCATAATCTGCGTAGTCGTCCATTGCCTTGCGTCCTCCGGCTTTTTTGCCAGTCTGGGGCGTCAGGACGCGAAAGGGAAGAGACTAGGTGTCGCCGAAGTCCTCGTCAGACAGTGTGAGGGTGACGCGGGTGCCCTTGCCCGGCCAATCGGTGCGCAGTTCGCCGCCAGCCTTGCGGGCAAAGGCATCAATGAGGCGTGAGCCGAGGCCGCTGCGGGGGCTGGCGGGCTTGGCGTTCCCGGGCGTGCCGCGCCCATCATCCGTAATGGTGAGGCACCATGGCTGGTGTTCGCTGGCCCGGAAGGTAACGTGGATCGTTCCCGTGTCGCCTTCAGCGAAGGCATGCTTGGCCGCATTGGTGACGACTTCATTGGTGACGAGACCAATGGCGACAGCGGTATCTCGCGGAAGGTCTGCCGGATCGCAGTCAAGTGTGATGGAGACCGTATCGCTGAGAAAGAGAGCGCCGGACAGCTGGCGGATCAATGCCGACAGATAGTCGCGCATGTTGATTTCCTCGACATAGTCGCCGCCGCTATAAATGGCATTGTGAATGGCCGCAAAGCTGTGGACACGCGATCCGGCAATGGCCAGTGCCTCCTGGACATCTTCCGAGGGGTGATGGCGGCGCTGCATTTCCAGCAGGCTGGCCACCATGGCGAAGTTGTTCTTGGTGCGGTGGTCCAGTTCGCGCAGCAGCAGTTCATGTGTCCGGATCTGGGCATTACGCTCGAGCACGGCGCGCCGGACGGCGGCGCGGAAGAGTTCGGCGAAGATAACGATGACCAGGGCAGCTGAGCCATTTACGATGGTACGGGCGCCGTCAGCGGGATCAGCAAACTCAAAGGAATAATGATAGGGCAGGACAGCATACCAGGCATAGGCAAAGGCCCCGACGAAGGTGATGAGGCCGGATTGCCAACGGCCAAATAGCGTGGAGATCAGGATAGCCGGATAGATGAGCGAGTACGGCCCCGCTGACGTGGCAAACAGGTTGACCACCATGCGGGCACCGATAGCTGCCAGCACACAGATAAGGCCAAAACCGATTTGTATGAGGATGGGAGGTATTACGTCGGGAAGACGATCAACAAGATCGAGTTCGCCCAGTCTCGATCTGCGTGTCGGCATGGACACTTGCTCCTCACCCGCCTCGTTTCTTGTATTCGAGACTGGCGCGAGCTGTACATAACATTTGTTATGAGGGCTGCTTAATCCAGAGTAACTGCCGTACCGGACACGGCGACCATCATCATGGAGCCGGACTGCCCGATGACCTGATAGTCGAATTTGACGCCTACAATGGCATTGGCGCCGAGGCGTTCAGCGTCGCGCATCATTTCATCCAGCGCCCCGTCGCGGGTCTCCCGGATCGTGCGCTCATAAGAATCTGACCGACCACCAACAATGTTGGTGAAGCTGGCCAGAATATCTTTTCCGATGTGCGCACCAATAATCACTTCGCCGCAGACTATGCCTTTATAGGCAGTGATCGTGCGGTTCTGGATGGTGGGAGTGGTGGAGACGATCATGGCTGCTACTCCGCCGCCACGTCTGCGCCATCATCTTCCAGAACTTCCAGCATCTTGATTGCGCTGTCGGCGATGACGGAGCCGGGGGGGAAGATGGCGGTGGCGCCGGCGGCGTAGAGGGCGTCGAAATCCTGTGGCGGGATCACGCCGCCGACGATGATGCGCGCCGTGGCCGCGCCTTCATTGCCGAGGGCGCGCTTCAGTTCCGGCACGAGCGAGAGGTGGCCAGCGGCGAGCGAGGAGGCGGCGACGATGTCAACACCAGCTTTCCGGGCATCGGCGGCGGCTTCTTCCGGCGTCTGGAAGAGTGGGCCGATCTCGACATCCCAGCCGAGGTCCATGAGGGCCGATGCGACGACCTTCTGGCCACGGTCGTGACCGTCCTGACCCATCTTGGCGATGTAGATTTTCGGGCGACGGCCGTGTTTCTTCTCGAAGACAGCTGCGAGCGACTTGGCATCCTCGGCGCGCGGGTTGCCTTTGACGCCGCCGCCATAGACGCCCTTGATCGAGCGGATGACGGCGCTGTGGCGGCCCTGGCTGCGCTCGACGGCTTCGGAGATTTCTCCGACAGTGGCCTTGGCGCGGGCGGCGTCCACGGCGAGGGCGAGCAGGTTGCCTTCGGTGCCAGCGGCGGCCTTGGCGATGGCGTCGAGCTTGGCGTCGACCTCGGCCTGGTTACGGTCTGCCTTCAGGCGCGCAAGCTTGTCGAGCTGCATGCGGCGCACGGCGGCATTATCGACCTTCAGCACGGGCACGTCTTCGTCTTCATCAAGATGGAACTTGTTGACGCCGACGACGGTCTGCGTGCCGCTGTCGATGCGGGCCTGCGTATTGGCGGCGGCTTCCTCGATGCGGAGCTTGGGCAGGCCTTCCTCGATAGCCTTGCGCATGCCGCCCATTTTCTCGACTTCCTCGATATGGGCGAGGGCCGTGGCGGCGAGATCGTGCGTCAGGCGCTCGACGTAATAGGAGCCGCCCCACATGTCGATCGTCTGGCAGGCGCCAGCTTCCTGTTGCAGGAAGAGCTGCGTGTTGCGGCTGATGCGGGCCGAGAAGTCTGTCGGCAGGGCGAGGGCTTCGTCGAAGCTGTTCGTGTGCAGGGATTGTGTCTGTCCGCCGGTTGCCGCGATGGCCTCAAGACAGGTGCGGATGACGTTGTTGTAAACATCCTGCGCCGTGAGCGACCAGCCGGAGGTTTGGCTGTGCGTCCGCAGGCTGAGGGATTTGACGTTCTTCGGCTTGAATTCTTTCTCGACGAGCTTGGCCCAGATGAGGCGCGCGGCGCGCATCTTGGCGACTTCCATGAACGTGTTCATGCCGATGGCCCAGAAGAAGGAGAGGCGCGGCGCGAACTTGTCGACATCGAGCCCGGCGGCAACGCCTGCGCGGATGTATTCGATGCCGTCGGCGAGCGTATAGGCGAGCTCAAGGTCGGCCGTCGCGCCAGCTTCCTGCATGTGGTAGCCGGAGATCGAAATGGAATTGTATTTCGGCATGTTCTGCGACGTGTAGGCGAAGATATCCGAAATGATCCGCATGCTGGGCTTGGGCGGATAAATGTAGGTGTTGCGGACCATGAACTCCTTGAGGATGTCGTTCTGGATCGTGCCGGCCAGCTTGTCGGGCGTGACTCCCTGTTCCTCGGCCGCAGCGATGTAGAGCGCGAGGATCGGCAGCACGGCGCCGTTCATGGTCATTGAGACGGACATCTTGTCGAGCGGGATGCCCGAGAAGAGGGTGCGCATGTCGTAAATGGAGTCGATCGCGACGCCCGCCATGCCGACATCGCCGGAGACGCGGACGTGATCGGAATCATAGCCGCGGTGGGTCGCGAGGTCGAAGGCGACCGAGAGGCCTTTCTGGCCCGCCGCGAGGTTGCGGCGGTAGAAGGCGTTGGAGTCTTCGGCGGTGGAGAAACCGGCATACTGGCGCACGGTCCAGGGCTGGTTCGTGTACATGGTCGGGTAGGGACCACGGCCGAACGGGGCGAGGCCGGGATAATCGTCGAGGAAGTCGAGGCCCTTTGTGTCGTCGGCGGTGAAGGCCGTTTTGACGTCGATGCCTTCAGGCGTGTGCCAGGGCGCGCCGAGGGATGGCGCGGCGCTCTTGGCGTGTGGGTCGCCGAGTTCGGCTTTAGTGAAGTCGGGGAACTGGTTCATGCGGCATGATCCCTTCTATTAAGGATGCTCTCTATGAGCTGAATTTCAAGTTGTGCGTATTCGGTCGACAGGGGAAGTTTTCGATACTTCAGAAAATTCCATGTGCCGAACGTTAGTACTGGGACCATTGTAGAAATCAGGAGCAAGTTTTTGGTTGATTCATTCATGGTGAAGCCAAACGGCTTTCCATATACGATTAGAAGAACCGGAATTGCGATCAACACTGTTGCACGGGCGATCAGAAAATCGACTCGTTGCCTGCGTTCAATCGCTGGAGTGCAATCCTTCAGTAATTGCAACCGTTCTCTGAGACGAGCTACAGAGGGCAATCGGCCTCCAGGTTCTCTCAATCTATCCTCTATTTCCTCCATTTTTTTCTTTTGAGCGGGAGGCAGGTTTGGGAAGTCCATGTACGTAAGAATGCTCACCCACGAACTCCCAAAGTTGCGTGCGCGAGCGTTAATGTGTGGAGCACATCGCAGCCCATGAAGATGTTGGAGTCGATGCCGGGTGCTTCGAACTTGCCGGCGAGCCAGAGGTGGCGGACGCCAGCGGCCTTGAGTGCGGCAGCGGCGGCTTCGGCCTCGTCCGGGTAGCGCGTGTCGCTGCCGCAGAGGACCGCGATCTGGCAGCCTGAGGCCTTGAAGGCGGCGACGAGTTCGGGAACCGATTTCGGCACGACAGGCGGCTCTTTGGATTCGAGGCCGCCAGCGGCGAAGAGGTTGCGGGCGAAGTCTGCCCGGCCTGAATGTTCAGCGACGGGGCCGAGCGTGGCGAGAAAGATGGCGGGCGCCTTCTTCGCGGCGGCTGCAGCATCGCGCAGGGCCTCGAAGGGTGCGGCGAGCTGGATGGGGGCGAGCGGCGTGCATGTGAGCACGGCGGCGGGCGCCTTGGGCGCAGGCTTTGGTGTGGCGGCGTCGGCTGTGGGCGCTGCGATCTCGTCGAGCAGCGGGAACTCGCTGACGCCCGTTATCGGCACCTTGCGCTTGGCGATGTCCTTGGCGCGGGCATCGCGTGTGGCGGCGACGCGGGATTGGAAGGCGCCGGAGAGGAGGCTATCGGCATAGCCGCCTTCGCGTTCGATATTCTGGAACTCTTCCCAAGCAGCCTTGGCGAGATCGTCGGCGAAGGTTTCGGTGAACCAGGCACCGCCGGTCGGATCCGCCACGCGGCCGAGCTGGCTTTCTTCCATGGCGATGATCTGGGTGTTGCGGGCGATACGGCGGCCGAGTTCTTCCGGCGTACCGAGGGATGAGTTGAACGGGCGGACGGTGACCACGTCTGCGCCGCCGACTGCGCCCGCGAAGGCGGCGGTGGTGCAACGGAGCATGTTGGTCCAGGCATCGTAGCGCGCGAGCATGCGGGCGGATGTGGTGGCCTGGATGCGCATTGGCGCCGGTGTCACGTCCAGCAATTCGAGGCAGCGGGCCCAGAGGCGGCGGGCTGCGCGGAGCTTGGCAACGCCGAGACCGTAATTGGCATCAAGGGCCAGCGAGAAGGTGATGCGTGGCGCGAGGGCTGCGAGGTCAGCCTCTGGCAGGCGGCGCAGCGTGTCGACGGCGCTGGCGATCAGGGCGCCGAGTTCCTGCGCGTCGGAGCCGCCCGCTTCGTGCACCATGCGGGCGTCGATGCGGATCAGGCTGGCACTTGTGAAAGGGCTGAGGCGGGAGAGCGTGTCGGCGAGGCTGGCGAACGTGTCATCCAGCGACGCGGCCAGCGTTCCGGTGCGGGCGAGGGCGCCGAGGGGGTCGAGATTGAAGGCGAATTTCAGCGCGGCGAGGTCTGCGGCGCCTTCTGCCCATGTGGAGAGGAGACCCGCGGCGATGAAGCCGGGTTCGTCGACTGGATCCAGCGCGATGGTGGCAATCGTGGCATCGACGCCGTCGAGCACGGTTTGCAGGTCGGCGAGGCCGAGGACCTGAACGCCGTTTTCGCCTGCTGGGTCGAGCGTCAGTTCGATTGATGAGACGCCGCGCTCAAGGTCGCGCAGGATTTCAGCGTTCGTGGTGGCGGGGTCTGGATGGGTAAAGGCCTGGCGGATGTCCCAAGGTAGCCATGCGTCTGGCGCGGCGGTGGCGCCGCGCAGGTAGGGCGCCGCACCGGGCGTGCCGAGCGGGTCGGTCGCGGAGGGGAAATCGCTTTCGCGATAGAGCGGATGGACTTTCAGGCCGTCGGCGGTGGTGCGGGTGATCGAATCGATCCCCTTGCCCTTGAGCGCCTTGTCGACGGCGGCCAGCCATTCGGCTTCGGTTGCGTCCGCGAACGCGCTGCTGAGGGGGAGGATGTCATCTGCCATGTCGTACAATGCCTGTATTCACTTCTCTGGCTAGGTAATGGAGTTGACGCGGACGTAAGGCAAGGCCCCGGATACGATATGCGACATTGAAACGGCTGCTGCCGTCGGGGCATGGCACGCCCGGCCGCTTATTGCCAAGCGGCGCCTGATCCGGTCAGGATAGGCGGGCGAGACGGGCTAACGGAGGATTCGCATGAGCACGACATACGAGAAGCCTTCCATGTTGCGGACCGGGCAGGGGCATGAGAGCGGGAAGGTCGGCTTCGTCGAGCTATTCTTCGACCTGGTTTATGTTTTCGCTATCACGATGCTGTCGCATTCCCTGCTGCACCACTTTACGGGAATCGGGCTGGCGGAAACGGCCTTCCTTCTGGTCGCCGTCTGGTGGGTCTGGGTCTATACGACATGGGCGATGAACTGGCTTAATCCGGCGGCGACCTCCGTGCGGCTGATGCTGTTCAGCCAGATGTTTGGCGGGCTGGTGCTGGCGCTGGCCATTCCGCATGCATTCGGCGCAGGCGGGCTCGCGTTTGCCGGGGCCTATGTGTTCATGCAGGTCAGCCGGTCGCTGTTTACGGCCTGGGCTCTGCGGACGCATGAAGGGCACTTCAGGAATTTCATGCGTATTTCGATCTGGTTGATGTTTTCAGGCGTCTTCTGGTTCGCCGGGGCGTTTCTCGAACACGAAGCGCGCTGGATCGTGTGGGGCATCGCGCTGCTAATTGAAATCGCCGGGCCTTACGCCCTTTACTGGACACCCGGCCTTGGCGCATCGAACATGCGGGACTGGGACATTCGTGGCGAGCACATGGCCGAGCGTTGCGGCCTGTTGATGATCATTGCGCTGGGCGAGTCGCTGCTGGTGACCGGGGCGACCTTTGCCGAACAGGCCCCCACGCTGATCCCTATCGCAGGTCTGGTGACGGCCTTTGTGGGGACGGTGGCCATGTGGTGGGTCTATTTCAATATCGGCGCGGAACGGGCGGCTCATCGCATTGCGCAGGCGGAGGACCCCGGCCAGCTGGGAAGGCTGGCCTACACTTACCTCCATATCCCGATCATTGCGGGCATCCTTCTGACGGCGGTATCCGATGAGATTCTGCTGCTGCATCCGATGGGGCACCATGGCGCGACTGCACCGCTGGAAGGGCTGGCACTGCTGGGCGGCCCTGCGCTTTTCCTGGCCGGGAACCTGTTCTTCAAGAAGGCGGTGTTCGGCAAGTTTGCGCGGTCTCATATTGCGGGCCTCATCATGCTGGCCGCTGCTGCCTTTGCAATGCCGGTGGCCGGGCCACTCGCGCTGGGCATAGTGGGCACCTTGGTGATGGTGATCGTCGGCGCGTGGGAGCATATGGCGGTCAACTCTCGCAAGTCTGTCGCCGGGTAGCTCTTGCCGCCTACAGCCGGCTGGTCTCTAGTGCCTTAAAAAGCAGGCATAATGAGGAAAGACAGAGCGTATGAGACTGAACAAATCGCGGATAGCCCCGCTGGCGGATTCCGAACTCGACCCGGACATGAAGGACACGCTGGCCAAGAACTTCAATGGCCGGCCCGTCTACAATATCTTCCGGACTCTGGCGCGTGCGCCGAAGGCCTACAAGTCGTTCATGCGCTGGGGCGGCTATATCCTATCGGACCATAACAGCATCGCCCCGCGTGAACGTGAGATAATTATTCTGCGCACGGGCTTTAACTGGAAGTCGGGCTATGAATGGGCGCAGCATGTGCGCATCGGCAAGGAATGCGGCCTGACCGATCTGGAAATCCAGCACATCAAGGACGGCCCGCTGGCGCCAAGCTGGACGCCGCTGGAAAGCGCGATGATCCGCGCGGTGGACGAGCTGACGACCGATGCGTTCATTTCCGAGCAGACATGGGGCGAGCTGGCCGAGTTGACCGAGAAGCAACGCATGGACCTCGTCATGACCGTTGGCCAATACACGCAGGTGTCGATGATGCTGAATTCCTTTGGGGTGCAGCTGGACGATGACCTGGAGCTGGACATGGACTTGGCCAAATGAGCCTCGGTGACGTCTCGGGCCGGCTGGCTGGCAAGGTCGCGATTGTCTCAGGCGCCGGTCAGACGCCGGGCGAGAATATCGGCAATGGCCGGGCTATCGCCCTGCTGTTTGCGCGTGCCGGGGCGAGCGTGCTGTGCGTGGACAGGGATGAGGCGCGGGCCGGCGAGACCGTGGCTGAGATTGAGGGAGAGGGCGGCGTCGCGCAGGCGTGTCATGCCGACATCACCAAGATGGGTGACGCGAGCCGTATCGTGCAGGAGTGTCTCGACGCGTTCGGGCGCGTGGACATCCTCGTCAACAATGTCGGCATTGGCGGCAATGGCGACGGGCCGGCGCACAAGCTGACCGAGGACGCGTTTGACCGGATCATGCGGGTGAACCTTAAAGGCGCGTGGCTGGTGACCAAGGCGGTGTTGCCGAGCCTGCGTGAGCAGCAGAGCGGCGCCATCGTGAACATTTCTTCGCTGGCCTCGATCGCAGGCGGTTTCCAGATGGCTTATGAAGTGTCGAAGGCGGCGATGAACCGGATGACCCAGAGCGTGGCCATGAGTGGGGCTTCGCGCGGTGTGCGCTGCAATGCGATTACGCCGGGCCTGATGGATACGCCGATGGCGGTTGGTGGCATTGCGACGGCGCGGGGCATTTCGGAGCAGGAATTGCGCGAAGAACGCTCAAAGAGCGTCCCGATGAAGTTTATGGGCACGGGATGGGATACGGCGCATGCCGCGTTATTCCTGGTGAGTGATGAAGCGCGCTTCATCACGGGCGCGATATTGCCAGTGGATGGGGGTGGCAGTGTGCGTGTCGGCTAAGCCAGGTCGGATGTGCGGCGTTTATCTCAGCCGTATTTGACGGGCAGTTTCTGCACGGTTGCGCTTGTCGCCGGGTACATGTTTTGGGTGGGCTCAGCGGCCGTGTCAGGGATCTCGGTATCGCAGGTCACGCGGTCGCGACCGCAGTCTTTTGACCGGTAGAGCGCCTGGTCTGCCCGGGTCATCAATTGCGATAGCGATTCCTCTTTTTTGTATTGCGCAACGCCGAAGCTGGCGGTCAACACATCATGCGGCTCGCCCGGTTGTATGTTGGCAGCGGCGAAGCGACGTCTGATCGACTCGGCAAGTTCGGCGGCCATGGAGAGGGGGACACCGGGCAGGAGAAGCCCGAATTCCTCGCCGCCCAAGCGCCCGGCCACGCGGCCGAAGCGGGCATAGTCGCCCATCAGTGCGCCGAAGGAGGCGATCACGCCGTCGCCGAATGCGTGGCCGTAATTGTCGTTGACTGATTTGAAGTGATCGAGATCGGCCAGGATGAGGCTGACGGGCTGCGCCGCGCTGTTTTGCAGGACGAGGTTGCCTGCCTCGTCAAACCCGCGGCGATTGTTGATGCCCGTCAGGACATCCGTAACCGAGTTGTTGCGGAGGTCATTGAAGATCGCCTGGCTGAAAACAAGTATGAGGCACATCCCCATCGTCACAGCGCAGGCGCCTACGACAAAGTGCATCGCGAAGATGAATGTGGTTTCGCTATGATTGGCGTTTGTCAGGGGGCCGCTGGCCAGAACCGCAATGATGGCGGGACGTATGAAGGATTGCGCGCAGCACAGGGCGAGAATTGAGAACGTGACGCGATCCAGAGTCCGGTCCAGCTTTCCGCGAAAAGCAAACAGGCCAATCGAGGCCAGGATGCCGCATCCGGCGTTCGCGCTGAACGACCTTATCCAGTCGGCCTCAATCGCCATGAGGTAGCTGTAGATGGCAAGATGAACGACGAGGAGGCCGCCCAGAACGGTCCACGGCGCCTTGCCGCGATAGTGGAGAAACAGCGCGGCGACGAGCATGCAGGTGGTAATCGCATACAGGCCCGCGATCGGAACCCGCGTTATCAAGAGTGTGCTGTCCTGGAAGATGAGATCCGAGATGAAAGCGATCGCGCCCACCACATAGGAGATCGAGATGACAAGCGTGCTCTTGCTGGGGCGCATGTGATGGATGCCGAGGAAGCCAAGCGAGAACAGCCCGAAAACGAGCGGGTTCATCAGCTGAAAATAGACTCCGGTCGACATTTATCGTCTTCCCCCCATGCGCATTTTTGGCCGTGCACATCGCTCCCACGATGAAACCATTTGCCTGCGCATACGCCATGAAGGTTTCGAAACGATCAATTCGCGGCGTCATTTTCCTAATATCCACAACAGATTACGCGCTATTTTGTCTTGTGCTTGCTTTAGGATAATGCGTGTGCCCCGGCGGGCTTGGCGCATGAGGCAGCGCGTTTCATACTCGACGAAGCGCGCTGACGCATTTCGAGAGTGTAGGGGAGCAGGCGATGGCTGACGAGAAGACGGTCGGACTTCGTGAGGCCGTGTCGATCGGCGTCGGCGGCATGGTGGGAGGCGGCATCTTTGCCGTGCTGGGGCTGGCGGCGGACCTGGCGCAGGGGGGCACGCCGGTGGCCTTCCTGTTTGCGGGCCTTATCGCGCTGATGACGTCCTACAGTTATGCGCACCTCTCCAAGGCCTATCCCGACCGTGGCGGCACAGTGCGTTTCATCAATGAGGGGTTCGGGCGTGGCGTGTTCAGCGGCGGTGTGAATAACCTGTTATGGGTCAGCTATGTGATCATGCTGTCGCTTTATGCCTCCGCCTTCGGATCCTACGCGCCCAACCTGATCCAGATCACGGGCGACAAAAGCCTGGACCAGCACCTGTTTGCCAGCGCGATTATCCTGCTGGCTACGGGGATAAACTATTACAGCATCAAGGTGGTGAGCGCGATTGAGTCCTATGCTGTCATCATCAAGCTGGTGATCCTGCTTGGCTTTGTCGGCATCGGTGCGGTGGGGCTGGTGGGCAATCCCAGCCTGTCACAGCTGAGCCTTGGCAATTGGCCATCGCCACTGACACTGGTGACAGCCGGCATGATCATCTTTGTGGCCTATGAGGGGTTTGAGCTGATCGCCAATGCGGCGCCGGACATCAAGTCACCCGAGAAGAACGTGCCGCGCGCTTATTATATCGCCGTCATTTTCGTGATCGCGCTTTATCTGGCGATTGCGGTGATCACCGTGGGCTCTCTACCGTTCAAGCAGATTTCGGACGCGCAGGATTATGTGTTGGCAGAGGCGGCGAAGCCGATGCTGGGGCAGGCGGGCTTCACGATCATCACGATTGCGGCGCTTATCTCGACCTTCTCGGCGATCAATGCGTCGCTTTATGGCGGTAGCCGGGTGAGCTATGAAATCGCCGAGGATGACGAGCTGCCGCATGAGTTCACGGCGCAATTCTGGAACCAGCCGATTGGTCTTCTGGTGACGGCCGTGCTGACCCTCATAATGGTCAACACGTTGAAGCTGGAGAGCATTTCATCGACAGGCAGTATCGGTTTCCTGCTGATCTTTGCGGTGGTGAACATGGTGGGCTTCCGCAAGGCGGCGGAGATCGGATGCTCGCGGATTGTTGCGGCGACAAGCGCTTTCCTGTGCCTTGCGGTGCTGGCAGCCCTGCTCGTCCACAATTTCCAGACGAGCAAGCTGAACCTGCTGATCGCGGCTGTTACGGTGGCGACGTGTTTTGCCTGCGAGTATCTCTACAAGCACTTCAAGTCCGGCGCAGACAGCTAGGTCGCCGGGGCCCAGTTGCCGTGGAAGCCGGGCGGGATACGGTGGGGAACATGGACGAGGGCGACGGGCGGTGCGGTGAAGCTCATTGCGTCTAGGATCGCGAGGTCGGTCGTGTCCGTGTTTGTGTCGATGACGTAGCCCATTAGCCAGCCGTCGCCTTCGGGCGCATCATCTGATCGAGGCACGAAGACGAATTCGCCGGGCACGCGACCAGAGCCGAAATCATGGGTCTCGCGGGTGCCGGCGTCGAGGTCATGCTTGAAGAGTTTGGTCTGGTCAAAGGCTTCGAATCCGCGATCCTCGGGTAGGGCCATGGTGTAGGCATAGCGGTATTTCTGGCCGGTGAAGCGCTCGTCGGGACGGGGGAATTCCTGAGGGGACTCGTCCAGAACCGTGCGGGTGACATTGCGCGCGATCGGGTCGATGACCCAGCGTTCGAATGTGATCTTCTGGGAGTCCGGGCCCTGCTTGCTGTCGGCGAACATCGTGTCGTGGACAGAGACATCCATGATGACGGTGCCGTCGTCAGCTTCGTAGGCATTGCAGGGGTGGAAGACGTAGCACGGCTCGATATCGCACCAGATGACGTCGTCATTTGTTCCGAGGCGGGGCATCAGGCCGATGCGTGCCTTGTGTGCCGGGTTCCAGCGATAGGGGAAGGACTGGCCGTCGAGCAGCGTCTTCATCGAGAAGGTGACCGGCAGGTCCATGATGACAACGTATTGCTTGGTCACGGCGCAGTCGTGAATGGACGGGCCATGTTCTACGGCAATGGGTTCTTCGCGGATGACCTTGCCGGAGGGATCGACGACCGTGTGGTGAATTTGGGTGGGTTCCATCGCGTAATAGGTGATGGCGTGCATTTCGCCTGTGGCTGGGTCTAGATGCGGATGGGCCGAGAAGGCGTTCTTGAGCGTGCCGCCGAACGGATCGTGGGCGAGCGTGTCGAGTTCGTCATTAAGGCGCACAGGGAAGGCGCCGGCTTCTACCAGGGCCCACGTATTGCCATTATGGGCGATGACATTCGTGTTGGCATTGTCCTGCGTCCCGTGGCGCGGACCAGGGGCATCCTGTTCGCCGAGGGCAGCCGAGACAGCTTTCGAGCGGACCCAGCGATTGCGATACCACAGAGCCTTGCCGCCTTTCAGGCGCACGCCGTGGATCATGCCGTCGCCGGAGAACCAGTGATATGTGGCCGGGTTTTGCGGGGTAACCGGATTGGGGCCGATGCGGATGTAGCGGCCATCCAGCGCGGGCGGTATTTCGCCTGTCACTTTCAGGTCTTCCAGCGTCAGCTCGGCATCAACTGGCTCATGGATGCCTGTCAGGAACGTGTTCTCTTTATTGCCAAGACGCGGGCGCGTGCGATTGAACGCCACGACTTTCATGATGCCTTTGGTGACGTTATCGCGGATAATCGTCTCGACTGAACTGGCCATTGGGAATCTCCGGGGTTGAAACACATGCAAATAATGTTTACAGCGACAACATGAGTGCAAATGATAACACTGTCAACATCCGTTCGAACAAAAGTGGCTACCATCATGGTGACCTGCGCTCGGCGCTGATCGAAACCGGCCTGAAACTGCTGGAGCAGGGCAGCGCGGAAACGCTGAGCCTGCGCGAGATCGCGCGAGAGATCGGCGTTAGCGCGACGTCGATCTATCGCCACTTCCCGGACAAGGATGCGCTTCTGGCGGCGCTGGCGGCCGAAGGCATGGCCAAGCTGGCGCGCGAGCAGAAGGCGGCCGCCAAGGGCAAGGACGGCAAGGAAGCCTTTGCCGAAATGGGGCGCGCCTATGTACGCTTTGCCGTGCGCAACCCGGCGCTGTTCCGCCTTATCTATACATCGCTGCCAGCGGCGACGGACCCGGATTGTGTGAATCCGGAAGAGTCGCCCGGCTGGCTGCTGCGCCAGTCGATAGCGGGACTGGCGGGGGCAAAGGCGACGGCTGCACAGAAGCGTGCGGCGCTGTTGCGTGCCTGGTCGCTGGTGCACGGCTTGGCCATGCTGATCCTCAGCGGACAGATTGCAGGACCGGACGCCGACAGTTTGATCAACGAGGTTGTCAGTGTCGACAGCCTCAAGCTGAGATAGGGGGCAAGTTGCCTGTCCCGACGTTACCGCTTGCCGCCCAGCGGGGGGCATCTAGTTAAAAACCAAAGCCTTTTACCCTGTGAGGAAAACCAATGGCCCTGCCACCTGTTCTGCAAAATCTGCGCGTACCTGTGATCGGCTCGCCCCTGTTCATCATTTCCAATCCCGACCTGGTGATCGCCCAGTGCAAGGCCGGCGTGATCGGCAGCTTCCCGGCGCTCAATGCGCGCCCCGGCCCTGTGCTGGATGAATGGCTCGACAAGATCACGACCGAGCTGGCCGAATGGGACGAGAAGAACCCGGACCGGAAATCGGCGCCCTACGCCGTGAACCAGATCGTGCACAAGACGAACAACCGCCTCGATCATGACGTGGAAATGTGCGTGAAATGGAAAGTGCCTGTGGTGATCACATCGCTGGGTGCGCGGCAGGAAGTGAATGACGCGATCCATTCCTATGGCGGCATCGTGCTGCACGACATCATCAATATCGTGTTCGCCCACAAGGCGCTTGAGAAGGGCGCTGACGGCCTGATCGCCGTGGCCAGCGGCGCAGGCGGTCATGCCGGTACGCTGTCAGCCTTTGCGCTGATCCAGGAAATCCGTGAGTTCTTTGACGGGCCACTGGCGCTTTCCGGGTCGATTGCGACCGGCAATGCGGTTGCGGCGGCGCAGGCCATGGGCGCTGATTTCGGCTATATCGGATCGGCCTTCATTGCCTGCCACGAGGCCAATGCGGTCGAAGGCTACAAGGACATGATCGTCGACTCCAAGGCGGGCGATATTGTCTACTCGAACCTGTTCACCGGCGTGCACGGCAACTATCTCGCGCCGTCCATTGCGAAGGCGGGGCTCGACGCCAACAACCTGCCGGAATCCGATCCGTCGGCGATGAATTTCGGCTCCGGTGGCAATCAGGAAGCCAAGGCCTGGAAAGATATCTGGGGCTGTGGCCAAGGCATCGGCTCGGTAAAGACGCGGATGTCGACAGCGGAATATGTCGGCCAGCTGGAGCGCGAGTATAATGGCGCGCGCGACGCACTGCAGAAACGCCAAGCCTTTACGGCGAAGGCTAAGGTCGCTGCCGAATAGGGCACGCCCTTTCCCTCAAATGAATGGCCCGCTTGTCCGCTAATACCGGCAGGCGGGCTTTTCTTTTCCGACCGCAACGGCGCCGGGCGCATGATTGCGTCCATGCTGATTGCCCATTTTCCCGATCTTGATTTAGCTGGCTGGCGCTGGCCGCACTTCACACCGCGTGAACTGGCCTGCCGTTGCGGCGGACGCTTCTGCGCGGGGGCCTATTGGGATGCCCCGGATTTTCTTGATGCGCTGGAGGCGCTGCGCGCGGCGGCGGGGCGACCGCTTGTGGTCAACTCCGGGCATCGGTGCGAGGGCTGGAATGCGGCGGTTGGCGGGGCAGCGCAGTCGATGCATCGGACCATTGCGGTCGATCTGGCGCTGGCGGGCCACGACCGGTTTGCGCTGCTGATAGCGGCAGAGCGGCTGGGCTTTACCGGCGTCGGCCTCGCGAAAACCTTCATCCATCTCGACCGGCGGGCTGTGCCTGCGCGCTGGTATTACAAGGGGAGTGCACGGTCATGGCAGATATAGCAGGCCTTGCCGCCAGCGCGGCGGGCGGCGGCCTTTTCGGCCTTATCGGCAGCGTCATCGGGCGCGCAGCCGGGCTGGTCGAACGGCGGCAGGAACAGGCGCAGGAGCGGGCCCGGTGGGAGCATGAGGCGCGCATGCTGGACGCGCAGATGCGGGCAAAGCAGCAGGCGAGCGAGGCGGACCTGCGGCTGGCTGATGTGGCGGGCGGCTGGCGCGGACTGGAGGCGTCGCTAGCGGCGGAGGCTGCGATTGGGGCGAGCTATAAATGGGTTCAAGCCGTGCGGGGTGTGACGCGGCCTTTCCTCACACTGCTGCTGTGGCTGATCACCGGGCTTGTCTTTCTTGGCAGCGGCGCGGCGGCTCGCGGGGAGATTGTCGAGACGGCGACGTTCGCAGCGACAGCCGCAACGCTCTGGTGGTTTGGTGACCGGGGGCCGCGCCGCGATCCGCGTTGATACATTTCGGTTGCGTGGTAGCTTCCTTCTTAAAGCAATAAGGAGGAAGACGTCATGGCCACAAAGGAAAGGCTGGACCTTGGGTCGGCCAGCGCCTGCGAAACGGCGGCTGCCGTGCGGCGCGGAGATGTATCTGCGCTGGAAGTGTGCGAGGCGGCCATCGCGCGGATAGAGCGCACGGATGGGTCGATCAATGCGGTCGTGGTGCGCGACTTTGATCGCGCCCGCGCCGCTGCGCAGCATATCGACAAGACGCGTCAGCCAAATGATGCACGCTCCCTGCTGGGCGTCGCCATGACGGTCAAGGAATCGATCGATATCGCCGGCCTTCCCACGACGTGGGGCATGGAGGTTTTCAAGGATCTGCCGGTGACTGACGACGCGCTGCTTGTGAAGCGCCTGAAGACTGCGGGGGCGGTGATCCTCGGCAAGACCAATGCGCCGGTCGCGCTCGCTGACTGGCAAACGGAGAACCCCGTCTATGGGCGCACCGTGAACCCCTATGACGAGACGCGCTCTCCGGGTGGGTCGTCTGGCGGCGCAGCGGCGGCGCTGGCGACCGGGATGGTGCCACTTGAGGTAGGCTCCGACATCGGCGGATCCATCCGCGTGCCAGCGCACATGTGCGGCGTGTTCGGGCACAAGCCGAGCTATGGCATCATTCCGCTGAAGGGACATGGGTTTCCGGGAACGGATGGTGTGGATGTTCCCCTCGGTGTGGTTGGGCCGATGGCGCGCCATGCGGAAGACCTGAGTGTCGCGCTGGACGTCATGGCGGGGCCGGATGCGGGCTATCGGCTGGACCTGCCGACTGCGCGGCATTCGGCCTTGAGCAAGTATCGCGTGCTTATACTGGACGGCCTGCCTGGCGTTCCTGCCGACAGCGATACGCGGGCGGCGGTGTCCAATCTGGCTGATGCGCTGGCCGAGGCGGGTGCCTCCGTGTCTGATGATACGAGCGTGCTGCCGGACGTGACGGCCATGCATCAGACCTATGTGAAGATGCTCAACACGACGCTTTCGCGCGGTACGCCAGGGGCCCGGCCGATCAATGCGCATGCCTGGATGGAAGTGGTGGACGAACAGATGCGCGTGACACGTGCCTGGCGCGAGCTGTTCGAGACATATGATGTCGTGATCGCACCGATCTTCAGCACGCCCGCTTTCACCTACAAGATAGATCCGGACTGGGGCAATCGCACGCTATCGGTGGATGGCCAGGTGCAGCCCTATGGCGCGCAGCTCGCCTGGGCGGGCCTCGCGACCTTCCCCGGACTACCAGCAACGGCTGTTCCAGTAGCCAAGAGCGTCCAAGGTTTGCCAATCGGCTTGCAGCTGATTGGAGGGCCATTTGAGGACCGCACGACTCTTGGCCTCGCAAGCCTGCTGGAAGAAGCCGGGCTCACCGTGTAATCCATTGGGAATCGCGGCGCGCTTATCGCCGTCACAGCAATTACGGCGGGAGATCTGACACATGGCGACACAGGACAGGCTGCTCGTTATCGACGAGGGCACAACCTCCACGCGGGCCATTGTGTTTGATCGCGGCTTTGCACAGGTCGCCCTCGCGCAACAGGACCTGACGTTGGCCTATCCGGAAGATGGCTGGGTGCAGCAGGATGGCGAAGAGATATGGGAGCGCACGCTGGCGGTATGTCGCGAGGCGATTGAGGCGGCCGGCGGCATCGGACAGATTGCGGGCATCGGGATCACCAACCAGCGCGAGACGACGCTCGTGTGGGACCGGGCGACCGGCAAGCCGATTGCGCCGGCTATTGTCTGGCAAGACCGCCGCACGGCTCGGGTGTGCGAAACGATGAAGGCAGAGGGGCATGAGGCAGCCGTGCAGGCCGAAACGGGCCTGCTGCTGGACCCTTATTTCTCCGCGACCAAGATTGGCTGGATCCTCGATAGTGTGGACGGCGCCCGGGAACGAGCCGAGGCGGGCGAGCTGGCGTTTGGGACGGTCGAGAGCTTCCTGATCTGGAAGCTGACGGGCGGGCAGGTGCACGCCAGCGATGTCACGAATGCCTCGCGCACGCTGCTTTACAGCCTGGGGCTTGGCGGGGACGGGGGCTGGAGCGAGGCGATGGCGGCGCTCTTCAAGGTCCCGATGGGCATTTTGCCTGAGGTGAAGCCCAATGCTGCCGATTTCGGGATGAGCAATGAAAGCCTCTTTGGCGCGGCGCTGCCGATCCTGTCGGCGGCAGGCGACCAGCAGTCGGCGCTGGTGGGGCAGGGGTGCCTCGCGCCGGGCATGGCGAAGATCACTTATGGCACCGGCGCCTTCCTTGTGGCGAACACGGGGGCCGAGCGGCCGGATTCACAAAACCGCCTGCTGGGCACAGTCGGATACGAACTGCCGGGCGGCGGGGCGATGGCGCTGGAGGGCTCGATCTTCAATGCGGGCACAGTGGTCAAATGGCTGCGCGATGATCTTGGGCTGATTGATTCGGCGGAGGAGAGCGAGAGCGTGGCATCGGGCCTCAAGACCAATGGCGGCGTGTTCATCGTGCCGGCCTTCACCGGCCTCGGCGCGCCGCACTGGAACGCGGATGTGCGCGGCACCATCAGCGGCCTGACACGGGCGACTACGGCGGCGCACCTTGTTCGGGCCGGGTTGGAGTCGGCGGCCTACCAGACGCTGGATCTGCTGGAGGCCTTCGAGGCCGATGGCGCGGGTATTCGCGAATTGCGCGTCGATGGCGGCATGGTCGCAAATGACTGGCTGATGCAGTTCCTGGCCGATATCTGCAACCGGCCCGTGCTGAGGCCCGACTATCGCGAGATGACGGCGTTAGGTGCAGCGGCACTGGCGGCCATGCAGCTTGGCTGGCTGGCGCCCAAGGAATGGCAGGAGCGCCCCGTACAGGGCATCCGGTTCGAGCCGAAAATGGCCGACGCCGAGCGAAACACCCTGATCAAGGGCTGGAACGACGCGATGCGCAGAACGCTGGCCTAGGAGCGCTGGTCAGGCGTAGCCAAGCAGCGCCCGCAGGCCGGGCACGGCATAGTCGACCAGTTTTTTCTGCGCGTCAGGCAGAACGTCCGGCAGGCGGGAATCGTCGACATCAAGATTGTCGCGCGATGTGCTGCTCTGGGCCTTGTCGCTGCCAATGATGACGCGTTCGCGCCAGTCATCTGGCACGGCAATACCGCAATCTTGCAAAAGCCTTGCAAAGTAGACTTCCGACTCTTGGGAGTTGAGGTCTTTGAGGTGGGACACAATGTCTTCGTAGCGATAGAGCTTAACGTGAGTTCCAAGCCAGGCCGCTGCGTTGTGGGTGTAGATGTCATGCATTGTGGGCGCTTTGCCGTGAATTCCAAAGATCATCATATTCATGAGATCGCCGGCGCTGTATTGACGGACTCGCAAATGGGCAAGATTGCCGTCGAAATTCTCTGATAGGAAGAATCGAGCGCGGGCTAGGACCCAAGTGTAGGGGTCGCGAACGAGTAGGATATGGTGGGATAAGCTCGTTGCGAGCGATGATTCGTCGGAGAATAAAAGGTGCCCCCAGCTGAGTGCCGGCGTGTCAGGGTGCAGGGCCCTGGTATGCTGCCGCAAGTTGGGTATCTGGATGAAATCATTATGGTATTGTTGCTCAACCGGTACGAACATCCGTATGATATTGCGCATAAGGTGAGTGCCACTCTTGGGTACTGAATTCAGGAATACCGGCTTGGTGAGCGGCGCCTGGCTGAACTCGGTATTTCGGCTGTTTAGATTGTCCTGATTCATTGATATTCGGGGCATTCGATGCCTCCCTCTACAATTTGACGGCCCACTATGTAAAAAAGCGGCTGGCAGGCTGCCAGCCGCTTTTAAGTATACATTCAGCCCGATACTAGAACGACTTGCTTACATTCAGGAAGAAGCGACGGCCGATTGCATCGTACTGTGAGTAGAAGGCAGATGTGCCTACCCTGTCATACTCGCTGGAGACTGCAGAAAGGGCTGGTGGATGTTCGTCGAATACGTTGCGAACGCCCACGCGCACTTCAAATCCGTTGGGTAACTCACGCCCGACCGACACGCTGTGATACGTTACCTGCTCGGTTTTAAGTTTCAATCCGACCGGCTGGCCGAGATAGTTGGGCCATGCGTCGCCATTGTCTTCGATGTAGCTATCCAAGTTTGACGTCGCACCAATGAAATCCATGCCCCAGAAGTAGGACCATGGACCACGGTCCAGCGTGACGTTGAGGTTACCAACCCATTCCGGCTCACCTGCTTCCCCTGTGGTGTCTAGCGGTTCACTGGTTGAAAAAAGAACGATCTCATCATCTATTTGATATGTGTGCTGAGTATTTAGCGTCAGTGTGCCGAACGAAAAATCACGGCTGTACTCAGCGTTGAAGTCAAAGCCGGTGTTGGTCTGTGTCGCCACGTTGATGAAGTCGTTAGTGACCGTGTCGATGAGGTAGTTGTTGGGATCCCGGGTGAACTGGCCGCACAGCGGTTCGGTTGCGAAGCTCTCCGAGTCATAGCAACCAAGCAGGATGTTCGCCGCGCCAAGACGGGTAATCTCGTCCTTGATCTCGATTTCGAAATAATCGAGCGTTGCCCGGAAGTTGATCCATGTTGGCGCCCAGATGATCCCAATATTCATTGCCTCGGACGTTTCGGGCGCGAGGAATGGGTTGCCTGTTGACGAAACGGTTGCAGAGCCGCCGCCGCCTGTCGGAACGAGCCCCGCAGGAAGGTCGGCCGCGCAATTGTCGAAGCGGCGTTGAGATATCGTTCCGTTGTCATACGCGTCGACGTAGTTAACGCAGGGATCAATAGATCTCTGGCCGGCAAATGCGGTTTGCCCGGCGAGTGCGGCCTCGAAAAGTTCCGCACCGCGGAACGACGTCCCGTATGTAGCCCGCAATTTGACGGAAGGCACAACCTGCCAGCCTAAGCCCGCCTTGTAGGTCGTGTTGTCCTGGCCAGCCTGTTGATCGCGTACATTGGTCTCTTCGCTTGTCCAACGTGCCGACAGTGAAAGGTCGAGCGCCTCCATCAGCGGAGCGTCCTTGATCAGCGGAATGGCAAGTTCGCCAAAGATTGAGCTGGTATTCTTGGCGCCCTTTGTGATGCCAGCGCTGGATGATCCCCAAGCATTGCCATCTCGGGTGACTTCTCCTGGGATATCATTGATGCGTTCGCGCAGGCGGTTTGCACCAAATCCGGCGCCGACCGTGCCGGCAGGCAGTTCGAAGAGCGGCCCATCAAAGAACATTTCAAATTGCGTCTGCTCATAAACGGTGTTGCCAGTTTCACTGCCAAACATGAACTCGCGGTCTTGATCCGACACGTTGCCACGAAGTGTTTCCGGGTCATACCAGTTCACATCCACACAATTGACTCCCCGAACCGGCGTTACCGAGCCCGCACATGTGTTGCCATTGAACCACTGGTAGGGTGTTATCGCGTCATCGTAGATCAGGTCTTGCTGATAGTCTCCGTCCGACCGCGAGAATTGAAGGTAGGCATTATAATTCCAGTCCGAGAGCGCTGCATCGAAATTGCCGCGCACGCCGGCGACTGTATTGATGTAGTCAACGGTAATCTTTGTGTCGTTATGATCGGTAATCGCCGTCGGGCTGAGTCCAACAAATGCTCCGCTTCCTGCTACGCTTCCCCAACCATTGGCGAGCGCACTCGGACTGTTACTGATGGGAGTGCCGCCATAGTCGTAGACGTAGTCATACGTCCAGAACTGTCGATAGCCATTCACGTATGTCTCGCGACGGTTCATTAGGAATTCGCCATAGACGTCCATGTGCGAGCTGACTTCAAACTCCCCTGTACCGTAGAGCGTAATGCGCTCAACTTCCGGGCTCAGCGACTCTTCGTCTTGGAAAACGCTGTCGGCGTTTACAAGGCCGAGTGAGTCGCGGGCCGACGGGCCAAAAACGGGGTCTGGCGTTGCTCCCGGAAGCAGAAGCTCATCATAACCAACAGCGTAGAAACCGCCCGGTACGACAAGCCCAGCTGTATTGTTCACCGGGAATCCTGGCAGATAGTTGCCGAGGTCCCCGTCATAATCATACTGAATAAGCTGGGGGCGCCCCTGCCAAGGGGACGTCACTTGGGATGGGGAATTATAGTCGTAAACCCAAATATGACCCCAAGCCAGATCGTTACAGCGTGCATTGCCTGTGCGTGGATCGATGACGTCTGCGCGCGAGCCATCGCTATTGAAGTAATAGTCTTCGCCGCACTTGTAATAGTCCCGGTCACCGCGAGCGAGCTCTTCCTGCTTGTAGTAGTCGAAGGAAAGCATCGCATGGCCGCGCTCAAATGTTTTGCCCCAGGTTGCGCTGCCTTGGAGCTGTTCGCCGCCGGAATTTTCCGGAGCTGATACAAAAAAGTCCAAGTCCAGACCATCATCCTTTTTGGTTATAATGTTCACAACACCCGCAACGGCATCTGAACCATAGACAGACGAAGCGCCGTCTTTAAGGATTTCAACGCTTTCCACAGCGGAAAGCGGTATGGCGTTCAGGTCAAAGGCCGAAACAGCACCACGCGTACCGGCAGGTCCTGCACGACGACCGTTAATCAAGACGAGTGTGCGATTGGCGCCAAGTCCGCGCAGCGAAACCGTTTCAGTACCGACGCCCCCGTTTTGTACAAATGCGGACGACGACGCCGCAGTCACTTGCGGAGAGCCAGCTGCAACCGTCGCAGTCTGAAGCAGGGAGCCGACATCTGAAATGCCCTCAAGCGCCGCCTCGTCCGTTCTTAGAATCTGGATAGGCGCGACGCTCGTGTACTCGCTCGACAGGCGCGAACCCGTAACGCGCACGAGACATCAAGCTTCTTTTCGTCTGCAGCTTCAGTAACCGGCGCGACGACGGCAACTGCCTCGTCTTCCGTTACATCTGCTTCCTGTGCGAAAACATTGCTGCCAAGTCCGGCGCACAACGCCGTGATGGCAACCGTGCGCAATAGCGCACCGCTGTAATTCATAGGTTTCATGAGTGGCTTCTCCGTTTCCCTCATTTCATGGAGAGCATCCGTCAATGACCCGGCCTCAACTCCGGCAATAAGACGACTACCCCTGCATGAATTGTTGCGATCTCGTAATCTAGAGATCAATGGCGATTATGCATAATTGGTCAAAAGAGTGACATTAGTGACATATTTGCCATAATTCGTGCGCGGATTGCACAAGCTATGCACAGTTTGAGCATCGCAGAGTCCATTTGGGCAAGACTATGCCACGAAGGCGCATTCTGGCAGAAGCGTCTGCTTCAGGTAAACACCGTGAGTTGACATGCCCGCGGCTGCCGGGTGACACCGGAATGAGGGAGACCAACAGACCATGATGAAACCGATCCTGACTTCGCTTCTGCTCGCATGTGGCCTTGCCGCGCCCGTCATGGGCCCAGCCAGCGCGGACCCCATTCCAATTGATGACCTTGCCCGCCTTCCGGCCATTGAGAACGTCACCGTTACGACGGACGGCAAGACAATGTTCGCCTTGCTCGGGCCGAGCACGGGCAATGATCAGGATCGCGCCGTGGTTGCGGCATGGGATCTCGAAGACCTGTCAAAGGCGCCGGTCATCGCCGGACCCGACGGCAATGACAGCGAGTTCATGTACCTGCAGGCACTGAAGAATGGTTATGTTCTGGCGGCTGTGCGCAGACCTTTCACCGGCTCCCTGCGCGGCTGCAGCGAGGGCAAGTCGACCGGCTCCACGCGCACGTGGGTGGTAAAAACACTCATCACCGACAAGACTTTCAAGAAGTTCGAAGAGCCATTCATCGACATGGGCAGCATGCGCGGCATGAGCAAGAACACCGAAACGTGCCTGCGCATGGAAGCTCGTGGGTCGGTCGTTTCACGCATGGCCGCGGACCCGGACACAGTGCTGATTTCACGCCTCAGCGCGAAATCCTTCGAAACAGAACTTGCCCGTCTGAACCTCAAGGACAACAAGGTTGACGTCGTTTACCAGAACTCCGGCACCCGCGCGGCTGGCTATGCCGATCCTTGGGATGGCGAGGTGATGTCAGAGGCCGATTTCGACGAAACTTCCGATACTTTCTACCAGGACACGTATCTGAAGGTCGAAAAAGGCGGCACCCTGGAGAAACAGGATGCGCTGCGGATTGACCTCGTTGATCGTCGCAAGCTGGACGTCATCCATTGGGATGGGCAGACTGGCCTTTACTACATCCTGACGAACAAGATGTCAGACAAGGCGCAGATCTACACCTATGATCCGAAGACAAAGACGCTGAGCGACGAGCCGGTTTTCGCGCATCCTGATTTTGATGCGGCGGGCATGGTCACCTCTACTGTTGCGGCAGAGTTCGGCAAGGTTCTGGGCTTTACATACTATGCCGATATTGTCCGCACCACTTGGGTAGACCCGGATCTGGGCGGCATCGTCCTTGGTCTCGAACAGGCTATGCCGGGCGAGAATATCAGCGTCATTTATGCATCTGACGACCGCAACCGCATCATCTTCGAAGCCTCGTCCGTGAAGAACGCGGGGCGTTTTTACGTGCTGGATGATCGCAAGAACCTGCAATCGCTTGGCGCGGCGCGGCCGTGGATCGATCCGGCTGATATCGGTGATACCAAGCTGGTCTATTACGACGCCCGCGATGGCCGTAAAACGCCGGCCCTGCTGACCACGCCTGCCGGCTGGAAAGAGGGTGACGCACCGGGCAAGGCGATCGTGCTGCCGCATGGCGGCCCCTGGGCGCGGGACTTTGGCGGCTGGGATGCCAGCGGATGGATTCCGTTCCTGACATCGCGCGGCTTCGCCGTTCTCCAGCCGCAATATCGCGGCAGCACCGACTGGGGGCTTGACCAGTGGCGCGCCGGTGACGGCCAGTATGGCTACAAGGCGCAGGACGACCTGGAAGATGGCGCTGCATGGCTTGTCTCGAGCGGGCTGGCCAAGGCCGACCGCATGGCGATCTTCGGCTATTCCTATGGCGGCTATGCCGCGATGGCGGCAACGACGCGGACAAACAGTCCCTTCCAGTGCGCCATTGCCGGGGCCGGTTATGCCGAATCCGCCAAGATCAATGTCGGCGTGGACCGCAGCCGCTTTGGCCGCATGGCCTATGCCAACGCTCTCTCAGGCAAAGACGTGATTCGCGATGCGGATCAGGCCAGCATTCCTGTCCTGATCTTCCATGGCGACCGCGACGTGCGCGTGCCCAACACGTTTGGCGAAGCGTTCTATAATGCCGTGAAGGGCCACACCAAGGCCAAATATGTCAGCATTGCTGACCAGCCTCACAGCCTGCCCTGGACGCCGGACCAGCAGCGCCAGTCGCTGGAGGCCATTGAGGACTTCCTTTATGGAGAGTGCGGCCTGAAATAGCTGAAACGACTTGTCGCCACCTCGCTCGCGGGGTGGCGCCTCAGGCCTGATTTTCTGGGAAAACTGGTGCCGCGAGGGAGAATTGAACTCCCGACCTCGTCATTACCAATGACGCGCTCTACCACTGAGCTACCGCGGCGTTGCCGTTTGCAAGTCGCGGCTTTAGCTTAAGCCTACCCAGATGAAAAGACCGTTTCGCCGCGAAAAGCTGTACTTATGTCCCATACGCCGAAAGACCCGCAAATTGCTGCCCGCCGCGCTGAGGCGCTGCGGGCGAATCTGAAACGCCGGAAGGCTGCCTCCCGGAAGGCGAGCGACACGCCGCCTGCGCCTGAAAAGCCAACCAAAAGCTCCTGACGCTGCCTCGGCGCCAACAATGCCCCACCCACAGCACAATCACGCCTTTCCCGCGCCGTGAACCGCTCTATAAGTGCGCCCCATGGATAGATTGAACATTATTGGCGGCGCTGAGCTCAACGGCCGCATTCCCGTTTCCGGCGCCAAGAACTCGGCGCTGAAGCTCATGGTGGCTTGCCTGCTGACCGACGAGCCGATCACGCTGACCAATATGCCAAGCTTGGCGGACACGCGCTTCCTGGCGCAGCTGCTGGAGACTCTCGGTGTGGAGGTCTACTGGCCAAAGGGCGAGTCGACGTGCCACCTCAATGCTGCCGAGCTGAAAAGCACGATCGCGCCCTATGAACAGGTGCGCAAGATGCGGGCGAGCTTCAACGTTCTTGGACCGTTGATTGCCCGTTCCGGGCACGCGACCGTGTCATTGCCGGGCGGTTGCGCGATCGGTGCGCGACCGGTCGACCTCCATTTGCAGGCACTGGAAGCCATGGGCGCTGACCTGAAGGTCGAGCAGGGCTATGTGAAGGCGGCAGCCATTCAGGGCCTCAAAGGCGCTCATATCGTGTTCTCGATGCCGAGCGTCGGCGCGACGGAGCATGCGATGCTGACGGCCACGCTGGCGTCAGGTGAGACCATTCTCGAAAACGCGGCGCGCGAGCCGGAGATCGAGGATCTCGCTGACTGCCTGAACAAGATGGGCGCGAAGATTACCGGCGCCGGCACGTCCACGATCCGCGTCCAGGGCGTGGAAAAGCTGCACGGCACCACGCATGCCGTGATGCCGGACCGGATCGAGGCGGGCACTTATGCCATGGCGGCAGCGGCAGCGGGCGGCGACGTCACACTCGACGGCTGCCCGGTCGAGGCGCTCGGCGCGATGATTGCCAAGCTGCGCGAGGCCGGTGTTACGGTGGACGCCGACGAAGCGGCCCAGACGCTGCGCATCCGTCGCAATGGCACGCGCCTCAAGGCGGTGAACGTATCGACCCAGCCGCACCCCGGTTTCCCCACGGACTTGCAGGCTCAGTTCATGGCACTGATGAGCGTTGCCGATGGCACGAGCATCATCCGCGAGACGATTTTCGAGAACCGTTTCATGCACGCCCCCGAGCTGCAGCGGCTGGGCGCCAATATTCTCGTGCGTGGGCAGGAAGCCGTTGTGAAGGGCGTTCCGCACCTCACTGGCGCGCCTGTTATGGCGACAGACCTGCGCGCTTCGGTATCACTTGTGATTGCAGGGCTTGCGGCCGAGGGTGAGACTGTGGTGAACCGTATCTACCATCTCGATCGCGGGTTCGAGCGGCTGGAAGCAAAACTGAATGCCTGCGGCGCCAATATCAAGCGCCTGTCGGGCGAGGATGAATAAGGGGCCAATATGTCCGAGCCACAAGCGCTGCGTCTCCTGGCGGAAACGCCCGAGGACCTTCAAGTCATTGCAGCCGCGGTTCAGGATTCGGTCGTTAAGGCCGGCAGCCTGAAATACGAGGCAAAGCAGCGTCGCTTTTCACTGGAGCTGAACCGGTTCCGCTGGGAAGCTGGCCAGCCGAACCGCAAGGAAGGCGCACGCGTGCGCTCGCTGCTGGCGTTTGATGGCGTTCTGGGCGCGAAGACGCGGGCCGTGACGAAAGTGGATCCGGAACTGATCCTCTCGCTGCTTGAAGTGACGTTCACGCCAGCCGAAGAACCGCCCGGCGGCACGGTCACGCTTCTATTCGCTGGCGATGGCGAGATTACGCTGGATGTTGAAGTGCTGGATGCAACGCTGCTGGACAGTGATTATGTCTGGCCGACGCGCAACCTGCCGAGCCACGAGCGTCGCCGGAAATAGGCCATGACCCTGCCCATGCGGCATGGCGGCCTAACCAGCGCCTTGCCAGCCGGGATATGACAGTCCATGTACCGGGTTTTGGAAAGCCGGGTCCCCCTCATGGTCCGTAAATTTGATGCCCTTCAGCCGGATTTCGAAACCGGCTTTGCTGCCTTCCTCGCGGAGGATCGCGGCACAGGGCATGATGTGGCCAGCATTGTGCGCAAAATTCTCGATGATGTTGAGGCATCCGGCGGGCAGGCTGTGGCCGATTACACGGCAAAATTTGATGCGTTGCAGGTCAATCCGACGACCCTTCAGTCTGATAATGTGGACCTTCACGCTCTCGCAGCCAATTGCCCGGCCGACCTGCGCGAGGCCATCGATTTCGCCCATGACCGGATTGCCGCCTATCACACCGCGCAGCGACCGGCGGACCACCGCTTCACTGATACAGCAGGCGTTGAGCTTGGCTGGCGCTGGACCGCGCTGGCAAGCGTTGGTGTCTATGTGCCCGGAGGCCGCGCGAGTTATCCGTCTTCCGTCCTGATGAACACCGTGCCGGCGAAGATTGCCGGCGTGTCGCGGATCGTGATGGTGGCGCCTGCGCCGGGCGGCGAGCTTGCGCCTGCCGTTGCGTATGCAGCGCTCAAAGCCGGCGTTGATGAATTCTATCCTATCGGGGGCGCGCAGGCCGTTGCCGCGCTGGCCTTCGGCGCTGGCCGCCTGAAGCCGGTCGACAAGATTGTTGGCCCCGGCAATGCCTTTGTCGCTGAGGCGAAACGCCAGGTTTTTGGCCGCGTTGGCATCGACACCATTGCCGGTCCGTCTGAGATTTTGGTGATTGCCGACCATACGGCAAATCCTGACTGGGTAGCCGCCGATCTCCTTTCGCAGGCCGAGCATGATCCATCGAGTCAGTCTATCCTGATCGCCGTGGATAAGGCTGTGGGCAAGGCTGTGGAAATCTCTGTGGAAAACCAGTTGAAGGAATTGGCGACCGGCGAGCGGGCGCGTCTTTCGTGGGAGGCCCACGGCGCCATCATCGATGCGCCAGACCTCGAAACTGCAGCAGCCATTGCGAACCAGATCGCACCGGAGCACCTGGAGCTGGCCATTGCCGATCCGGACGCGCTCCTGCCACTGATCCAGCATGCGGGCGCGGTCTTCCTTGGCCACCTGACCCCTGAGGCGCTGGGCGATTACGTGACGGGCTCCAACCACGTGCTGCCGACCAGCCGCGCCGCGCGTTTTGGCTCCGGCCTTGGCCTCTATGACTTCCTGAAGCGCATGAGCATCCAGCGGGTCAGCCCTGAGGGCTTTGCGGCGCTTGCACCGGCGGCCCTGCGCCTTGCCGAGGCCGAACGCCTGCCGGCGCATGCCCGTTCTGTGTCCATTCGTACCAACCGGAGCGGGGCTGATGGGTGAAAACCGGCTGATCTCGATCCATATCGATGAGGAGACGCTTGGTGCGTCCGGCCCGGATGCGGAGCATGAGCGCCGCGTTGCCATATTCGACCTGATTGAAGAGAACAGTTTCGGCCTGCCGGACCATGACAGGGGCCCCTATGCCCTCAGCCTGTCTCAGGTGGAGCGCAAGCTGGTCTTCGCCATCCGCGACGAGGCCGGCGCGGACGTGCACACCTTTATCCTGTCCATGGGCCCGTTCCGGGGCGTGATCCGCGATTATTTCATGATCTGCGACAGCTATTACGATGCCATCCGCAACCAGACGCCGCATCAGATCGAGGCCATCGACATGGCGCGGCGCGGTATCCACAATGAGGGTTCGGAACTGCTAGCCGAGCGCCTCGAAGGTAAGGTCGATGTCGATTTCCACACGTCCCGCCGCCTGTTCACCCTGATCTGCGCCCTGCATGCGGGGCAGACGCGCTAGCGCTATTTGCTTCAGCCGGCGAACATGGCTTTCGCTTTTTCCACGTCATAGGTCCGTTCGGTCAGGTTTTCCGGGTCCCACTCGCTGCGATGGACGGCGAAGAAATCACCGCCATAGACATGGATGGCGCCGGTGAGCTTCTGGATCGGGTTGGTGACCGAATGGATCACGTCTTTCCCGAGCGGCGCGACATCGCCCGTCGACAGGGCTTTCGCGCCAGCGGCCTCGACGCGTCCTGTCGGGTCGTCCTTTATCCGGCGCCAGAAGATATTGTCTTCCCGGCCGCCATAGACGCCGATCACGGCCCACATTTCATGATTATGCGGCATCAGGGCCATGCCGGGCTTCCAGACGACATTCAGGATGGTCAGATCGTCTGCCCGATGGATCGGGAAGATGCCGCCCGCGGTCGGCTCGCCCACGGCGGCCAGCACATTTGCCGGATCGCTTAGCGCGCGGGTGACTATCTCGCTGACCGCTTTATGGGTCGGGTCATTCGTCACCGCCGCCCGGCAATCTTCGACGAACTGATCAAGATCAAGCATGGTATCCTCCGTGACTTAAAGTGGTAAGCCAGCAGGCGCGGGGGAACAAGCACATGCCCCTCTGACCATCCGCGCTTGCCGGAATCCCTTCTACGGGCTATGGCGCACCCCTATATGCGTTTCGGCGGCGCAACGGTCCGCAGATTATTTGGAGACTTCATGTCGAAGGAAGAACTAATTGAATTTGAAGGCACAGTTGTCGAACTGCTGCCGAACGCGACGTTCCGCGTCAAACTCGAGAACGAACACGAGATCATCGCCCACACTGCGGGCAAGCTGCGCAAGAACCGTATCCGCGTTCTGACCGGCGACAAGGTCATGGTTGAAATGACCCCCTACGACCTTACCAAGGGTCGCATTACCTACCGCTTCCGCTAAACCGATGGCGTCTACCGGACATGCGCCGCTCATTCTCGCGAGCGCCAGTCCGCGCCGCCGGGAACTGCTCGCCCAGATCGGCATCGTCCCGGACCTGATCGCCCCCACCGACATTGACGAAACGCGTCGCAAGGACGAGTCGCCGCGTGCGCTGGCTGAGCGCCTTGCGCGCGAGAAGGCGGCTGCGTCTCCGGAAGCGGGCTATGTGCTGGCTGCCGATACGGTTGTCGCGCTGGGCACGCGTAATCTGGAAAAGGCCGCAGATGCGATGGAGGCGGAGGCCTTCCTCCGGCTGCTGTCAGGGCGCTCGCACCAGTGCATCACAGGCATAGCCGTGAAGGCCCCGGATGGCCGCGTGCAGGCGCGCACGGTGCTTGCCCGCGTGCGGATGAAGCGGCTGACCGATGCGGAGATCGCTGCCTATGTCGCCAGCGGCGAATGGCAGGGTAAAGCTGGCGGCTATGGCATCCAGGGCATGGCGGGTGGTTTCATCAGCCATATCAATGGCAGCTATACGGCGATTGTCGGGCTACCGCTTTATGAGACGAAAGCGCTGCTAGAGGGCATGGGCTGGCGGGCGAAAGCCTAGACCCGCTCCATCGCTGCCACGGCCAGCAGGCTCAATCCAACAACAGCTGCGACGCCGAGCCAGAGCGGGTTGGCACTGGCAAGGGCCGTCATGTCGGTTTGCGCCTGCACGATGGACGTCGTGATGGATGTGTCGAGGCCGACCGTATCGGCCAGCAGTTTGGGCAATTGAGAGGCGGCAACCAGCGCGCCGGCAACGCCGGTTACGGCCAGCAGCAGCTTGCGCATCCGGCCCTGCGCGCGCACCCGGCCCATCACGCCATCGGTGAAGGGTTTCGCCTCCAGTGCGCGGTCTTCGCTCGCGAACAGGGCGGTCAGGTCGGCGTAAGTATCTTCGTCTCGCATGGTTTCTACTCCATCATGCCACTTCAGTGGCGGCAAGGTGTTTGCGAAGGGCGGCCACGCCGCGGTTCACATGGGATTTGATCGTACCGAGCGGCCAGCCTGTGGCTTCTGCAGCTTCCCGGTGGCTGAGGCTGGCAGCGACACAGAGGGTAACGCATATGCGCTGGGCCTCAGGCAGTTTTTCGAGGGCGCGTGACAGGTCCATCTTGTCATTTGCCGTGTCGGCCTGCGTGCGGCCGAAGGGGATGATTTCGGCGGTCTCGTCGAACTCGATCTCTTTTCTCTGGCGTCGGCGCACCTGCAGGAATTCGCGATAGCAGATCGTGCAGATCCAGGCCGCGAACGTGCCCCCGGCATAGGTGCCGATCTTCTGCCAGGCGGTGAGGAAGGTTGCCTGGGCGATATCGTCACCGTCGCTCGCCGTGCCGGTCAGGCGGCGCGCCATGCCCCGCACCCTTGCCTGGTGACGCCGCACGAGTTCGGCATAGGCGCTTTCGCTGCCACGTGCGGCATCGGCTGCCAGGTCAGGGTCGGTGCGCATGTCGTTGCCTCCCGCGGCGACGATCCACAGATCAGGCTGCTTTGGAGCCATGACCGAATTTCCAGAGGCCAAGATATGCCAGTCCAAGGAAAACCGGAAATGAGGCCACGCCGATCATCGGCATGACGGCTTCGCCTTCTTGCTGACCAACCACCATACCAAGTACGGCGAAAGCGCATCCGAAGGCGATGAAGAGGACGCCGCGGCGCAGGTCAGCCCGAATCGGATCGACCAGAAGCGACATCTTCTCGATCAGTTCCGGCGAGATGGTCTGGCCGCTGTCGATGGCGTGGCGCACGGTTTCGTGGGCCGTGAGGCGCTTTTTGTAATTGAACAGGCTGACCAGCCAGATGCAGACCGGCAGGACAGAAAACAGGACAATAGGGACAAGGACGTCTTCCATTAGGGTATCTTTCTCATTGTTTCACCGGCTCCAAATGTCCGGCCTCATTGGGTAGATGCAGCCAGATGCCCGTTTGGATGCAGGGGGCCTGGAAAAATGTCCTGCCGCCTTTGCTTGCAGCCAGCCGGGCACGCCTGTAATCGCGTGGGCAGCATGGTGAAACTGACGCCCAAAAAGAAGAAGCGCCCGCATGTGGCCGCTGATCTCGCGACCGTCGCAGGGCGCAAACGGGCACGGCGCGAGCTGATCTGGGGCGATCACGGCTTCCTGCGGGCCCGTTTCAGCAACCTGCACCAGATCGCGCCAGACATGTGGCGGGCCAACCAGCCCTCGCCCCGTCAGGTCGTTGAGCATGCCAAGGCACGCGGCATCAAGACGATCATCAACCTGCGCGGCCCCAGCACGAAGGGCTATTACCTGCTGGAGAAAGAGGCCTGCGAAGCGGCGGGCATCGCCCTCGTCGATTTCCAGGTCTTTTCCCGCGACACGCCCACGAAGGAAGCCATTTTCGGCGCACGCGACCTGTTCGCGCGCATCGAATATCCGGCCCTGATGCACTGCAAGTCCGGTGCGGACCGGGCGGGCATCATGTCGGTCCTGTATATGCTGCTGCACGAGAAGGTGCCGTTCGCGGAGGCGCGCCAGCAGCTCTCGTTCAAGTACCTGCACATCAAGCACGGCAAGACGGGCATGCTGGACGCCTTTTTCGATGCCTATGAGCGCTACAATGCCGGCCGCGCGCCTGAGGCCTGGAAGCCTTTCCTCGACTGGGTGGAGGAGGATTATGACCGGATGGCCGTGAAGACTGAATTCCTTGAGAATTTTGGCGCCAAGGTCCAGGTCGACAAGATACTTGGCCGGGAATAGGCGCTTTCCCTAACCCGAGATTCATGGTCAGTTCCGCGATCAACCTGACCATGGAGCCGCCGGAATGCGCCACCTTCTCCTTTCGATTTCTGCCCTCGCGCTGCTCGGCGCCTGTAGCGGCGGCGACAACAAGGCCATCGTGAAGACGTGCGCGTCTGAAGGCGAAGCGGTCGAGACCTGCACCTGCATTGCCGATGCGATGGAAGCCAAGCTGGACCCGGACCTGTTCAAGCGTACGGCGCAGGCCATCGGCCGTGAAAAGCGCGACGTGGAGAACTTTGTGACGTCCCTGACGACAGCGGAACAGCTACAGTTCGCGTCGGTCGTGAATGACATGTTCACCTGCAAACTTGCCCCGCCAAAGGACTAGCCCGGCCTGCCTGACGGGGTGCATTCGGACACCGTTCGGGCCCTGACATTCGTTTCTCGCGTGTAATCGCGTGACGCGAGGCCGCAAAAAGCCTAGATTCTGCCTGCAACACAGAGGGGATGCCCATGAAGTTTCTGATCATCAACAGTTTCCGCATCATGGTCTACGTGGCCTATATCGCGATCATCGTCGGGGGCATCGCGCTCGGCCTCTACCAGAAGGGCGTATTCAGCAATGAAATGTTCGGCCTGACGGGCGGTCTTTCCCAAGTGGCAGACTTCGTCATCTTCACAGCCGGCGGCTGGATCGCTGCCAGCCTTGTCTGCGGCCTGATCGTCACGCTGATGGACATCCGCGACGACATCAACGACCGCCTGCCAGACGCACGCCGCGACGACTGAGCCGGATTTCGGGATGGGACAAATGATAAATGCCGCTGGACTGTTCCGGCGGCATTTTTTCTTGGAGGAATAGGACATGCCACCATTGGAAGCCGCAGCCGTTTATATCGGCATCAATATCCTGCTGCTGATCTATCTATCATCGCGCGTGGTTTTCATGCGTCGTTCCGCGCAGATATCCGTCGGGCATGGCGGGAATCTGGAGCTGGAATTGCGCACGCGCGCGCATGGCAATGCGACGGAATACATCCCGGCCATGATGGTGGGCCTCGTAACGGCGGCCTATATGGGCATCCCGGTCCTGTGGATACACGTTCTGGGAGGCACGTTCACATTTGGTCGCATCCTTCATGCCGTTGGCCTGTCGGGCAATATCCTGCCCGCGCGCGCCTTCGGCATGGTGCTCACCTGGATCGCCATGATCGGGATTGCGCTCATGCTGATTTATCACGGCCTTGCCTGATTTGAGCGGTTGCGCGGTCCCGCAGGGCGGTCCATCTAGCGCTCATGGCTGAATTCAAGACCCCGCCGGCCGACTTGCTCGCCGGCCTTATCGACCAGTGCCTCAAGGCAGGTGCCGACGCTGCAGACGCTCGTATCGGGGCCGCTGAAGGCGTCAGCGTCTCTGTTCGGGACGGCAAGCTGGAAAGCATTGAACGCGAAGAGAGCACATCCGTGTCGCTGCGGGCCTTTTACGGCAAGCGGCAGGCGCATGTGTCCGGCTCTGATCTCTCCACCGAAGGCCTGCATGCCTTGGCCACACGCTGCGCCGCCATGGCCCGCGCCGTGCCGGAGGACAAGTATTGCGGCCTGCCGGATACGAGCGAGCTTGCGACAGGCGCTCTGGACATGGACCTGAGTGGCGAGCCTGAACTGTCGCCTGAGACACTCGAACACGAATCCCTCGCGGCCGAGGCTGCCGCCTTGGCCGTCAAAGGCATCAAGACGGTCGCCGGTTGCGGCGCATCGTGGAACCGTTCCAGCCGCTGGGTCGCGGCCAGTAACGGCTTCTTCGCCTACAAGACAGGGTCCAGCACCAGCCTCGGCCTCGCCTCCGTCGCCGAGAAAGACGGCGCCATGGAGCGCGATTATGAAAGCTGGTCCGTGCGGCACACCGCTGACCGCCCGACTGCCGAAGCCATCGGCCGCACCGCCGGCGAGCGCACCATTGCCCGCCTTGGCGCGCGCAAGCTGGGCACGCAGAAGGCCGCAGTCATCTATGACCGTCGTGTTTCGTCCGGCCTGCTCGGCGCCCTGATGAGCGCCATTTCCGGGCCGTCCATCGCGCGCGGTGTCAGCTTCCTGAAAGAGGCCATGGGCACGCAGGTGTTCGCCAAGGGCATCAACATCATCGACGATCCGTTCCGGCCGATGGGCATGGGCTCGCGCAGCCATGATGGCGAAGGCCTGCCTGTGAAGGAGACTTACCTGATCGAGGATGGCCGCCTCACTGAATGGCTGCTCAACGGTCCGTCAGCCCGCCAGCTTGGCCTGAAGCCCAATGGCTTCTCCGCCCTCGGCTTCGGCGACCCACCAGGTGTCACCACATCGAACCTCTACCTGCAGCCGGGCGAGAAAACGCCAGCAGAGCTGATGGCGCAGGCTGGCAAGGGCCTGCTCGTTACCGACATGTTCGGCCCGTCGATCAACCCGAATACCGGCGACTATTCCGTTGGCGTCGCGGGTTTCTGGTTCGAGAATGGCGAGATTGCCTATCCCGTTTCCGAGGTGACGATTGCTGGCGACCTGCCGGCCATCTTCGCGCGTCTCATCCCTGCCTCCGATCTCGAGTTCCGGGGCACGCGCGATGCGCCGAGCATCCTCGTCGAGGACATGAGCCTTGCCGGCAGCTGAACGCACGCTGATTGAAGACCTGGTTACGCTGCGCGGGCTCGCCATCGAGGCGGGTCAGCTGGCGCTATCCTATACGCTTGAGGGCCAGTCCGCCCGGGCCTGGGAGAAGACCGGCGGCAGCCCGGTCACCGAAGCCGATCTCGCGGTCAACCGGCTCTGCGCCGAACGGCTGATCACGGCGCGGCCTGACTATGGATGGTTGTCGGAAGAGACGCTGGACAATCGCGAAGCCCGCCAGAAGGACCGCTGCTGGGTTGTCGACCCGATCGACGGCACGCGCGCCTATATGCGCGGCGACCCGAACTGGTGTGTCGGCCTCGCTATCGTGGAAGAGGGCAGGGCGGTCGCTGGCGTGCTTTACGCGCCGATGCTGGGACAGCTTTACGAGGCCCGGAAAGGTGCGGGCGCCTATCTCAATGGCGACCTGTTGCGCGTTTCCGAATGCCAGACCGAGGCGGGCTGCCGCCTGATCGCGGCCGAGGAAATGCTGAACTACAAGGGCTGGCCGGAGCCGTGGCCAGCCGTCACCGTGCCCCGCCCGAAACCCAATTCCACCCTGTTGCGCATGGCCTTTGTGGCCTCCGGCGCGTGGGACGCGACGCTCGTGCTCTCCAACAAGTCCGACTGGGATCTTGCGGCCGGGACTGTGCTGGTTGAGGAGGCCGGGGGCCTTGCAACCACGCACAAGGGCGAGGAATTGCAGTTCAATCAGGCCATTCCGGCACAGCGCAGCATTATCGCATCTGGAAAACACCTGCATCCTCTGTTAGTGCGCCGGTCAGGATTTGTGGATATACAGGATCCGCAGACAAAGGTGGCCAAGGCCGCACCAACCGCCAAAATGGAGCCAGTCAAAATGGGCGACGCCCCTAAAGCCGAGAAACAGCTTCTTCACATCGTGTTCGGCGGTGAACTGAAAGATGTGAAAGAGGTCGAATTCGAAGACCTCTCGCAAGTGGACTTTGTTGGTGCCTTCGCCAGCTACAAGGACGCCTATGACGCCTGGAAGGCCGCCGCCCATCGCACTGTGGACAGCGCCGAGACGCGCTACTTCATTCTGCACGCCCACCGCCTGCTCGACCCCGAGACAGGGGAACACCATCACGTCTGATCCGGCCAAACCGGCGCGCCCCACCGGCGCCCTGATGCGACTGGCCCGCGAGCGCTTTGCCACGCACTGGCGCTGGTTCGTGGCTGGAACGCTATGTGCCGCGCTCACATCCATTGCGGCAGCCTCCTATGGCTACCTGCTGAAACTGGTCGTCGAAGGGCTCGAGGCCCTTGCCGGGCCTGACAAGGTCGAGGTGCCAACGTCGCTCTGGTGGCTGATCGCAATTATTGGCGTCGCGGCCGTGGTCCGCTCGCTCGCGCTCTATGGCATGACCATCTTCAACAATACCGGCGTTCAGCGCGCTGTCGTCGACATTCAGGCGGACCAGTTCGGTGCGCTGACGGATGGTGATTTTGCCCGCATCGCAGCGGAGGCATCCGGCGGCTTCGTCTCGCGCTTCATCAATGACGTGAATGCCCTGCGGGATGCCGGGCTGCGCATCGCCAACAATTTGACCAAGGGCATTCTGACCGTCATCGGCGTTTTTATCACAATGCTGGTCATGGACTGGAAGCTCACGCTCGTCCTGCTCGTCATCTATCCCATCGCCTTCGCGCCGGTGCTTGCGCTCGGCAACCGGGTGCGCAAGCGCTCGCGCCAGTCGCAACGCCAGATCGGCGAGGTCACGTCGCTGCTGGGCGAGGCGTTTCAGTCCGCCCGTGTGGTGAAAGCGTATGGGCTTGAGGATTACCAGAAGGCCCGCGCCGAACGCGGCTTCGTGGAGCGCTCGCGCCTGTTCCTCAAAGTCCTGACAGACCGCGCCGCCGTGGACCCCATTCTCGAAATAACTGGCGGTCTCGCGCTTGTCGGCATTCTCGCGCTGACAGCCTGGCGCATTGCGCAAGGCGACACGTCGCTCGGCAATTTCGTCGGCATTGTTGGCGCCATCGCCGTTGCCGCGCCGGAACTGCGCGCCCTCGGCACACTGAACTCCGTGGCGCAGGAAGGCGGCGCCGCCGCTGACCGCGTGTTCGAAATCACTGATGCCGCCCCCGAGATCGCCGATGCGCCCGGCGCCCAGCCGATCGGCTTTGTCACCGGCACCGTCGCTTTCGACAATGTCCGCTTCGCCTATCCCGATGGCACAGAGGCCCTCAAGGGACTCAGCTTCATTGCCAATCCCGGCGAGACGATTGCGCTCGTCGGCCCGTCCGGTGCGGGCAAGTCGACCGTCTTCAACCTGCTCCTGCGCCTATATGATCCGACCGGCGGCGTGGTTTCCGTGGACGGAACGAATGTGCGCGACATTACGGGTGCGAGCCTGCGCTCCAATATGGGCCTCGTCGCGCAGGATGCGGCCCTGTTCGACGACACGATCCGCGCCAATATCGCGCTGGGCCGCCTCGGCGCCAGCGAAGCCGATATCGAGGCTGCGGCCCGCGCCGCCAATGCGCATGATTTTATCCTCGCGCTACCGGGCGGCTATGATGCTCCGGCTGGAGAGATGGGTCGCAACCTTTCGGGCGGCCAGCGCCAGCGCATTGCGCTCGCCCGCGCCATAATCCGTGCGGCGCCTATCCTCTTGCTGGATGAAGCGACCTCCGCGCTCGACGCCGAAAGCGAGGCCAAGGTTCAGGACGCGCTTGCCGGGTTCGCCAAGGGCCGAACGACGCTGATCATCGCGCACCGCCTTTCAACCGTCCGCGCGGCCGACCGTATCATCGTTATGGAAGATGGCCGCGCCGTCGAAGACGGCAGCCATGGCGTACTGATGGAGAAGAATGGCGCCTATCGCCGCCTTGTGGACCTGCAGCTCAGCTGATCAGCCCGCCGGGCGTTCCTCTGGCAACTGCGACGCCGCATGCTTCAGGAACCGTGCCAGCTTCTCCGCGCTCTCTGCGCCCTGCACGGCGACGGCGCGGTTGGCGATATAGGTCGGCACGCCGCTGACGCCCATCTGGCGGAAAGCCTCGGCTTCAGCGCGCACATTGTCGACATCGGCATCGCTTTTCAGCAGGTCGGCCACGATGGCCGCGTCGAGATCGATGTCGCGGGCGATATCAACCAGAACCTCATGGTCGCCAATGTCGCGCCCATCCTCGAAGAAGGCCTTGAACAGCGCTTCCTTGGCCTCGGCGCCCTTGTTCTGGCCTTGGGCCCAGCGCACGACGCGGTGCGCATCGAAACTGTTCGGGCGGCGGGTGATCTTGTCGAAATGATACGGGATGCCCTCGGCCTCGCCATAATCGATCAGGGCTTGACGCATCGTGCCGGAGCGCTCTCGGCTTTCATCCGAGCCCCCGAACTTCTCCTTCATGTATTCCTTATAGTCGACGCCCGCGGAAGGGATGGTCGGGTCCAGCTCAAAGGGCCGGAATACGAGTTGAACATCGACCTCGGGCGCGAGCTTGCGCGCTTCCTCGATCCTGCGAAGACCCAGCCAGCACCACGGGCAAACCAGATCGGAAACCATTTCTACAACAACTGTCATGCGCTCAACCTAAGTGCCCCATGGCCGGCACGCAACCGGCGCAAGAATATGTGATCGATGGGAGCTTACTTCTTCCGTCCGCCCAGCACGGCCACCAGCTCTTCCACCTTTTCCCGCCGCGCCTCCATGTCGTCGCCCTTCAGGGCGTGGTCCACGCAGGTTGCGATGTGATCATCCAGGATAACGCCCTCCAGCGCGGCCAGCGCCGCCTTGATAGCCTGCACCTGCCGCACGACATCGATACAATAGCGATCTTCGGTGACCATTTTTGCCACGCCGCGCACCTGTCCCTCGATGCGGGCCAGGCGTTTGGCGGCGGCGTCTCTCGTTTCCGGTTTCATGCCGATGTGTCCTTCGTCTGCGAGCCTGCAGTATCGTCTTCGTCACCGGACTTTGAAAGATGGAAATGTTCGAAAGCGAAAATGCCCGCGCCGATCATCACGCCGGTGCCCATGGCAACTGCGCCCGGCAGTGTCAGGCTGTTCTTTTCGTATGAAGCGCCCATCAGAGTTTCAATGCGCGTAGGCGCAGCGCGTTCCCGATCACCGATACGGACGAGAGGCTCATCGCTGCCGCCGCAATCATCGGGCTCAGCAACAGGCCGAAGAAAGGATAGAGCACGCCCGCCGCCAGTGGCACGCCAAGCGTGTTGTAGATGAAGGCGAAGAACAGGTTCTGACGGATGTTGCGCATTGTTGCGTGGCTGAGATTGATTGCCTTGGCGATGCCGGCCATATCGCCCTTCACGAGCGTGACGCTGGCGCTTTCCATGGCGACATCCGTGCCGGTGCCCATCGCAATGCCGACATTGGCCTGCGCCAGCGCCGGGGCATCATTGATGCCATCGCCCGCCATGGCGACGACCGCGCCATACTCCTGCAGCTCACGGACGATGCGGTTCTTGTCTTCCGGCGACACATTTGCGCGGACATCATCAATGCCGACCTGCAGGGCGACGGCCTTGGCCGTTGCTTCGCTGTCGCCGGTCAGCATGACGACTTTCAGGCCCTGCTTGTGCAGTTGCGCGATGGCGTCTTTCGTTGTCGCCTTGATCGGGTCGGCCACGCCGATCAGGCCCGCCGCCTTGCCGTTTACGGCGACGAACATGACGGTCTGGCCTTCCTGCCTGTAAGTCTCGGCCGCCTCGGCGCGCGCTTCATCAAAGCCGCCGACGCGGCGCATCATCTTGGCATTGCCGATGGCGACGGACTTGCCGCCGACGTCGCCTTGCGCGCCTTCGCCGGTTACGGATTCAAAATCACTTGCCTGCGGAATTGCGATCCCGCGATCTTTTGTGCCCTGAACAATCGCTGCCGCCAGCGGGTGTTCGCTCGCACCCTCGACTGCGGCGACCAGCGCCAGCAGGCCAGCTTCATCCCAGCCCTCCGCCGGCTCCACCGTCACCAGTTTTGGCTTGCCTTCGGTCAGCGTGCCCGTCTTGTCGACCACCACAGTGCCGACCTTTTCCAGTGTCTCCAGCGCTTCGGCATTGCGGATCAGGATGCCGTTCTGTGCGCCCTTGCCGGTGCCCACCATGATCGACATGGGCGTGGCGAGGCCGAGCGCACAGGGGCAGGCAATGATCAGAACCGCAACGGCATTCACCAGCGCAAAGGCCAGCGCCGGGTCCGGTCCGAACACAGCCCACACAATGAAGGTCAGCGCGGCAGTGGCGACCACGGCCGGCACGAACCAGGCCGCCACGGCGTCAGCCAACCGCTGGATCGGCGCGCGCGAGCGCTGCGCTTCCGACACCATGCGCACGATCTGCGCCAGAACGGTGTCGTTGCCGACGCGCGTGGCTGTCATCACAATCGTGCCTGTTGTGTTGACCGTCCCGCCTGTCACGCTGTCGCCAGCTGCCTTGGCCACTGGCAGCGGCTCGCCCGTCACCATGGACTCGTCGATGCTGGACTTACCTTCGACGACGTCTCCGTCCACCGGCACTTTCTCGCCGGGGCGGATGCGCAGCCGGTCGCCGGATTTTACATCCTCAAGATCAACGTCCTCCTCGCTGCCATCTTCGCGGATGATGCGCGCTGTTGGCGGCGTCAGCTGCAGCAGCGCCCTTATCGCGCCGGAGGTTGCACTGCGCGCCTTCAGTTCCAGAACCTGTCCCAGCAAGACCAGCGCGGTGATTACCGCCGCCGCCTCGTAATAGACATGCACCTGGCCATCGTGCCCACGGAAACTGTCCGGAAAAATGCCCGGCGCCACGGTCGCGACGAGGCTGAACAGGAAAGCTGTGCCGGTGCCCAGCGCAATCAGCGTGAACATATTCGGGTTCATGGTTTTGACAGACCGCCAGCCGCGCACGAAGAAAGGCGCTGCGCCCCACAGCACGACAGGCGCCGCCAGCGCCAGCTGGATCCACGGGGCCCAGCCCGCCGGAATGAGTCCGTGCAGCGGTTGTCCGGGGATCATGTCGCTCATTGCGTAGACGAACAGGGGCAGGGCAAAGGCCGTGCTGATCCAGAACCGGCGCGTCATGTCGTCGAGTTCGCTCGTATCTTCCTCGAGCGCCGCGGTTTCCGGTTCCAGCGCCATGCCGCAGATCGGACAGCCCGTGTTGGACGTCTCGCGCACTTGCGGATGCATAGGACAGATCCATACCGTGCCGGAATAATTGTCCGGCACATGGTCATAGGCGCTGTCGTTCTTGTCTGGCTTGCTGCTGCCATGGCAGCACGCATGCGCAGCCTCGGCTTTGGCCGGCGCGCCGTGATCGTGATGGCTGTGATCGTGGGAAGACGTGTCTGTCGTCATGGGTGCGCACTCCGATACCGGTGTTCACACGCCTATATGATACCCCTAAGGGGTATATGCAAGCCTGTCCTCAGCGTGACAGGAACACCAGCTTGATTTCATAACCCTTTGGCGAGGCATTGCGTTCCAGCGTGCCGCCCAGTTGGGAGGCCGCCGCATCGACGAGCCGCTGGCCGAGCCCCTCTACGGCAGAATTGTGCCGTGGGCCGGCGGCATTGCCAGCGCCATTGTCCATTGCTCTCAGCGTGACGTGGCCATCCTTTTCGCGCTGCAGCGAAATCTCGATGTCTCCCGGGCGTCCGTCAGCAAAGCCATGCTTGATCGAATTGGCGACGAATTCGCTGACAATCATGCCCAGCGAAGAGGCATCGGACGAGTTGAGGTCCAGCGTAGCAATGTCGCCGCGTATTTTCACATTCTCCGGCGCAGAGCCCTGCAGCAGGTCCAGCACGCGCGGCAGGAACACACCGATCTGCACGGTCTGTAGGTCGCTGGCTTCATGCAGCTGCTCATGCAGCAGCGATATGGCGTTCACCTTGCGCTCCACCGCGTCAAAGGCCTCGAAGCTCTCTTCGCTCGCGCGGGCCCTATAGAGGTGGATGAGCGAGGCAACCGACTGCAGCGAGTTCTTCACCCGGTGGTCCATTTCCCGGCGGAGGATCATCTGGTCGCGCAGGGCAACGCGCAGGTCCAGTTCGCGCATCACCTGGCGGGCCAGCGTGCGTAGTGCGCCCTTCTGAAAATCATTCAGCTCATGCGGCGCATCGTGCAGCACGCAGAGTGTGCCAATGGGCAGGCCCTCGGGCGACTTCAGCAGCGCGCCCGCATAGAAGCGCAGGCCACCATCCGCCATGCAAAGCGGATTGTCCTGCGTGCGCGGGTCGGCATGCGTATCGGTAATCTCCACGAAATCATCGCTGAGGATGACGTGCGAGCAGATGGAGGTCTCCAGCGGCGTCTCGCGCACGCCAAGGCCGACTTCGGCCTTGAACCACTGGCGGTCCTCATCGATCAGGTTCACCACGGAAATGCTGGTGCCGCAAATGGTTGCCGCCAGCGCGACAATCTCATCGAACTCGGCCTCACGCGCCGTATCCAGAATCTCGTAGCGGTGCAGCGCTTCCAGACGTTCAGCCTGCCGGGGGTGGGGGGCAGCCCGCATGCTCGTTATTCCCTCAAACAGTCTGTCGACGCGCAATGGCCAACAAAAAACAGCCGCCAACCGGTAGGGCAGACCCACCGAACGGTCAACAGAGCAACACGGTTAACAAGTCCCGGACTTTTCAGTGGTTTTTTGCGCGATCCGCAGGCGCATAAGGCGATCTGGCGCCGTCAGTCGCAACCGGGCTGACGGCTATTCTGCCTCTGGTGTGGCAGGCGGAACATCGTCGGGCTCAGCCACCGGCACACCTTCCTTTTCCAGCGCGCGGAGAACATCGCTGGCCATCCATGTCTTCGTGCGCGGCATATGATGTTCGCGTTTCAGCTCCAGCCCGAAAGGCAGGGCCACTTTTTCCGGCGGCCCGGCGCGTACCACTTCATGCTCGGCAAACAGCGTGCGCGGCTTTGGCGTCGGCAGCATGGCCGCCAGCGTGAACCCGGCCACGATGATCGCGCCAGCCCAGACATTCGCCTTGAATACGGCCAGCGCGTCATTCTCTTGGCTGCGCTTCAGCCGCACGGCCTGCCACAGGCCATGGGCGAGGAAAGCCAGCGCCGTCACGGCGCCCGCCCGCACGGATCCATTGATCACCGCCGCCAGCGCGACAAGCGCTGCGGCGCCCATGTGGAAGCAGAAGCTCACCAGAACCGCCCGCTTGCCGAACAGGCGCGCCGTGGAGCGCACACCGATCAGCGCATCGTCTTCGCGGTCCTGCAGCGCATAAATTGTGTCATAGGCAATCGTCCACAGGACGAGGCCAGCGTAGAGAATGAAGACGGGCAGGGAGAGGCTTCCCGCGGTCGCTGCGCCAACAAGCACGCCCCAGTTGAAGGTCAGCCCCAGCCACGCCTGCGGCCACCAGGTTACCCGCTTCATGAACGGATACGCCGCCACCAGCGGAATGGCCGCCAGCGCCACAAGCTTCGCATCGCCCGGCAGGCAGGCCCACACGGCCAAGCCAATCGCCAGCTGCACGCCCATGAAGACAAACGCCTCGCGCAGCGTCACCGCGCCGGAGGGCAGCGGACGCAGCGCCGTGCGCGCCACCTGCGCGTCAAAGTCCCGGTCGGTAATGTCGTTCCATGTGCAGCCCGCCCCGCGCATGGCCACCGCCCCCAGCAGGAACAGCGGCACCCAGAACAGGTCCACGAGGTACAGCCCCGTGCGCATCCGCACGAAGGCGAGACCGATCAGGCAGGGCAGGTAGAGCAGCCAGATGCCGACAGGCCGGTCCAGCCGCGCCAGCATGGCATAGGGCTGCATCCAGCCGGGCAGCATCGCCAGCACGCCCGGCAGGGCGCTGTCAGCCGGAATGGCCCGCGTCTCGGGCTTGCCATGTGTGTCGGTCTCGGTCATCGGGCGGCTTATACAGCGAATTGGGCGGTTTCACAGCCTTGCGCACGTTTCGCGCGAAATCGCCTCAGGCCTCGGTCTCGAACGCATATTGCTCGGTGTCGACGCTCGCCTGTGCCATCGCGTTATAGCGCGGGCCTTTCACGGCTTCCGGCTGGAACACATTATCCAGCAAGGCCATCTGCGCCTCAGTCAGCACCAGTTCCGCTGCCTTGAAATTGTCCCGCAGATGTTTGCGATTGGTGGTGCCGGGGATCGGCACGCAGTCCGGCTCCTTCACCAGCGTCCAGGCAATCGCCAGCTGTGATGTCGTCACGCCCATATCGCCGGCCATCTCCTGCGCCTGTTTCAGCAAAGGCAGGTTCTCCGTCCAGTAGGGCTCGGTCCAGCGCGGGAAGATGCGGCGCATGTCAGCCTCGTGATAATCCTTCGGCGCCGGTGGATTGTCCGCCAAATAGCCGCGCCCCACAGGCGAGAAGGGCACGAAAGTCACGCCCAGTTCCTTGCACGCGTCCAGCACGGCGATCTCCGGGTTGCGTGTCAGCAGCGAGTATTCAGACTGCATCGCCGTCACCGGATGCACTGCATGCGCCCGGCGCAGCAGGCCCGCGCCCATTTCCGACAAGCCCACCATGCGGATCTTGCCCTCGGTCACGAGGTCCGCCATCGCGCCCATCGAGTCTTCAATCGGCACGTTCGGGTCTGGCCGGTGCATGTAGTAAAGGTCGATCGTCTCGCGCTGCAGCCGTTTCAGGCTCGCCTCGCAGGCCGCCTTGATGCTCTCCGGCCGCGCGTCCAGCTTCCGCTTGCCATCCTCGAACAGCATCACGCACTTGCTGGCCTGAACGAACTCGCCCTGCCGGTCCTTCAGCGCCTTGCCGATCAGCGTCTCGTTCTTGCCGAAGCCATAGATCGTCGCCGTGTCGAGGAAATCATAGCCCATATCGAGCGCCTCATTCAGCAGCGCCGCAGCCTCCGCCTCGTCCGATGGCGGCCCGTATCCATGATGCAGGTTCATGCACCCAAGCCCCACGGGATAAACGGTCTCAGGCCCCAGCTTGCGCGGTGTAATGCTCATGATGCGTGCTCTCTGCTGATTTGGTTTCAGGCCCAGCCTAACGGGCCAGTCAGTCTTAAGCCAGTCCCCACGCGCCCCCCTCTCCCTTCTGGGAGAGGGGCCGGGGGTGAGGGGTCACGGAACGTCCCACAAACCCCACCGCACCTGCAGCGACGCCATCACCCCTCATCCCCAACCCTTCTCCCAAGGGAGAAGGGGGCGCGCTGAAGGTATCCCCGGCTGAGAGCAAGCCTCCAAAGGGGCTCGTCCTGAGCGAAGCCTGTCCTCGCGAAGGCAGGGATCGAAACACGCGCCCCATGCGACGAAATGAAGAAGCCGGCGCACAGTCCCGCAGGGTGCATTAAGGCCACCGGCCGCAATGCACCGCCTTTGCGGCGGATGCAGAATGGTGCATTGCGGTACTACGAAAATGGTACCTTGAGGCGGACATGGAACAATCGGAAAAGAATATTCATTATAACAGAGTCGCCCTTGCCGACATTGCTCGCATCAACGCGGGGGTCATCGCGCGAGGTGACTATTCTCTGGCATATGGCAATATAGCTGAAGCACTGCAGAAGCACTTCGACATCGGGCTCTTGCAGTGGCGGCGGGGGGAATCGCCTGTGGCCGATATGGAGCGGGTTCTTGAGAAATCCGAAGAGATGCTTGCGGCAATCGCCGACTGGAATCTCGATGACGAGACACTGAACGGTTATGGATATACATGGAGTATAGTACGGTACATTGCGTTTCTGCTTGATCGCCAGGTTGGGTTACTGGATGATCGATTAGTCCATATCCGCGAACACATATCTCAGTATGCAGATGTAGAAATTGATTATCACATACTGGATGCGATTGAGGGACGGAAATGTCGCTATGGGCTGTCCGACGCTTTTGAGCGCCTTGCCACCAAGAAGCGTCAGATGCTAGCGGTGGAGACCTATCGTACCTATTGTGATCTGTTGGATGCGGACGGCGATGCGATGCGTACCGAAGATCTGGTACGGATTGCAGAGGCCAACTACGCCAGACGTGCCCGAGATGCGTTTTTTGACGGCGGTCCGACCTATATGGGCGGTGGTCCGGATAACCCTTACGTGGTCGACTTTATACTTGCAGCTGTTCTGAAGAAAATTGGTTGGGCCGGGGACACGGTCCATAAGTGGAAGTGGGGCAACAGCGCAAAGCAATAGTTTGTTGTCGATGTTCCCAGTCAGCGGAGCAATCGTAGGGTGGGTTGAGCATCGCGATACCGACCACTCATAGGCCACGTCTCTCCCCCACCTTATCCAACCCCAATCCCGTCCGGCCTATACTGGCGGTCATGACCAACACGTCCGCCTTCGTCAGTCACGGTATCGCCCAAGCGCAACGCGCTTTGAGCGCCGTCGCCACCATGACGAACGCCCACCTCAACCCCTCCACGCTGAAGCGAACCCTCGCCCAGCGCGCCCGGGCTGAACTCGCGCGGCTCGAAATCATCATCCGGCGCCTGCTCGTGCTCATGGCGCTGGGGCTCGTGCTGCCTCCGGTTACTATTCGGGCATCGTCCGGGCATCATTCGGATACCGAGCCCGTCGAAACCAAGGCCTCGGGCCACCTGCTGGGCCTGTCGCCCCGCATCTTGGGGCCAGGCATGGTCGGGGACGGGTTAGCGACCGCGACACGCGCCTGCGGGCCTGTTCCGGCCGCCCCAATCCTCGCCCGCCTCGCAGCTTTGCAGGAACTGCTCGCCGCCCCGGAAGCCCACGCCAGACGCCTCGCCCGCACGCTCGAACGCCAGCGCAAGGCCGGCGAGGCTGCCCCCATGGCGCTTCCCATGCACCGCACCCACCGCATGCCGCCAGAGCTTGGCGCCATCGCGACAGCCCTGCCGGAATTGCTGCGGCACGCGTTCAAGAGCTGGGAAACATCCGGCTAAATCCGACAGTCAATCAGACCCCTTTGCCGGACGCTGAAAGGCGTTTCCGGTCATACCCACATCCCTCAAAATCGTACACCCAACGCTCCCCCCGATGGCCCCTGCGCAGGCAGGGGCCCATGGACTGGCCGGGCCTCACAGCGCTTTGGGAAAACCCGGTCCATGGATACTTGCCTTCGCAGGTATCCCCGGGCGGTGAGTGGTGCTCTCAAAGGGGGCCACCCCACACGCCGCAGTCCCGGCGAAAGCCGGGACCTCAGGCAATCGCAGAAAGGCAAGAGACCCCGGCGTTCGCCGGGGATACGGATAAAGATACTCAGCTCACCGAAACAGTCTTCCGGTTCACGAACGCCTTGATGCCATCCGCCGCGAGTTCGCGGCCATAGCCCGATTGCTTGACGCCGCCAAAGGGCAGGCGCGGGTCTGAGGCGACCAGTGCGTTCACGAAAGTCGAGCCCGCCTGCAGGTCGCGGACGGCTTCCTCGATCTCGGCTTCGTCCTGCGTAAAGATCGCCGAGCCGAGCCCGAAATCGCTGTGATTGGCCTTCAGGATCGCTTCCGGAAGGCTATCGACACGCCAGAGATTGGCGGCCGGGCCAAACATTTCCTCGTCCGATCCCGGCGTGCCGCGCGGCGCTTCGGAGAGCACTTGCGGCGCAAACCACCAGCCCTTGTCATCTACATCGGCCGGTTTGCTAATCAGCTGCGCGCCACCTTTCAGTGTCGCGTCCACCTGGCTGACCAAGTCGTCGCGGATCGCCTTGGTTGCCAGCGGTCCGATATCCGTCGTGTCCAGCATCGGGTCACCCACCCGCAAGGCTTCGACCTGTTTCACAAAGTCCCGCGTGAAGGCGTCATAGATCTCTGCATGCACAAAGAAACGTTTCGCCGCGATGCAGGACTGGCCATTGTTCTTGTTGCGCGATTTCACCGCCGTCTCGACCGCCTTGGCAATATCCGCCGACGGCATGACGATGAAGGCATCAGAGCCGCCAAGCTCCAGCAGCGAGGGCTTTAGCTCCTCGCCCGCAATGCTGGCAACGCTGCGCCCGGCAGGGCCGGAACCGGTCAGCGTCACGGCTTTCACCCGCGAGTCGCGGATCACGCCCTCAATCGCTTTCGATCCGATCAGCAGCGTCTGGAAACAGCCCTCCGGAAAGCCCGCCTCGCGGAACACTTTCTCGATGTTCAGCGCCGAGCCCCAGACATTGGACGCATGCTTCAACAGGCCGACATTGCCCGCCATCAGCGTCGGCGCGGCAAAGCGGAAGACCTGCCAGAACGGGTAATTCCAGGGCATCACGGCCAGAACCGGGCCAATGGGCAGGTTACGAACATAGGACCGCTTCGCCTCGGTCTCGATCGTCTCGTCTTTCAGATAAGCCTCTGCATGATCCGCATAGTGGCGGCAGACGAGCGCGCATTTCTCGACCTCGGCGATTGCCTCGCGAAGGGGCTTGCCCATTTCCATTGTCATCGTTCGCGCAAAGGCATCCTTGCGGGCGTCGAGAATGTCGGCGGCCTTGTGCATCAAGCGCGAGCGTTCGGTCAAGCTGGACAGGCGCCAGGTCTGGAACCGGTCGTCGGCCCGCTCGATGGCGGCATCGACATTGGCGCTGCCATGCGGCGTAAAGGTCTGCAGCACATCTCCGGTTGCTGGGTTGATCGATGTGACAACAGGCTTACTCATGAGACAGTCCTTCGGCTTAACTTCAATTCTATATAGGCATATAGACCCCGGATGAGTTCCATGCCTCGCCTATTCGTGAACAGTGATCTTGTCGCAGGCACGCCCTTCGAGCTCGACGAGGAGCAGGCGAAATACCTGACCCGCGTCATGCGGCTGGGGGTCGGAGATGCCGCCCGCGTCTTCAACGGTCGCGACGGCGAATGGCGCGCGGAAATCAGCGCCGTCGCGGGCCGACGCGCCGAGATGACCCCAGCCGAGCAGCTGCGTCAGCAGCCGGCACAGGGCGGGGCGCCACTGACTCTCCTCTTTGCGCCGGTCAAGAAATCCGAGACCGACTTCATCGTCGAGAAAGCCACCGAGCTGGGCGCCGGCTTCATTCAGCCTGTGATTACCGAACGCACGCAATCCCGCACCGTGCGCCTCGACCGTTTCGAGAAGATCGCGCTGGAAGCCTCTGAGCAGACCGAGCGTCTGGACATTCCGCTCCTCGCGGATGCCCTTGGCCTCGACGCAGCGCTCGAGTCCCTGCCGGAAGGGACAGCGCTGATCTTCTGTGATGAAGCAGGCGATGAGGCAGATGCTCCCTGGGGTGGCCAGTCAGGCCGTGCCCAGCCGATGGCGCAGGTGCTGGAGGGCCTCAAAGGGCAGGCGGCGGCTATCCTGATTGGTCCCGAAGGGGGCTTCAGCCCTGCTGAGCGGGGATTCCTGCGTGCCCGCGAAGGCACCCATCCTGTCAGCCTCGGTCCGCGCATATTGCGCGCCGAAACCGCCGCTGTGGCCGCGATGACGCTATGGCAGGCCATGTGTGGAGATTGGGGGTAGGAACCCTTAGAAAGACCAACGCTTCAGCGGCGTCGGCACGCCGTCCACCCAGCGCCGTTTCCAGTCGAGCACGACGCCCACCCGGTGGTCGATCTTGCCGTCCCAGTGCGGCTTGAGGCCGACGGCGACCAGAAGGTCGAACAATTCCTGCGCAATCGCGATATGGGCTGCATCATGCTCGGAATGGGCCGCGCCATAGCTGAAATAGAGCCCGTGGCCCTCCACGGCGCTTTCGGTATCCTGCTGGTGGAAGAAAACGTAACCGCGTGCCACATGGCCGAGGGCCTCATAATCCTCGATTTCGGCACCGATCTCGGCAGCCCCGCAATTACCGCAGCAGGTGAAGTTGGCCCGCGCGACGACGCCATTGTCTTCCAGCGTATCCATGGCTAGTTCCAGCCGGTCATAATCGGTCAGCACCGGCCAGGAATCCTGCTCATCGACCAGCGTCTGCGCAGCCGCAATCAGGGCGTTGCGCACTTCGATCCGGCGGTCGCGCTCTGACATGGGCGTGTCGAAGTCTTCGGTGAGTTCGAAGAGAATTTCCTCGATCTCATCGGCTTCTTCATAGCCTCCGCGGACGTGGATTCTGGCCCACATCTTCAGGTCGTCGCGCTCGTCTGCCTTCAGCTTGGTCACTTCAGCCCCTTAGACTCTCTCTACAAAGGATAGAATAACCCGGTTGGCGTTGGGATGAAACATACCTATGTGCACTTCCATCGCCGATTTATGGGAGGCCGAGATGACCACACCGACCGCGGACATCGACGAGTCCTCCGCACGTATCGAATCCAAGACCGAATTGGTTGCCTATCTTGACGCAGGGTCAAAGCCCCGTGCGGACTGGCGCATCGGCACCGAGCACGAGAAATTCGGCTTCACCACGGCTGACCTGAGGCCGCTGCCTTATGAGGGCAAGGCCTCTATTTTGGCCATGCTGGAAGGCCTGCGCGACACGTTCGACTGGGAGCCTATCGTCGAAGGCGGTCACCTGATTGGCCTCAAAAAGGACGGCGCTAGCGTCTCGCTGGAGCCTGGCGGCCAGTTTGAGCTGTCAGGAGCGCCGCTGGAAACGATCCACCAGACCTGTAACGAGGTCGGCAGCCACTTGGCCGAAGTGCGCCAGATTGCGCAGCCGCTCGGCATCGCCTTCCTTGGCACGGGCGCGAGCCCACTGTGGAGCCTCGCCGAGACGCCCGTGATGCCGAAGGGCCGCTACCGCATCATGACGGAATACATGGACAAGGTTGGCCGCCTCGGCCGCCAGATGATGTTCCGCACCTGCACCGTGCAGACCAATCTCGATTTCGGCTCGGAAGCCGACATGGTGAAGAAATTTCGCGTCTCGCTGGCGCTTCAGCCACTCGGCACGGCATTGTTCGCCAACTCGCCCTTCCTTGACGGCCGCCCCAATGGCTTCCTCTCCTACCGGTCGCAGATATGGACCGACACCGATCCGGACAGAACGGGCATGCTGCCTTTCGTGTTCGATCAGGGATTCGGCTTTGAGCAATATGTCGACTATGCGCTGGATGTGCCGATGTATTTCGTGCGCCGTCAGGGCAAATATCTTGACGCGTCCGGCCTCAGCTTCCGCGACTTCATGGCGGGCAAGCTGCCCATCCTGCCGGGCGAATTGCCGGCCATGGGCGACTTCGAAGACCATCTTTCAACGATTTTCCCGGAAGTGCGCCTGAAGCGCTTCCTTGAAATGCGCGGTTCCGATGCCGGCCCGTGGAGCCGACTCTGCGCCTTCTCCGCCTTCTGGACAGGTCTGCTCTATTGCGACCAATGCCTCGATGCGGCCTGGGATCTCGTGAAAAACTGGACCGATGCCGAGCGCGAATCGATGCGTCAGGGCGTTCGCACGCTTGGCCTGCGCACGCCGATTCCCGGCGGTGGCTCGATGCAGGATCTCGCCAAACAGGTGCTGGAACTCTCCCGCCAGGGTCTGCGCAACCGGGCGAACCTCTCCACATCAGGTGATGACGAGACGGGCTACCTCACGGAACTTGATGAGATCGCCAAGACCGGCCTCACACCCGCTGATCGCCTTCTCGCCCGTTATCACGGTCCCTGGAACCGCGACGTGCGCCCTATTTTCACAGAAGAGGCCTATTAGGGGCACGACTTTCCCTCTCAGCTTCCCGAAAAAGCAGAAAATACCTTGAGCCATGCGCCAGAGCAGGCTCAATATGCGAAATTCAGGGAAGCTGACGGGAGAGCGCTGCGTGACAGACAATTCGATTGCCGACGGGCAGGATTACGACAAGACATTTCTGGGGCATCCGAGGGGGCTTTACGTCCTCTTCTTCACCGAGATGTGGGAGCGTTTCTCCTATTACGGTATGCGGGCCCTGCTGGTCCTCTACCTGACCAAGCATTTCCTGTTCGACCGTGAAGCGGCTTACGGCCTCTACGGCGCGTACACGACGCTCGTCTATATCACGCCGGTGATCGGCGGTTTCCTCGCGGACAGGTATCTCGGCGCCCGAAAGGCCGTCACCATCGGGGCGATCTTCCTCGTGCTTGGCCACCTCGGCATGGCGATCGAGGGCGATCCCGTCGCGGCCGGTGAGACGGCCGATCCAGGGGTGCTGAACATCTTTTATCTCAGCCTTGCGCTGATCATCGTGGGCGTCGGCTTTCTGAAGGCCAACATCTCCACGATTGTTGGCTCGCTTTATCCCAAGACGGATGCACGGCGCGATTCCGCCTTCACCATCTTCTATGTCGGTATCAACACAGGCGCCTTCCTCGGCGCATTGATCGCCGGCTATCTCGGCGAAGTCTATGGCTGGGCCTATGGATTTGGCGCGGCGGGCATCGGCATGTTGCTGGGTCTTGTCGTGTTCGTCTGGGGCAAGCCTGCCCTCAAAGGGGCAGGGGAGCCGAGCAATCCTGCGCTGCTGACCGACAAGATCATCGGTCCGCTCAGCCGCGAACACACGATCTGGGCTGGCGCGCTTGTGACCACGCTGATCGTCTGGTTCCTTGTGCGCAGCCAGGGCGCGGTCAACCTTCTGCTTCTCGCCTCCATGATCGTGACCTACCTGTTTATCGTCTGGCGCGCGGTGGCAAAGCTCAATCCGCACCAACGGAACCGGATCATCGTGGCGCTTGTGCTTATCTCGACGAACGTCCTGTTCTGGGGCCTGTTCGAGCAGGCGGGCTCGTCGCTGAACATCTTCACGGATGAGCATGTCGACCGGAACCTGTTGGGCTGGGAAGTGCCGGCTTCGATGTTCCAGTCGATCAACGCGCTTTACATCATGACGCTTGGTCCGGTTTTCGCCGGGCTCTGGATATGGCTCAGCAAGAAGGGCTGGGAGCCAAGTGCGCCGATGAAGTTCGCACTGGCGCTGATGCAACTCGGTCTCGGCTTCCTTGTGCTGGTCTTCGGTGCTGCCGGTGACGGCCTGACGCCGGTCATCTTCATCTTCCTGATCTACCTGCTGCACACGACGGGCGAACTCTGCATGAGCCCGGTCGGCCTGTCGGCCATGACGCGCCTTTCGGTGACCTCGATGGTCGGTCTGATGATGGGCGCGTGGTTCCTGGCATCAGGTGCCGGTAACGCTGTTGCAGCCCTGATTGCGCAGGCGACGGCCTCCGGCGGTGAAGGTGTCGGGCAGGTGCTCGACGTTTATTCAAAGGTCGGCTGGTTTGCTATCGGCGTCGGCGTGCTGTTCGCGGTCGCCTCGCCCTTCCTGACAAAGATGATGCATCTCGCGACGCTCGAGGCAGACGATCTTTCCGAAGACGTCGGCACGGTGGACACGGGTGGATCGAACACCGATCCGGGCGCACCGGACAAAACCCTCGGCTAACAGCCAGACAAAACAAAAGGGCGGCCCGCAAAGGCCGCCCTTTTTTAAGTTCGATGTGCCTATCGGTCCGGCGGGTTGAACGGGTCGGTCGGCAGGCCGCGCTTGATCCAGCCGTCGCCCGCGCCGAGGTGGCCAGCCATCCCTTCGGTCACGTTGAACACGTGGCCAAAGCCTTCAGCGGCCAGTCTCTGCGCCGCCGAGGTCGACCGCGTGCCAGACTTGCAGATTACGGCGACGGGCTGGTCGAGATCACCGAGTACGGCGCCGCGCGCCCGGGCCACAAAATCCGTATCCTGGAGGGTGGCACCCACGCTATCGCGCGGCATGCCGGTCATCGCCCATTCCGACGGCGTGCGCACGTCGATCAGGACGAGTTCGCCCTTTTGGGACATCTTGTAGGCTGTATCGGCCGCCAGGGTCTCAACATCTGCCATGGCCACACTGCCAAGGCTCATCGCCCCACAAGCCAATGCAAGGAATCGCAGTCTCATTGCCGTATCTCACCCTCTACGCCGCGGCCGGGATGCTTAACGAGCCCGGCGCCTAATGTGGCGATAAAGTGGCAAAACCCTCGCGGGGCCGCAAGAGTCAGTATGAATCCTAACGCGAATTTTATCCGGCGCCGCCCACAGTCAGGGCACCGACCTTGAGCGTTGGCTGGCCAACGCCCACAGGAACAGACTGTCCGGCCTTGCCGCAAACGCCAACGCCGTCATCCATGGCGAAGTCATTCCCGATCATTGAGACCTGCTGCAGAACTGTCGGCCCGTGGCCAATCAATGTCGCATTCTTGACCGGGGCGACGACCTTGCCGTTCTCGACGAGATAGGCCTCGGTGCACTGGAACACGAAATTGCCGGATGTGATGTCGACCTGACCGCCGCCGAAGTCCACGGCCCAGAGGCCGCGCTTGATGGAAGAGACGATCTCGGCCGGATCCTTGTCGCCGCCGAGCATGACCGTGTTGGTCATGCGCGGCATGGTCTGCGCTTCATAGCTTTCGCGGCGGCCATTGCCGGTCGGCGCGACGCCCATGAGGCGAGCGTTCAGGCGGTCCTGCATATAACCTTTAAGGATGCCGTCCTCGATCAGTACGGTGCGCTGCGTAGGCGTGCCTTCATCGTCGAACGAGAGCGAGCCGCGGCGCGCCTCAATCGAGCCGTCGTCGATCACGGTGACGCCCTTGGCGGCCACCTGTTCGCCAATCCGGCCAGCATAGACACTGGTGCCCTTGCGGTTGAAGTCGCCTTCGAGGCCGTGGCCGACCGCTTCGTGCAGCAGTACGGCGGGCCAGCCTGGGCCAAGCACGACTTCCATGACACCCGCAGGCGTAGGGATGGACTGCAGGTTCACTGAGGCCTTGCCAAGTGCGCGGCGGACAAGGTCCTGCCAGCGACCGGGCTGGATCCACTCGTCATAAGCCGCGCGGCCTCCTGCGCCTGCGCTGGCCGATTCACGGCGGCCATTCTCTTCGAGAGTTACCGAGACGTTGAGGCGCACGAGCGGGCGCACGTCGGAGAAGACTGCGCCGTCGGGACGAATGATGTCCACTTCCCGGTGGCTGCCGGCGAGCGAGACGGAGACCTGCACCACACGCGGGTCCAGCGCCCTTGTCCAGGCGTCGATTTCCGCGAGCAGTCCGGTCTTGGCAGAGAAGTCAGGCGCAGAGGTCGGATCGATAGGCGCATAGAGGCGGCGATTTGTTGGCTGGGGGCCATCGGCGAGGCGGCCAGAGTAGCCGCGCTTGGCCTGAGAGGCCGTGAGCGCGCCGCGCTTGATGGCGTCGAGCGAGAGTTCAGAGCCGTAGCCGCTGCCTTGCGCTTCGCCTGCCACGACCCGCAGGCCGAAGCCCTGGTCGGTGTCGAAGGCGGCGGATTTCAGTCGGCCATCGTCGAACATGAAACTTTCAGAGCGCGAGCGCTCGATGAAGAGGTCACCGTCATCGCCGCCGGAGACAGCGTCAGACAGGATATCCGCAGCGCGGGCGATATCGAAGGGTAAATCAGTCTGGGTCATGCATCCTAGATGCGTGTGATTGTCCGCTGCAGCAAGTGCAAAGCCTGCTCAAGCCGTCTGCGGCGCAGTATCAGCTTCTGAGTTTGCTGAAGCAGGCTTCTCTTTCGCCGCTGTTTCCGCGTCCTTCGTCACCTTGCGTTTGGCGAGGGGGACGTCGCGCCGGAAGATGAATTTCAGGATGCGGCGGTCGGAACGTGAAAGATCGTCCCGGTCGGCGAGGAATTTCCCGAAGCTCGACATGCCGGGCACATTGTCGGACACCACTTTCATGGTCAGCAACATGGGCGTCGACAGCAGCATGCCCATGAATGACCAGAGCCAGGCCCAGAGCGCGAAAGACACGAAGACGACAACAGCATTGAGCCTAAGGCGGCGGCCCACCATTACAGGGGTCACGAACTGGCCCTCGAAAGAGGTCAGCCCCCAATAGATGAAGGCTGGCAGGAGCGCCGCTGAAGCCGAATCGAAAGTGACGAGAGCGACGATGAACGAGATGCCGACACCGGCCATCGCGCCGATATAAGGGATATAGTTCAGCAGGAATCCAGCGAGTCCGAACAGGAGCGGATCAGGCATGCCAAGCGCCCACATGGCAAGGCCGATGGCGACGCCGAGCCCCATATTGATCAGCGTGATCGTGAGCAGGTAGACCGATAGCTGGTTCTCGATCGCTCGGGCGACGGCGAGCGCACGCCGTTTATCCTTGAGGGTCGGCATGACCTGGACCAGCTTCTCATAGAACAGGTCACCGGAGGCGATCAGGAAGAAAGCGAGCGTCAGGCAAATGATCATCTGGCCTGCAACGACGGGCATCTTGTCAGTGAATCCGGCCATGAAGCCAGGCTCACGGATGGTCACCGTATCCTTGGCGGGCTCCTTGGAGGCGATGTGCTCGATCTGCTCGGTGGCATCCATCACCGGCTGCACCGTTCCGGTCAGTTCCTTCAGCTTATCGCTGGCATCCTCGATCATTTGCGGTGCATCGGCGAGCCTGTGACTCGCGGCGCCGGAGACAAAATAGCCGAGCGTGCCAACAAATCCGAGGAGAGCGAGGAGGATGAGTGCTGCCGATACGCCGGAAGGGATCCCGATTCTGCCCAATGCACGTCGGACGGGGCTGAAGATCAGCGCCAGCATCATCGCGGTCACGATTGGTACAATAAGGCCCTGAGCCACGGTCAGTGTGCTCAGGGCCATGATCCAGAAAATACCAACGAGCGCCCAGCTATGAGTAGCGGGCGCTCGCTTCGTTTCATCCGTCGAGGCGGACGATTGTGAGGTCATCCCCTACGCAGGCCGCCGAAGATCAGCGAGACTACGAACAGGACAATGAAGATCAGTGCGAGCAGTTTCGCTATGCCAGCCGCAGTGCCGGCAATGCCGCCAAAACCAAGAACGGCCGCGACAAGCGCGACGACGAGAAAGATGATAGCCCAGCGCAACATGGTGTTTCCTTTTCCATTATGAATTCTGAAAAAGGGAACGGCAGTTTGATGAATTGGTTCCACGCAAAGGTTTAGAGAGCGCGATAAGATCGCCCATGCGCCGTCAGGCCTTCAGTTTGTCGAAATCTCGAAACGGGACATTTGCTTACGGGCAAGGTCCGATTCGGGATTCAGCTCATCAGCCATCTTGAAGTCGAAATAGGCGCCCTGAATGTCACCTGTATTCTCCTTGGCGATCGCCCGATTGTAGAACGCCGCGTAGAGATCGTGTGAATTCAGTTCAATCGCCTTGTCGAGCGAGACAAGGGCTGAAGTGTAATCCTTGCGCAGGATGTGGGCGGCACCTTCATTGAGGTAGGTCGCGCCTTCTTCAGGACGCATCTGCTTGGCAATGTCATAATCGGAAAGCGCCGCATCGAGCCGGCCTGAGCGCATGCGAAGGACACCGCGATTCGTATAGGTTGCGGCCTTGTTGGTGATGTTCATCAGCTCGGCTTCGAGGGCCTTGGTGCAGATGTCTTCACCTTCGCGCGCCGACACACGCTGGTATTTGGCGGCTTCGTAACAGTCTTTGGATACGCCGCTGCCCAGAATGGCGACCTGGGCTGAAGCGAAAGGCGCTGACAGCGCGAATGCAAGTGAAGCGAGTACATATAGTTTAACCATTGACGTCTCCCTATTCGTATTTTTCCTTACATTACCACGATTTCCCATATGCGACGAGCGCCTGCGACAATATTGAGCGCGAAAACTGCTGGGTTGCAGGGGCGGTCTGATATAGATACAGCGGAGCAATTCCAACGAGACGAGGATTCCTTCGTGCGACACTTTTTTGCCGCCCTGTGCGCTTCAATACTGGCTGCACCGGCGTTTGCTGCCATTCCCCACGACGGTGCGCTCGGCTTCCAGCCAGCTGCAACCCGCATTGCAGAACGCATTCACTTCTTCCACAACGACTATGTCCTGTGGATCATCACGGCGATCACGATCTTCGTGTCCGTCCTGCTGGTCTGGGTCATGGTGCGTTACAATCGCAAGTCCAACCCGGTCTCGCGCAAGTTCAGTCACAACTCGCTGATCGAAGTGATCTGGACCATCGTTCCAGCGCTCATCCTTGTCGCGATTGCCGGCCTGTCCTTCCCGAACCTCTACTATCAGGACGTCGTGCCGAACCTCGACAAGATCAAGACCGAATCGGCAGAGCTTCTCGCTGACGGCAAGTCGGCCGAATATGAGCGTTACACGAAGAACTATTTCCCTGATGCGGCCGAGAAGGGCTTCATCAACGTCAAGGCTCAGGGCAACCAGTGGAACTGGACCTACTCCTATCCTGACATTGTTGACGCCGATGGCGTTGCGCTGGAATTCGTTTCAAACGCTGTCCACAAGGGCACACCGGAAGACAAGCAGAAATACCAAGATTCCACGGGCCGCACGAACTATGATTCGCTGCCGCGTAACCTGGCCGTCGACTATCCGATGGTCATTCCGGCTGGTCGCTACATCCGCTACTACACCGCTGCTGCTGACGTGATCCACTCGTGGACCGTGCCGGCCTTTGGCGTGAAAACGGACGCTGTTCCCGGCCGCCTCAACGAGGGCTGGTTCCTGGTCGATGAGCCGGGCGTTTACTACGGCCAGTGTTCCGAACTGTGCGGTATCGACCATGCCTACATGCCGATCGAGGTGCGCGTTGTTCCGCAGGCCCAGTTCGACCAGTGGGCTCAGCTGATGCTCGCAGGCGACTATGAAGGCGCCTATTCAGCGGTCCAGACCATCGCCGCCATTGAGCCGAGCACCAAGCTCGCTGCCAACCACTAAGCTTTGAGAGAAGAGTAGATACGCCATGCCAATGGATGAAATCGCCCTCGACCATCACCACGATGCCCACGACCACAAGCCAGGCTTCTTCAAGCGCTGGTTCCTGTCGACCAACCACAAGGACATCGGCACACTCTACCTCATCTTCGCGATGTGTGCGGGGGTTGTCGGTTACACGCTGTCAGGTCTGATCCGCTGGGAACTGGCTGAGCCGGGCATCGGCCCTATGCTCTGGATCGTCGAGCACCTGCAAGGCGTGCAGGGCGATGCGGCTATTACGCATGCCAAGCAGTTCTACAACACGGTCATCACCTATCACGGCCTAATCATGATCTTCTTCATGGTCATGCCTGCCCTTATCGGTGGTTTCGGCAACTGGTTCGTGCCGCTGATGATCGGCGCGCCGGACATGGCCTTCCCTCGCATGAACAACATCTCTTTCTGGATGACGGTTGCTGCGTTTGTCCTGGCCTGTATCTCGATGACGGTTCCCGGCAACTCGGCCGGTAATGGTTTCGGTGGTGGCTGGGTGCTCTATCCGCCGCTCTCGTCGACGACCGGCCACCCCGGCCCGGCCATGGACGTGCTGATCCTGTCGCTCCATACGGCCGGCATCGCGTCCATCCTTGGCGCCATCAACTTCATCGTCACCATCCTGAACATGCGCGCCCCTGGCATGACCATGCACAAGATGCCGCTGTTCGCCTGGGGCGTTCTCGTCACGGCCGTGCTGCTTCTCCTGTCGCTGCCTGTCCTGGCGGGTGCGCTGACCATGCTGCTGACCGACCGTAACTTCGGCTCGCAATTCTTCAATCCGGCCGGCGGCGGCGACCCCGTCATGTTCCAGCACCTGTTCTGGTTCTTCGGTCACCCTGAAGTCTACATCATGATCCTGCCGGCTTTCGGCATCGTCAGCCACATTGTCTCGACCTTCTCCAAGAAGCCGATCTTCGGTTATCTCGGCATGGCCTATGCCATGGTGTCGATCGGCGTCATCGGCTTCGTCGTGTGGGCTCACCACATGTACACAGTCGGCATGAACGTGGACCTGAAGGCCTACTTCATCGCGGCCACCATGGTCATCGCGGTGCCCACCGGCATCAAGATCTTCTCGTGGATCGCCACGATGTGGGGCGGCTCCATGGAGTTCAAGGTCCCGATGCTCTGGGCCATCGGCTTCATCTTCCTGTTCACCGTTGGCGGTGTGACGGGTGTGGTTCTGGCCAACGCCGGTATCGACCACGCCCTGCACGACACCTATTACGTCGTGGCGCACTTCCACTACGTGCTGTCGCTCGGCGCCGTGTTCGGCCTCTTCGCTGGATGGTATTACTGGTTCGAGAAGATGTTCGGCATCAAGTACAATGGCTTCCTCGGCGGCCTGCACTTCTGGCTGATGTTTGTGGGTTCGAACGTTCTGTTCTTCCCGCAGCACTTCCTCGGTCTCCAAGGCATGCCACGCCGCTACATCGACTATGCAGACGGCTTCCACACCTGGCACTTCGTGTCGTCCATCGGTTACGCCATCACGCTCGTCGGCACGCTGGTCTTCTTCATCGGCCTCATTGAAGCCGTGGTCCGCCGCCGCAAGGGTGAAGCCAACCCATGGGGTGAGGGCGCCACGACGCTGGAATGGACGCTGCCTTCGCCGCCACCATTCCACCAGTTCAACGAACTGCCCCACGTTACGAACAAGGGCGGCCACTAATTCGCCCTCGCCGCGGTTTGGCTTCGGCACCGTGGCAGGCCCAAATCACGAAGCGGCCCTGCGCTGAAAAGGCGTATGGGCCGTTTCGCTTGAATGCCCCATAAGGCTCCGACCATGACAGACGCACCCGCCACACCTGCAAAGCGCTACGCCACCGCGAGCGACTATGTGAACCTGATGAAGCCGCGCATCATGATGCTCGTCGTCTTCACGGCGGCGGCTGGCCTGATTGCGGCCTCCAGCGCCACGCATACGCCGATCAATCCACTGATGGCCGTTATTGCGCTGCTTGCGGTTGCGCTTGGATCGGGCGCGGCTGGCGCGATCAACATGTGGTTCGACTCCGATATCGACGCGATCATGACGCGCACCGCGACACGCCCCATCCCATCTGGCGCCGTGCCGCGCGAAGAGGCGATTGCCATGGGACTCATCATGTCCGGCGTCTCGGTCATGCTGATGTGGCTCGCGTCCAACTGGCTGGCGGCGGCGCTGCTCGCCTTTTCCATCTTCTATTATGGCGTCATCTACACAATGTGGCTGAAGCGCTCGACGCCGCAGAACATCGTCATCGGTGGCGGGGCAGGGGCATTCCCGCCAGTTATTGGCTGGGCTGCCGTCACGGGCAATACGCCGCTCGACGCTTGGATCCTGTTCGCCATCATCTTCTTCTGGACGCCGCCGCACTTCTGGGCGCTCAGCCTGCTGGCCCATGGCGAATACGAGAAGGCGGGTGTGCCGATGCTGCCGGTCACGCATGGCGCCAAGGCCACCCGTCTGCAGATGCTTATCTACACGATCCTGCTCGTACCGCTCGCGCTTGCGCCTGTGGTGACGGGCCTTGGTGGCTGGATATATGCCGTCACGGCCGGTGTGCTTGGGGCCGTCTTCCTCTCCTATGCCGTGCGGGTTTTCCTGTCCAAGGCAGGCGACGATGACTGCACCGGCGCCGAGAAGAAACTGGCCCGGTCCATGTTCCTGTTCTCGATCCTCTATCTCTTCGTCGTGTTTGCCGCGCTGATCCTTGAACACGCGACCGGATTGTATTTTGCCGTAAAGGGCTTCTGAGATGACGGATTCCAAAGAGCCCTATGAGGGCGAGTTCATCCCGGCCGCGCACCTGACGCCGGAAGCGGTCGCTGCCCGCAAGAAACGCAATCTCTGGCTCGGCCTTGCCCTGCTGGGCTTTGTTGTTCTCGTGGCCATCACCACAATGATCCGCCTGGCAAACGCCAATCTCAGCGAAGGCGCTGGCTTCTATTACAGCAATAGCGGCGGGAGCGCGCGCGAAGACGAGCGCATGCCGATTGATGACCAGCCGGCCCTTCCGCCGGGCATGACGCAGGACCAGGCCGCGCCGCCTCCCGGTCTGGAGCCTGAAGGATCGCCAGAATGAAACTGTCGAATGTCACCATCGGCCTCATCGCGGCTGGCGTTTTCACCGGCATGCTCGGCCTCGCCTTCATGGCAGAGCCACTTTACAAGAGCTTCTGTCAGGTCACCGGCTTTGGCGGCACCACGCGAATCGCCACCCGCGCCCCCAAGGAAATCCTCGATCAGGAAATCACCGTCCGATTCGATGCAAACGTGGCCGATACGCCGCTGACCTTCCGCCCGCTGCAGCGCGACCAGGTGGTCAAGATTGGCCAGCACGGTCTCGCCTTTTTCGAGGTCGAGAACCCGACTGACAGGCCGATTCGGGTGATTGCGAGCTATAATGTGACGCCGCACTTCGCCGGACCGTATTTTTACAAACTGGAGTGTTTCTGTTTCGAGGAGCGCGTTATCGCCCCTCATGAATCGAAGAAACTGCCGGTCGTTTACTTCATTTCGCCCGATATTATCGATGATCACGTGGCCAATCAGCTTGAGACAATCACGCTGAGCTATACGTTCTTCGACAGTACCGAGTACAAGGGGCCGCTGAAGCAACAGGCGCAGGGTGCGGCGAATTCGGCCACGCCCGGCTGAACCTGTTGCGTTTCGCCTGCGGAGCGGGCTAAACAGCGCAAAGCTATACGTGATAATTTCAAGGGGTTTCCCAAGCCATGTCCAGCGGCGACGTCAAACACGACTACCATCTCGTCAATCCCTCCCCATGGCCACTGCTCGGTTCATTGTCCGTTGTGGTTCTGGCCCTTGGCGGTGTGACCTTCATGAAGGGCCTTTTCGGTATGGAAAAGGGCACCATGTGGCTCATGGCCCTGGGGTTTGCCATGGTCATCTGGGTGATGATCGGCTGGTGGCGTGAAGTCGCCAAAGAGGGCGCTCTCGGCGATCATACGCCGGTTGTGTCCATCGGCCTGCGTTACGGCATGATCCTGTTCATCGCGTCGGAAGTCATGTTCTTCGTGGCATGGTTCTGGGGCTTCTTTGAATTCTCGATCTTCGAGCACGCCCGCGTTGGCGACACATGGGACGCAACCAACCCGCTCTATGCTGATGCGCTGGCCCGTTTCAAAAGCTGGCCGCCAGCTGGCGTCGAAACCTTCGACCCCTTCCACCTGCCGCTGATCAACACGCTGGTCCTGCTCCTGTCGGGCACCACGGTCACTTGGGCACACCACGCGCTGCAGCATGATGATCGCTCGGGCGCCAAGCTTGGTCTGCTGATTACGCTCATCCTCGGCATGGCGTTCACCGCGCTCCAGGTCATCGAATATAGCGAAGCCGGCTTCACCTATGACGGCACGCTCTATGGTTCGGCCTTCTTCATGGCGACCGGCTTCCACGGTGCGCACGTTGTCATCGGTACAATCTTCCTGGCAGTCTGCCTGATGCGCCTGATGATGGGCGGCATGAGCGCGAAGAAGCATCTCGGCTTCGAATTCGCGGCCTGGTACTGGCACTTCGTTGACGTGGTGTGGCTCTTCCTCTTCGCCTTCGTGTACGTTGCACCGTACCTGATTTTCGAGGGCGGCAAGTAAGCGCCTTCCTGCGAACCTGAATTCATTCCAGGCCCGCCGGCGCGTCGATCCGCCCGGCGGGCCTTTTTCATAAAAGGCCCCCACTGCCATGTCCTTCCGCCCGCTTCCGGTGCTCACGTTTTTCACGCTGGTCAGCCTCGTGATCCTCGTCCTGCTGGGGAACTGGCAGTATCGGCGCTTCAGCGAAAAGATGGCGCTCGACAATACGCCCATCGCCTGGACCAATATTGATGGCAATGTCGTGCCCGGCAGCGAGGCCATGGTCTATTCCTACACCGATGGCAGCGCCGCCTGGCGCCGGGTCGTCGCGATCGACACGGGCGAGGAAGTCGTCTTCACGCCCATTGAAGTTCTCTACCAGGTCGAGCCGCCGCAACCCTGCCTCGGCCCTGATTGCGGCGCGGGTCTCCGATTCGCCGCGCGTGGCCTCTACCAGAGCCCGCGCGGGCGCAACGCCTTTACCGGCACGGACAGCCCGGAGACGGGCATCTTCTATACGCTGGACCCGTCCGTGCTTGGCGCGCTGCTGCCGGCGGATGATGCCGCCCGCGTGCACGGCCGCGTTTTCGAGCCTGATACCATCCAACTGACCGAGAACGGTCGCTCAATGGCCGGGGAAAACCCCTTCGCGCGGGCCAGACCGGACAGCGAATTGCCCCCGCAGCGCCATTTCGGCTATGCGATTACGTGGTGGGGGCTCGCCATGGCGCTGCTCGGCGTGTATCTCGCCTTCCATTACCAGAAGGGCCGCCTGCGGTTTCGCAAAGGGAGCGATGCGTGAAATACATTTCGACACGCGGACAGGCTGGGCCTGTTGATTTTACAGGTGCTTGCCTCGCGGGCCTCGCGCCCGATGGCGGCCTATATGTGCCGGAGAGCTTTCCGCAGATTACCCCGCCAAAGGCCGACGAGCCCTATGCCCATGTCGCCGCGCGCATCCTGTCGGCCTTCGCTGGCGATGCGATTCCCGAGGCAGACATGCTGGCCATGTGCGAGCGGGCTTATGCCAGCTTTGCCCACCATTCGGTCGCGCCGCTGACGCAGGCTGGCCCGGGCCTCTGGCTGATGGAACTGCACCACGGCCCGACGCTGGCATTCAAGGACGTGGCGATGCAGATCATCGCCCAGCTCTACGACTACATGCTGGCCAAGAGCGGCAAGCGCCTCTCGATCGTCTGCGCCACGTCCGGCGACACCGGCGGCGCCGCAGCAGCGGCCTTTGCCGGGTCGAAGCATGCCGACCTCTTCATCCTGCACCCGCACGAGCGAATTTCGCCTGTGCAGCGCCTGTTCATGACCACGACCGGCGCCAGCAACGTCACCAACCTCGCGCTTGATGGCGACTTCGACGATTGTCAGGCGATCGTGAAATCACTCTTCGCGGACAAGATGTTCGCCGAGGATGTCGCCCTCTCCGGCGTCAACTCGATCAATTGGGCCCGCATCGCGGCGCAGTGCGTCTACTATGCCACCGCGCAGGCAGCTCTCGGTGGCCGTATCCGCTTTGTGGTGCCGAGTGGCAATATGGGCGATGCGCTGGCTGGTTATGTCGCCGCGCGCTGCGGCCTGCTCACCGGCGGATTCGAGATTGACTGCGCCGTCAACGAGAATGACGCGCTGGCCCGCCTGTTCAATGAGGGTGTTATGTCGCGTGCTCCGGCTGTCGCAACGCCGAGCCCCGCCATGGACATTTCCGTGCCCTCGAATTTCGAGCGCCTGCTGTACGAGGCCACCGGCCGCGACGCCGACGCCGTGCGTCAGGTCTATGACGCTTACAAACAGTCCGGCGAGGCCACATTGCCGGACAGTGCCCGGACCCGCCTTGGCTGTGTCGGCATCACGGCCTCAGCCGTGAGCAATGTGGACACGATGGCGGAGATGAAGCGTTTCGAGGGCGAGACCGGCTGGCTGATTTGCCCGCATACGGCGGTCGGCACCTACCAGGCCCGCCAGACCCCGCGCAGCGACGTTTCGACTGTTGTGCTGGCCACCGCCGCCGCCGCGAAATTTCCTGAAACGGTTCTGGAGGCGACGGGCCTTGAGGCGCCGCTGCCGCACAAGTGCGGCCCGCTGCTGACGCGCGGCGAAGTGTTTGACCGGCTGCCGGCGGATGTCACGGCCGTGCGAAAGGCGATTGAAGCCAAGGCCCGCGCGAGCGTCTGATGGCTCTTCCGCTGCGCGATACGTTGATCACGGGTGACCGTGTCGTACTCGTTCCGCCGCGCAGGTCTGATTATGACGAATGGGCATCCCTGCGCACGGCCAGCCGAGCCTATCTCGAACGCTGGGAACCGCTCTGGCCGGGCGATGCGCACTCGAAAGCCGATTGGGCGCGGCGCCTGAAAGTCTGGACGGCGGCCTGGAAAGAGGGGCGCGCCTATGTGTTCCTGATCCGGCGGATGTCGGACAATGCGCTGATCGGCGGGATCTCCCTGACCCATGTGCGACCGTGGCCTGCGTCGAGCGCCAGCCTCGGTTACTGGCTGGGGCAGGAGTTCGAAGGCCATGGCTATATGCGCGATACGGTCAGCCTGATCTGCGATTGGGCCTTTGCGCGTCTCGCCCTCTGGCGCATCGAAGCGGGCACGCTGGCCGAGAACAATCGGTCACGTAATGTCCTCGAGGCGGCCGGGTTTGAGGAAGAGGGGTATGCTCGCGCCTATCTCGAGATCGCAGGTGAACGCCGCGACCACGTCCTTTTCGGGCTCGTCAGGCCGCAAAATCAAAGCTAGATTCAATTCAATGGCCACACCCCCTAGCACGCAGCCTCATGGCAACTGGCATTGGCATGCGCCGACGCAGCGCCTCGTTATCGATGCGCCAAAGGCGACTGTGCTGTCTGAACTGACGGGAGAATGGTCGATTGATGCCTTCGAGCAGATGTTGGAAGGCCTTAGCCGCGGGAGACTGGCCAAGGCCTTTGGTACCGTAGACGGGCCGGTGCGCTGCGCCCTGCGCCTGTCGAGCGGACGTGACGTGCACCTTGTCGGCGCCTTCGTCAGGCGATCCGAAGCGCGGGGCCTGTTGTTGGTCGGTGATGATTTCCCGGAGATAGACCCGTCCGACCTGCAGCCGGGACCGGATCTTGCGCCCGTCTTCCAGCCAATCATTTCATTGCGTGACGGACGCATCGCCGGTTTCGAAGCGCTCGCCCGCTGGGACGGTACAGAAGGCACGTCGCCTCCCAGCCGCTATGAGGACGAGGCGCTGGCCTCCAACATGCTGATCCGGTCGGCGGAAACATTGGCCATGCTGCGCGAGACATCGGGGCGCGATGATGTGTTCATGCATGTGAACCTGACGGCACGAGACCTGGCGCGCGGAACCTTTCCTGCGCTCGTCGAGGCGCTGATGAATGGCTACAACTTGCCACCGCGCGCGCTGCGTATCGAACTGACGGAACAGGCCGCGCTGCGCGATGCAGGGCATGCGCTGTCAGCGGCGATGGCGCTGAAGGCTGTGGGCGCCGGGCTGGTGCTTGATGATTTCGGGACGGGGCATTCCTCGTTCGCCTGGCTGGCGGACCTGCCCGCCGACAGTTTGAAGATCGACCATGGCCTGACCTGCCGCCTGGGTCAGCTGCGCATCGATACAATCCTGACGACGATCACGCTGCTGGCGAGCCGGCTTGGCATGACGAGCACGGCTGAAGGCATCGAAAACAAGGATGACGCGGTGAAGCTGCGTGGCCTTGGCTTTGATCATGTGCAGGGCTTCGCCTTTGCCCGGCCGATGAGCGCCGAGGCGGCGGCGGCTTTTCTGGTCGGCTGATCAGGCGCTACCGCCCTCGACATGGAGGCGGCCCGAATCAATTCCCATCCGGCCTAGCGCGTGACGCCATTTGAGGTCGTGGCCTTCACCGAAGACGAGATCGTCATCCGGTTCACCAACAATCCAGGCATTGGCCGCAAGTTCGATTTCCAGCTGTCCGGCGCCCCAGCCAGAATAGCCAAGCGCCAGCACGGATTTGCGGGGCGCGGCGCTTGAGCCGATCAGCTGCAGCATGTCGCGCGTGGCCGTCATGCAGAAGGCGCCATCAATCTCCAGCGTGGCGCCTTCGCTGATGACATCATCGGTGTGGATAACGAAGCCGCGATCGGTATTGACCGGTCCGCCATCCAGCACGGGGGCATCCGGTACGCCGAGTTCCGTGGAGACGTCGAGCTGCTCGAACAGTTCCGGTAGGCGGATGCCTTCCATCGGCTTGTTCAGCACGATGCCCATCGCAAAGTCCGGCGAGTGCGCGCAGACGAGGATGACCGACCGCGAAAAGCGCGGGTCGCCGATGCTCGGCAGGGCGATCAGAAGCTTGCCGGTCAGGTCTGTGTCCATGGGCGATGAGGCTCCTTTTTCCCGAGGCTGGGGCAAGGCTGGCATTTTGGCAAGGGCGTTGCGCCTTGTCGCAGCAGCGCGTCGGCCCTATGTCCAAGGCCATATCAGCAAGGAGATACACAGATGAGCATCAAGGTTGGCGACAAGCTTCCAGAAGCAACTTTCATGGAAATGACCAGTGACGGCCCTCAGCCGCGCACGACGGCAGATGTTTTTGGCGGCAAGACAATTGCCCTCTTCGCCGTGCCGGGCGCCTTCACGCCGACATGCTCAGCCCGCCACCTGCCGGGCTTCATCGACAAGGCTGATGACATGAAGGCCAAGGGCGTCGACGAGATTGTCTGCACTTCGGTAAATGATGTGTTCGTCATGGGCGCATGGGGCAAGTCGGCTGAAGCTGGCGAGACCGTACGCATGCTGGCCGACGGGAATGGCGCCTTCGCTTCGGCGGTTGGCCTTGAGCTGGACGGTTCGGGCTTTGGCATGGGCCAGCGTTCGCAGCGCTATTCCATGCTTGTGAAAGACGGCGTCGTGGCGGAGCTGAATGTCGAGCAGGGACCGGAATTCAAGGTTTCCAGCGCGGATTACCTGCTCGGCCAGCTTTAGGCTCGTTGCGTAACATCTATTAAACAAATCAACATATTGTCGGCGCGTTCAGGGGGACTGGGCGCGCCGATTTCGTTGTTTTTTTATTGATTATCGGCAAACTGCCCCCCACATAAATACAAGAGATAATGGAGAGGGACACATGGATCCGGTTTATTTGGTTGTCGCGCTGATCGCGGTTGTTGGTTTCATCGGGCTGACGTCTGCGTTCAAGTTCGTGCCGCAAGGCTATAACTGGACCGTGGAGCGCTTTGGTCGCTACACGCGGACGCTGTCGCCCGGCATGTCGGTCATCATGCCGTTCGTCGATCGCGTCGGTCGCAAAATGAACATGATGGAGACCGTGCTGGACGTGCCCCAGCAGGAAGTCATCACCAAGGACAATGCCATGGTGTCGTGTGATGCCATCGTTTTCATTCAGGTGATCGATGCCGTTAATGCGGCCTATGAGGTCAACAATCTTCACAACGCAATCCAGAACCTGTCACTGACCAATATCCGTACCGTGGTAGGCTCGATGGATCTCGACGAGGTTCTCTCCAACCGGGACGATATCAATGCGCGGCTGCTGCACGTGATTGATGCGGCGACGAACCCCTGGGGCGTGAAAGTTACGCGGATCGAGATCGCCGATCTCAGCCCACCAGCCGACATTACAGAAGCGATGAACCGCCAGATGAAGGCCGAGCGCCTGAAGCGAGCGGAAATCCTGACGGCCGAGGGCGACAAGCAGTCGGCCATCCTCAAGGCCGAGGGCCAGAAGCAGGCGAAAATCCTGGAAGCCGAGGGTCGGCGTGAAGCCGCCTTCCGCGATGCCGAGGCGCGTGAGCGCGAAGCCGAGGCCGAAGCCAAGGCGACGGCCATGGTGAGCGAGGCGATTGCCAAGGGCGACGTCAACGCAATTAACTACTTCCTCGGACAGGCCTATGTTGCCGCCTTCGAGAAACTGGCGACCAGCCCACAACAGCGCACGGTGATCATCCCGGCTGAGTTCTCCAGCATCCTCGGAACGATCGAGGGCATTCGGGGCCTGACAAGCGCCGCGAAAGACGCGCAGGACCGTCCGCGGCCGCAGGGCGGCGCGGTGCCGCCGACGCGGCGACAGGACTAGGCCCCTAAACACAAGCGAGGAGACCCCAGGTCATGGAACAAATTCTAGGCGAACTGACTGTCTGGCACTGGCTGGCACTGGGCCTTGTCCTCTTTGGTATCGAGATGATGACCGGCACATTCGACCTGCTGATGGTGTCCATAGCGGCGTGGCTAACCGGGGGCTTTGCCTGGATTGCGCCGGAGGCCTATGCCGTCTGGCAGGGGCAGCTGGTCTTCTTCGGCATTGCGGCACTTGTGCTTATCGTCCTTGGGCGGACGCTGCTGTCCGGCGTGCGCAATCGCGGCGAGGAACACCCGACGCTGAACAAGCGCATGGTGAGCCTTGTCGGTCAGCGCGGGCAGGCGACGGGCGACTTTTCCGGTGGCACAGGCCAGATCCGGATCGGCGATTCCGTTTGGCGGGCCGAAGCCGCCGACCGGATGGTACCCATCCATGCCGGCGACTCGGTGGTCGTTGAAGGCGCGCAGATGACCACGGCCATTGTGCGCAAGGTGTAAGGCTTACTGGCCGGCCTTGATGAAGGCGCGTACGTCGTCTGACAGTTTCTTGCCGTCCTGTTCGGCGAGATACATCATGTGGCCGGCATCATAATAATCGTACTGGACGCGCTCTGGCACGATGCCGTTTTTCTGGAGGGCCATCTCGGCGCCGAAGAAGGGCGTGGCGAGATCGTACCAGCCGCTGGCCAGCAGTACTTTCAGCTCCGGGTTCTCCCGCATGCCCTTGCCGAGCCAGGGCGTGACGTTGACATATTCCGGCCAGCCTGAATCATTCGTGCTCCAGTTCCACTTGGAGCCGGGCTCGCCTGTCAGCACTTTATAAGGGCGATTGAAGTCTACTTTCAGTTCGCGGGTGAGATAGTCGTTGAGGGCGGCGACATAGGCGACATCCATGCCGTATCCGGACGGATCGTTCTCTGGCGAGTCGCTTGTGCCTTCCGGGTCTACCCCTTTGTAGCGCCCGTCAAAGCGGCCGACGGTGTAGCCTTCGCGGCGCAGGAGTTCCTTGCGGAAACGGGTCGGGTCAACCCGTAGCTTGGCTTGCTGGATCCACTCGGCCGAGACACCGAGATAGGCGCTCATGTCCTCGGCGATGGCTGCCTCCTGAGCAGGGCTGAGCGTGTTGCCGCGGATCAGGGCCGGGGCCAGCGTGTCTGTGGCATAGGTGCGGGCGTCGCGCAGGAACGCGTCGAAATTGCCGTTCCATTTCGCCTTGTCGGCCTTGCCATGATACCAGGCGATGGCGGCCTCGGATGGGAAATAGGCCAGGTGGGCGGTGTCGTTGCCGGGGGCGAATTCGCCGGTCTGGAAATCGAGGATCGCGGAGATGAGGATCACACCGTTGAGGCCGATGCCGTTCCAGCCGCCTTGGAGCTTTTCGGTGAGGGCTGCAGCGCGGGTGGTGCCATAGCTTTCGCCAGCGAGGAATTTCGGGCTGTTCCAGCGGCCATTCTCGGTAATCCAGATGCGGATGAATTCGGCGATGCTCTCAGCGTCCTCGTTGACGCCGTAGAATTCCTTGCCGTCATTGTCGCCGAGGGGGCGGGAATAGCCGGTGCCGACGGGATCGATGAAGACCATGTCGGTCACGTCGAGCAGGGAGTTCTGGTTGTCGCGGATATTGTAGGGCGGCGCGCCGACGCCGGAGGCATCAGAGGGCGTGACGACCTGCTTGGGCCCGAAGGCGCCCATGTGGAGCCAGAGCGAAGCCGAGCCGGGGCCGCCATTGAAGATGAAAGTGACGGGGCGCGCGCGGTCGCCGCCATCGCGGACATAGGAGACGGAGAAGATCGAGGCTGTCGGCTCGCCCTTGTCGTCGCGCAGATAGGTCTCGCTGGCGACGGTCTTGTACTTGATCGCGGTGCCGTTCAGCTTCAGCGTGTGGTCGGAGGCGAAGCGCTCGGGATTGGGGATGTCGGCCTTTTCCTTGGCTGCTTCAGGCTTGTCGGCTTTTTCGTCAGCAAATCCGGGTGCGGCCACGAGGGCCAGGCACAGGGCCAGAAAGAGTGCGCGCATCTTGTAATTCCTCAGTATTTCCATTTGGCCGGGACAGTACCAGCCAGTTGTCTGAGGGCAAGGCCAGAAGGAAGGTGGCCCCGCACCTGGTGGGATGCGGGGCCGATCGTCATGCCGTTTGAGGGGGGCTAGCCAGGCATGACGACGGAGTCGATGAGGTGAACAACCCCATTTGAAGCATCAATGTCGGTTGCAGTGACCGTGGCGGTTGCGCCGGTGGCATCCGTGAGGACGACATTGCCGTCGACGATGGAGGCCGTCAGGGGGGCGCCGTTCACGGTGGTGATCGTGTAGGTGCCGCCATTGTCGGTGATCGCCTGGACCAGATCAGCGGCCATCACTTCACCGGCTACAACGTGATAGGTCAGCACGGCGCTGAGCGTTTCCTTGTTTTCCGGCATGAGCAGCGTTTCGACCGTGCCGTCCGGCAGTTTGGCGAAGGCGCTGTTCGGCGGCGCAAACACTGTGAACGGTCCGTCGCTGTTCAGCGTGTCGACAAGACTGGCGGCTGCTACAGCGGCGACGAGTGTGGACAGATCGTCCGTTCCGGCGGCGACTTCAACAATGGTGCCGGCTTCAGGGGCGGTGTCTTCCATCATTGGCTCGGCGGCGGGCATTTCAGCCTCGACGGCCATTTCTGTTTCGGCAGCGGCCGGCGCGGCATCATAGTCGGCCTTGTCGGATGCGTCTTCGCAGGCGGCGAGCGTCAGCGAAGCGGCAATGGCAGTGGCGATAAAAAGGTGTGTTTTGAGGGGCATAAGTGTCTCTCCTGGCGATGCGCGTGTGTGCGCATACCCCTGTGTACGCAGGCGAGCGGAGACGGTTTACTTTTTGTTAAAATAAATTCTGGCGCCCGCTAGCCGGAATCCCACGCGCCATCGAGGGCTGCATCGGCGCCCCAGCAGACATAGGTGATCGCGGACCGGGTCAGCTCGCCCAGCGGGCGGCTGGCGCGGCCGGGCATCAGGCTGCGCGGTCGGATGGGGGAAAGGCGGGTAAGGCGGCCTGCCTCGCGGGCGCCGCGCAGGCGCGCGATAAGGCGGGCAAGCCGGGCGGCGTGGGCATCCGGGTCGGCCAGCACGGCGTCGAGGCGTGAGAGGCGTGCGAGCAGCGGCGCGGCAGGTAGCGGGGGCAGGGGCGCTTCGCTGGGCAGCGGGCGCCAGTCCATGCCGGAGCCGAAGACGAAGATGCGCGGGCCGAATTTGACGACTGGCATGGCGTCTGAGGGCAGGCGGATTGTGAGGGGTTCGGTGAGGGTGAATTGGGCTTGGGAAGCCGCCCCTGCCTTCGTCCCTGCCTTCGCAGGGAGAACGGGGCTTTTGTGTGTGGGGGAAGGGGTTGAATCGCCTGAGACCCCGGCTTTCGCCGGGGATGCGGGAAAAATGGGGGAAAGCGGCTCTTTCAGCGCGAGGATGAGCAGCATGCGGCGCACCATGGACTCGGCGGGGCGCAGGATGCGGAGAACCTCGTTATGCACATGCCGCGCGACGGTCTCCGCAGCCGGATCCTTAACCAGCTGCCGCGCCCACCAGGCAAGCTTCTTCGCACGCGGCCAGTTCCAGGCGAGCAGGTCGAGCAGGAGGGCGGGCGTGAATTGCATGCGCCGTATGATACGGGACGCGCGGAGGGGTGGGATAAGCTTTTGTTTTGCTTGGTCATCGCTGCGGGCTTCCGGATGGGGTGAAGGTTCGGTGACCCCTCACCCCCAACCCCCTCTCCCGAGGGAGAGGGGGCTTTTAAGACGCGCGCTCCCTTCTCCCTTGGGAGAAGGGTCGGGGATGAGGGGTGGCGGAATTTCCTACAGACCCAGACGTTCAGTGACGATGGCGAGCAGGTGATCCGCGCTTAGTGCTGTTTGTGTATCGACGCGAAGGAAGTGCCAGCCGCGTTGCTCGATGTGCGATTGGCGCCGAGCGTCTGCGGATCGGCCTTCGGGGCTATCATGGATGCTGCCGTCGATTTCGATAACGAGCCAGGCTTTCGGGATGGCGAAGTCGACGACATAGCCTGCGATAGGGTGTTGGCGCCGGACGGGGAAGCCGTCAGCGCGCAATGTGCGCAGGGCCTGCCATGCGGCGGCCTCGGGCGCGTTGGCCGTTTGCCTCAAGCGACGGGCGCGGCTGATATCCGGGGAGCGGGGCATGGGGACATCATGGCAGGGAATGATGCGTGTGGGGAGTCTGTGACCCCTCACCCCCGACCCCTCTCCCGCGGGAGAGGGGAGAAGGGCCCTAAAATGGTGACTTCGGCAGCGACAGCTTGAAGATGATGGCCAGTGCACGGAGGGTGAAGGCCGCTGCGAGGCCGCCGGTGAAGGCGGTGGTTTCGGGGAGGCCACAGGTGGCGAGGGCGAAATAGATGCCTGCGCCGAGGAGGGCGGCGGTGGCGTAGATGTCTTTCTTCAGGAGCAGCGGTTCCTCATTGGCGACGACATCGCGCATCAGGCCGCCAGCGCTGGCGGTCAGGGCGCCCATGATCAGCACTACGGCGAGGCCGTGATCGAGGCTCATGGCCTTGGCTGCGCCCGTGACGGCGAACAGTGACAGGCCGAAGGCATCGGCCCAGCGCAGGGGACGGAAGTTTTCCAGCCAGCGATGGCAGACGAAGGCCGTCAGGCCGCCCGCGATGGCGAGGAGAAGGGTCGGCGTATCCGACAGCCAGAAGACGGGCTGGTCGAGGATGAGGTCGCGCAGCGTGCCGCCGCCAATGGCGGGCAGGAAGGCGAGCACGATGACGCCGAACAGGTCCATGTCCTTGCGCACGGCGACGATGCCGCCGGAAATGGCGAAGACGAACACGCCGACGCGGTCAAACAGGGTAAGGATGAGTTCGGGGGACATGGGCCCGCTCCTGTGATGCGGTTGGACGACGCGCCTGTGAGCGGGTCTTCGCGGTATCATGGCAGAGAGCGGGGCGTGTCGCGAGTGGAGTTGCCCCTCACCCCCGGCCCCTCTCCCGAGGGAGAGGGGGGAGACTGAGCTAGCTCTGGGCTTCGAGCTTGTCTTGCGTCTTTGTGTCGAAGTCGCTGGCGTCGTGGCGTTCGCGCAGTTGCGATTCCGGCTTGCCGAAGGTGCGGTTGACCATCTGGCCGCGCTTGACGGCAGGGCGGGCGCCGACCTGTTTCATCCAGCGGATGACATTGGTGTATTCGTGTACCTGAAGGAATTCGCCAGCCTCGTAGACCGCGCCCGTGACGAGGGCGCCATACCAGGGCCAGACGGCCATGTCGGCAATCGAGTATTCGTCGCCGGCAAGGTAGTCATTGTCCTTGAGGCGGCGGTCCAGCACGTCGAGCTGGCGTTTCACTTCCATGGCGTAGCGATTGATCGGGTATTCGTACTTCTCCGGGGCATAGGCGTAGAAGTGGCCGAAGCCGCCGCCGAGGAAGGGCGTTGCGCCCATCTGCCACATCAGCCAGGAGATGGCCTCGGTGCGCTTGTGATGGTCGGTCGGCAGGAAGGCGCCGAACTTTTCCGCGAGATAGAGCAGCATGGAGCCGGACTCGAAAAGGCGGGTCGGCGGATTGGTGGAATGGTCCATCAAAGCCGGGATCTTGGAGTTCGGGTTGATGTCGACAAAGCCGGAGCCGAATTGCTGGCCCTCGCCGATATTGATCAGCCAGGCGTCATATTCCGCGTCCTTGTGCCCGGCGGCCAAGAGTTCCTCGAACATGATCGTGACTTTGACGCCGTTTGGCGTGCCGAGCGAGTAGAGCTGGAAGGGATGCTTGCCGACAGGCAGCTCTTTCTCGTGGGTCGGGCCGGCGATGGGGCGGTTGATGGCGGCAAAGCGGCCCCCGCTTTCCTTGTCCCAGGTCCAGACTTTCGGCGGGGTATAGGTCGGGTCGCTCATGTCGCTTGCTCCGTGGTTTTTGGTGTGGCGTTGGGCTTACATGTAGGAAGGCGCGGGCATTTGTGAATGACAATCCGGTGAGGGCCTATTCGGCGGGGCGGCCTTCATCGAGGAAGGCGATCACAGCGCGGGGGAGTTCGGGGTCGACCACGGCGCCGACATGGGTGCCGGTGAGGCCGTGATAGGTGGCGCCGGGGATGAGGGCGGCGAGGCCGGGGCCGGAGCCATTGTCGAGATCCTCGTCGCCGGTGAGGATGAGGGTTGGCACGTCGAACGTGGCGAGCAGGTCTGCGGGCGTATAGGTGCGGGCCGAGAGGGCGCCCAGATAACCTTCGAGTGTGCCGCCGGTGGCCTTGGCGCGGGCCAGCATGCCTTTCGCGCCGGGCGTGTCTTCGCCGGCGAGGGCTTCGAGTATGGCGGCGCGAAAGCCGGTGATGCGATCCGTGTTGAACTCGTCAGCGGCGGAGTCGCCTATGCCGCCAAGGGCCATGCGGCCGGTATTGCGGGAGAGGAGATGCCAGCGCAGGGCGCTGATGGCGCCCATGGAATAGCCGACCGTGGCGTAGGGGTCTTCGCCAAGGTGGGCGACGAGGGCGATCTGGTCGCGGGCGACGGCATCGCCGGGCCAGTCTTCGGGCGCGGCAGTGTAGGGCGAGGCGCCGTGACCGCGCAGGTCTGGCGCGACGACGTGATAACCGGCGTCGGCGATCTTCCGGGCGATGCCGGGCTGGAAATAGTTGAGGTCCGCATTGGCGGTGAAGCCGTGGAGGAGGATGACAAGGGGCCCCGTGCCGAGTGCCTGATAGCTGATCTGTGTGCCATCGAAGGATTCGTAAGTGTGCATTGTCGGGGCCTCCTCGGCGCGGGCAGTGGCGAAGGGGAGGAGGGCCAAAGCGAAGGCCAGCGCGGCGAAGCGGATCATGTGTCTCTCCCTTTTGTCGTTTCTTTTGCTGCACCTGACGCGGGGAGCGCGCGCGGGTCAAGCCTGACGCAAGGCCATGAAAAAACCCGTCCGGTTTCCCGGACGGGCTGAGGCGGGGGTAAAAGCGTGATTACAGGACTTCGAGCATTTCCTGGACCAGTGGGTGGCGGACGACGTCCTGCCCCTGGAGGCGGATGACGGCAGCGCCGGCCAGTTTTTCAAGCCGTTCGGCAGCGTTGGCGAGGCCGGAGAATTCCGGCAGCAGGTCGGTCTGGGCCGGGTCGCCGGTGATGACCATTGTGGAGTGCCAGCCGAGGCGGGTGAGCAGCATCTTGATCTGCGTATAGGTGCAGTTCTGCGCCTCATCGACGACGATGAAGGCATTGTTCAGTGTGCGTCCGCGCATGAAGCCGATGGGCGCGATCTCGATGACGCCTTCGGACAGCATATGCTTGAGCTGGCCGGGCGAGAGGCGGTCGGACAGGGCATCGTAGAGGGGGCGCAGGTAAGGCGCGAGCTTGTCTTCCATGGCGCCGGGCAGGAAGCCGATCTGCTCGCCAGCCTCGACAGCGGGACGGGAGAGGATGATGCGGGCGACCTTGCCCTTTTGCAGGGCTTCGACCGCCTTGCAGACGGCGAGGTAGGTCTTGCCGGTGCCGGCCGGGCCGAGGGCCGCGACGAGGGCATGGGTGTCCATGGCGTTCATCAGCTGGGCCTGGTTTTCAGACCGGGGTTTGACGGTTTTCTGGTAGCGCTGGGTCCGGTCGGCCTCACCATTATTGACGGGGCGGTTGCGGGTATCTGCATCGTCGGGATGCCAGCTGCGGCCTCCCTCGATAGCGTGGAGAAGGGGCGGCTGGCCACGACCGGCATCCTGAATCCAGGCAGTGGCTTTCACCTCTGATGCTGTTTTCATTCGCTTGGCGGGGTTGCGTTTACCCATGGGAGGACTCCTTGGTTCCAGGCAGAAAAAAAGCCGTCAGCAGAATTGCGGACGGCTTGGCGAAAAACGAGGGAAGAAAGGCCGGGCCGCCCTGAGGGCGGTGTGGCCAGTCCGGGAACATGCGCTCCCGGCGGCGAGGTGTGACCAGGTCTCTGGATGACCGTCTCCACGTCCGAATCTGTTGATGACTAAACACTAACAGGGTTATCAAATCCTTTAAGCGATATTCCGCAAGCGAAACGAGAGGACGAATCATCATGGCAATCTACCAGATAGGAGAGGTGCGCCCCACGCTGCCGGCAAGCGGAAACTATTGGGTCGCCGAGAATGCCCAAGTTATGGGCAACGTGATCCTGAAGGAGAATGCCTCTGTCTGGTATGGCGCCACTGTGCGCGGCGACAATGACCCGATCACGATTGGCGAGAATACGAACATCCAGGACGGTAGCGTGCTGCATACCGATATTGGCGCGCCGCTGACCATCGGGCGGGATGTCACCGTGGGTCATATGGTGATGCTGCATGGCTGCACGATTGGCGACGAAACGCTGATCGGCATTGGCTCGACCATTCTCAACCGTGCGAAGATCGGCAAGAATTGCATCATCGGGGCGCACACGCTGATCCCCGAAGGCAAGGAAATCCCGGACAATTCACTGGTAATGGGATCACCCGGCAAAGTGGTGAAAGAGCTGTCAGGCCCTCAGGTGCAGATGCTGAAGATCTCGGCCATGCATTATGTCGAGAACTGGAAGAAGCACCGGGATCAAATGACGCGGATCGACTAGATTTCGTCGGTGCGCTTGTAGCGGATGGCGAAACGCTTCTGCTCCACGCGCACCACTTCGCCGCGCACATTGCCCGCGATAACAATGTCGCCGACCAGCGGCGTCTCGTCTTCGGCCTCGAAACTGGCGCCTGTCAGCGAGATGTCGAGCACGCGGCATCGGATTTCGCTGCCGTCGCTCAGTGTGAGCACGGCTGGACCGGATGTGGCGACCCGCACGGCGGCACGATCTTCGACCAGGCTGAGTCTGTCCTTGTTGAACAGCCATGTCAGCCGGTCCGCGAGCTTGTCGCGTTTGTGCTGTGCGGCATTGAAATGCACCGCAAAGCCCTGAGGCACTGGGCGGATCACCGTGGCGGCGACGCGCCCGAGATCATTGAAGTAACAGACAATTTGTGCGCCGGGCTGAGGCTTGTGGGCGGACCGGATCATTGCGCCGGAGCAGGATATGTCGACGGTCCGCATATCATGATCGGCGCTGGTCTCATCGAGCAGTCGTCCGACGAGGCTGAGCGCGATACGCTTGTGGAGTCGCCTGTCCTTGTTGGGATTGATCAGCGTGCTTGTGCTGACCATTCTAGCATTGGGAACGGTCATTTCGTGCTCCTGAAAGCCGTGTCTCTCCAAGCATGTCCCACGGTGAGCACTTTACTTAGGTGGTTTTCGTTCACAAAGTGTTGCCGAAACAGGTCGGAACTCGCGTTCCCGGCGACATTACATTTCCCATACAGGGCGGAGCCAGACAGCCATGGAAACTTATGATTACATTATCGTCGGCGCCGGTAGCGGTGGCTGCGCCCTGGCAAATCGCCTGTCGGCTGACCCGGCGATCAAGGTTTGCCTGATTGAGGCGGGCAAAAAGGACAATGCGTTGATGGTGCGGATGCCGGCGGGCGTCGGTAGCCTGATCAAGCAGGCGAATGATCACAATTGGGGCTTTTATACCGAGGCCCAGAAGCACATGAATGGCCGCAAGCTCTACTGGCCACGCGGCAAGGGTTGGGGCGGATCGTCCTCAATCAATGGTATGGTCTATATTCGCGGCCATGCGGGCGACTATGACCAGTGGGGCCAGATGGGCCTGAAGGGCTGGAGCTATGCCGATGTGCTGCCTTACTTCAAGCGCTCGGAAGGCTATGAGGGTGGCAATAACGCATTTCATGGCGGCGCTGGCCCGCTGCGCGTTTCGGAAAGCCCGATGTCGAGCCCGATCTATCGCGCCTTCATCCAGGCGGGTGAGCAGGCCGGCTACAAGGTTACGGATGATTTCAATGGCGCCCAGCAGGAGGGCTTTGGCCGTTACCAGCGCACCATTCACAAGGGCGAACGCTGGAGCGCGTCGTTCGGCTACCTGCGCCCGATCGAGGGCGTGCGGCCGAACCTGACCGTGATTTCGACAGGACTGGTGACGCGCGTGCTGATCGAGAATGGAAAAGCAACGGGCGTTGAAGTTGTTGAAGGCAAGGGCGCGCTGACCCAGCAGATCCATGCCGACAAGGAAGTCGTGATCTGCGCGGGTGCGGTGCAGTCCCCGCAGATTCTGATGCTGTCAGGTATTGGTAATCCGGAACATCTTGACCGTTTCGGCATCAAGGCGACCGTGAAGTCGCCGGGCGTGGGGCAGAACCTGCAGGACCATCTGGACGTCACCGTGATCCACGAGATGACCCAGCCCGTGTCGGCCTATTCCCAGCAGAAGGGCATGAAGAAACTCGGCGTTGGCCTGCGATACCTCTATAACCAGACCGGCGCTGGCGCGGATAATTTCCTGCAGGCAGGGGCTTTCCTGAATTCGCGTGAAGGCCTGTCCATGCCGGACATCCAGCTTCACCTTGTGAATGCGATCATGATGGATCATGGCAACCACGACCCGCAGAAGGACGGCTTTACCGTTCATGCGTGCCAGCTGCGACCGGAAAGCCGCGGTACGATCTGCCTCGCCTCGGCGGATCCGTTTGCGCACCCTGCCATCGACCCGAATTATCTGGCCACGGAGGAAGATCGCCGCGTGATGCGCGAGGCCGTGAAAATGGTGCGCGATATTTGCGGGCAATCCGCTCTCAATGCATTGCGCGGTAATGAGATCATGCCGGGCGCGAGTGTCTCAACGGATGATGACATTGACAGCTTCATCCGCCGGATGGGCGAGACAATCTATCACCCGGTCGGCACGGTTGCGATGGGGACGAGCGAGTCGAGCCCGGTTGACGCAGAGCTGCGCGTGCGCGGTGTGGATGGACTGAGAGTGGTGGACGCGTCCGTGATGCCGACCCTGATCGGGGGGAACACAAACGCGCCGACAATCATGATCGCCGAGAAGGCTGCAGACATGATGCTGGGCAAGCGGGCGCTGGCACGCGAAGAGAGCCTGACGCCCGCCTGACCAGGTTAGGCGTTGGCGGTCACAAGGCGCAGTTGCGGACCTTCGGAACGGGTGTCTGGTGGCACCAGCATGGAGATGCGGTGGCGCCAGATGGGGCGGCCCTTGAGCATGGGTTCGCCGCCGAGCGTCTGGTAGAGACCGAGCAGGCGCGGTGTGTCGTTATGGGCGCCGCTGCCGGGGCGTACGAGCGGCATGAGCGTGATTTCGACTTCCACGCGCTGGCCCGTAAGGGTTTCGCCGCGTCCGCGGATAATACCGGGGGCGCCATCGAAGCGAACGGCTTCCATGAAATGCGCCATCATCTCGCGGTCGGGGCCACTCCAGAGCTGGAGGAAGTCATGATTGGTGAGATCGCGTCCGAGCAGGTCGGAAAGCCCCTGACCTGCTGTGCGGAAAAGCCAGCCATATTCGCGGCTATGCTGTACCACGAACAGTTGCGTGATCAGGTCCGGGTGCTCGGCGACGCGCGGGTCGTCGACTGTATTGGTGGAAGGCGTTCGGCCCATCCGGCGCCATGCGTCGACCAGGATCCGGGTATTGGGGTGTAGTGACCGGTCTTGCATGACTGGCATTCTCCGTAATTTATATTGACCCGACCCGGGCCATTCATGCGGTGCTATTCGCAATAAGCATTCCAGTTGCAGGAGTACGCGTTTGGCGAAATTCGCGCGGTTTCAACCTCAAAATTCCCCTCACAGGGCATGTTGGCGGGGACCCGGTATCATCATTGTGGGCGAGGGAGGGGAGATGACGTGCCAAGGCGAAACAGTTGGCTACATCCAGCCGGACTGGGGGCGCAGCAGGCCGGGATTGTGTCGGCGACGGAGGACTTGTGGCAGCCAGCATGACCGAAAATACAGAATGTACCCTTGCGCAGAATCGCGGCTCAGATACTTATTTGCTCACCGTCAAATAATCGCCGCGATCGTGTCCCGCGGCGTGGTGTAGCTGAC
>NZ_ARYL01000011.1 GCF_000685295.1 Hyphomonas oceanitis SCH89
GTCAGTTACACCACGCGCTGGGACACGATCTCGGCGATACTCATCGGCGCCAAATCCTTTGGCTAACTGCAATTTCTCAGACTCGGAAATGCCGCGTATGCTCTATCGTGGCGATCCCTACATCCTGTATATTCTACTCCTGCTTGGAAGATGAAGTCTGGGGAAAACCTGTTAAGCATTCCTTGCAGAGCCCTGGTCCTAGCACTGTGCATAATGTGCAAACGATTGTTAAATTTCCGTCTCTAAACTATGTCGGATATAGTACGAATACACCAAAAAGGCAGTTTAGATTCTGACCCTTTGACCGACGCTAGGCCAAAAGATGCTCTCCGACCTGATTGAGTCCGAACTCCCTTTCCTCCGACGTTATGCGCGTGCTGTTGTCGGCTCTCAGGAGGTCGGCGATCAGCTTGTTTCGACCATGATGGAGCTCCATCTGCTCCCGCAGGTTGCTTCGGGCGATACCGACTTTAACCGCACCCGGCTTTACAAGAGTCTGGACGAAGTCCTTGCCGAGCCGCGCGAGGCCTCTCCACCTGACGACATACTCGTGAAATTGGGCGCACTGGAGCGGCGGGCCCTCCTGTTGGCCTCCGTCGAAGCTTTCCCGGTGGATGATATCGCCCTGATTCTCGGCATATCCGACACCGAAGTCGAAACTGCCCTGAGCAATGCAGAAGCTGCGCTCATGGAAGCCCTCACCACCCGCGTCTTCATCATCGAGGATGAAGCCATGATCGCGGCCCATCTGTCGGAAATTGTAGCGTCGCTCGGGCATGCCACCGTCGCGGTTGCCACGACCCATGCTGACGCGGTGGAAATGGCCAGCCAGGAAGAGTTCGGCCTGATCCTGGCTGACATAAGGCTGGCGGATGGATCCTCAGGAATCGATGCTGTCAATGACATCCGCAAGACATGGAATGGCCCGGTCATTTTCATCACGGCTTATCCGGAAGCTCTGCTGACCGGCGAAGGGCAGGAACCTGTCTTCCTGATCCCCAAGCCATTCCGCGTGGACCTGGTGAAGGCCGTCATCAGCCAGGCCCTGATCGGCCGGCACTGACACCCACCTGATCGCATCCTGTAATGGCCTCTCTTGCACAAACCGTTCTGCAAATGGAACGGTTTCAGCCTCCTCCGTATAGAGTCGCTGCCAGACACGGCGGAAGGAGGTATGCCATGATCGTCTTGAAAAAGCTCGCGGATGAACGCGGCGCGTCGCCGGAGAACCGCCGCTATACGCGCACGAAAATGACCCGCACCGGCTCGATCTGGAGCCTTGACCAGCGGCTCATCACCCGTGCGAGCATGGTCGACATGTCAGCCGCAGGCGCCTGCCTCGAGCTCGCGTCGCCAAAGCCTCTCCCGCCCCGGTTTACCGTTCGCCTCGAAAGCAGGTCTGGCCAGAAAGTGCATATGGTCCATTGCGAACTCGTGTGGCAGCACGAGGCGATGGCCGGCATCCTCTTCCGTGAAGCCGGGTCTAAAGCCACTTCATGATGTCGTTTGCCCAGCCGGGCACCACATCGCTGGCCTTGCCATAGCGCGCCTCGTCGAAAAACGTCGCGCCGTCCGATGGCTCAAGGTTCAGCTCCAGCGTCCGCGCCCCGGCGCGCCGCGCCAGCTGCACAAACCCCGCCGCCGGATACACATTCCCGCTGGTCCCGATCGATACGAACAGGTCCGCGCGTGACAGTTCCACCTCGATCTCGTCCATATAGAGGGGCATTTCGCCAAACCACACCACATGCGGCCGCATCAGGCCGGTCGCCTCGCAGACGGGGCAGTGCGTCTTGCTGGTAAGGTCATCGGGCCAGCGCACCACGCTGCCGCACGCCTGACAGCGCACTTTCAGCAGTTCGCCATGCATGTGCAGCACATTCTGGCTGCCGGCGCTCTCGTGCAAATGGTCGACATTCTGCGTCACCAGCGTGAACCGGCGGCCCGCCGCCTGCAGCGCGGCCTCCAGACGTGCCAGCGCGACATGCGCCGCATTGGGCTCTGATGTCTTCAGCTGTGCGCGGCGGTCATTGTAGAAGCCCTGCACAAAGTCAGGATTGCGGGCAAAGCCCTCCGGCGTCGCCAGGTCTTCGAGCGGATACTTGGTCCATATGCCATCCACGTCTCGGAATGTGCCGAGCCCGCTTTCTGCGGACACACCGGCCCCGGTAAGCACCACGATACCGCGTGGTGCGTTTGCATTGGACATGTAGTCGGCCTCGTCATAATCTAAACACAGGGTTAATGTAGGGGAGCTGGGGTCACGTTGGCAATTGTAAGGGGACATTCTGACATGCTGCCTAACCTCACGCGGAAAACCACGCAAATCGCAATTGGTGCTGCCATGGCGAGCCTGCTTGTTCTGGCCGCCTGCGACCAGCAGGGCACAAGGCTCGACCGGGCCCGGGAGCTGGCTGATGCCACACTCGACCAGATCAGCGGCCGCGCCGTGGTCGAACCCGACGCCGACAAGACGCTGATGACCGCTTCGGTCATGGACCGCGCCATTGCCGGAACGCTCGTCAATGACATGGCGGTCGCGTCAGTCGGCGAGAGATCCATGTTCGCCATCGGCTCGATCATTGCCAAGCCGAAGAACATCCAGCCCTCCGCCATTGCCGAGGAAGAGGCCTTGATGATGGAGGACGAGGACGTCCTGAGCGACCTTGAGGAAGATTTTGTCGACACCGAGGAAGTGCCGGCAGGCTCCCCGGCACCTGCGCCGGCGCCCGCCGCGCCGCCTCCGCCTGCTGCGTCAATGGAACTGGCGCAGCCCGCGCGGCTTATGCCGAGGGTGAAGCTTGACCCGAACGCCCCCGAAGAGTCCCAGCAGCAGATCGCGCAGGCAACGCAGGATCTTGAACGTGCCGCCGCGTCAGAGCCTGTGCCCGTTCCCCGCACGCGCAGCCTTGCCCCGCGCGCTCCGTCGTCTGCTGCGCCCGCGCCCACGCGCGAAGTCGCTCGCAAGCTCGCCCGCCGCTCGCTGATCACGGGTGACGCCATCCGCAAGCAGGAAGATGCCAACTCCGTCATGCTCGACACGCTGTCGAAATACGGCATGGACGGGCAGGTCGCCCTCTCGCGCGAAGGCCAGATGGTTATCCAGATCGGCTCTGACGGCGCTGACCCCACGCGCTTCACGCCCGAACAGGTCGCCAATGCCCAGCAGAGCTACCTTGCGGTCGATACGGGCGCAGGCTGCCCGGAAACAACCGATATGGTAACGGTCCAGTCCAATCCGGCGCTGGCCACCGAATGTATCGTTCAGGACCTGCGGGCCTCCGGCCAGTTCGAATATGTCGAGAAGGACTACATCTTCGAGAACCAGTTCGTCCGCCATCCTAAGCCGACCGACCCCGGCACCACGCCTTCAACGGGCGGCCAGACACCTGGCAACACCGGTACCCCGCCTGTCACGATCACTTCTGAAATCACGCCAAATGACCCGCTCTGGAGCCTGCAATGGAATTTCCAGAACCAGGGCGCAGGCGAAGGCAAGTCTGCCGGCGGTGCCGGCTTCCAGGATTTCTGGACGCGTCAGGCCAATGAGGGCTCCAGCGAAGTCGTTGTTGCCGTGGTCGATACCGGCCTGCAAATGGTCCACCCTGACATCAAGAACTCGCCCAATGTCGCGGCTGGCTGGGACATGGTCTCCGATCCGCGCATGGGTAATGACGGCAATGGCCGCGACAATGACCCGAACGATCCGGGCGACATGTGCGACCCCACGGCTCCGCTCGCCGCTGACACGTTCCATGGCACGCATGTGGCTGGCACGATTGGCGCTGCGGCTTCCAATAACGGTACCGGCGTTGCCGGCGGCGCCTGGAACGTCAAGATCGTTCCGGTCCGCGCGCTCGGCAAATGCGGCGGTCGCCTCTCCGACATCAACGACGCCATCCGCTGGGCTGGCGGCCTGATCCCGGGTGAGGATACCGAAGGCAATGAGGTCTGGAACGAAAATCCGGCCGACATCATCAACCTCTCCATCGGCCTTTTCGAATTCTGCCCCGCCTCGCTGCAGGATGCGATCGATGCCGTCACCGATCGCGGCGTCATCGTTGTCGCCGCTGCCGGCAATGCCCGCGTTTCGACGCAGTATTACGCGCCCGGCGGCTGCCAGAACGTCATCTCGGTTGCGGCCGGTGATGCCCGTGGCCAGATCGCGCCCTATTCGAACTTCGGGCCGAATGTCTCGGTCATTGCACCGGGCGGCGATCTCACCCGCGACGACAATGGCGATGGCCGCCCTGATGGCGTCCTCTCGACCAAGGCCTCGACCAATTGCTACGATCCGGTCACAGGCGAAGGCGTCGACAATTGCTATTATGCCTACGAGCAGGGCACCAGCATGGCCGCCCCGCACGTCGCTGCTGCGCTGGCCCTGCTGAAGGCCCGCCAGCCTGACGCCACCCCGCAGGAGCTGAAAGCCACGCTGATCGCGGCGCTTGATCCGCGTGAGCCGCTGCAATGCGCCGGGTCCTGCGCCCTCTATCCCGGCACGACGCCCATTCCGGGCAGCCCGGACATGTGCGCCCGTCCCTGCGGCGGTCTCCTGAACCTCGCCAATGTGCCGGCCCTCAGCACCACCAGCGGAGGTGCCAACTAGGCATGGCCGGTTTCCGCACGCCTTTCCATCTCGGCGGCCCGCTCGGGCTGGCAGGCCTCGCCACGCTTGCGGGCGCGACGGGCCTGTTTGTGCTGGCCGGCTCGCCGGAAGACAGGGACGAACCAGCCGTGCCGCTGTCAGGCATGTCAGAGCGCGAGTCCGGTTCGCAGGTTGATGCCCGTGTCAACCGGGACGAGAGTCCGCTGGTCGGCGCCCTGCCGGAAGACATTGTGCCGGATGAAGTGCCGACCGAGCCGCCGCTCGTGCGGCCCGAACAGGCCCCGCCTGCGGTCATCACGGCCCAGGCAAAGGGCGCGGAAGTCACCTTCATTGTCCGCATCAAGGGCGCGCCGGAAATCGATTCCATTGCCCGCCTCTACAAGAAAGATCCGGCCGCCGCCCAGCAGACCTATGCCGATTATGTGGACCGCACGCCCCAACTGGCGGATTTCGCCCTCGTCGGCGCCAGCTATTCCGGCGAGATCAAGCTCGCCTACCAGATGCCGCCCGGCACCGAGCCCACCCGCGCCGCCATCAGCGATGTACAGAAAAAGATCATGTCCGTTGACGGGGTGGCCTATGCTGACCCCGACTATGTCGCCCATCCCGGAGAGAAAAACTGATGATGACCACAAAGCATTTTCTGGCCTTCGCGGCGATAGGGGCCCTGACACTGTCAGCCTGTGACCGGATCAAGGCGCCCGAACAGCCCGCTGCGCCTGCCGCCACCGAAACCCCGGCCGAGCCCGACCTGCCCGTCCGTCCTGAAGCGGTCGAAAGCACGGCCGGTATCGACTGGGAAGCCGCCCGCCGCGACATGGCCTCGGTGCCCAGCGAGGAACGCGGCGAAGGCGCCTTTCAGGTCCAGTCCGGCGCATCCGCCCCGCCTGTGCCCGTCCTCCTCCCCACCGGCATCGTTGTGCCCCAGTCAGCCGAGGGCGGCGTGAAATTCATGCCCATGAGCGATGGCTATTTCGCCACCTATCCCGGCGTCGACTATGACATCGTGGTCAACGGCACCAATGAAGTCATCGGCGCGCGCGATGCCGGCGACACATCCGCCGATACCGAGCCGAGCTATCTGGCCACCGCCTCCGGCGCGCAGGTCGCCTTCTCGCGCTATGGCGCCGACTATCTCATCGAATTCGAATGCAAGAATGCAACGGGTGAAGACCCTGAATGCATCGGAGAGGACGAGGCGCTCGAAATCGCCCGTAAACTGGTCATCGCGGGGACACGCTGATGCAGAAGACTGTTGCGTACGTTCTGGCCGCATTGGCCGTCACCGGCCTGGCCGGCTGTGACTTCATCCGCTTCCCGGGCGATGGCGGCCCGCCGCCGTCCACGCCTGAGCCCGGCCCGGCCATTCCGCCCGGCGCGCCCGGTCCACCGCCTCCCGGCACACCGGTCGAAAACCCCTATGGCGAAACGCCGGTCGATCCTGCGGAGCCAACCGATGGCAGCGAGACACCGACCGATCCTGAAACGGATACACCGGCCACCGACCCCGTCTCCGGCGAGGACACTGTCACGCCCCCCGACACCAGCGCCGAGGTGCCAACCGAAACACCTCCGACTGACACGGACGTGACACCCGAAACCCCTGCCGAAACCGACACGCCGGCCACAGATACCCCGGGAACGGACTCCGAAGTCCCCGGAACGGACACGGAAGCCCCCGTCGATACACCGGAAGATACCGTAACGCCCCCCGAAGACGCGGCTGAAACACCCACGGAACCCGTCACACCGCCCGTCGAACCGGCCTTCAGCTACCATGCCCCCGGCGCGCTTCTGCCGGGTTCAGGGCAGGGTGACATCGACCAGATCGTCCACGCGCCCGGCATTGTTTTCCCTGTAAAATCAGCGCCCGCCTACCTCCAGTCCCAGGTCTTCACCTTCGGCGGCGGCATCGGCGGCGGCGACCAGTGCGACCCGCGCAACTTCGCCTATCCATGGCGCGACAATTTCTGCGAAACCCGCAGCGCCAACAGGGGATCGCCCTTCTGCCCGGCCCAGAAAATCCACCAGGGCCAGGACATCCGCGTCGGCACACCGGAGCAATGCAACACGATGCGCCGCACCGCCAAGGCTGACCGCGCGCTGCAGGAAGTCGTCGCCACCGAAGATGGCGTCATCTCCAATGTCGGCTCCTATTCGATCAGCCTGCGCGCCGGTGGCCGTATCTACAAATACCTCCACCTCAACATGGCCAAGCTCAAGGTAAAGACCGGCGACACCGTCACCGCCGGCCAGCCGCTCGGCTATGTTTCGAATGATTTTGGCGGCTCGGCCACCACGTTCCATCTCCATTTCGAAATCGTACAGAACATGGCCGATCAGGGCTGGGTCTATGTCCCGCCCTATCTGTCACTGGTCGAGGCCTATGAACGGCGCGAGAATGGTCCCGGCGAGGAAGTCGAACAGAATGTCGCCGTCGCCACAGCGCCGTTTGTCATTCCCGAAGGCTATGTCATCACCGAATAGGGTCAGGCGGGCTTGAAGCTCAGCGCCACGCCATTATTGCACCAGCGCAGGCCGGTGGGGGCCGGGCCATCCTTGAACACATGGCCCTGATGGCCAAGGCAGCGGGCGCAATGATATTCCGTGCGCGTGTAGATCAGCTTGCGGTCAACGCTTGTCGCAACAGCGCCCGGCAGCACATCGAAAAAGCTCGGCCAGCCTGTGCCGCTGTCGAACTTCTTGTCCGATGAAAACAGCGGCAGGTCGCACCCTGCACAATGATAAATGCCTTCGCGCTTCTCGTGCTCCAGCGGCGAGGTAAACGCGCGTTCGGTGTTCGCCTTGCGGAGCACGCCAAAAGCGGCTGGAGACAGGCGCTCGTGCCACTGGTCCTCGGTCAGGTCACGCCATTCATTGCCGACATACTTGTCGCGGTCGGCGGCGGCTTCAGGTGGCTTCTTGTCCGCCCCGGCAGACGAACAGGCAGCAACCGCAAGGGCGGCAGAGCCTGACAGCAACAGGGCGCGGCGGGAGAGGAGTGAATGGGTCATGTGTTTCATACGCACAGATTTAGTCGCCGGTTCAGACACGCAACACACACAAGGCCGTGAGGGCCTAAACGCCGCCATCCACCCAGACTTCGCCATCAAGGTCGTCCAGCTTGCCCTGAAGGTGTGCCCGCACATCCTGCACGGCCTGATTATACACTGCCGGCCCCATCGTCTTCAGCATCAGGTCGACAATCTCGCCCGCCCGGAAATCACTCAGCGTTTCGTCAAAGGCCACGCTGAACGTCTTCTGCACTTCGCGGCACAGCGCCTCGCGGCGTTCGGGCGTCAGCGTGATCTCTTTCATGACTCGCCCGTCTCCTTGTCCAGGTGCGGGTTGCGGCCGAAGTTTACCGCGCTGGAATCCTGCCCTGCATCAATGATCGCCTTGCGGATCGTCCGGGCCCGCGTGAATTCGCGCATCAGCATGTCGCCATCCCCCCAGCGGATCGCGCGCTGCAGCACGGCGAGGTCTTCGGAAAACCGCCCGAGGCATTCAAGCACGGCTTCCTTGTTGGTCAGGAACACGTCGCGCCACATAACGGGATCAGAGGCTGCAATCCGCGTGAAGTCGCGAAAACCGCCAGCGGAATATTTCACCACTTCACCCTGTTCCACGGTTTCCATGTCGAAGGCGGTCGCCACGATATTGAACGCGATCAGGTGGGGCAGGTGGCTGGTGATGGCCAGAACGCGGTCATGGCGCGCACTGTCCATGGTCTCCACTTTCGAGCCCAGCGCCTGCCAGAAACGCGTCAGCGCATCGACTCCCGCGAGATAGGCCTCGTCCGTGCTCGGCCCCGGCGTCAGGATATGCCAGGCGTCGCGGAACAGGGTGGCAAACCCGGCCTCCGGGCCGGATTGCTCGGTGCCGGCAATCGGGTGGCCGGGTATGATATGCACGCGGCCGTCATCAGCGGCCATGAGGGCGGCGGCAGCTTCCCCCTTCACCGAGCCTACGTCGGTCAGGATCGCCCCGGTCTTCATATGTGGCACAGCGGCGGCTGCAACAGCCGCCAGCGCGCCAACGGGCACGCACAGCAGCACGCAGTCAGCGTCTGCCACAGCGGCCTGCAGTGTCTCCGCAACATCGCCCAGGCCAAGGCCGGCCGCGCGCTGGCGCACATCGTCGCTCACGTCATAAAGGTTGACCGATCCCGCTGCGCCATACTCGGCGGCAGCCCGGGCAATGGATGCGCCGATAAGGCCGGTGCCGATAATGGCAATCGAGGGAAAGACAGGTTCGGTCATTGTGTATACTCTTGTTCAGGTCATCTGCGCTGCTCTGGTGTGCAAAGCGGGGCCCAAGGTCAAGGGTGGTCTGAGCTTAATGCGCGGGCCTCAACTGCGACCTTTGAGCTCCAGCGACGGTTTGGCACGGCTTAAAGCCGTGTCTGAACGCCTACATGAGCGGTGAAACACGGAGTCTGACATGTCGAATGCATCCCCCATCCTCTCGGGCCTGCGCCTGCGTTGCGGCAAGTGCGGCGAAGGAAAGCTGTTTTCGGGCTATCTGAAGCTCAATTCGGAATGCCCGGTCTGCGGACGTGACATGACATCGGCTGATACGGCAGACGGCCCGGCCTTTTTTGTCGGCTTCGGCGTACTGATTCTGCTGGCGCCGTTCCTGTTCCTGCTGCCGATGAGCCCACTGCCCACCGGCCTGAAGATCCTGTCCTTCGTGGCGCTCTGCGTCGTCCTGATCGGGCTTTGCATGATCCTCCTGCCTGTCGCCAAGGCGGTGCTGCTAAACCTGCAGCTCCATCATGGCGCGGAAGAAGTCACCGCGTCCGATATCAAGGATCGCTAGTTGATCGCGCCGGTCCAGCCGCCGCCCTTGCGGGTCAGTCCGCCCAGCAATTCCTCCGGGCCGGTCATGGCATGCAGCGCGTCGGCGGCACCCGGGCGTCCCAGCGCATAGCCTTGCAGGAAGTCGCAGGACAGTAGCTGCAGCACAGCCGCCTGGTCCTCGGTCTCGACGCCCTCGGCGACGACTTTCATGTTCAGGCTGTGGCCCAGCGCAATAATGGATTTCAGCAGTTCGCGGCCCGTATGGCCGATATCGAGCTGCTGGATGAAGGCGCGGTCGATCTTCAGTCCGTCGAACTGGAATTGCTGCAGATAGCTCAGCGATGAATACCCCGTGCCGAAATCGTCGAGCAGCACCTGCACGCCCATCTGGCGCAGGCGGTTCATCGTGCGCTGCGCTTCGCCCGTATGCGAGATCAGAACGCCTTCCGTGATTTCGATGTGCAGCAGTGCGGGCTCGATGCCGTGGCGCTCCAGCGCGGCTTCCACGCTATTGGCAAATCCATCGACGCGGAACTGCACGGGTGAGACATTGACCGCGATCGGGATCGTCTTCTGCCGCTTGATTTCCAGCATGGCCTGGTCGAGCGCCCAGGCGCCGAGTTTCGTGATCAGCCCGCTTTCCTCGGCAATCGGGATGAACACGCCCGGCGAGCCGGCCAGTCCCTGCTTGCTCGGCCAGCGCATCAGGGCTTCGGCACTCATCACCTTGCCCGTCCGTGCACATACAAGCGGCTGGTAGACCAGGGTCAGCTCATTGTTCATGAGTGCGCGGTCGAGTTCGGAATTGATCGTACGGCGCAGTTGCAGCGCTTCATCCATGGCGGGCGAATAGGTGCGGATTGTCTCCAGCCGGTCATTCTTGGCCGCAAACATGGCGACGTCCGCCCGGCGCAGGATTTCGGTTGCCGGCACTTCACCTTTCAGCGTCGGCGCGATGCCGATATTGGCTTTCATGCTGATCACGTCCTCGCCGATGCGGAAGGGGGCGTGCATGGCCTCGTCAATCGATTGCGCCGTCTGCGTGGCGCGGACTTCGGCGTCCGCCCGGGTGATCAGCGCGGCAAACTCGCCGCCGCCAACGCGGGCCAGCATGTCCTTGTCGTTCAGGCAGCTGGTCATGCGCATCGCCACGGCCTTCAGCAGCTCGTCGCCGGTCTCGTGTCCCAGCGTGTCATTGACCACTTTGAACCCGTCCAGCTCGATAACCATCAGCGCCGGATCCGGCCCGTCGGATTCAAGCGCCTCGGTCAGGCGCTCATGCAGCTTGGCGCGATTAGGAAGATTGGTGACCGGATCGGTCGAAGAGAGTTTGCTGAACTGAAGCCGCACGTCGCGCAGTTGTTCGGCATGCATTGTGCCCTGCCAGTAGATCAGGGCTGCCAGCAGGGCCAGCGAGATATTGGCGAGGAGAATCCCGGACAGGACGGACATCAGAATGCCCTGCCTGTGAAGGAGTGAAACAGATACTGCATGGCATGACCCCGCCCGATACTAGGCGGTCATCCTTACAGAACCCCCGTTCATGAAGGTTTGCGCCGGGCGGCAAAACAATGCCGCCCGCGTTAATCTATGGTTTGCCATAGAGGCGTGGCGGATCAGCCCGTCAGGGCCTGCTCGTCGCGCTCGCCGGTGCGGATACGCACCACGGATTCGACCGTCGTGATGAAGATCTTGCCGTCGCCGATCGTGCCTGTGTTTGCCGCCGAGATGATCGCGTCGGCAAAACGCTCTGCGTCGGCCTCGCTGCAGGCGACTTCCACGCGGACTTTCGGCAGGAGGCGCACTTCATATTCGGCCCCCCGATAGACTTCCGTCTTGCCCTGCTGCCGGCCATAGCCGCGCACTTCCGATACGGTCAGGCCAGTCGCGCCAGCCTCGGACAGTGCGTCGATCACAGCGTCGAGACGGCTTGGTTTAAAGATTGCGGTAACGAGTTTCATAGTCCACCAGCCCTTTGGTTTTTGCAGGTGCGAACGTATCGGTCGCACCGCTTGCGTCAATGTTTTTCGCGCCGTGACGTCGCCGCAGGCTTGGCAATCCGGACCCGCTCCGCCACAGGCGCGACGGCGCCGCCTCCCGGTTCAGCATACAGTCTCTTCACCGCTTCGACCAGCACGACCCCGCCAAGGCCCGGCGTGATGATCCGTCCGATCGCGTCCCAGCCCTCGGCCGCAGCGGTCACCAGCCGCGCTGACACAGGCGGCATATAGAGCGCGCTGGCGCTGGCCGTTACCTGGAAGAGACCGATCGACAGCAGGTTCATCAGCTGCGACCGGCTCCACGGCCGTCCCTGGCCAAACGGCGTCCGGGTCGCCCGGCTCCACAGTCCCGCACGGTTGGAAACAGCCAGCACGATGCGTCCCTCCGGCGCCATGACGCGCCAGATCTCCCGCAAATAGGCGCGTGGATCGCCCGTTTCCTCAAGGCCGTGCAGCACGATCACGCGGTCAAACTGGCCATCCGGGAAGGGCAGGCGCAGGTCGCCAACGGAAACGGTCGCATTGCCGCGCCCGGTCGGGTCCCAGCGCACCGGGCCATGGTCGAACGGCACGGCGGCCACGCTGCGGCCGGGCTGGTCGCCAAACGCATCCAGAACCGGAATGGCATAGCCAAGGCCCAGAACCGATAAATTGTTCGCCTCGCCCCACAGGTCGACCAGCTTCGCCGACAGGATGCGCGCGGCCGCGCTCCCCAGCGGGGAGGCATAAAATCGCTCCAAGGTGACGGCATCCTGACGCATGGGCTTCCTTGTGTTATTTAGGGTTTTACGACCACGAATTGAAGCCGCCCGGAGATCCGACCTGATGTTCCAGATACACCAGTTTCCCTGCCTGAATGATAATTACGGCTTCCTTGCACATGATTCCGTGTCCGGCGAGACCGCTGCCGTGGATACGCCCGACGCGCAGAAATACCTCGCCGAAGCCGCCGCGCGCGGCTGGACCATCACGCAGATCTGGAACACGCACTGGCATCCGGACCATGCCGGCGGCAATCTCGCCATCAAGGAGGCCACCGGCTGCACCATTACCGGCCCGGCTGGCGAAGCGGCAAAAATCCCCGGCATCGACCGCGCCGTGAAGACTGGCGATGTCGTCTCCCTCGGCGCGCTGGCCGCGCATGTCATCGATGTGCCGGGCCATACGCTTGGTCATATCGCCTATCATCTGGCGGGCGAAGCCACGGCCTTTGTCGGCGACGCCGTCTTTGCGCTCGGCTGCGGCCGCGTCTTCGAGGGCAATCCGGAAATGATGTGGGCCTCCCTCTCGCGCCTGAAGAACCTGCCGCCCGAGACGGCACTCTACTGCGCGCACGAGTACACCGCGTCGAACGCCAAGTTCGCCGTTACGGTCGACCCCGGCAATGAGGCGCTCGCCGCCTATGTGAACGAGATCACCGACAAGCGCGCCCGCAATGAATGGACCGTCCCCACCCAGCTCGCGCGCGAACTGAAAACCAATCCCTTCCTGCGCGCCGACGATCCGGGCCTTCAGGCGGCCATGGGCCATCCCGGCGACCCTGTGGCAACATTCGCGGAAATCCGCGGCCGGAAGGACCGGTTCTGATGAACGCCATTTCGGGGGACCTTGGCGCCAATGAGATCATCCGCCTGCTCGGCCTGAAGCCGCATCCCGAAGGCGGCCACTATGCCGAAACCTTCCGCGCCCCGGCCATGTATGGCTACAGGCCCACATCCACGGCCATCTATTATCTGCTGCAGGCCGATGAAGTGTCCGCCTGGCACCGCGTCGATGCCGATGAATGCTGGTTCTGGCATGCGGGCGGCCCGCTTGCGCTCACCCTTTCACCGCCGGACGGGAGGGGCGCCGACGCCTACCAGCTCGGCCCGGACCTGCGCGCTGGCCAGCATCCGCAAATCGTCGTCCCTGCCCATCACTGGCAGACGGCCGAAACGCTCGGCGCGTGGACCCTCGTCAGCTGCACGGTCGCGCCGGGCTTCGAGTTCAAGGGTTTTGAACTGGCCCCGCCTGACTGGCGGCCCAAGGTCTAGCCTGCTCTTTCCAGCAGGAAACACCCCGCAATCGCCCGCCAGCCGGGCCTTCGGCACAAACTTGTCCGACAGCGCGTGTCCCGGCGTATTCTCTTCTCGTCCGGCTGGCTCCCATCTCGCCGGGCAGCGCGGGAGACGGGGCAAGGGATCGCGACCTTGCTTCTATCCTGAAATACAAAAAACGCGTTCCCGGCACCTCGCCTCCCGCGTCTTTAAATACAGAAAAACCGGACGGCACGGGGCCGGTCCGGTTCTTCGTTTTGCTTGCAATGTCGGCAGGCCTAGCCCGCGATATATTGCGCGCCGTTCACCGTCATGGTTGCGCCGGTGATGAAGGCGGCTTCCTCGCTGGAGAGATAGGCGCACATCGAGGCGATCTCTTCAGCCTTGCCGAGACGGCCGACCGGGATCGACGCGATGATGCTTTCCAGCACTTTCTCCGGCACGGCCTGAACCATTTCCGTATCGATATAGCCCGGGCAGACCACGTTCACGGTCACGCCCTTCTTGGCGCCTTCCTGGGCGAGCGCCTTGGTGAAGCCGATCAGGCCGGCCTTGGCGGCGGAATAGTTCGCCTGGCCAAACTGGCCCTTCTGTCCGTTGATCGACGAGATGTTGATGACCCGGCCGAAACCGCGCTCGCGCATGCCGTCCCACACCTGGCGCGTCACGTTGAACGCCGAGGTCAGGTCGATATTGATGACCTGTTGCCACTGGTCGAGTGTCATCTTGTGGAAGGGTGCGTCGCGCGTCACGCCGGCATTGTTGATCACGATGTCGATCGGGCCGAGATCGGCCTCGATGGCCGCGATGCCTTTGCCCACGGCTTCATAGTCAGCCACGTCGAACTTGTAGCAACGGATGCCTGTTTCTTTTTCGCAAAGCTTGGCCGCTTCGTCATTGCCGCCGTAATTGGCCGCAACCTTGTAGCCCTTTGCTTTCATTGTCTCGCTGATCGCACGTCCGATACCGCGCGTGCCCCCCGTGACCAGTACTGTCTTTGTCATGCCTAATTTTCCTCCGGCTTTTGTTGCCCCGTCTCTAGCCTTCATGGCCGGTAGACTTCAATAGCGCATTGGTCACACGCAAATTCTGTGCAAATATTGCTGCATAGCACAATAATTGCTTCTCCCATTGAGGAGAACTGAGGGTAGGATATGGCCAAGCCAAATGGATCGTCCCAGACGATCATCATCAAGAAATACGCGAATCGGCGTCTCTACGACACATCCACGTCATCTTACGTGACGTTGGAACACCTTTCCGAACTCGTCCGTGAGGGCCGGGATTTTGAAGTGCGCGATGCCAAATCGGGAGAGGATCTGACCCGTCAGGTGCTCACGCAGATCATTTTCGAGCAGGAAACAAAGGGGGAGGGCGCCCTTCCGCTGAACTTCCTGCGCAAGCTGATCGGTTTCTATGGTGGTGGCGGACAGGCCTTCCTTCCGGCCTTCCTCGACATGTCGATGAACAGTTTTGCCGACACGCAAAAGGAATGGACCAAGGCCGCCAATCCCATGTCGCTGTTCGAAAAACAGGCGCGCCGCAACATGGCGATGTTCGAGCAGGGCATGAAAATGTTCATGCCCACGCTCCACAAGGCGTCCCATAACGAGAAACAGACGCCATCAAATCCGATCATGGATTTCCAGGCCGAGGCGCTCGCCGCCATGCAGGCCCAGATGCAGGCCATCCAGGACCAGCTCGCCGACCTCGCCAAAAAAGACTAGGCGCGAGCCCTTACGAGCCGACGATGATGCCGCCGTTCGGGTGCAGGACCTGCCCGGACATATAGCTTGAATCCTCGCAGGCGAGGAACAGGAAGCTTGGCGCCACTTCATTCGGCTGGCCGGGACGCCCCATAGGGGTTCCCTCACCGAAATGCTCCAGCTTTTCGGGCGATGCCCCGCCGGCTGGATTGAGCGGCGTCCAGATAGGCCCCGGCGCCACGGCGTTGACGCGAATGCCGTCGCCGACAATGTTCTCCGACAGTGAGCGCGTGAACGCCGTGATGGCGCCTTTGGTGGCCGAATAGTCGAGCAGCTCACTGGCACCGGCATACATGGTCACCGATGTGCAATTGATGATCGACGCCCCTTCTTTCAGGTGCGGGCGCGCGGCCTGCGTCAGGTAGAACATCGAAAAGATATTTGTCTGGAAAGTGCGCTTCAACTGCGCATCGGTAATGTCCTCAATCTCCTTGTCGGGGTGTTGCTCCCCGGCATTGTTGACCAGGACGTCAATCGTCTGGAACCGCGCAATCGTCTTTGCAACGACCATCTGCGCGAATTCCGGATCGCCGAGATCGCCCTTGATGGCCAGCGCGTCGCGGCCCTCATCCTCGATCATCTTGCAGGTCGCATCCGCGTCTTCGGTTTCCGAAAGATAGACGAAGGCGATATCGGCGCCTTCGCGCGCAAACAGCACGGCCACCGCGCGGCCGATGCCGCTATCGGCGCCGGTGATCAGCGCGACCTTGCCTTCGAGCCGGCCGGAGCCCGGATAGCGTGGTTCCCATTCGGGCTTGGGCGACAGGTCTGCCTCGCTGCCGGGAAGGCCGTCTTCATGTATCTGGGGGGCAATCGTATTCATGGGTTTTGTCTCCTGCTCAAAGTGTGTGCTTGCAGAACCAACGAAGCGTCACCTCGGATCGTTCCGCGCGCGCCGATGCAGATGTTAGCGATACAAGCGGAACCCGGAGGGGGCCGCTACGTTCAGAGGTTGAACTGACAATCAGGAGAGGGAGACGTGACGCGACTTGTCGTATTTTCGAACCGTGTGCCACTGGGCGACAAGCCGAGCGGCGGCCTGGTTGTCGCCCTCAACGACACGATGGCCTCGCAGGGCGGGCTCTGGATCGGCACTGAAACGGTCAAGGAACGGTCCGGCAATGGTCCGGAGGCACTCATCAATCATCCCGGAGCAACCTTTGAACGCCTCGCCATGGGCCTCACGCCGAAGGAACATGCAGGTTATTATCTCGGCTATTCCAACTCGGTCCTCTGGCCGCTTTTCCATGGCCGCGCCGACCTCCTCAGCGTCAGCGTCGGCCAGTTCACGACCTACAAGTCCGTCAACAGCCGCCTCGCCGAACTCTCTGCGCCGCACCTGCGTCCCGACGACACGATCTGGATCCACGACTATCATCTGATCCCGCTCGCGCATGAGCTGCGCAAGCTCGGTGTGCGAAACCCCATCGGCTTTTTCCTGCACATCCCGTTTCCCGTCGCCAACGGCATCCGCGCCCTTTCGGACAATGCCGAATTCCTCGAATGGTTTTCAGCTTATGACCTTGTGGGCCTGCAGACGCAGCGCGACGTCGCCAATTTCATCGGCGCCTTCCGCACGCTTGGCCGCGCGGAACTGCTGTCTGACGGGCGCCTGCGCTTCAATAACGGCTTCATCCAGGTTGCGAGCTTTCCCATCGGCATAGATGCCACCGGCTTCCGCAAGGCTGCAGAAGAGGCGCCTGAACTGCCGGAGATCACGACGTCAGCCCAGAAGGTCATGATCGGCGTTGACCGCCTCGACTATTCCAAGGGCTTGCCACACAGGCTGCGCGGCTTCCAGGCCTTCCTGCGGGATCGGCATGTCGAGGCGGATCGCATCGCCTTCCTGCAGATCGCCCCGCCCACCCGCGAGGATGTTCAGGCCTACAAGGATATCCGCCGCGACCTCGAACAGCTCTCAGGAGAGGTCAATGGAGAGTTCGGCGACATCGGTTACATGCCCGTTCAATATATACACCGCTCCATCCCCCGCGAACGGCTGGCCGGTCTCTTCCGCCGGGCCGACATTGCGCTCGTCACGCCTCTGAATGACGGCATGAATCTGGTCGCCAAGGAATATGTTGCCGCGCAGGATGAAGCCGACCCCGGCGTGCTCATCCTCTCGCGCTTCGCAGGCGCGGCCGAACAGCTCGCCGAAGGCGCCCTGCTCATCAATCCCTATGACGCTGCCTCGATTGCCGGTGGCATCACACGCGCCGTCACCATGCCGCTGGAAGAGCGTCGCACACGGCACGCGGCCATGTGGGGCGAGATCGCGAGACATGATATTGACTGGTGGACGGCCACTTTCCTGCAATCCCTCGCAAGGGCGGCCGCGTCCCGGCGCACCAGCGAAACCTTTTTCGCGGCGGCCGGGGAATAGGAAGGCCTAGACGTCGCCCGCCACGCCAAAGTCGCGCCGTGCGGAAACGATGGTCACGACCACACCGGCCAGAACATCCAGCAAGGTCATCGACATGAGGATGAAGAAGGTCGAGGTCGCAAAGTTCGGCAGCAGCAGGAACTGGATCAGGCAGACGATGAACAGCATCATCGAAACGGCATGATTGATGATGGTCGACGTGCCCGTGCTGGTCGATTTCAGGATTTCCAGGAACAGGAAGATCACCGCCACCAGCAGGATCGCGTCGCCCTTGGTCAGCATCCAGTCCACGCCGGAAATCATCGGCAGGTGCATGAATGGCCCGTTGAGCAGGTTGAGGATCGGCGCCACGGTCGAGCGCACCAGCTCGCCCTGCGCATTTACTGTCTCGACAGCGCCGCCAAAGCCCAGCGCCAGCAGATTGTACAACACTACCGGAATGACCAGCAGCGGAAAGATCCCGAAAATTACGCGCATGAAGTACCCCTTTTCATTCGAGTCGTCAGAAGCGTGTTTCTCACGCTTCTTGCGTTCCATCTTGGCGACCGCTGCTCCCGCCAGCGCGATCTTCGTGTCTTTGTTCATTTCAACACCACCCGTCCTGCGGCTGAGTTAACACGAGGTTTACCGTAATGCGCCCAGCGATGCGAGCGGATTTCCCCATGCTGGCCGCCCGGTGCGGCCCTCTACCCATAAACAGCGGTAAACACGGCAATTTCGGGTCATAAACGCCACTCCACGGAGAAATACGTGCCAGACATTCATATTTTCACCGGTCCGCCTGGCAGCGGCAAGTCGAGCGTGCTTACGCGCCCTGCGTTGGTATCGGCTATCTATTCTGTAAGCAGAACAATCACGCCGTCTTCCAGATCGGACGGCTCTCCCAATCATCAGGAAATCCCATAGCTTTGCGCTGAACAGGCTCGCGTGTTTGAATTAACTCCTTTAAACGTGTGGAAAAAGTTGTGTCGGGACTTTGATGATTCAACAATCGCATGAGAATGACCAAAACATTATATATGTGATTTTCGGGCTGAGCCTGTCGCCCATTTTGTGATATGCAAAGATCATCACGAAACCGTTTGATGTTTGGAATGCGTTTGACGAGACGGCGATTCCATAATCGACCGTGATGCGCGCAGATGTTTCGCACATACGCTAGTGTTTGAATTGCCCCCTCAAGCGTTTCTCTTGAAGGCAGCCCGATATCCTTGGCTATTGCTGAGCTGATTTTTAAGTTTGAAGTAGCCGAAATCCATTTAGACAGTTCACCGAACGTCATCAGCTCAGTAACAGCCCATAACGGAGGCATGTACGGATTTCCGTACTTTTCCTGATAGTGCGTAATGAACACTTCTCGGCTTTGCTCAGTACGTGCCGCCATTGTTGCTATTCGCTTGGCATGACTCCAGCCAGAATCGAAGAATTCTGCATTCATATGGGCATGCGGACCGCTCGCATGAGACAAATGATATGTCCAACTAGTGCGTAGCGCGATTTCAACCCGTTCGATGGCTTCTGTTACAAGTAGGCGCAGCTGCCTGTCGAATGTGTAGATATCGACGACGGATTCAAACGGGGTGCCTGGAAAAAACACTTTGCTACGTGTTTGATTGTCTTGGGCTGGTTTCTCATATGGAAGCCAATATGCGCTGAGCCGGTAGTAGCCGACAGTGACTAGCCAACGTTTGACAAGATCTTCGTCTACAATAACCATTCCCCGCTGTTTCAGCAGGGTAGCCTGATCATTAATGTTTGTCGCTGGCTTAGAATAGTCCATCAAAAAAGGCCTTCTCGACTAACTCGAGAAGGCCTTAAAGAAGTAACCCCTCGGTATTGGGCAAGCTTGCGCTCTAGGCCTGAGGGGTGTTGTTGAAGCTAACATAGGCATAGAACTCCTAACCGTCAACTAATTGATCACAAAATCCGCTGCTTTGGGCTATGCCGCCGCAGACTGCGTTCTGGATTTGTCGTGTCGCGCGATCTACGCACAGGATGAAGAACGCACGCTCGATTTCGGCGCGCTGGTGCGCGAGGCCTATGAAAGTCTTGGCTTTTCGCTGGTGGACGTGCCGCTGGCGCCCGTCGAGGGCCGTGCCGCCTTCATTCGCCAGCGTATTGGCGCCTAAAGCTCGTCCGCGCCGCCCGGATTGCGCCGGCGGCGGATCAGCCACATCACGCCGCGCAGGTCTGACAGCGCGTCGCCGAGGCGGCCGAAATTGGTATAGTTCGAGGTGCCCGTGGCGCGTGGACGGTGGTTCACGTCGCGATATTCCACCTTGTGCCCCTCGGCCCGGAAGAGCGCGGGCATGTAGCGGTGCATATGATCGAAATAGGGCAGGGACACATAGGTGTCGCGGTAGAAGGCCTTGATGCCGCAGCCGCTGTCATCGCAGTCATCGTTCAGCAGGCGCATGCGGATATTGTTGGCAAAGCGCGACCCGAACCGTTTCCATGCCGTATCCTTGCGACTGGCGCGGCGGCCCATCACCATTTTCAGGTCTTGGGGCGCATCGGCGCGCGTCAGAGCGCGGTAAAGGTCCGGCAGGTCGGCCGGGTCGTTCTGGCCGTCGCCGTCCAGCGTGCCAATCACCGGCGCCCGCGCCGCCAGCACGCCCGAACGAATGGCCCGGCTCTGGCCGGCATTCTTGCGGTGGGCCACAACGCGCAGCATCGGGAAACGGCTTTTCAGCTCCACCAGCACGGCACGTGTGTCATCGGTGGAGGCATCGTCGACGAACAGCATCTCGAAGGCGCGCCCGTCCAGCGCCCGCGCGATCTCCTCGATCAGGCGGGTGACATTGCCAGCCTCATTATGCAGCGGCACGACGATTGAGAATTCGAGGGAATTGGCCAAAACAGAAAGCCTTCGGGCTGTCAGGAGAACGAACCAAGCCTCATAACGAGGCAAGGCGGCAAAAGCGAGACCCTACCGCACTTGGCGCTGGTCCTGCTTTCCTGCCCAAAACCACAAGACGGCGCGCGCGACTGCCGCTAAAAGGCAAAGCCATGACATTCCTCGACCGTATCTCGACCGGCTGGAAAGCCTGGGTCCTGCTTTTCGTGATCACGTTCGGGGCCGCTGCGCCCGGCGTGTTCAACCTGCCTGCGCTCGATCGCGACGAAAGCCGCTTCGCGCAGGCCTCCAAGCAGATGCTGGAATCGGGCGATTATATCCGCCTGCGCTACCAGGACGAGCTGCGCAACAAGAAGCCCGCAGGCATCCATTGGCTGCAGGCCGGGTCGACGGCCCTCTTCACCGGCGCAGAAGCGAAACAGATATGGACCTATCGCGTCCCCAGCTGGCTCGGCGCGGCCTTTGCCACGCTCGCCTGTTTCTGGTGCGGTATCCCCCTCATCGGAAGGCGCGCCAGCTGGCTCGGCGCGGCCCTGTTTGGGGCAACCCTGCTACTGACCAGCGAGGCGCATATTTCCAAGACGGATGGCGTGCTCGTGTTCCTGACCACGCTGAGCATCGGCGCGCTCGCCCGCCTCTACATGCGTAATGACCAGTCGAAACGCATGGCGCTTCTCTTCTGGACGGCCATGGGCCTCGTCTTCCTCATCAAGGGCCCCGTCGGCCCCATGGTCGCCGCCTATGCCGGTATCGGCGCATGGGTGTGGACGAAAGCGACCGTCGGCAAGGGCGGGGACTGGTGGAAAGTCCTCCTCTGGTGGCCCGGGCCGCTCATCTTCGTCGCGCTCGTCCTGCCATGGTTCCTCTGGATTCAAGCCGCGACGCATGGCGAGTTCATCAAGGGCGCCGTCGGCAAGGACTTGAAAGACAAGTTCACCGGCGCCTCCGAAGGCCATGGTGGCTGGCCCTTCTACCACCTCACCCATTTGCCAGCCTGGTTCTTCCCGGCCACGCTGATGCTCGCCCCGGCCTGCGTCGCGGCATGGCATCGCCTGAAACCGCGCAACGAGCTTGGCTGGAAATGGCTGCGCGACTCCGCCGCCATCGCTGCTGTCGTGTTCGCCTTTCTCACGGTTCTCCTGTTCGCGCTGCCATTGCTGCCCCATCCCGCCCTGCTGCTCGCCGCCTTCTGGTACATTGCCGGGCGCGACGACTGGAAATCCCGCTGGCCCATCGGCATTGATGGCCTGACCGACGAGACCCGCGCCATTCGGTTCATCGTCGCCTGGGCCGCGCTCACCTTCGTCTTCTTCGAACTGATGCCCACGCTGCTCAGCCACTATATCCTCCCCGCCTATCCGGCCATGGGCCTCCTCTGCGGCTATGCCGCCGTGCAGCTGATGGACGGTGTGCGCATGCCGGTCACCCGCTGGATATCACTGGTTCTCTTCGCGATTGGCGCGATCCTGCTGCTCGCTGTTTCCTTCCCCGGTGTCGCGGTCTTCTACATGGAAGAAACCGCTGGTGACTTCAAAACCGTCGCGGCCAGCCAGGTGCTCGAGTCCTGGACGGCCTATCGCAGCTTCCCGCTCTGGCTCTGGTGGGTCGGCTTTGCCCTTGCAGGTTTTGCCATCGTGGAATTTGCCCGTCGCAAGGACGGCCTCGCCATCCTGCTCGCCATCGCCGCCAGCATCACGATCGGCTGGCACGTGCGCATCTTCATGCTGCCAAGCCAGGTCTGGCTGCAGCCGACCGAAACGGCCCGCGCGGCGCTGGAAGAAGTCTGCGGCGTGCCCGGCGATGATGCGGATTGCAACACGGTCGCGCCCCAACGCATCCTGGCCCTCGGCTATGCAGAGCCCTCCTACATCCTCACCATGGGCACGCAGAACCTGCACCCACCTGAAACCCCGCTCGACCTGCCCACAGACATGGCCGCCTATCCGGTCGTCTATCTCGTCAACTTCGAGGATCGCAAAGCCGTTCCCGCCATCGCCGATGAAGTCGCAAACCTGCGCGCAGAAGCCGCCAGAATGAAGCTCTGCGTCACCGAGTCCGAGCCACACTACGCCCTCAACTATTCCAATGGCGACCCGGTCAATTTCCGGGCGATCCGCTTCGATACCGGCGGTTGCCCGGGCGTCTCGCCTGCCGAGTGATGGGCGCTTGCTAGAAGCTGTAATCCAGCCGTACGCCAAAGGTGCGCGGGTCTGAACGGAACGTGTTGTAGCCGATGAAGCCATAGCCCGAGAGGGCATAGTCTTCATCGGTGAGGTTCCGGCCCCAGAGTGTCAGGCTCAGCCCCGTGTCGATAAAGGCGAACGTCGCCTCGGCCTGAAGCGTGGTGAAGCCCTTCTGCATCCGCGCCTCAAGGCCTTCCGGGTCCAGATAATAGTCGCCGCGATACTTGGCATGGGCCGCAAGGCTGGCGTCCACACCCGGCGTCAGCGCAAAGTCATAACGCGCGCCCAGCGTCGCCGACACGTCCGAGGCAAAGGGCAGGGGATTGCCGTCAAAGGTGGCCGCATTGCCGCCAATATCGGATGACTGGTCGATCTCCGTGTCCAGCAGCGTCAGCCCGGCATCCAGCGTCAGGCCCTCCGTCGCCCGCCACGTAACGTCCGCCTCAGCGCCATGGACAGTCGCGGCATCAAGGTTCGACAGCGAGTTCGAGGTAATGCTCGATCCGTCCGGCAGCGGGAAGTTCACGAAGATGCGGGCCTGCGGCGAATCGTAATCCTGCCAGAAGGCCGCCAGCGTCCATGTCAGCGCCTCCGTAGGGCGCGCCTTGTAGCCGACCTCATAGGCCGTGACTGACTCCGCAGAGAACAGGCCCTCATCAGCAAAATGCGTCGCATTGTTCTGCACTTCACCATTGAAGCCGCCGGACTTGTAGCTGTTCGCCACAGACGCATAGGCCGTGCCAGCACCGAGATCATAGGCAAGCGCCGCATTGCCGCTGAGGCGCGTCTCATCAATCGTGTTCGACCCATAGGCGAGGCCAAGCCCGTTCACATTGTTATACCCAATGGTGCCATCCTCGAAGACATGCCGTCCGCTGCCATGCCCGTCGATCTCCTCATGCGTGAGGCGCAAGCCAAACGTGGCGGTCAGCTGTTCTGTCAGGTCAAAATCATTGTGCGTGAAGGCCGCGAGCGTATCGCGCGACTGGTTGATATCGGTCACCAGCGTCATGGCGCGGGTGGGCGAGACGGGCGTCGGGCCCGCGCGGCTCGCTGCACCGACATAGGGGCAGGTGCCGATCAGCGTAGATGGGTCCAGCTCGCCGCACCAGATCGTATAGGTCTGGCTGAAATCATCGGTCGATGCGCTGAGGCCGAATAGCGTATGCCCGCCGGTCCAGTCCGTCTGCAGGCGGAACTCCTGCGAATACTGACGGAATGAGCGGTCATAGGAAAGGTTCGCACTGAGCGCCGCATTGCCGAAAAGGGCCGGGGCGCCGTCAAAGTCAAACCCGTATTGCTGCGCATAGCCTTCAAAGGCCGTCAGCGATGAAAGCTCCCAGCGACCAAGGTCGCGCGTATAGTCCACCGACGCGCCATAGAAGGCATTATCCGTGTCCTGCGTGCCGGTGCCTTCAACCGCGATCTCATGGTCGCCAAGGTCGAGGCTGTCATTGCGCGGCGAGGCATTGACGCCATTGTCTTCTTCGTAATGCGTGCGCATCAGAAGGCGCCCGCCCAGCATTTCGTCCCAGTTGAGGCCAAGGCGCAGGCCAAACTCGTCACGCACGCCGCCAGCGTCTTCCGGTCCGGCGGTGTTGTCCAGCGCCGCATCGCGCGACAGGTAGCGCCCGGCAAGACGATAGCTGAAGCCGCCGCCAAGGCTCTCCCCATAGGCGCCGCCAAGATCGACACGATTGAAATTGCCATATCCGGCGCTCAGATAGCGCGACTGGCCCTCGCCCGGCTTGGCCGTGATGAAATTGATCGCCCCGCCGGAGGCATTGCGGCCATAGAGCGTGCCCTGCGGGCCTTTCAGCACTTCGATCCGCTCAAGGTCGTACAGCATCAGGCCGGTCTGCACATTGGTGGCCAAATAGACGCCATCTGCATAAACCGCCGCTGCGCCGGGCGTCAGCGCCTGATGGTCCACCGCGCCGATACCACGGATCTGGAACGCCACCTGCGTGCCATTTGCCACCGCCGCATCGACGCCCGTCAGCAGGTCCGTCACGTCCTCTGCGCCGAGATAGGCCTTTGCCAGTTTGAGGTCATCCGCCCCAATCACGCTGACCGACATCGGAATGTCGCTGAGCGGCGTGGCGCCGGGAACAGCCGTCGTCACGACCGGGTCGAGACGCTTGGTCTCGTCCTGGGTCTGGGCGAGGGCCGGGGCGGCAAAGGAGAGCAGGACAAGCGAGGCGGGGAGGGCGCAGGATGATTTCATCCGGCGCGATTAGGCCAGTTGAGAATCCTTGGCAACAGTTGCAAATATTACGATTTGCGTGACGCTGCCGTCAGCAATTTGAGGGTCAAAAACCTGTTAGCGCCCTCAGCGCGGCGCGCGTTTCGCCAGGATGCGCTGCAGCGTGCGGCGATGCATGTTCAGGCGGCGGGCCGTCTCGGACACATTGTGATTGCACAGCTCATACACGCGCTGGATATGTTCCCAGCGCACCCGGTCGGCCGACATCGGATTTTCCGGCGGCGCCGGTTTTTCGTCCTTCGTGGCGGTGAGCGCACGAATGATATCGTCAACATCAGCCGGTTTGGACAGGTAGTCGACCGCGCCAGCCTTCACGGCGGCAACCGCTGTTGCGATGGCGCCATAGCCGGTCAGGATCACGGCGCGGGCATCAGGGCGAAATTTTTGCAGTACTTCGACCACATCAAGCCCGCTGCCGTCTTCCAGGCGCAGGTCCAGCACGGCGAAGGCGGGTGGGTTCATGCGGGCAATATCCTTGCCCTCGCTGACGGTCGAGACGGCGGAAACCACAAAGCCGCGCTGGGCCAGCGCCCGCGCCATGCGTTGTACGAACGGGCCATCGTCATCCATCACGAGGCAGGAACGATCTTCCACGCCCTTGAGGCTTTCGTGCACGTTAACTGTCACCGGGCGGTCCATGGCCGCGTTCCTTCTTGCGATTCAGATTCAATATAGGCCTTTTGCACGGCTTAGGCCAATTTAGAAGCCTCAAGTGCTGCACGCGGCCACAGGGCCTGCACAACGGCGCCCCGTTTCGGCGGTGTGCGGTTACGCGTGGCGATGCGCCCGCCAGTGCGTTCGATCAGTGTTTTGGCGATGAAAAAACCAAGCCCCATGTCTCCGCCGCCGAGCTGCGCCTCGCTCCGCTGCGAGACATAAGGCTCGCCCAGTTTCGGCATCACTTCAGCCGCAAAGCCCGGCCCGTCATCGGTGATCGTGATCAGCACCTGGTCATCCGTCCATGAAGCCACCGCCGTCACGCGCGTGTCGGCAAAGCTGACGGCATTCTCGATAAAGGCGCCAAGGGCGTGCAGGATTTCAGGGCTGCGATTGAGGATCGGCGCCTTCGCCTCGCCCCGGTCGCCCGGACCAGCGCGCACGACCAGGTCGACGCCAAGGCCCTTGAACGGGGCGGCGGCCTCTTCCACCAGCGCATCCAGCGGCATCAGGGCGTGTACGATGTCGGTGGCCTCGCGTGCCTCCCGGATGGTGGCCAGAATGGACCGGCAACGGTCCGCCTGTTCCGCGATAAGGCGCACATCTTCCATGTTCGGATCATCAGGGTCGAGCTCGGCCAGCAATTCCTTGGAGACAAGGTGGATCGTGGCCAGCGGTGTGCCAAGCTCATGCGTCGTCATCGCCGACATGGCGCCCAGCGCGGACAGCTTCTGCTCACGCGCCATGACGACGCTGGCGGCATCAAGCGCGCGCACGAGGCGGGCTTCATCCTGGCTGACGCGTACGGCGGAGAGCGAGAAGAAGACAAGGCCCACGGCGAGCGCCGTGAACTGGCCCCACTGGAACAGGGGCGGCAGGCTGATCACTTCGCCATTCAGCCAGGGCAAGGGAAGGGCCACGAACGGCATCAACGCGGCCAGCAAAAGGGCCAGAACGGCCACCAAAGTCGCCCGCATCTGTGACACGGAAAGCGCCGCCACCGTCACCGGCGCCAGAAGCAGCAGCAGGAACGGGTTCGACAGGCCGCCCGTTGCGGTAATCAACGCCGCCAGTTGCAGCGTGTCGAAGGCCAGCTGCAGGCTTGCCTCCCAGCCGCGCGTCAGGCGCTGGCTCTGGAAGGCAAAGGCCAGGAACACGTTAAGCCAGGCGGAGGCGGCGATAATCGCCAGGCACAGCGCCAGCGGCAGCTCGAAACCCAGCACGAAAGCCACGAAGAGTACGGCCATGGTCTGCCCGGCCACGGCCAGCCAGCGCAGCGTGATGAAGGTGCGCAGCCGCGTGCGTCCCAGCGCCGACTGGGCCGAGCCTAGGCCTTCCGGGGCCAGTGTGAACACGGCATCGTCGAGGCCGTAACGGGAGTCGCGGGTGATATCGTCCATGCGATGCTTATGCGTCAGCGTGACCCTTGCGCCAAGCGGTGCGTTGGCGGCATATCGCGGCCATGACCTTTCCCTATCGCACCCTGATCGCGGCGCTCGGCGCCTTTGCCGCCACCGCCTGTTCCCCGTCCGGCCCTGCCGATACGCCCGAAGGCGCCAAGTCCGGCGGCACCAAGTCAGGCTGTCTCAGCCGCGCCTATCCGGAGATTGGCGGGCCTATCTCGCTGGTCAATGACAAGGGCGAGGCGGTTACGCAGGATACGTTCAAGGGCCATCCGACGCTGATCTATTTCGGCTTCACCTATTGCCCGGACGTCTGCCCAATGACGCTGGTGACCGTGGCGCGCGCCTACAAGATGCTGCCTGAAGGTATCGACCCGCCGCAAACACTGCTGATCTCCATCGATCCGGAGCGCGATACGCCCGAGAAACTTGCCGAATATGTTGCGACGTCAGCCTTCCCGGACAATCTGGTCGGCCTCACCGGCACGCCCGAACAGGTTCGCGCCGCCGCGCAGGCTTTCATTGCCGACTATTCCCGGGTTGATGATCCCAGCAGCACGGCCGGCTATACGATGGACCATACGAGCCTGCTCTACCTGATGGACAAGGACTGGAACCTCAAGACCTTCTTCACCCATGACGACACGAGCGAGACCATTGCCGCCTGCCTCGCCGATGTGTTGGACGAGTAGGCGGCATTAGGCTTAGGCGGCGGTCCAGCCACCATCGATTGAAAGTTCCGCGCCATTGATCTGGTCGGCGTCGGGCGAGCAGAGGAAGGCGGCAAAGCCGGCAATCTGTTCGACTGTCACGAATTGCTTGGTCGGCTGGGCATCAAGGATAACGTTCTTGATCACGTCTTCCTTCGACATGCCACGCGCCTTGGCCGTGTCGGCAATCTGCCCGTCAACAAGCGGCGTGTGCACATAGCCGGGGCAGATCAGGTTGCAGCGCACGCCATGCTGCGCGCCCTCCAGCGCGGTCACCTTGGTGAGGCCCGCGAGGCCATGCTTGGCGGTGACATAGGCGGACTTGAAGGGCGAAGCGACCTTGGCATGGGCGCTGCCTGTATTGATGATACGGCCCCAGCCCTTTTCCTTCATGCCGCCAAGGGCCATGCGGGTCGTATGGAAGGCTGATGTCAGGTTCAGGGCAATGATCAGGTCCCATTTCGCAATGGGGAATTCCTCGATGGGCGCAACATATTGCACGCCTGCATTGTTCACGAGAATGTCGGCGCCGCCAAAGTCGCGGGCGACATAGCCCATCATGCCTTCAATCGCGTCCGGCTTGGTCAGGTCAGCGTTCGCATAGCCGACTTTCACGCCGAATTCCTTGGCCATCCCGGCCCGTTCGGCCTCGATTTCCGCCTCGTCGCCAAACCCGTTGAGCACGATATTGCAACCCTCGCGCGCGAACCGTGTCGCGATCGCCTTCCCGATACCACTCGTGGATCCCGTGACGAGTGCAGTTTTTCCGGTCAGCATGATGAAGTCTCCTTGAGGCGCAGGCGCGCTGTGTTTAGGGATAAAGGCGGCCTTGGGAGGGTCGCAGGCGTAAGTGTAGAGGATAGGCAGGTTCGATGGGCGGTGAAATCGGTGCTTTCGTTGAGGCTTTCCCTCGCTTTCTGATATGGACGACCGCGGCCGGTGTCATGTTACTTGTCGCCAGTACTATTTATGTACTCCTGACGCCGTGGAAAGAACTGGCACTGGTAAAAGGCGGAAACGCCTCGGCCGGCCTCGCGCTGGCCGGCGCGATCACCGGCCTCGCCATTCCGATTGCATCCACGCTGGCCTCCAGCGTCTCCCTGCTCGACCTGCTGATCTGGGGCGTCATCGCGCTGCTGCTTCAATTGATCGTATACCGATTGGTGGATGTCGTGCTGCGCGACCTGCCAAGGCGGATTGAGGATGACCAGGCCGGCGCGGCCATCGTGCTGATCGCCGCCAAGCTGTCATCCGCCCTTATTCTGGCCGCCGGATTGTGGGATCCGGCCTTGCAAAGGTTCTAGCGCGCAGGAGGCGCCACCGACCATGAGATCGTTTGACTGGGTCCTGTACCTGCTGGTCTTCACCGTCGTGGTCGGAACCCTTTTTGCGAACGAGCGCAGCGCCGACGCGCCCGAACCGCCGCCAACAGTTCTGGAATCCGACGGGCCCACGCTGCCGCCCCCCTCCATTCTCGATGAACAGATCCTCGTCCAGGTCGATGAGCCGAAAGACGGTATCGGAACGGCCTTTGCCATCAACACAAAAGGCGACTGGGTCACTGCCCGGCACGTCGTCGATGGCTGCAACAGCGTCGGCTTGCTGATCGCGCCGGACCAGTACGTGCCCGCTGCGCGCGTCACCGTCGATCCGGACCATGACCTCGCCCTGATTTCCACCGGCCGCAGCCCCGCCGCCGTGAAGCTCGATCTTGGTTCGCCCCTGCGCGTCGGTGCCGAAGGCTATCATGTTGGCTATCCGCAAGGTCGGCCCGGTGAAGTGGCCACCCGTCTCATGTCGCGTTCGAAGCTCATCACGCGCGGGCGCCGCGACGGGCAGGAACCGATCCTCGCCTGGGCCGAGATTGGCCGAACGCAGGGCCTGACCGGCACGCTGGGCGGCATTTCCGGCGGCCCGGTCTTTGACAAGAATGGCGGCGTGCGCGGCGTGATCGTTGCCGAGAGCCCGCGCCGGGGCCGTATCTATACGGCGGCGCCCTCGTCGGTTGAGGCCTTCCTGACCAGTCTGAATGTGCCCATCACCGAAGGCCCGAACGAGCCTTTCACGGCCAATACCTATGGCCCGCAATCAGATAATGCCCGCCGCCGCTTGCAGGTGGTCAAGGTTGCATGCCAGGTGCGGCCATGACTGATTTTGCCAGCCGCCTCGTCGATTCAACACGGGCCCTTGGGCCGCTTTGCGTCGGTATTGATCCGCATCCCGGCCGCGTGCCCGCCTTGTTCGGCGGCGACACGCCTGAAGGCCTTGCCCGCTGGGGCGAAGCGATTGTTGAACAGGTGGCCGGGCGTGCCGGTGTCCTCAAGCCGCAGGTCGGCCTGTTCGAACGCCTCGGCCCGGATGGCATGCGCGCCCTGCAGCGCGTCTGCGACGCGGCCAAGGCCGCAGGCCTGATTGTGATCACGGATGCCAAGCGCGGCGATATCGGCTCGACGGCAGAGGGCTATGCGCAAGCCTATCTTGGCAGACACGCCCCGTTTGCGTCCGATGCGGTCACGGTAAACCCCTATATGGGCATGGACACGCTGGAGCCCTTCCTCGCGGCCGCCGAGGCGAACGGCAAGGGCGTCGTCGTGCTCGCCCGCACGTCCAATCCCGGTTCGGCCGACTTCCAGACGCAGGACATGGGCGGCGCGCCGCTCTATGCCCGCGTTGTTGAGGCCTTGCAGCCTGCCATTGAGCGCCTGACAGGGGCGTCGGGATGGTCGAGCCTGATGCTGGTGGCCGGCGCGACCGGCCCGGACGAGGCCCGCAAGCTGCGCGCTCTGGCGCCGACTTGCCTGATGCTCGTGCCCGGTTACGGCGCGCAGGGCAGTGGCGCGGCCGATGCGCTGGCGGGTTTCGTGCGGCGCGGCAACCATCTCGAAGGCGGCGTGGTCAATGCCTCCCGCTCTGTGAACTTCCCGGAAGGTGCAGCCGAGGCTGCTGACCTGGGCGCGTGGCAGCGCATCATTGCGGCGGCCATCGAGGCGGCACAGGCTGATCTCACATCGCTCAGCGGCGTTACGGATCGCGCCGGAACCCTCGCTGGCAGCTGACCCAGCGAAACGTCTCGACAAATGCCGATCACGTACTAGCATGCGCGCCTGATCAGAGATCGCGCGCAAGATCGCGACCATAACCATACACGGGAGAGAGACGGCCATGACACATTGGCGTTCATTCATCATGGCTGGCAGTGCGCTGGCCCTGCTTGCAGGCTGCGCACCGAAGGAAGAGGCCAAGGCGCCGGAAGCGCCAGCGGTCGAGGCGCCCTTCGCAGATGTCGATACCAATCGCATTGAAACGGCCAGCGGCGGCGCGGAATGGCTGACCTATGGCGGTACCTATGACGAGCAGCGCTTCTCGACACTGACCGGTATCAATACCGAGAACGTCTCGCGTCTGGGCGTTGCCTGGACCCATGATCTCGACACCAATCGCGGTGTCGAAGCCACGCCCATCGTTGTTGACGGTGTGATGTATGTCACCTCGGCCTGGTCGGTCGTCTATGCGCTCGACGCCAAGACGGGCGAAGCGCTCTGGACCTATGATCCTGATGTCGACCGCGCCGTCGGTGTGAAAGCCTGCTGCGATGTCGTGAACCGCGGTGTCGCTGTCTACAAGGGCAAGGTCTATGTCGGCGTCATCGACGGCCGCCTTGATGCGCTTGATGCCAAGACCGGCGCAAAGGTCTGGAGCACGGTCACCGTCGACCAGGCCAAGCCTTACACGATCACAGGCGCCCCGCGCGTCGTGAACGGCAAGGTGCTGATCGGCAATGGCGGCGCCGAGCTGGGCGTGCGCGGCTATCTCACCGCCTATGATGCCGAAACCGGCAAGAAGCTCTGGCGCTTCTACACCGTTCCAAACCCGACAAAGCAGCCTGACCATGAAGCCTCCGACAAGGCTTTCGAGACTGTCGGCAACGTCACCTGGGGTGATGAAGGCGCATGGGTCACCGATGGCGGCGGCGGCACGGTCTGGGATTCGATCGTGTATGACTCAGTCAACGACCAGATCATTTTCGGCGTCGGCAATGGTTCGCCCTGGAACCGCACGTTCCGCGACCCGTCCGGCGGCGACAACCTCTTCCTCTCGTCCATCGTGGCGGTGGATGCCAATACGGGCGAATACAAGTGGCATTTCCAGACCACCCCTGGCGATAATTGGGATTATACAGCTACCCAGTCGATCATCCTGGCTGACCTGCCCCTTGGCGAGAACGGTGCCACGCGCCGCGTCGCCATGCAGGCGCCCAAGAACGGCTTCTTCTATGTTCTGGATGCTGCCACCGGCGAATTCCTCAAAGGCAACGCTTACGGCGCGATGAACTGGGCAACCGGCCTCGACGAGAATGGCCGCCCGATGGAAGTGGCGGCGGCCCGTTACGGTAAGACGCCTCACCAGCAGCTGCCCGGCCCGCTCGGCGCGCATAACTGGCAGCCAATGGCCTACAGCCCGGAAACGAAGCTGGCGTATATCCCGGCGCAGGAAATCCCGCAGGCCTATGTCGAGGATCCGCGTTTTGCGTCCAAGGCCGTCGGCTGGAACACAGGCGCTGACTTCTCGTCCGGCATTCCGCCAATTGCGCCGCCGGATGTGGCGAAATTCCTCCGCTCGACGCTCAAGGGCCATCTCATAGCGTGGGATCCGGTCAAGGGCGAACCGCGCTGGACAGTCGATTATGACAATGCCTGGAATGGCGGCGTGCTGGCCACGGCAGGCAATCTTGTCTTCCAGGGCAAGCTCAGCGGCGAGTTTGTGGCCTATAATGCCACGACCGGCGAAAAGCTCTGGAGCCAGAACGTGAAAGCTGGCGCGGCCGCTGGCCCCGGAACTTATGAGATCGACGGCGAGCAATATGTCACGATCACGACCGGCTGGGGCAGCGCCTTTGCGCTGGTTGCCGGCTATGCCTATGACGACGCTGTGCCTTCATCCGTCGGCAAGGTGGTCACGTTCAAAGTGGGCGGCACAGGCCTGATTGCCGATTCAAACCTTCCTCCGATCGACCGGACACCCAAGGCTGATGCCTTCGGCGACGAAGCGATGGTTGCGGACGGCGCCATTGCCTTCTCGCGCAATTGCATGGTTTGCCATGGCGCCCTCGCCAAGAGTTCCGGCGTGCTGCCGGACCTGCGCTGGTCGGCCATCACCGGTAATGCCGAAGCCTGGAAGGGCGTTGTCATCGACGGCAACCTTGCCGCCAATGGCATGGTCTCGTTCGCCGAGTTCGTGACGCCCGAAGAGTCAGAGGCCATCCGCGCCTATGTCCTCGCTCAGGCCCATGCAACAGCTGACGCAACGGGCGGCGAGCAATAGTCTTGTCACCTGACTGAATGATGTGGCGCGTCCCTCTGGGGCGCGCTACACTTTTTTGATGCAGTTCATTCTTGGCATTCTCACCATTCTTGTGGCCATCGGCGTCTGGTCGTGGCGCCTGCGCATGGCGCGGGATGGCGCGCGTGAGGCGGCCGACCTGGCCCGCACGGCGGCCAACCTGCCCCGGCGCCTGGCCTTCAAATACCGCTCCGGACGCAACGGCCTCGACCTGATCGAGGATCCGCGCGAGGCCGCCGCGATCATGATGATGGAGATTGCCCGCGCGCGGGGCGGGCCGTTGACGGACCGTCAGAGCGATGTGATCTCGGAAGAGATGATCCGCCATTTCAGCTTCACGCTGGACGAGGCCCATGAACTCGTCGCGCATGCCGCATGGGTCACCAACAAGGCGCCGCTGCCGCAGGAGACGATGCGCCGGTTGAGCCAGAAGATCGTGGCCGACAAGTATCTCGGTCCCAAGGAAGTGGTCGATCTCGACAGCATGCTTGTCGCCGTCTCCGAGGCGGAAGGCGCGCCGACGAAGGACCAGCTCTCCCTGCTACAGGTGTTCCGCGACAAGGCGGGCCTGCGCACATGACCAGCCTGTCAGTTGCGCGATGCCTGACGGGGTTGTAGGGGCAAAAAGATGAGCCAGACTCTTCCCGCCGCCTATCGCGCCCGTGTCAGCAATGACAATTGGCATAATTATTCGGTTCTGCGTCATGGCGCCTTTGACGGCATGCTGGTCACCTCCAAGAATTCCGGCACGCACTGGCTGAAATACATGCTGGCCATCGCCATTGCCGACACGCACGGTATCGAGCGACCGAAATACTTCTCCGAGAATGCGGTGCGGCCTTATATCGGCTGGCCGAAGGACAAGCCTGTCTTCCCGCAGATCCCGCGTCTTGCGTTCAGCCATACGATCCCGCATCGTCTGGCCGACTGGGGCTGGGCGCGGCGCCTCGCCAGCCTGCCGCCTTATGTGCTGGCCGTGCGCCACCCGATGGCCATTCTCGCCAGCCATCATGCCAAATGGGAATATGACATCCAGGTCGACTGGAGGACCTATCTGGAAGGCGACCCGGCCGGGAAACAGTATCGCTGCGACATCTACTGGCTCGCCCGGTTCTGGAACCGCTGGGGCGATGTGCGCCATGACGCGCCTGGCCTGATCCTCAATGTCCACTATGAGGACACGCTGAAGGATGCCCGCGCCGTGCTGGAAGCCGTGGCCGAGCATTGGTCACTTGACCTGGCGCCGGACGCGATCGATGCGGCGCTGGCGGCTGGCACCAAGTCGGAAATGGCCAAGCATACAGACCCCGAAGCCGAGCCAAACGTGCTGCAGAACCGCAAGACCTCACTCGAAGAGCTGTTCACCGGCCCGGCCATGGACCTTTACCGCAAACAGGTGCGCACCCTGTTCCGGCATGATCTCGGCTACGACCTCTTCACGCCTCCGGCTTGAGCGATCCACTTGAGCGGCCATCCGGCCCGTACTTGATCCACCAGGGTTCGGCCGTGGCCTGTTCTTCCAGTGTCAGGAATTTCGCATCGGCCAGCACGGCGTCGGCATAGGCCTGCGCGGCGGGGCTGAGTGGCAGGCCATAGGTGCGGAAACGCGTGACGACGGGCGCATAGAAGGCATCCGCTGCGCTCCACTGGCCGAACAGGAACGGGCCATCCTCGCCAAAGCGCATGCGCAGGTCGCACCAGAGCGCGTCCACACGCGCAATGTCTCCTGCCAGCGCGGCGGTCATTTCCGGCGTCGCTTCACGGCCGCGAATGTCCATCGGGCAGTCCTTGCGCAGGGCCGGGAAGCCGGCATGCATTTCAGATGCGGCGGCGCGGGCAATGGCGCGTGCGGCGGGGTCTTCCGGCCAGACCTGGCCCGGCTCTGCCCATTCCGCGATCCATTCCGTGATGGCGAGGCTTTCCCACACGGTCTGCCCGTCCCACAGCAGCAGCGGCACCTTGGCCGTCGGGCTGATCTCTTTCAGCTTCGCTGTCGTGTCCGGGAAATCGAGCGGCACGATCACCTCTTCCACCGGCAGGCCGACATGGCGCGCGACCAGCAGCGGCCGGATCGACCAGCTGGAATAATTGAGATTGCCGAGGATCAGCTGTCTCATGCAGGCTTGCCTTCGCCGATGGCCCAGCGGACCTCATTGATGCGCACCTCGCCGAAGACGCCAGCCCTGGAATAGGGATCAGCAGCGGAGAAGGCCTTTGCGGCGTCGAGGCTGTCGGCCTGCAGCAGGAAGACCGAGCCGATCATCGTCTCGCCGTCGTCTGCCAGCAGCGGCCCGGCCATGCGCACATCCGGGCCATTGCCTACGACCCATTCCAGATGGGCGCTGCGCGTCGCGGCGCGCAGGGCGGCGCCGCCGTCTTTCTTGTCGAGGCAGTGAAGGCAAAACAGCGGCATGGGGGTCTCTCCGGGTAGGTTTGAGTGTCGCAACGCCTATGGCATACTGAGGGTGCGCTGCCTACTCTCAGAGCCTTGGCGCGAATATTCACTGAATGAATCATTGATCCTTCAGGATTTGATAGTATGGTTTTCGCATGAATGACACGACAGACACCCGCCAGCAGATCCTTGAAGCCGCCATGGAGCGCATCCATCACTATGGATACGGCAAGACAACCATGTCGGAAATTGCCCGCGACTGCAGCATGTCGGCGGGCAATATCTACCGCTTCTTTGCCTCCAAGATCGACATTGCCGAGGCCATGGCGCGCAAGTTCAACGCCAAGGTTTTCGAGGAATATGCGGCCATCGCCCGCAAGCCTGTCTCGGCCTCTGCCCGCATTCGCGAGTTTTTCGAGATGAGCCTCGACCGCACGTTCACGGCCATTGAAGAAGATGCGAAAATTCTCGAAGTCGCCAATGTGCTGAAGCAGGAGCGCCCGCTCTATTTCAACGAACAGCTGGCCCAGGAGCGCGTTTACCTGGTGCAGATCCTGAATGACGGCGCCCAGACGGGCGAGTTCCGCCCGCTCGACCGGCCGGAGGAAACCGCCGAATACATGCAGGCGGCGCTGATGAAATTCCGTTTCCCTCAGCTGTTTTCGGCCCTCTCCCTGCCGAAACTACAACGCGAACTGGTCGGTGTTCTCGATATTCTTCTGGCCGCGCTTTCCTGTGGCGCAAAGACGCCGGATAGATAACAAATCCTAAACGCTGAATAAAATCGAATTTGTTCATTGATTATTTTTCAGGGCCTGCTATATCAGGGTCATGGAAGACTATGGTGCCTTCCAGAAGACCCTCAATGAGCGATCCAATGACCCTCTCGAAAACCGAAGCCCGCCAATCCCTCTACGCCCTGCTTGCAGCCATTCCGTTCGCCGCTGCCATCCTGGCCGCCACGTTCGCCCTTGCTGAATTTGCAGTGTAGTGGTGCCTGATCAGGCCTTGGCGCCCTTGAGCCCTGTGGCATAAGCCGGATCGCGCGTCGCTGACGCCTCATCCAGCGGCCATCGGGGTCTCGCCCCGGCGCCAAGGTCTCCGATCCCCCCTATCTCGCCGGCGGCCATCCGCTCGGCGCCGACAAGGGCGATCATTGCGGCATTGTCCGTACAGTGCCGCAGCGGCGGCGCGAACAAGTTCCCGCCAAATGCCTTCGCTTCCGCTTCAAGCGCCGCGCGTATCGCCTGGTTCGAGGCCACCCCGCCCGCCACGACGAAGCGCAGGCTTTCCCCTTCACCCGGATCGAACCCCTCAAGTGCCCGGCGCGCCTTGCCGGCCAGCACATCGCAGACGGCTGCCTGGAAACTGGCGCACAGGTCTGCGAGGCGTTCCTCCGTCAGCGGCGCTTCGGCGGCGGCGCGGGCAACGGCGGTCTTCAGGCCCGCAAAACTCATGTCGAGGCCGGGCCGGTTCATCAGCGGTCGGGGGAAGTCAAAGGCCTTCGGGTTGCCGGTTTTTGCGCGCCGCTCCACCGCTGGCCCGCCCGGAAAGCCGAGGCCCAGCAGTTTCGCCGTCTTGTCGAACGCCTCGCCCACGGCATCATCAATGGTCGAGCCAAGGCGCCTGTACTGGCCAAGCCCGCGTACTTCCAGAAACTGGCAATGCCCACCGGAGACGAGCAGCAAGAGGTAAGGAAACGCGCAATCGCCGCCAAGCCGGGGGCTCAGCGCGTGGCCTTCCAGATGGTTCACCGCGATGAAAGGCTTGCCTGCCGCCTGAGCAATCGCCTTGCCGGTCATCATGCCCACCAGCACACCGCCAATCAGGCCGGGGCCGGACGTCGCGGCCACGCCGTCGAGATCTGCGTAGGTGATGCCCGCCTCGCGCATGGCGGCGGCCACCGTCTTGTCCGCAATCTCCGCATGCGCCCGCGCCGCAATCTCCGGCACAACGCCCTGATAGGGCGCATGCTCCTCCAGCTGCGTATGGATCACATCGGCCAGCAGCGTCACCCGCCCACCCTCAAGACGCAGCACAGCGGCCGCGGTCTCGTCGCAGGAGGATTCAATACCGAGAATGGTGAGCGCACGGGTCATGCCGCGCATGTAGGCCCGGACGGGGAGAATGGGAAGGGCGGTGTCATATATGCTGGCCCCACTCACGCCGCAGTCCCGGCAAAAGCCGGGACCTCAGGCAATTGGAGAGCGGTGCCTGCCGCATGAGTCCGCAGCGTTCGCTGAGGATGCGGCGTTATATGAAGGATATTCCTCAGGCGGGCTCGGCGCTCACAGGCAGGAAGGGGCTGATGGCCGCCATGGCTTGGGCAACATATGCCTGTTTCTGGCCGACGGGGGCCACATAATGCATGGCCTCTTCAGCCTCGTGCACCGTGCCGAGGCGCGCGATCATCCACGCGGCAAGATATTGCGAGGCAAGGCAGCCGCCTGCCGTCGCAACATTTCCGTGGGCCACGAAGGGTGCGTCGATCACATTTACCCCGGCTTCGATCACCCAAGGCTTCGTCATGAGGTCGGTGCAGGCCGGAAGGCTTCCGATCAGGCCCAGCTTGGCGAGGAGGAGCGTTCCGGAACATTGGGCGCCAATGATCTGGCGCGCGGGATCAAGCCGAATTTTCGCCAGCATATCCGTATCCTGAGCGATCTCGCGCGTCTTGATTCCGCTGCCGATGAGGACGGCGTCGGCCTCCGCAGTGAATTCAAGCGGCTTCTGGCGCGTGATCCTGACGCCATTCATCGATGTGACTTGGGGCGTCGGCGAAGTGATATGGGCCTTCCAGCCCTTGGCGTGGAGGCGATTCAGGATGCCCGAGGCGATGAAGGAATCAAGTTCATTGAATCCGTCGAAGGTCAGGATGGCGATCTGCATGTTCATCTCCGGGGCACGCTGAACCTGTGACTGAAGCAGGAGATTAGGGCGAAAGCAAGTTAGGGCTCTACGCTCTTTCCCCACCGCCGTGTTCCCGGCAAAAGCCGGGACCTCATGCAATTGAAGAAAGTTTTCACCCGCGAGAGACCCCGGCTTTCGCCGGGGATGCGGCCAAGTTTCACCCCACCTTATCCAACCCCATTCCCGCCCGGCCTATACTGGCCGTCATGACCAATCCATCCGCCTTCGTCAGTCACGGCATTGCCCACGCGCAACGCGCGCTGGCAGGCGTCGCCGCGCTAACGAACGCGCACCTCAACCCTTCAACACTGAAGCGCACGCTTGCCCAGCGCGCCCGCGCCGAACTTGCCCGGCTCGAAATCATTATCCGGCGCCTGCTCGTGCTTATGGCGTTGGGGCTCGTGCTGCCGCCGGTCTCCATTCGGGCATCGTCCGGGCATCATCCGGATACCGAGCGCGTCGAGACGAAAGCCTCCGGCCGCCTCACCGGCCTGTCGCCCCGCGTCATGGGCCCGGACATGGACCGGGATGGGCTCGCCACAGCGACACGCGCCTGCGGCCCCGTTCAGGCCGCGCCTATCCTCGCGCGCCTCGCAGCGCTTCAAGAATTACTCGCCGCCCCCGAAGCCCATGCCAAACGCCTCGCCCGCACGCTGGAGCGTCAGCGCAAGGCGGGCGAAGCGGCCCCCATGGCGCTGCCCATGACCCGCACCCACCGCATGCCGCCCGAACTCGGCGCCATCGCAACCGCGCTGCCGGAATTGCTGCGCAACGCGTTCAAAAGCTGGGAAAGCTCGGGGTAGATCCGACAGTCAATCAGACCATTTTGCCGGGCATCGCAGGATGGTCCGGGCGCACCTGCATCCCGCTAATTCGTACACCCAACGCTCCCCCCGATGGCCCCTGCGCAGGCAGGGGCCCATGGACTGGCCGGGCCTCACAGCGCTTTGGGAACAATCCGGTCCATGGATACCTGCCTCCGCAGGGATCCCCGGGAGGTGAGTGGAATTCTTAAAAGGGCTGATCCCCCCACATCCGTGCTCCCGGCGAAAGCCGGGACCTCAGGCAATTGAAGAAAGGACAAAGCCGCATGAGACCCCGGCTTTCGCCGGGGATTCGGAGGTGGGGGGATGGCTAGTCGTTATCCATCCGCAGCGCGGCAACAAAGGCTTCCTGCGGAATTTCGACCTTGCCGAACTGGCGCATGCGCTGCTTGCCCTTCTTCTGTTTTTCCAGAAGCTTTTTCTTGCGGGTCGCGTCGCCGCCATAGCATTTGGCGGTCACGTCCTTGCGCATGGCCGAGATGGTTTCGCGCGCCACGACCCGGCCACCAATGGCGGCCTGGATCGGGATCTTGAACATCTGGCGGGGGATCAAATCCTTCAGACGTTCGCACATCTGGCGTCCCCGGCTTTCGGCCCGGTCGCGGTGAACCAGCATGGCGAGCGCGTCGACCGGCTCTTCATTGACGAGGATCTGCAGCTTCACGAGGTTCTCGGCGCGGTGGCCGACGATCTCATAGTCGAAGCTGGCATAGCCGCGCGAAATGGATTTCAGGCGGTCGTAGAAGTCGAACACGACTTCGTTGAGCGGCAATTCGTATTTTACCATGGCCCGGCCGCCGACATAGGACAGCTCTTTCTGCACGCCGCGGCGGTCCTGACAGAGTTTCAGGATCGCGCCGAGATATTCGTCCGGCGTGTAGATCGTGGCGTCGATCCACGGTTCGCGGATCTCGGACACTTTCACCACGTCCGGCATGTCGGCCGGGTTGTGCAGCTCGATCTCGGTGCCGTCGGTCATCGTGATCTCGTAGACCACGCTGGGCGCAGTTGCGATCAGGTCGAGGTCGAACTCGCGGCTGAGGCGCTCCTGAATGATCTCGAGGTGGAGGAGGCCAAGGAAGCCACAGCGGAAACCCATGCCGAGCGCGGCACTGGTTTCCATTTCCCATGTGAAGCTGGCATCGTTGAGGCGCAGCTTGCCCATGGCAGCGCGCAAATCGTCAAAGTCGCCCGCGTCCATCGGGAAGAGGCCGCAGAAGACGACCGGCTGCACTTCCTTATAGCCCGGCAGGGCCTTTTCGCAGGGGCGCTTGTCTTCGGTGATCGTGTCACCCACTGCCGTCTCGCCGACTTCCTTGATCGAGGCGACGAAATAGCCGACCTCGCCCGGGCCGAGCGCGTCAGTTTCGGTGAGCTTGGGGTTGAACGTGCCGACCTTGTCGATCTCGTAGACGCCGCCGGTGCGCATCATGCGGATGGATTGCTTGGGCTTCAGCACGCCGTCATGGATGCGCACGATGACCACGACGCCGAGATAGGGGTCGTAATAGGCGTCAACGAGCGCCGCCTTGAGGGGCTTGGTCGCATCGCCGCCGCGCGGGGGCGGCAGGCGCTTGACGATGGCTTCCAGCACGTCGGGAATGCCGAGGCCGGTTTTGGCCGAGGTTTCGACCGCGTCGGAGGCATCAAGGCCGATGACATCCTCGATCTGGTCCTTGACGCGCTGGACGTCAGCGGCGGGCAGGTCGACCTTGTTGAGGACGGGCACGATCTCGTGGTTCTGGTCGATGGCCTGATAGACGTTGGCCAGCGTCTGGGCCTCAACGCCCTGTGAGGCATCAACGATCAGCAGCGAGCCTTCGCAGGCGGCCAGGCAGCGGCTGACTTCATAGGCAAAGTCGACGTGGCCCGGCGTGTCCATCAGGTTCAGCGTATAGGTCTCGCCATCATTCGCCGTGTAATCGAGGCGCACGGTCTGGGCCTTGATCGTGATGCCGCGTTCTTTCTCGATCTCCATCGTATCGAGCACCTGGGCGCTCATTTCACGGTCGGTCAGCCCGCCGCAGGCCTGGATCAGGCGGTCAGCGAGGGTCGACTTGCCATGGTCGATATGGGCGATGATGGAGAAGTTACGGATTTTGTCGCGTGGGGTCATGCTGGCGCATATAGCGGCGCTTGGACCGCACGGGAAGTGGGCATGGACCGCCCCGGTAGCAGTGCAGACTGGCTTTTCGCCTTGAAGCTGCCACATCAATCCCCCAAACAGATTAGGGCAAAGGTGTTAACAGGGGCGAATCGTGGGATTTAAGTCCAATGAGCACTGATACGACTGGCCGGTCTCCGTCTTCCTTGCAGGTTGTCCCCGGACAGGCTGAGCTGAAAGCCACGCAAATTCCAGACGATGAGCAACTGCCCGCCGTGCCGCCCTCTTCGAGCGAGCAGGCGCAGATCCTTGAGCGCCAGTTTGCGCGCCGGATGGAAGCCGTCGACACCCGGTGGAGCCCGCGCCAGACAACCCTGCGCGACCAGCTGCACCACACAAACGAGATCTGGGACGATATCCAGGCCAGCGAAGAGCGCCAGCCGCGCTATTCCTCGCCCTGGTTCTACTGGCCCTTCATGGTTGCGCTGGCTGTCGCCGAAGTGCCGATCAACCGGTTCAGCTTTGAGCTGTTCTTTCAGGAGAGCCCGGCTGTGGCTCTGCTCGTATCGTTCCTCGTGGGCGGCCTTCTGGTCACGCTGGCGCACAGGCTGGGCATGATGATGTGCCGGTTTGGTTATAACAAGAAGCGCAAGAACTGGTGGGGCGAGGTGCTGCAGATCGCGGCTGTCGTCCTGCTGATCGTGGCGCTGGCCTATGGCGTGTCGATCCTGCGGCAGGGCTATCTCGCCTTCATCACGCAACCTGAAATGGGCTTCGGGCAGGCGCTGGAGAACCAGGAATATGGCGGCGCCGCCATCATGGCGCTGAAGGGCGGCCTTGGCCTTGATGGCTGGATATTCCTGCTGATCAACCTCGCCGTTGTCGCGGTCGGCGTCTCGGCGGCGTATTTCTGCCACGACCCGCACCCGGATTTCGAACGCGTGGATCGCAAGAAGCACAAGCTGGAGAAGCAGGCCGCCAAGATGCAGGCCAAGCGCGCCGATGAGGAAGCCGTCGAGAAGCGCCGCTTTGCCAACCAGATGCGCAGGCTCGGCGCCTGAATGAGACGGTTACTGCTGGCAGTTACACTTGTCCTCGCGGGATGTTCGGGATCGTCCGGTAGCGAACCGGGCGCGCAGGCGGCGGGCTATTGCGCCTTTGGCAAGACGTCCTCGCTGTTCCTGATCGACCAGACGACGCCCTATGACGACACGGACCGTTCGGTCATCTCCGAAAGCATCGGCACGGTGGTCGACCAGCTTGGCGCCGGCGACCGGATCGTGCTGGCAACGATTGGCGAGCACTACACCCAGTCGGCCCGCCTGATTAATGCCTGCAAGCCCGGCTGCCCGGACGGGCAGGGCGCGCTTGATTCCATGATGGGCGGCTGCAGCAGCATGAAGGCGCTGGCCGACGAGCGCCAGTTCATGGGCAGCCTCGCGCAGACCCTGCGCCCCGCCGTTGAAGGCTCATCCTCGGCAGATCATTCGGCGATCATGTCGACCATCGCGCAATGGACGCAGGCGCCTCCCGGCGACCAGCCTTTCACCCATGTCTACATTTTCTCCGACATGCTGGAGAACAGCCAGGCCGTGCCCTGGACCGAGTTCCGCTCAATGGCGCCGGATGCGGCCCTGAAAGTGGCCGAGAAGTTCAATTACCTGCCAGCCGTGCGTGGCGCCGATGTGCGCATTGTCGGCTTTGGCCGCTCGCACAATCCCGGCCGTCCGCCGCTGGACCCGGAACTGGACGCGCGCCTGCGGGAATTCTGGGCCGAATACTTCCGTGAAGGCGGCGCATCGGTGACATTCGAAGGCGCAATCCGGAACTGATACGGAATTGGACGTAATGGCGCGGTGCGCTAAGCCTGCTAAGGAAGATACATGCCGGAGGAGATTACATGCTGCTGCGCCCCCTACTCGTGCTTGCCCTTGCGGGCAGCGTGCTGGGCGCCTGCGCCCGGCTTCCGGCCGAGCCGGTGACCGAAATGGCAGATGGCATGCTCTATGCGGGCATCGAACAGGATGGCAGTGCGGTGACCATGACCGTCGGTCAGACCCTGCGTATCGAACTCGAAACCATCCCGACCGCTGGTTATGTCTGGGAGATCGTGGACAAGCCCGATTTCCTTGACCTCGTGGCCGAAAACACACGCCCGACCCATCCGGAAGTCCAGAACCAGGAAGGCTTTACCGGCGGCAATCATTTCATGTCGTTTGACCTGAAAGCCACGGCGCCCGGCAAGGCAACGATCAATATGCTGAACCACCGCCCTTGGGAGGGAGGTGACGAGATCGGCAAGTGGCGGATAGACGTCACGGTCACACCAGCGCAATAAGGCCCCATGGCAGATACCCAAACCTCTTCGGCTCCGCGCCTCGGCATAACGGATGACGGCTATCTCACCGATTGCTGGTATCTCGCCGCGCCCTCGACCGAGCTGAAGGAAGGCAAGCAGCACCGCATCATGATGCTGGGCGAGCCGGTCGTTGTCGGTCGCACACCTGCGGGCGAGGCCTTTGCGCTGCGCGATATCTGCCCGCACCGGCTGGTGCCGCTCTCGGCCGGCAAGCAGCTGGAGACCGATGGCGAGTGGACGCTGCAATGCCCTTATCATGGCTGGCGCTTTGGAACGGATGGCGGCTGCAAGCTGATGCCGAGCCTGACCGAAGACAGCACGTACGATGCCTCAAGAGTGAAAGTGCGCCGCTATCCGGTGCACGAGGCCAATGGTGCGGTCTTCATTTATATCGCGCATAATCCGCGCGTTGACGCGCCGCCCGCCGTACCGCCGCCTGATTTCGGTCCCTTGCCGGACAAGCCCGGTTTTGTCATCCATGACGTGTTCAATGCGCATATGGATGATGCCGTGGTCGGCCTGATGGACCCGGCGCATGTGCCCTTCGTGCATAATCAGTGGTGGTGGCGCCCGCCCTCTGTTGGCCTGAAGCTGAAAGAGAAACAGTTCGTACCCGCGCTGCGCGGCTGGGCGATTGACCGTCACCAGCCTTCATCGAATTCACTGCTCTATCGCTGGGTTTTCGGCGGCAATGTCGAAACCGAGATCATCTTCCAGCTGCCCGGCTTTCGCTGGGAGATCGTCTCGAACGAGACCGCGCGCCTGCTGACGCTGACCTGCCTGACACCGGAAGGCCCCAAGCGTACACGCATCACCCAGTTCACCTGGTGGACAGGCGCGCCGCTCCTGCGCCTCGCTGTGCCCATCGCCAAGCCGGCGGGCCGCAAGTTCCTGCGTCAGGATGGCGACATGGTCGACCTGCAAAATCAGGGCATGGCGCACCAGAAGGCGATGCTCTGGATCGACGATATCGACGTGCAGGCCAAATGGTATCAGCGCCTCAAGCGCGAATGGGTCGAAGCCCGCTCGGAGGGGCGTGAGTTCACGAACCCGATCGAGCCGCGTGTCCTGCGCTGGATGAGCTGACGCCGCCCGCGCGGAACCAATTCTGCCATCATCGCGTTTTACATTCAGCCGCTCGGATAACTGAAGCGGACCCATTTGACAGCGCGATATCCCTGAACCACCGCGCGCGTCCTGCTACGAGGATACACCTATGAAGACCCTGCTCCTGACGACGATTGCTGCCAGCGCGCTTTTCCTGGTGGCCTGTTCCGACAAGACCGAAACCGTGACGGAAACGCCGGCGGTAACGCCAGCTGAAACGGTCGAGACGATGCCAAGCGAAACGGCCGCAACGCCGGTTGAGCCGATCGCCCTCCCAACACTGGTCGACGTGCTGGGCTCCAGCCCCGATTTCTCGACGCTCGTCGCCGCCATTGGCGCGGCTGATCTGACCGAGACGCTTTCCGGAACTGGCCCCTACACGATCTTCGCGCCCACCAACGAGGCTTTCTCCGCGATGGACCCGGCCATGCTGGAAGACCTGATGAAACCTGAGAACAAGGCCAAGCTGGTCACCGTGCTCAGCTATCATGTCGTGCCCGGCAAACTCAGCTCGTCTGACCTCGCCGGCAAGTCCGTGCCGCTGGCCTCGCTGAACAACAAGGACATGCTGATCGACGGCACCGGCGACGCCCTGATGGTCAACACCGCCACCGTGAAGATGGGCGATATCGAAGCTTCGAACGGCGTCATCCACGTGATCGACACGGTGCTGCTGCCCCGCTTCGAAGAATAGGCATTCCAGCCTGATCTAATTTTGCGACCGCGCCTCACGTGAGGTGCGGTCGTTTTAGTTTGAGTTCATTCGTATGGGCCGGTTCTGGAAGTAAAATCAGAAAGCAGATGTCGACTCCTGAAAGTTATTCTGTAACAATTTGGACCTTCTTGTGGGGGCCGGTGTGCGTTTTCGAGTGATATCAATATCTGTGGTTCTTGCATGTATGTTTGGCCAGGTGTCATGGGCCGATCAGTGTGAAGCGAAGTTGAGCAAAACCGAGCCCTATCAGTCCCTCCGAAACGAAACGAGCGAGTTCGTGGCGTCCGATGCGCCGCTGGAGGCCAAACTGGATGCCATCGTCACCCTCGAAGCCACCGGGTTGAACTGCCGTGAGCTGATTGATGCGGCGATCATGCGGATGACGGCCTATGAGGGGGCGGGCCAGTATACTCTGGTGGCCGAAACAATCGAGCGCATTTTCGCGACTGGTGAGCTAACAGCTCTTCAGGGGCATTTCGCATGGATGATAATTCGGCTGCTCATCCGCAGCGATAACGCAGTGGCTGCTGAGCCTTATGTAGATTACCTATACGAATCTGTCGGTAGTCGTTACGAGGCAATGGATGAGGGGCAACATTCACTGTGGCGGTATGTCGATGCCTATCACAAGGTAGGGGCAAGTGAAAAAGCGATCCGCCTTGCCCAAGACCTGTGGGTCGTAAGGGTGCCACATCCGATTCAGAAAATGAGTGAATCAGCACAAACATATGCGAGTCATTATGGCGATTCTGATGCAGAGGCAGACGTACACAAATTGTCGGACGTTTTCCGGGCTGCTGATCGAGGGGATATCGCAGACATAATTGAGACCGAGTGGTACGCTCTTTGGATAGACGAGTGCGAAAAATATAGACTCAGTATTTCAACTCCGATGCATTGTGGAATAAGTCGCACTATCGGTTCCATTCCAGAGTTGATTGATATGTTCGAGGCGGGTGATCGGTAGTGGTATAGCGCTTGATGCACAGCTGATTGGTAATCGCTTTGCATATCCGCAGGAACAAATGGGGAAAATGCAAGCTGTCATTAACCTCGCTGCCTGATAGGGTAGGCGCCATGACAGCGACGATTCGTATCCTCGGGATTGATCCGGGCCTGCGCCATACCGGCTGGGGCGTGATCGAGCAGACCGGCGCCCGGCTGCAGCATGTGGCCCATGGCATCATCTCGATTGATCCGAACCTGCCCATGTCGGAACGCCTCGGCGGCATCTTCGAGGCGGTGGGCGAACTGGCGCGCCATCACGCGCCGCATGCCTCCGGCGTCGAGGAAACCATCGTCAACGCAAACCCCCGTTCAGCCCTGAAACTGGGCCAGGCGCGCGGCGCGGCCATGGCAGCGCTGGCCATGGCGGGCATAAGCGTGGCCGAGTTTGCCCCGCGCAAGATCAAGCTCTCGGTTGTGGGCACCGGCACGGCCGACAAGACGCAGGTCATGTTCATGGTCAAACGCCTGCTCCCCCGCGCCGGGGAGATGAAGGAAGACGCGGCCGATGCGCTCGCCTGTGCCATTTGCGCCGCGCACCATATGCCACTGGAGATGAAGCGGGGCGCTGCATGATTATCGGACGCCTGACCGGAACGATCGCGGCCATGGGGCTCGATCATGTGCTGATCGACGTCAACGGCGTCGGCTATGTCTGCCAGGCGGGCACGCGCCTCTTGAGCCGCGTCCATGCGGGCGAAAATGCCGTGCTGCACGTCGAGACCAAGGTTTCCGAGGCGGCGATCACGCTCTATGCCTTCGGAACGGACGAAGAACGGGCATGGTTTGTCCGCTTGCAGGACGTGCATGGGGTGGCGGGTAAGGCCGCAATGGCCATTCTTGACGCGCTGACGCCCGCCGAACTGATGGATGCCATTGCGCTCGGCGACGCCAAAGTGCTGGAGCGCGCCAAGGGCGTCGGCAAGAAACTGGCGGAACGGATCGTGCTCGATCTCTCCGGCAAGGCGCCCCCCATGGGCCGGTTCGGACGCTTCGATGCGGCGAGCGCGGCCGGCATGGCAACAGCGCCTGCTGCCGCCGCCACGACAGGCCCGCGCTCCGAGGCGATCTCGGCGCTGGTCAACCTTGGCTATACGCAGGGCGATGCAGCGCGGGCCGTTGCGGCAGCAGCTTCGACAACGGATGACAAGGAGGTCGGCCCGCTGGTAAAGGCGGCGCTGAAGGAACTGTCGCGATGAAATACATTCAGAACCGCAAGACCTATCATGTTCCGGAACAGGAACTCTTCTTCATTGCCGATCACCCGGAAAAGCCTGTCGGCACGCGCGAAATCGACAATATCATGGTCGAGACATCGCGCAGTGGCCGCAATTCCATGGGCGTCATTAATCGCGATGTGCAGGGGTCCGGCTCGATCCTCGTCAACCTGACGGACATCCTCGCCGCACGCGGCGAAGAGACGATGACCATCTGGCTAAAGAACGGGGATCGTCTGGAAGATGTGCCAATCTCGCAGCTGACACTGAACACCCTTGTGCGCGAGTTCGGGAGCGGAGAGCCGGCATGAGCCGCGAGGGTGAACTCTCCGATCCCAACGCGCAGGGCGGCGACGCGCTGGACCGCGCGCTACGTCCGCAGACCTTCGACGATTATGTCGGCCAGCGCAAAGCCAAGTCGAACCTGAAAGTCTATGTCGACGCCGCGCGCGGGCGCAGCGAGGCGCTCGACCATGTACTGCTGTTCGGCCCGCCCGGCCTCGGCAAGACAACACTGGCGCAGATCCTGGCGCGGGAAATGGGCGTCGGTTTCCGGGCAACGTCCGGCCCGGTGATTGCCAAGGCGGGCGACCTCGCCGCGATCCTGACGAACCTCGAGCCGAACGACGTTCTGTTCATTGACGAAATCCACCGCCTGCCGGCCATCGTGGAGGAAATCCTCTACCCGGCGATGGAGGATTATGCCCTCGATATCGTGATCGGGGAGGGGCCTTCGGCGCGCTCTGTGCGGCTGGACCTGTCGCCCTTCACGCTGGTCGGTGCGACGACGCGGGCAGGCCTCCTGGCGACGCCTTTGCGCGACCGGTTCGGCATTCCGCTGCGGCTCGAATTCTACGAGCCGGAAGAGCTGGCGCGCATCGTCATGGCGGCGGCGCGCAAACTGGGTGCGGCAATTACCGAAGATGGCGCGGTCGAAATTGCCAGCCGCGCGCGGGGCACACCCCGCATTGCGCTGCGCCTGCTCCGCCGTGTGCGAGACTTTGCCGAGGCCGAGGGCGCGAAGATCGATTCGGCTGCTGCAGGCCGCGCCCTGAAGCGGCTGGAGATTGACCAGGACGGGCTGGATTCGCTCGACAGGCGCTACCTGCACGCGCTGGTACACACCTATGCGGGCGGCCCCGTGGGCGTAGAGACACTGGCCGCTGCGCTGTCAGAGGCGCGCGATGCGGTGGAAGACGTGATCGAGCCTTACCTCATGCAGAAAGGCTATGTCGCCCGCACCCCGCGCGGACGCACGGCAGCGCCACTTGCGTATGAGCGGCTCGGCCTGCCCGTTCCCGGCGGTGTCCAGTCCGGCCTTTTTGGAGAGAAGTGATCTGATGGAAGCTCTGCAAGGAAGCTGCTTTTGTGGCGCGGTGGCCTATGAAGTGGAAGGGCTCGGGCCCGTCGGCCATTGCCATTGCAAGACATGCCAGAAGACGCATTCGGCCGCTTTCGCCACAACCGCGCGCGCATCACGCGCTGGCTTTCGCTGGACGAAGGGCGCCGATGTCGTTGCGGGCATTGAATCCACGCCCGGGAAAACGCGGCACTTCTGCCCGAAATGCGGGACGCATATGATGGCCGAATGGCACGATCAGGATGCGGTGATCGTTCGTGTCGGGAGCCTCGATTCCCCTCTGCCATCCAAGCCCGTGGTGCATATCTGGACGAGCCAGAAGGCCGACTTCTTCGACTTCGAGGACGGCCTGCCGCGCCTGCCTGAAGCTTTTCCGAAACCGGCTTAAGTCTGTTCCTTCTGCTGCATGCGCCAGAGCAGGCCGATGAAACCGCCCTTTATGCGCGGCAGCAGGAACAGAACTGCGCCAATCGCGAACGCGCCAAGCGCGATGAGACTGATCCAGAGCGGGGCTGGCGATTTCATCGATACCATGAACGAGAGCGGCGCCAGCACGGGCCCGAGGATCAGCACAGTCAGCCAGGGCGGGCCGTCTTCGGCGCGGATCAGGCCCGTCGGTTCGCCACAATGTGAGCAGGCCGGTTCCTGTCGCAGGTAGCCCGAGAAGAGGCGGCCCTTGCCGCAGGCGGGGCATCGTCCGCGCAGGCCGCGCAGGATGGGTTTCAGGCCGGGATCAGTTGGTTGGGTCATTGGCGTCTCCGGCAGATGTTTCCTGCTTTGCACGTCATACAGTTGCTGACCAGTCAGGCTTGCAACCGAACACATCATGGCTGCGTATAGGCCACAGGAGACCTTATTCATGATCAAGCATCTGCTAACCGCCTCAATCGCTAGCCTCGTCCTCACGGCTTGTATGAGCCAGCCCGACTATCGCGCGCAGGAAACTGCGCCGCCGACCGTGCCGAATGTCGATCTCGATCAGTATGCGGGCCTCTGGTACGAGATCGCCCGATATCCCAACAGTTTCGAGAAGGATTGCGCCGGCGTGACGGCCGAATATGCGCAGCGCGATGATGGCCGTATCAGTGTCACCAATACGTGCCACAAGGGCAGCCCGGAGGGGAAAGTGAAAGTCGCCAATGGCGTCGCACGCGTCGTTGAAGGCTCCGGCAATGCGCGCCTGAAAGTGAAGTTCGCGCCGTCCTGGGTACCGTTCGCATGGGGCGATTACTGGATCCTGCATCTCGAGCCGGACTATTCGGCTGTACTCGTGGGTGACCCAAGCGGCAAATATCTCTGGATCCTCGCCCGCGATAAAACGCTGGACGCTGACACGCTTGCCCGCATCAAGGCCCGCGCCGAGGCGCTCGGCTACAAGACCGACCCGCTGGTGATGACGGATCAGGGGTGATCTGCTAACGCGATTGGCATGACCCTGCCTGTACTCGACGACAAGAATTTCGATGCGGACCGCCAGCACTGGATCAGTGTGCGCGTCTATTACGAAGACACCGATTTCACCGGCATGGTCTACCACGCCAATTACCTCCGCTTCTTTGAGCGGGGGCGGTCGGACCATTTGCGTGATGCAGGCATTTCGCATCAGTCGCTGCTCGACCGACCCGACCCGGCGGCCTTCACGCTGACCAATGTGAACGTCGCCTACAAGCGGCCAGCGAAGGTGGATGACCTCCTGCATATTCGCACGCGTTACCTCGGTATGGATGGGCCGCGTATTCGCTTTGAACAGGCCTGCCTTCGCGATGGCCAGATCATCGCGGAAGCCGAGATTACGGCCGTAATGATCCATGCCGATGGGCGCCTGAGGCGGCCAATCCGGGAAGTGGCTGAATATCTGGACGCTTTTGTCTGGCGGACATAGCGCTGTAACTATTCGATTTATTGTCAAGAATTGAGTGGCGCAGTCGTTGCGGCAGCCATTTTCCCACGTTTGGCACTTGCATTTAGATATATCGAAAACTATTTTTGATTTCGATATATCTAAAAGGAGCATCAATGAACAATAGAGACAACGAAGACAGAATGGTTCTGTCAGGCGAGCTTTTGGACAATGACGACATCTTTGGCAGCCACAGGCGCCGGGAAAGAGGAGAGAACATGCACGGACATCACAGGCACGGTCGGCACGCCCGCTGGCATATGAAAATGGCTATGGGCGGCCGACACGGCCATGGACGCGGTGGCATGGGACGTCGCGGCGGACGCCCGCTGGGGCATGGCGACCTGCGCCTGCTGATCCTTAGCCTCATCAATGAAACCCCGCGCCACGGCTATGACCTGATCCAGGAAATCGAGACGCGCACCGGCGGCACCTACAAGCCGAGCCCCGGTGTCATCTATCCGGCGCTTGAGATCATCCAGGACCTCGGCCTGGCTGAAGTGCGCACCGAGGATGGCAAGAAGACCTTCCATATCACCGATGAGGGCAAAGCCGAACTGGAGCGCGAGGCCGCAACGGTCGAGGCGATCCATGAACGGCTGGCAGACCTGCTCAAGGCGGAGGAGGACGTTGATCCGACAGACGTGCGCACCGCGATGCACCGGTTGCGCCATGCCATCATCAAGACCGTGCGTCACAAGATGGCTGACGAAGCGCGCCAACGGCGGATCGTCGAAATCCTGAATGCGGCGAAAGACGAGATCGACTCGCTAGACTAGGGCTTTTCCGTCAAGACACCTGCATGCGGGGCTCCGGAGGGTGCCCCGCAATGTATTTGGCGGGATCTAGAAACTGATTTCAGCCGACAGAGGCAGGTGATCGGAGAGCTGAAGGGGCAGGCTGCGGCGCTCTTCGAGGCGAACCGCGTCGGAATAGATGATGTGATCCAGGTCGCGATTGGGGCGCCAGGAAGGATAGGTCGGCATCGGCGGCTGGTCGGCAATTTGCGCGCCGACGGACCCGGCGAAGCTCTCCAGCTGAGTGGAACTGTTCGTACAGTTGAAGTCTCCGACGACCAGAAAGGCCTTTTTATGGGGCAGGTGTGTGCCAATGGCCTCCAGTTGCAACGCCTGGTCATTGCGACCGAGGCTCAGGTGTAAGTTGGCGACCGAAATCCCCCGTCCCACCTGTACATTGGCGATCAGACAGCCGCGTCCTTTCACGCGGCCCGGAAGCTTGAAATCATGTATATGAGACAGTTCGTACCGACTGAGGATGGCGTTTCCGTGCAGCGAGATGCCAGGGATGGTGCGGTTCTGCTGCTTGGCGACGTGGTTGTGGCCGGACAGCATGGCAATGCGCTCGGCCTGACATGCGAATCCCGACCGCCTGCCGCCCAAGTCGACCTCCTGAAGGCAGACGACATCATGTTCGGAGACGATTTCGGCAATTTTTTCCAGCGTGGATTGCTTGGCACTGGTATTGAACACCTGATGATGCGCGCGTGTCAGGTAATGTGAATATCGTGCAGTGCCGATGGCGGCCTGGATATTCCATGTCAGGATCCGGAGTGTCTGTGTCATGGCCTTCATATGCAGTCTGGAACAGGTGGTTCCATGCAGCGTTGGGCGCTAGAAACTGAAGGGGACGGCCTTGCTGCCAAGTTCATTGGTCTTTGCGCTCCATATCGTGATCGCTGTCGCGCTCACCTTCCGCCTGCTTTACCGCAAGCTGGCCGTCAGCACGACGCTGGGATGGATCATCATCCTGTTTGCCATTCCTTATATAGGCATCTTTTTCTATTTTCTGTTCGGCGATCACAGGATGGGCCGCAAACGGCTGCATCAGAGCGCCTGGGTGCGCAATTTTTACCAGAAACGTTATGGCATTGATGATGATGGCGGCGCCGCCGAGGAGCTGGACGTCTCAGACGCCTTCCGCGCCATGAGCGAAAGCATCGCCGCAGATTCCGGCTTCCATGTCACACACAATAACCGGGTCGAGATGCTGGAAGATGCCGGCGAGATTCTCGACCGGCTGGTGGCCGATATCGATGCGGCGACCAACACCTGCTATCTCGAATTCTATATTGTCGAGCCGGAAGGCCGGGTGACAGCTGTGATGGAAGCGCTTGTGCGGGCGTCGAAGCGCGGCGTCGACTGCAACCTTCTGGCTGACCATTTCGGCAGCAAGGCCCTGTTCCGGTCAAGCTGGCTGCAACGACTGAGGCAGGCCGGGGTGGATGTCGAAGCGTCGCTCCCCGTCGGCCTGATCAAGTCGCTGTCGCAACGAACCGACCTGCGCAATCACCGCAAGCTGATCGCGATCGACCAGCAGATTGGCTATGTCGGCAGCTTCAACTTGGTCGACCCGCGCTTCTTCAAGCAGAACAAGGCGGTCGGCGAATGGGTCGACATCATGTTCCGGCTGGAAGGCCATATCGTCGATTCCCTCGGCGTCGTGTTCAACGCCGATTACATCTTCGACACGGTCGGGCTCGATATTGATCGCAAGGCGCTTCGCGACCTGCCGACCGACCATCCGCGCGAGACGGCGCCGGGCGATGTGGCGCTGCAGCTCTTGCCCTCGGGCCCTGAAATCCATGACTCGCTTATCCATGAATGGGTGGTCTCGGCCATCTTCGCGGCGCGCAAGCGTGTCTCGATCATCACGCCCTATTTCATACCGGACGAGACACTGACCCTGGCGCTGAAGGCGGCGCAGAAGCGCGGCGTGGCCGTGGACATCATTGTACCGGAGCGCATTGATTCCCGCATGGCGCAGTCGGCGAGCGAGTCGGTCTTCTCCGAGCTGCTACGCGCGAACATCACGATCATGCGCTATCAAGATGGCCTGCTTCACACCAAATGCGTGCTGATTGATGACAAGGTTTCCATGGTCGGCACGGTGAACATGGATACGCGCAGCTTCTACCTGAATCTCGAGCTGACCCTCATCGCCTATGATCGCGGGCTGAACCGGGATATGGATGCCCTGCGCGAACGGTATCTGGCCAATTGTGTGCCGCTGACGCACGAAGAGTGGACAGCAAGGCCGCGATTCAGGCGCCTTCAGGAGAATGTCCTGCGACTGGCCGCCCCACTCCTCTAGATACGAATCGGAGGGGTTGCTGCAGTGCAGCGAAGCATGTCATCAGCACGAAACCTTAACCAAATGGCCCTAGCGGTTAACCAACTGCGGAAAACGGCGTCCCTGCCGTGTTTCCGCCAGATTTGGTGTTGAAACAGGGGCAGAGGCCGAGGCTTCGCGCCATCGGCACAGACTCATATGCAGTGCGCGTCCCGCACGCAGACTTCAAGGAGCAGGACATCTCATGGAATCCGAAGCGATTGGCACGGCGGCCAGCAATACTGACTTCTCGCTGCTTTCTCTCGTGTTTGACGCCGACCCCGTGGTCAAGCTCGTGCTCCTTTTCCTTCTCGGCGCCTCGATCTGGTCCTGGATGGTGATTGTCGAGAAGCTGTTCTCGCTGGGTGGCGCACGCCGCAAGGCGAAACAGTTCGAGGCCGCTTTCTGGGGCGGGCGTACGGAAGATTTCGACATGCGCCCCGGCCAGGTCGGCAGCGACGCCGCCGGCCGCGTCTTTGCTTCGGCGGCCCGCGAATGGTCAGACGCCAAGCGCGGCATGCCGGCGCCTGCTGAAGCCGCTGCACTGGTCAGCCGGGCAGAGCGCTCCATGCGGGCGACGGTTGATCGCGAGATCGGCAAGGCCGGCAAGGGGCTGGGCGTGCTTGCGACCATCGGGTCTGCGTCGCCCTTTATCGGCCTTTTCGGCACGGTCTGGGGCATCATGAACGCCTTCCTCAACATTGCCGCCCAACAGGATACGAGCCTCGGAACGGTTGCCGGCCCGATCGCGGAAGCCCTGTTCGCCACCGGCATGGGCCTGGTTGCGGCCATTCCGGCGGTCATTTTCTACAACAAGTTCACGGGCGACCTTACCAGCTTCGGTGACCAGCTCGACACGTTCTCGCAGGATGTGCTCGTGCGCCTGTCCCGCCGCGCCTCTGATCCCGGGAGGGACTAAGCCATGGGCATGATCCTCGGATCCGGCGGCAAGGGCGGACGTCGCGGACGTCGCTCGCTGAACGCTGAAATCAACGTCACGCCTTTCGTTGACGTCATGCTGGTGCTGCTGATCGTGTTCATGATCACGGCGCCGCTTCTGGTGCGCGGCGAGGACGTTGCCTTGCCGAAGACGCGGTCTGGCCCGATCAAGACCGAGCCGAATGACGCGCCGCTGGCGATCACCGTCAAGGCGGACGGCGCGATCTATATTCAGAACACGGAAGTGAGTGTTGATGAGCTTGGCGCCAAGCTCGCGGCCATTATTGGCGAGGGCTATGAGCAGCAGATGTATCTGCGTGCCGACGAGGCCACCCCTTATGGCCGGATCATGGAAGTGACGTCCGAAGTGCGCGCAGCGGGCTATACGCGGCTCGCCTTCGTGACCGAACAGAAGAAATAGCAGGACCTTTCCACACTCATGATGCGCGGTTTCACCCTTTCGGCCCTTCTCCACGCGAGCGTTATCGCGCTGGCCGTGATGTCGTGGCCGACGCAGAAAACCGAGTGCGACAAGGCCATCGAGAAGCTGAAGCGGGATGAGCCGGGCCTCGGGCCTGTCGATATCCTGATGCGGCTGCCGGAATGCGCGAGCGCCATCGACGTGCCCATCGAGTTTCTCGACATCGGACTGGTGACCAATGTGTCCGCCATTCCGAAGGCCGAAGTGCAGGAAGAGGCCGAGCCGGTGCCTGAAGAGGCGCCCGAGGAAGAGGCGGTCCCGGACGACCAGCCGGACCTGACGCCGGAGGAAGTCGACGCCAATGATACACGCGCCGAGGAACCGAGCGAGGATGACCTCGTTGTGGAAGATGAGAAGGCCGAGCCCGAGCCTGAACCGGAGCCTGTGAAGGAGCCGGAAAAGAAAAAGCCCGAGCCCAAGAAGGAAGAGAAGCTGGTCCAGAAGACAAAGCCAAAGTCGGAGACGGACGACCTCGACTTCCTCAATGATTTCGAGGACGTGCTGAAGACCAAGGCGCAGAACGAGCGCAAGGCGCCGCCGGCGCAGGAGCCGCCACGGATCGAGAAGCCCGTGCTGGCCGATGCCCAGCAGCCCCGCAAGGGCGCGGGCGACCGGACCGGCAATACCGCGTCGCTGCAGGCCGCTGTGCGCCGCCAGATCGGCTATTGCTGGAATGGCATCGACGACCTGCCGAAGGAAGACCAGATCAATGTCGTGGTGCGGCTGAAGCTCGCCCGCGACGGCTCGCTGTCCAACTCGGCCGATCTTGTGCTGCCCAAGTCCCGCCCCATTGGCCGGGCCGGTATCCCCGTTGACCTGGCGCTGAGGGCCGTGCGCAAGTGCGCCCCGTACAAGCTGCCGGCCGACGATTACGACCAGTGGAAAGAAATCGACGTGACAATCGGGCCCGAAAATTGACGGCCCATCCCATTATTCTAGGAGGCAAACGAATGAAACGTATCCTGATGGCGCTGGCGACAGCGTTCCTGTTCGCCACAAGTTTCGCGCTTCCCTCTGCGGCGCAGCTTCAGGTCCGTGTGACCGACGGCAACTTCACCCCCACGCCGCTGGCCATTCCGGATTTTCAGATCTCGGGCGCCAATGCCGAACTGGCCAAGCAGATCAGCGACGTCGTGCGCGCCGACCTGACCTCGACCGGCCTGTTCGAGATGCAGAACCCGGCTTCCTTCATCCAGAAGGACCTGTCGCTGGACGTGCAGCCGCGGTTTGCCGACTGGAAGATCATCAACACGGACGGCCTGGTCGTCGGGCAGTATGAAGAGCTTCCCGATGGCAAGATCGCCGTCTCGTTCCGCCTCTGGGACGTCTATGCCGGTGAAGTGATGCGCATCAATGGCCAGCCGGGTCGCCGTCTGACCACGACGCCTGACAACTGGCGCCGCATCGCGCACAAGATTGCCGACTCCATCTATACGCGCCTGACCGGTGAAGACCCGTATTTCGATACGCGCATCGTCTACATCGCCGAAACCGGCCCGAAATTGGAGCGCGTCAAGCGCCTCGCCATCATGGATAGCGATGGGGCCAACCAGCAATACCTGACGCCCGGTCGCAACACGGTGCTGACACCGCGCTTTTCGCCGTCGGCTCAGGAAATCACCTACATGTCCTATGAGGGCGGCAAGCCGCGCGTCTATCTCTTCAATATCGAGACCGGACGCCAGGAATTGCTCGGCAATTTCCCGGGCATGACCTTTGCGCCCCGTTTCTCGCGTGATGGCCAGAGCGTGCTGCTGACGCAGGCCCAGCGTGGCAATTCCGACATCTACATCATGAACCTCCGAACGCGGGAATCGCGCCGTCTGACGGATCACCCTGCGATTGATACATCGCCGTCCATGTCACCTGATGGCGATGCGATCGTGTTTACGTCCGACCGTGGCGGCAGCCCGCAGCTATATATAATGAATGCCGATGGCAGCCCGCGGACCTGTCCGTCGGGCGGTCGTGATGCGGCCTGCCGTATTACCTTCGGCAAGGGCAGCTATTCGACGCCCGTCTGGAGCCCGCGTGGCGATCTCGTTGCCTTCACGAAACAATCGGGCGGCAAGTTCTATATCGGCGTGATCGGTGTGGACGGAAAAGGCGAGCGCCTGCTCACCGAAGCCTACCTCGACGAGGGCCCGGACTGGTCGCCAAACGGCCGTGTCATCGTGTATTTCCGCGAATCACGTCCCGGTGCAGGCCCGCAACTCTGGTCAGTTGACCTGTCTGGCCGCAATGAGCAGCGCCTCAAAACGCAAACAGATGCGTCAGACCCTGCCTGGTCACCGCTTCTGCAGTAATAAAAGCAGCAAAAGCCCCCGGGAAAGGCCCCGGGGGCGTTGCTTTCAGGAGACAGACGGATAAAATTGTGCGAAACGGGGCGTGGTTCAGTCATCGCCCGATTATTGCCTGATTTCGTAATCATATGGAAATCAGACACGCGCTAGTCGTCGTCACGTTGACCAAACGCCCGCCGCAAGGCGCCTATATCGCTCTAAAGACATCCAGGGGAGTCTTAGCAATGCAAACCTCACTGAAACTTACCGTTGCCGCCGCCGTATTGCTTTCGCTCGGCGCATGCGCATCGAAACCCAAGCCTGTCGCAGAAGAAACCGCGCCAGTTGAAGTCGTTGACACAACGCCTGCTCCAACTGAGACAGTCGAAGAAACCGTTGTTGCACCTACCGGCCCGCTGGCTGGTTCGCTTGACGACTTCCGCGTGAACGTCGGCGAGCGCGTATACTACGATCTCGACGGCTACCGCCTCGACACCGACGATCAGGAAATCCTGAAACGTCAGGCCGCTTGGCTCGCGTCTTACCCGAAGGTCCGCATCCTCGTTGCAGGCAACTGTGATGAGCGTGGCACACGCGAATACAACCTCGCCCTCGGCGAGCGTCGCGCTTCGGTCGTGAAAGATTACCTCGTCAGCCTTGGCGTTGATCCTTCGCGCATCGACACGATCTCGTACGGCAAGGAACGCCCGATCGCTGCTGGCAGCGACGAGCAGTCCTGGGCCCTCAACCGTAACGGCTTCACGCAGATCGTTTCCGGCTCGACCAGCTAATCCGGACTGCTGACTTTACGACAATTTGCAGCCGGGTGCCTTATTTTGGCCCCGGCTGTTTTTGTATTGTGCTCATCTAAACGCGTGGAGAATTTGCATTGATGTTCAAAGCCCCGGCTGTCGCCTTCGCCTGTCTCATGCTTGCTGCCTCGCCCGCGATGGCGCAGCGTGGCGCCCCGATAACGCAGGGCGTAACCAGTTCAGACCTCTCCAGCCAGGTTGCCACCGTGCGCCAGCAGAACGCCGATCTGAAAGTTCAGGTCAATAATTTGCTTGGCGATATTATGACCCTGACGGGCCGTGTCGAGACGATGGAATTCCAGCTCTCGCAATCGCGCGACATGAATGACGGCCTGCAACGCGACAATGAATCCCTTTCCGACAGTATCGGCGAACTTCGCAGCCAGCTTGAGGCCCAGTCGCGCACGCTTGCCGCGCTTGAAGCCCGCCTTGGCGGCGCGGAGTATAGCGATCCGAGCGCTGACCCGTCCGCTGGCTATCCCGGCGCAACGCAAGGCAGCGATTATCCGGCGGCCTCGCCTGCTGCCCCCCGCGCTGGCGGCCTCGCCTCCGGACCGACGCAACTGATCAACCGGAATGCCGACGATTCTGTATCGGATGTGGCCAATCGCGCCTCCGGTGTGCGTGAGGCGCCGACCTCCGTATCGAACAATCCTTCCGAGGATGGCCTCAGCCTGCCATCGGGCTCGCTGGGCACGATTTCCGCCAGCGACCTGCCGGGCGAGGCGGGTCCGCTGTTTGCGGCAGCCAAGTCCAAGCTGATCCAGTTTGACTATGCCGGCGCCGAAGCGGCTTTCCGCCTCTTCCTCGAACGTTTCGGCAATGACCCGCAGGCCGGCGAAGCCCATTACTGGCTGGGCGAGACGCTCTACCAGCAGAAGGCTTATGCAGACAGCGGCGCCGCCTATACGACCATGATCCGCTCCTTCCCGAACGATCCGCGTGCGCCTGATGCACTGGTCAAACTCGCCCGGGACATGCGCCTGATCGGTGACAAGGAGAAGGCCTGCCTCGCGCTGGACACGCTGCCGAAACGCTATCCGAATGCTTCGGGCGTGACGCGCGACCTGTCTGCCGTCGAGCGGACCAAGTCCGGGTGCGACAACTAGAGGGGCTCGCGCCCCGTCTCGCCGCGTTTGACCGGCTGTGCCACGATGCGCGCGGTCCCGTCGGGATTGCGATTTCGGGCGGCAGCGATTCCCTCGCGCTTCTCTTCATTGCCCATGAATGGGCCCGTTCGCGCGGGCGCAAGCTGGCGGCGCTGACCTTTGACCACAGGCTGCGTACGGCGGCCGCAGGCGAGGCGGCGCGGGTCGCAACGATCTGCCGCGACCTGCATATTCCACACCAGACCCTGCGCTGGGACGATCCGGTTAACCGCCAGTCCTCGGCGCGGCGGGCGCGGCATGCGGCGCTGGCGTTGGCGTTGAAGGCGCAAGGTGGCACGCATTTGCTGACCGGACACACGGCCAATGACCAGGCAGAGACGTTCCTGATACGGGCGCGTCAGGGGTCCGGATGGTACGGTCTGGCGGGCATGCAGGCCCTTTCCATGTCCCCTGTGTGGCCGGAAGGGGAGGGTGTACGCATCGCGCGGCCTGTTCTTTCTGAAAACCGCGAAGATCTGCGCAGCCTGCTACATGCACGCGGGCAGGTATGGATCGAGGATCCGAGCAATGAAAACCTGGCCTATGAGCGGGTGCGCATGCGTCGGCTGCTCGCTGGGTCGCCCGAGACGGCGGCGCGGGTGAGGCGCTGCATGGCGGAGCTGGCAGGCCTGCGCGCGATCGAGGATCGGCGCCTTGGGCGCTGGCTGTGCGATCACGTTGTTATCAGCGAGGACGAAGGTGGGATCGAAACGGACCTGGGAGGGCTGTCCATGGATACGGCTGTGCGCGGGCTGGGTCTGCTGATCCAGGCTGTGACGGGGCGTGAGACGCCGCCGCGACGGGAGAATCTGGTCAGTCTGGCGGCGCGTCTGATGGCGGACACGGTTTTTGCGGGTGCGACACTTGGCGGGGCAAAGCTTGTCCGCAAGCAGGGGAGGGTCCACCTTATGCCTGAAGCGGGGCGGGATGGCCCGGAAACGCTGACGGCGCGGCGAATTGATAGTTTACGAAGCCTCTATGCAGCCAGCGCATGACTATTGCTGCGTGTTAAGCCGAAAGGAGTCGTTTTTGTGTAATGCTGCTCCTATGTTAAAGATCAAGTATCCCTGTAAACGGAAAGAGCTGATATGAGCGTGCGAAATCTTGCCATCTGGGGGGCGATTGCCCTGCTTGTTATCGGCATGGCCGTTGCGATGGGCGGATCTTCCGAAGCCGACCATGCCGACAAGGCCAAACTGTCTGAAATCTACAAGCTGATCGATTCCGGCCAGATCACGGAAGCCACGCTTGGCGACCAGCAGATCGTCGTGAAAACGACCGACAACCGGACGCTCGTCAGCGAGCTGCGCGGCCTCGACATGGAAACGCAAGGCGTGCTGGTCAAAGAAGGTGTCCCGTTCTCGGTTGACGCTGATAGCGGCCGCAATGGTGTCGCCTCGCTGATCTTCTCGATCCTGCCAATCCTCCTGATCGTCGGCTTTGTCTTCTTCATGATGCGCCAGATGCAGGGCGGCGGCGGACGCGGCGCGATGAGCTTCGGCAAATCGCGGGCCCGCCTTCTGACCGAGAAGCATGGCCGCGTCACGTTTGATGATGTGGCCGGTGTCGATGAGGCCAAGGAAGAGCTGCAGGAGATTGTTGAATTCCTGCAGGACCCTTCGAAATTCCAGCGCCTCGGCGGCAAGATCCCGAAAGGCGCGCTGCTGGTCGGTCCTCCCGGTACAGGTAAGACACTTCTCGCCCGCGCTGTTGCAGGTGAAGCTGGTGTGCCGTTCTTCACGATCTCCGGTTCAGACTTTGTCGAAATGTTTGTCGGCGTTGGCGCGAGCCGCGTGCGTGACATGTTCGAGCAGGCCAAGCGCTCCGCGCCGTGCATCATCTTCATCGACGAGATCGACGCTGTCGGTCGTTCGCGTGGCGCAGGCCTTGGCGGCGGCAATGACGAGCGCGAGCAGACGCTGAACCAGCTCCTCGTCGAGATGGACGGCTTCGAAGCCAATGAAGGCATCATCCTGGTCGCCGCGACCAACCGGCCTGACGTGCTGGACCCGGCGCTGCTGCGTCCCGGTCGTTTCGACCGCCAGATCACTGTCGGCAATCCTGACATTATCGGCCGCGAGAAAATCCTGCGCGTTCACATGCGCAATGTGCCACTGGCCAAGGATGTCGACTCCAAGACGATCGCGCGCGGTACACCCGGCTTCTCGGGTGCTGACCTTGCGAACCTGGTCAACGAGGCGGCCCTTCTGGCGGCTCGCCGCGGCAAGCGTGTTGTTGCCATGGCCGAGTTCGAGGACGCAAAAGACAAGGTCCTGATGGGCCCTGAGCGCCGCTCTATGGTGATGTCTGAAAAAGAAAAAGAGCTGACGGCCTGGCACGAAGCCGGTCACGCCATCGTGGCGATGAAAGTGCCGTCGGCCGATCCGGTCCACAAGGCGACGATCATTCCGCGCGGACGTGCGCTCGGCATGGTCATGCAGCTGCCGGAAGACGACAAGCTGTCCATGTCCAAGATCGAGATGACCAGCCGCCTGGCCATCATGATGGGCGGACGTGTCGCCGAGGAACTGAAATTCGGCCATGATAATGTCACCGCTGGCGCCGCTTCCGATATCCAGCAGGCCACAAGGCTTGCGCGGGCGATGGTCACGCGCTGGGGCTTTGCCGACAATATCGGCCCGGTGGACTATGGCTCGGACCAGGGCGACGTGTTCCTTGGCCAGCAGCTGATGCAGTCTTCGCATGTTTCGGAAGACACATCGCGCAAGATCGAGGAAGAAGTTCGCAAGCTGATCCAGACCGGTATGGACGAAGCCCGCCGCATCATGACCGACACGCGTCGCGACTGGGAGATCATTGCCGAAGGCCTGCTCGAGTATGAGACACTGTCGGGCTTCGAGATGGCGGAATTGCTGAAGGGCAACAAGCCAACGCGTCCTGATCTGACAGATGATGATTCCGGCCCGGCCTCTGCCGTTCCGATCACCGGCAAGCGCCGCAAGCCGAAGGGCGATGCCGGCCTTGGCGATACCGAGCCGAACCCGGCCTGACGTCTGCCAGATATTAGGAATTGAAATGGGGCGCAGCCAGTCTAGGCTGCGCCCCATGCTTTTGCGCTCATGTCTTGGCGGCCTTGCGGCCCTTTCCGTTTCGTCCTGCATCCCGTCTCCCGAGGCGGAGTTCTGGGGCCGCGTCTCGTCGCTCTGTGGCGAAGCCTTTGAAGGGGAGATCGTCAGCGAGGATGCGGCAGACGATGACTGGCGCAGCCAGCGTATCGTCATGCATGTGCGCGACTGTTCGAAATCGGAGATACGCATTCCGCTGTCGGTGGGGGAGGATACGTCACGCACCTGGGTGCTGACACGCGGGGCCGATGGACTGGCCCTGCATCATGAGCACCGGCATGCCGATGGCAGCCTTGATGCGGTGACGGGCTATGGCGGGACATCGGCGGATTACAGCAGCGGCTCGCGGCAGAATTTCCCGGCGGATGAAGCGACCAAGGCCCTGTTCGATGAGGCGGGCATTCCGGAATCCAAGGCCAATATCTGGGCCGTGGAAGTGCGCCCGGCCCATACGCTGTTTGCCTATGAGCTGGAGCGGCCGGGGCGTTTCTTTCGGCTTGAATTTGATACGGCCAAGCCCGTCACGCCGCCGGAGCCGGTTGAGGCGACTGACTAGTCGAGAATATGCGGCAGTCTTTTCTTCCGGCTGCCGCTTGCCCGCGCCGTGGTGATCAGGTGCGGCGCGACACGCAGGGTGCGCGTGGCGATGGAAATCTCCATCAGGAAATAGACTAGCCCGGCCACCAGTACGCCCATCGAAGCGACGAAGAGTACGGCGACGAGGTTTGAGACGTCGGTGCGGATCAGCTGGCCGGTAAACAGGATGACGATGACGAGACAGATCAGCAGGGCCGAGAGCGTCGACAGCGTGACGGCCCGGTTGATGCGGATCATGCGCTGGTCGATGGCGGCGAGTTCCAGCACGTGGGCTTTACGGGCCTCTTCGCCGAGATCGGCCAGGAAGCCTTCAACCTTGCGCCAGCGGTCAACGACGCGGCCAAGGCGGTTGGCCATGACATTGAGCAGAGCGCCGATGCCTGCAAGCAGGAAGACCGGCGCGATGGCGAGCTGGATGATGTGGGAAATATCGGCGGGTACGGAAATGGGCATGGCATAAGGCTTCGCCTTGTCACGCGCTCACGTCAAGTATTGCCTTATGCCTCCTAGGCTTTTGCACTGGGCCGGGCGGATACGGCGGCATGCCACCGTTTGAGATGCACAAGGCTCTCGTCCGGGGGCACGCCGACAAGGCCGGCGCCAAAATCATAAGTGGCGAGGGCGACGGCATCGGCGACGGTATAGGTGTCGCCTGCGATGAACGCGTGTTTCGCCAGCTGGTCGTCGAACAATTTGTAGCCGATGGCGGTGCGGGCGCGGTTCTGCGCGGCGGCTTCGGGAATCTGGCGGATGAGCTTTGCCGTCAGCGGGTGGCCATGGATCCAGACCATGCCGATGGGCGACATCAGGTTCAGCTCGACCCGGCGCAGCCACATGTCGACGATGGCCTTGCCCTTGGCGCCGGTGCCGAAGAGGGGCGGGGTCGGGTGCAATTCCTCGAAATAGCGGCAGATGGAAACGCTTTCCGAAATGCAGCTGCCATCGTCCAGCTCCAGCACGGGCAGGCCGCCGACAGGGTTCTTGGCGAGGAAATCCGGCTGCCGGTTCTGGCGGGCCATCATGTCCACCTGCTCGATAGGCACGTGGAGGCCCTTCTCGGCGAGATAGATGCGGACGCGGCGCGGATTCGGGGCACGGGTGCTGTCGTAAAGGATCATGGGGAGGACTGTAGACCCGCGACGCAGGCCGGGGAAGGGGCGTCAGACCCAGAGCTGGGGCTGCGCGTCGATCACGGCTTCGGCGCACTCATCATCCCAGGGGTAGAGGCCGCCCAGGTCGCCGGGCCAGACGAGCTGGACGACGCCCGGATGGCCGCGATGGCCGAGGCGCTGCCAATACCAGTCGGCATAGGGCACATAGTCCGTGAACAGCTTGGGATGGCCGGCTTTCTTGCCGACACAGTCATGGTCTTCGAGGAGGCCTTGCCAGTGCTGCTCGCCTTCCACCTTGCGGCCGGCCTTTATCTGGCGGAACACTTCCCAGAGCATGCCGTGCATCACGTCGCGGTGGAGGCCGAAGACGATGAATTCCGGCGCGTTCAGCGTGTGGCTGAAGCCGATGGAATAGGTGAAGTTCGGTTTTGAGAGTTCGGGATCGAACACATGCAGGCTGTGCCAGCCATGCGTCTCGATGTTCGAGAGGATGCGGTGTTCGGCGGCGGTGAGGTCTGGCGCGTCCATGGGGGCATGACGGCGTGTGCCGGGCGCGGGGTCAAGCGCGGTAAGCCTACATGTCCGAGATTTAAGGCTGGGCCTACTTCGCGAAAAGCTGGCCGATATCGGCAAAGGCCTTCAGCTCGATCGCGTTTCCGGCGGGATCGTGGAAGAACATGGTGGCCTGTTCGCCGGGCTGGCCCTTGAAGCGGACATAGGGCGCAATCAGGAATTCCACTTTGCCTTCAAGGCGCTGGGCCATGGCCTGCCAGTCTTCCATCGGGAGCACGAGGCCGAAATGGCGCACGGGCACCCCGTGGCCGTCGACGGCATTGGTGGTGGCGGCGCGGCATTCCTCTGGCGCCAGATGGGTGACGATCTGGTGGCCGTGGAAATCGAAGTCGATCCAGTCTGGCGAGCTGCGCCCCTCCGGGCAGCCGAGCAGGTCGCCATAGAAGGCGCGGGCGGCGGCGAGATCGTCAACGGGGAAGGCGAGGTGGAACGGGGCGACGGGCATGGGCGGCGGGCCTTCGGAATGGCTGCGGGACTGGCAGTATTCTTAAGGCGGCCGGGGCGAAGCGCAACTGCCAGCACGTGCGGCCACAGGCCCTTGGGGCGTGCGGCGGGGGAGGCGTGAATTCCGGTTGAGGGGCGGGCGTCAGGACGTGTCGGGGCTGAACGGTATCCGAAGGATGCCCGGAAAATGCCCGGACACAGCCCGAACGATGCCCGGAGCGTGCCCGGACGCATCCGAAGCCACGGGAAGGGCAAGCCGTTCCCATGCGAACTGTTCCGGCGGCGTGTAGGCATAGCGGCCTTCCGGCGCCGGGGCGTCGGAGATGGCGGTAATGTAGACTTTGCCGGTGCGGTTCGAGACCGAGAAGAGCACGTCGCGCTTGTTTGCGTTTATCCAGCGCTCGAGACCCCATAGCTGCAGCCACAGATAGGGCCAGAGATAGAGGGGCACGGCAGCAAAGAGGCGGGCGCGGGTTTCAGGTGTCATGGGGCGCAGTATAGGCGCGCGGCGAGGGGGTGCGGAGAACGGCGGCCTCTCCCGCACGCAAAGCCATAGGCGGCGGCGCGTGCATGAGGGCTTGTCCGCAGGAGAGCGCAGGCGTAAACATCCGCCGCCGCCGACCGATGCAATGGGCACAAACGGGCGGCGGAGCTTTCAAGCACATTCCATGACCGACCCGGCCTATGACTGCGTGTCCTGCGGTGCCTGCTGTTTCAGCCGGCACCCGCGCTACCTTGCCTTGCTGCCCTATGACGCCTCGCGCAGCCTGCCGGCCGAGAGCCTGTTCGCCGAGGGCGGGCAGACCTATGTGAAGTTTGAATGCGGGCGCTGCGTGAACCTGCAGCTGGCCGATGGAAAGGCCGTATGCGGCGTGTATGAAGACCGGCCCGAAGCCTGCCGCGCCTTCCGGGCGGGCAGTTTCGAGTGCGGCAAGGCCCGGCGCGCGAACGGCATATTGGGGGCTAATGTGCGCACACCTGAGGGCGAGGCGGCCTGACACGGCGCTTGCGCCATGACGGGTGTTCGTGAGAGCGTTCCTGCAAAACGGCGGGGAGGCCATGGCGATGACGGCAGTATTTTTCTGGGCAGCGGCGGGCGTGGCGACGCTGACCGTGTTCATCCATGTCTTCCTGGGCGGGGCGAAATTCGTGCGGCCGTTTCTCGCGGTGGAAATGGAGCCGGGCCTCAAATGGCTGGCCTACCTGATGTGGCACCTCGGCACGGTGTCGACCCTCTTCATCGCGCTCGGCTTTGCGGCAGGCGCGGTGCACCCGGAACATGCCGACTATGCCGCCATCGCGACGGCGGGCGCGGCGGGCTTTGTGTGCGTTGCGCTGTTCACGGCAGTGAAATCCGGCCTCTCGCCCCTGCGCTTCCCGGTCATCCCTATGTTCAGCCTCGTGACAGGGCTGGGGCTGGCGGGGTTGTTTGTTTAAGGGGTGGGCATGGCCTTCTACGTGTACATCATGGCGAGCCAGAAGATTGGTACGCTCTATACGGGGCACACCGATGACATCGCCTATCGTACATGGAACCATCGCGAAGGACGCGGCGCGGCCTTTACACGGCAGCACAGTGTCAAACGCCTCGTCTGGTATGAGGTGCACGAGAGCCGCGAGAGCGCGAAGACGCGTGAATACCAGATCAAGAAATGGAAGCGCGCCTGGAAAATCCGCCTGATCGAGGAGGCGAACCCGGATTGGCGCGATCTCTACTTCACGCTGAACCAGTAAGCGCGAATCCCCCTCGCCACCCGAGGATGCCTGCGTAGCTGCGGAGGGAACAGCAATCGCATTGCGATTGCCCCGGAGCAGGCCCAAGCGCAAGCGCCGGGCGTATCCATGGCCTGAACTTTGCCAATGCGCCTTGGCTCAAACGCCAGTTCATGGACCCCTGCCTGCGCAGGGGCCATCGGGGGGAGGGCTGGGTGTGCGGAGGGGGAGAGGGGTGTGTGGTGAGGCAAATGGTGGGTATCGCTTCGCAGTGACCGTACCCTGCAATTCCAGAAATCCTCTCACCCCCCGAGGATACCTGCGCAGGCAGGTATCCATGGCCTGAACTTTGCCAATGCGCGTTGGCTCAAACGCCAGTCCATGGACCCCTGCCTTCGCAGGGGCCATCGGGGGGAGAGTTGGGTGTGCGGATGGGGAGAGGGGTGTGTGGCGAGCAAATGGTGGGTATCGCTGCGCTCAACCCACCCTACGCTTGCTAGAATGGTATCTGGTCGTCCAAATCTTGAGTGAATACCCTCGGCCCAGGTCTTTTTATCGCGTCCAAGCGGCTGCCGATATTGGCGACCACCACTTCTCGCTTGTTACCCGTTAAGCCTTTCAGCAGCCTCAAGAACTGATCGACCAATTCGACATTAATGGGCAAATTTTTGTAGTACTTGAATCCACCTTTTACGAAGACTCTGCAGATCGCTGCAGGGTCGGGCAAAAACTCTTCAAGCATGACCGTCTTGTGAAGGGCTTCCAACTCTTCAATTAGTGCCGAAGCATCTCGGGAATATGTGGCATTAGGATCAATCTCGGAAAAAGCGCCAAATAGCTCATCCGCGAAACTTCTATACAACATAATTTCCTGAGGGCTGAACTCAATAGTCTCAAAAAGCTCCTGATTGAGTGCCGTGAAGATTTGGCCAAAGCTCTCAAAACGCGTTCCCCGCGATGGAGCGCACATTTTAGCGATCATCTTCGCATACTTTGTACCAGTTAGAGATGCATCAGACAAAATGCGTTCGAATAATTTCCCGACGAAATACACCTCTGTCTGAAAATCATATATTGAATTCGCAAATTCCGGCGGCACTTCGCACCACCAGTTTAAACTTATACTCTTGCCCTCATCTTCCGCATCAAGATCGATTGCTTTTCCAAATCCGAAGTCGATAATCTTTGGCTCGCCGCTATCGGTGACCATTAGGTTTGTTGGTCGAATATCTCTGTGAAGAATTCCCTTGATCTCAAGATGCTCAAATCCACTTATGACCTTCTCGAATATTACGTCGAAGCTCAATGGATTTTGTTCAATATAGGTCTCTATGTCTGTGCCCGAAACAAACTCCATTACAATGTAAGAAGTTTTTTGCTTCTGGTAATCGAAGAAATTGAAAACGCGTACTATGTTCGGATGATTGAGCTGGAAAAGGATGCGTGCCTCATCTCGAAACCGATCCATGAGATTTTTAAACAGTTCAGGGTTCGACTCCTGAGTGACCACTGGACAGTATTTTTTGACAACTAAATCAACATTCATATCGTCATCGTGGACAAGAACGGTTTCGCCGCATGCGCCTCGACCCAGCACACGGACGGTCTGATACTTTTTAGGTCTATCGAATTCGATTTCGCGTTTAAACTGTTGGCTTTTCATTATCAGGCTCACGTAGCATTCTACTTATCGTAGATCGATTCGGATAGCAGGGGCGCTAGTGAATGGATAAACCAGTTCACCCCCCTTTGACGAATATGTACTGCCTCTCCCGGCATGAGTTTTTGATTTTCCGCGCGTCCGCGCGGACGTTGACGGCACTCTTTGTTGAGTAAGATATTAGCCACCCCCTACACCATCTCCAGCAATCCGTTCCTGTAGAGGGTTTGCAGGTGGAGGATGATGTCCTTGGGGGGCGGGGCGGTGGCGCTTTCGGGCCAGGTGATGACGTCCGGGAGGGTGAAGCCGGCGGTTTCGGTCGTCATGCGGCGGAGGATGGGGGCGAGCGTGGCGGGGAAGGTGAGCAGGCCGCCGTCGCAGGGCAGGGCCAGCGTGTCGCCGGTTTCGATGAAGCGCAGGGGCGCGGCGCGGGCGACACGGAAGCGGTCTTCCGCCGTGGCGCGGGGCAGGGGCTGGACGGGGTCTGGCGTCCAGCCCGTATAGGGGCCGTCGGTGAGGGCGTCGAGCCAGGGGCGCGCCATGCCTTGCGGATTGTCGATGATGGCGCGGGCCTGCGTGTAAAACTCGTCGAGCCGCGCGCGCATATAGGCGGCGACGGGGGGCGGCATGCGGCCGTCAATCGCGCCGACCGTGGCGGGCGGGCCGCCGCGCCACTGGTCACTCGCACTGGCAAATTCCAGCAGCAGGGGGGCGAGCTGGTCGAACAGGTTGCGGGGGGCGAAGTAGACGTTGAGGGCGAGCGACACGCCGATGCCGCGGGCCGAATGCCACGCCCCGGCGGGCAGGCAGAGCAGGTCTCCGGGGCTTAGCTCCACGGTGCGGAAGGTCATGCTGGCGGGGGGCGTGCCGGGGTCTGCGGCGGCGGAGACGATCTGGCCGTCTTTATACGTGGCGTTCGCGTCGGGCCAGGGGCGCGCGGCCTCTGTGGAGAAGGTCCAGCGCTTTTTGCCCGCGATCTGGAGCGTGGTGGCGACGCGCCGGTCATAGTGCATGGGCAGGCCCGCGCCATCGGGCGAGACATAGCAATTGACGCCCACCGTGCCGGAGAAGTTGAGCTGGGTACGGAGGGCCTGCGCCCAGCGGGCAAGCGCGGGATCGGCCATGTGGATATTGGTGATGCAGACGGTCGCGCCGGCGGTCAGCAGCTCGGTGACCTGGGGGATCTGCGCCTCGAACATGGGGCGGCGGCTGCCATCGGCCTCGCCGCCCGCGAAGGAGGCCATGAGGTTGAAGCGCCGGTCCTGCAGGGTCTCGCCGCGCGCGAGGGCCTGCTTCAGCCGCGCCCAGCTGAAGATGTGGGCGAACTTGGTCTCGGGGCCTTCGACATTGAGCGACTGGCGGGCGAAATAGTCAGTGGCGAAGGCCTCGGGCGTCAGGGGGCTGAGCAGGGCCTCCAGCTCGCGGCCGGTGAGGGGCGCGGGCGGGGCGGCCGCGTCAGGCGCGCCGGGGCCGAGCAGGGCGTTGAAGTCTGTCTGGGTCATGGGATATGCGCCGCCGGATTACCTTACGTTGAGCCGAGGCCTAGACGTAAACGGTATCAGGGCGGGGCTCAAGGCGGGGGCGTGGGGGGAGGCTGCGGCAAGCCGGGAATCCGTGGGCTGGGCTAGCCGAAGGCGTAACCCACTAAGCGATGTGTGTGGCGCGGACGAGCGGTGGGGATCGCTGCGCCGAGACAGTGCCCCGCAATTCCCGAAACCCTCTCGCCACCCGAGGATACCTGCGAAGGCAGGTATCCATGGACCGAACTTTCCTCCCGCACTTTGGCTCAAACGCCAGTCCATGGACCCCTGCCTTCGCAGGGGTCATCGGGGGGAGGGTTGGGTGTGCGGACGGGGAGAGGGGTGTGTGGCGAGAGCTCACTATGGCTGCCGCTCCCTTGACCCATCCTACGTCTGCTCGTAGCGCATCCCTTATTGACCGAAGCAGTCCCAAAAAGTTCGAGCATTTTCATTTCTGGAGACTACGTAATCGTCAACGCCCCACTCCAGGCCCTCCAGAGCGAAGCTCGCCGACGAGACCACATTCCCGATTTTTAGAAGCACCTGCTTGATATCTAAAATTACTGGAAGCTGAAAAGATTTCCCAAGGCTGTGGGCGAGCTCGTTGTTGCGAAGTGCGCGCACACGCTTTAATTCGCCCGAGCGCTGTAGAATTTGCAAGTTATCGTGGAATACATCCCATTCTTCAACAACTTTTGCTGCTGACGTCTCCGCTTGGGCATTGGGAAAACCAAGTAAATCATCATACCAGTGCAGTGCTGCATTCTCGAAATCGCTCTTGTGTCCATCGACCAATCGAACCAATCGACTTAAAGAAAGTCTATCCGTTCCTGGATTGTCCGTCATTCTCGACACGTCCATGACAGCAAGGTTCAACATTGACCGCATAATATGATCAAAAGTCATCCCTGCGTGTCGTTGGCTTACTAGATCGTGCAAGCTTTTACGGTGCTCTTCGTTTTCGCCATTCCCTTGTTCGAAAACGGCGAGGCTTGTTATGCCAGCAGAAGTGTTTGAGCGCAGCGACTTTAAGATTCTGGAACTGTCAGACTTGAGATTTTCAAACGATTTGGCGCCGGACATATTTTTGTAATCCTCGAAGTTTTGTCAGCCTCGACATTTCAGTCGTAGAGAGAGCCAAACATCAATCAATCGGCTCCCTCACCTCACCGCTCTCAGACAAATAAATCTCGCCCCCCTTGTCCATAAATTCCTTGCTCTTCTCCACCACGCCTTTGCGGGGCTGGTCGGTCTTTCTCCCGAGCTAGGCACCTATTTCCCTTTTACCAGTTTCGATGTTACCGACCGAGCTGAGCAGGCGTTCGTGAAAGCAGCGCCTTTTTCGTTGACCGTACCCAAAACCAGATACTCTGTCCCAGGCTCAAAGACTTTGCCGCAATAGGCTGCGGCCTTGTCGTGGCGGACAAGGAAACGTTCATCGACTTCGCCCCCGAGAACTTCGATAACATCGAACATGGTTGCGAAAGGTGCGTCACCCGGACGATGGATGGTCCCGTCACAGACATCGCCTGATCCCCGAGCTTTGCCAAGAAATGCAAAATCGGCCTCAGCGAGTGCGAACTCAAAGGTCTGATCTGGACACACACATGCCTGCGCGTGTGCGAAATTGACGCCGCTGATAAAAGCGGCGGCAAGCAGAGCGCAGGCGCGGGAGATGATTCGTTTAATCAATGGCTTCCCGTGTTTCACCGGTTTCAGACAAATAAATCTCCCCGCCCTTGTCCATGAACTCTTTTGACTTCTCGGCCATGCCCGCTCTCGCGGCGGCGGCTTGTTTTTCGAGGTCGGCGCGTTCGTTGTCGGAGAGGCCGGCGGTGTAGTCGCGGACCTCTTGCGTGATCTTCATGCTGCAGAATTTGGGGCCGCACATGGAGCAGAAGTGGGCGACCTTGTGGGCCTCCTTGGGGAGGGTCTGGTCGTGGAAGTCGCGGGCGGTTTCGGGGTCCAGCGCCAGGTTGAACTGGTCTTCCCAGCGGAAATCGAAGCGGGCGCGGGAGACGGCATCGTCGCGCAGGTGGGCGGTCGGGTGGCCCTTGGCGAGATCTGCCGCGTGGGCAGCGAGCTTGTAGGTGATGACGCCGACCTTGACGTCGTCGCGGTCGGGCAGGCCGAGATGCTCCTTGGGCGTCACATAGCAGAGCATGGCCGTGCCGAACCAGCCGATCATCGCGGCGCCGATGCCGGACGTGATATGGTCATAGCCGGGCGCGATGTCTGTGGTGAGGGGGCCGAGCGTGTAGAAGGGCGCCTCGCCGCATTCGCGCAGCTGCTTGTCCATGTTGACCTTGATCTTGTGCATCGGCACGTGGCCGGGCCCTTCGATCATGACCTGGCAGCCTTTCGCCCAGGCGACCTTTGTCAGCTCCCCGAGGGTTTCGAGTTCGGCGAACTGGGCGGCGTCGTTGGCGTCGGCCGTGGCGCCGGGGCGCAGGCCATCGCCGAGGGAGAAGGAGACGTCATACTTGCGCATGATGTCGCAGATTTCCTCGAAATGGGTGTAGAGGAAGCTCTCTTTATGGTGGGCGAGCATCCATTTCGCCATGATCGAGCCGCCGCGCGAGACGATGCCGGTGACGCGATTGGCGGTGAGGTGGATATAGGCGAGGCGCACGCCTGCGTGGATGGTGAAATAGTCGACGCCCTGTTCGGCCTGCTCGATCAGCGTGTCGCGATAGATTTCCCAGGTAAGGTTTTCAGCGACGCCGTCGACCTTTTCCAGCGCCTGATAGATCGGCACGGTGCCGATGGGGACAGGGGAGTTGCGCAGGATCCATTCGCGCGTGTTGTGGATGTTACGGCCTGTCGAGAGGTCCATCACATTGTCGGCGCCCCAACGGATGGCCCAGACCATCTTGTCGACTTCCTCTTCCACCGATGAGGTGACGGCCGAGTTGCCGATGTTTGCGTTGATCTTGACAAGAAAGTTGCGGCCGATGATCTGCGGCTCAAGCTCGGCATGGTTGATGTTGCAGGGGATGATGGCGCGGCCAGCGGCGATCTCGTCGCGGACAAATTCGGGCGTGATGAATTCGGGGATATGGGCGCCGAAGCTTTGGCCGTCGGCGATGGTGGCGGCGGCGTCTTCGTGGGCCTCAGCGCGGCCCATGTTTTCGCGGGTGGCGACATAGACCATTTCCTTGGTGATGACGCCGGCCCTGGCGAATTCATATTGCGTGACCATGTGGCCATCGAGACCGCGCAGGGGCCGGTGGCGGACGGGGAATTCGCGGGCGAGGTATTTGCCATTGGCGCCGCCATTGTCTTCCGGCTTCACATGGCGGCCTTCGTATTCCTCGACGCCGCCGCGCTCGAGCACCCAGTCGCGGCGATCGCGGGCGAGGCCTTTTTCCACGTCGATGGTGACGGACGGGTCGGTATAGGGGCCGGACGTATCATAGACGGCGACGGGCGGCTCATTCGCGCTGGGGTGAAGGTCGATCTCGCGGTGCGGGACGGCGAGGTCCGGCAGCGGATGGGAATAGACCTTGCGGCTGGCGGGGAGGGGGCCCGTGGTGACGGTGGGCGTTTCGAAGGCGGACTGGTCGGCGGGCTTGTTCATTTGGCTGGCTTTCTTGCGTGATAGGTGAGGGCCATTGCGATGCAATGGGCGAGTTCGGCGCGCGGCAGGGGCGCGGTGATGTCGAGGTCGATGGCGCGGGTGCCGGAGAAGGCGAGCGTGTCGGCGTAGAGGTCGCGCCACTCGTTCACGAGCGTGGTGGAACAATGGACGAGGAGCTGGGCGGTGTTCGGCGCGGCGGGCTTCCAGCCGAGGCGGATGGTGGTGCCGCTTTTGGTGGCATTGGTGAGGTAGGCGGGCTCACCCCATTTCAGGGTTTCGGTGAGCGGGCCGACGCCTTGTGTTTTCTGCGCGGTGGCGCGGATGAGATCGCGTAGCTTCAGGAGGTAGGCGCGCGCAGGGGCTGGGAAAGCGTCAAAGGCGGCTTCCACACTTGGCGTGACGAGCGCGGCTTTGCTCATGACGGAAACCCTTTCGGGACGGCGGGCGAGAGGCCGAGTTCTTTCTGGAGTTTCTTGGTGAGGCCGGCGGCGACGAGGCGGTAGCTGTCGCGGATATAGGTGAGGAGTTCGGCGTCGGACATGGTCTCGTCGCCGGTGCGCTGGATCCATTTCATGCCGCGTGAGGCAAGATGCGGCGCGCCGCGGCAGCCGGGCTGCTCTTTCAGGATATGGAAGGCGATGGGCGTGACCTTGAAGGAGACGCCGGTGATCTCGCCGTCCGCGTCACCCGCAATGGCGTAGACTTTGCCGCCGATCTTCCAGACATGGGAGCCGCCCCACTGGCAGACATAGGTCGAGTGGGCGAGGGATTTGCAATGCGCTGTGAACTCGTCGAGCGTCAAGTCTGTCCTCCGTCCCTCGCGCCGGTATGAGCCGGATCAGGTTCAAAGGGTAACTCTCAGCCCGCGACCATCGCGGACACCCCTCGGATGGCTGAAATGATAGGCGGGTTGCGCCGGAATTGAAAGGGGGTGTGGTCTAAACTTAGGCATTTGCCTAAGTGACTTGACTCTCGGTCGGGCCGCGGAATAGATAGGCGTATGCCTAAGTATTCATCCGCTGACCCCATCGCCCTCGACCGAGGCTTTCAGGCGCTCGCTGATGCCACGCGGCGCGGTGTCATCGCGCAGCTGAGCCTTGGCGAGGCGAGCATCGCGGAACTGGCCGAGCCTTATGACATGGCGCTGCCGAGCTTTCTCCAGCATGTGCGCGTGCTGGAATCGGCCGGCCTCGTGTCGACGCGCAAGCAGGGCCGGGTGCGGCGGTGCCGTCTGGAGACCGCGCGACTGGCGGAACTCGATGGCTGGATCACGCAATACCAGCAGGCCTGGGCCGCGCGCCTCGACCGGCTGGGCAATTTTCTCGACACACCTGACAAGAAGGCAAGCAGACATGAGCCATGACACGATCCGCCACGACACCGTCACGATGGAGCGAACCTATGCCACCAGCCCGGCGCATGTGTTCGACGCCTGGGCCGATCCGGAGAAGCGTCGCATCTGGGGCTCGCCGTCCGATGAGATCGACCTCAGGATCGACGCTGAAGATTTTTCCGTGAACGGAGAGGATGTGACCAGCTGCATGATGGGCGAGGAAGCGATCGCGATCGTGCGGGCGCGCTACCATGACATCGTGCCTAACAGCCGGATCATCTACACAGAGAGTATCGCGGGCCTTGAGGCGCTGGAAGGTGTCAGCCTTGTCGCGGCGGAGTTCCTGCCGGACGGGCCGGGCACACGGCTGGTCCTCACGCTGCAGACACTGGCCGTGGACGGGTCGGACCTGCTCGCAGGGGTGCAGGAAGGGTGGGAGAGCGCGCTGCTTCGCCTGGGAACGCTCGTGGCGTAAGGCGGGCTCAGGCGGCCGCGCCGGGGCGCTGCATGACTTTCCGTGTGAGCCGCAGGAATGGGCGTTCGATATAGATGTGCGCCAAGGCAGCAGCGGGGATGCTGAGCGCGAAGATGGCGAGGACGAAGACCAGATTGCCGACGATGCCCGGCTCTGAATAGACGAGCCAGGTTTTCCAGCCTTCCGGGAGCCTGAGGCCTGCTTCGCGCGAGAGACGCTGCAGGCCGAGAATGATGATCGTGTGCACGAGGTAAAGCGCGTAGGACCAGTTGCCGAGCGCGACGCACCAGCCGGGGATGCGCAGGCCCCGGTTCTGCTCCATCACGACACTTCCATAGAGCAGGGCGCAGCAGGGCAGGGTGAAGACGCCCACCCGGCCCCATAGCAGCGACCTTGGCGTGGGAGTCGTGTAGAGAACCAGCGCAGCGACAAGTCCGGCCAATCCCAGCAGGAGGATGATGCGTGGCTGGATGTGAAGCCGGTGCGTCACCGCAAGGGCGACAAAGGCCCCGGCGATGAATTCCAGCGTCAGGTGCGAGGTGGCGAGCGCCAGAACCGGGCTCTCCAGGTTTGCGCCCTGAACCAGCCAGGAACCGAGCAGTGTCAGGCCCGCCCAGACGATGAGCAGGACCGGCAGGGCCGAGCGCCTGAACAGCAGTGCGAGACTGAAGATCATGTAAAAGAATAGCTCGTGGATGAGTGTCCAGCCGACTTTCAGCACCGGCATTTCCGACTGCGGCCAGAGCAGCAGGGATTTCAGGATATAGGCGGGCGGGTTGGTGATCAGGGCGGACTGATCGGGCGGCAGGGGCGCACCATAGGTGACGAGAAAATAGAGCGGCAGGATCAATGCGAAGACCCACCAGAGGGGATAGACCCGCGTGGCGCGCGCATAGAGGAAGCGCGCGACGGTCGGCAGGTCGCGGGTATAGTCGCGCGAGACATAGGTGAGAATGAAACCGGATATGACGAAGAACAGGTCGACACCGGCATAGCCGCGCGCCCAGATGCCCGGGGCGAGTTCTGCGGTCTGGGCGTGGAAGAAGACCACCATCACGGCGGCCAGCCCCCTTAGCGCCTGCACGCTGTCCAGCGTTGGTCTGGCCGGGGTGGAGTGGAGCTCAGGCATCGTCATTGCGCAACTCGGAGAGCCCTCCAGCTCAGGGGCTTGGGCGCCCCGGACGCAGCGACGCTTAGCGTGAATTGTGACGGAGTGAAAGGCGGAGCCGGGCGGGCTCAGGCGGCGGTCACCGGGGGCTTCAGGTCGATCCAGAGTTGTTCGGACTGGGCGAGCAGTGTGCCGTCTGCGGAGAACAGGCCCGTGGCGGCGCCGTGCTTGCGGCCTTCATCATAGAGGTGCCAGGCGGCGACGATGACCTCCTCGCCGGCGCGGGGGCGCGCGTGGATCTCGGCGATGATGCGGGCGAGCACCATGGGCCTGTCCTCAAAGCCAATGGCAAAGGCGCCGGGGCAGTCCAGCGCGGCCCAGAGGACTTCGCGCCTGATCTGGCCGGTCTTGTCTGCAAAGGCCTCAGACGGCGTCCATGTGTCGGCAACGCCGTCGAAGCCATCCGGCTTGCCCGTGAAGATGCAGAGGCCATCGTCTGTGCGCGCAGGGCCGCAGACGAAACAGGCCGGGAAGGCATGCGTTTCGACCGGGGGATAATGGTCGCGGCCCTTGCGGGCGATGGCGAGGGAGGGCGGCGGCGACGGCAGGGGCGCAAGCGGCGCAGCACGGCTGGCTGTCATGACAATCTGGTCGCCCTGTCGGCATTCGTATGCGTGCTCGCCTTGCGTGGGCACGAGACTGAGCGGCGTGTCGAGCGGCACAGACGCGCGGAGAGAAACCTCTGCCGGGCCATCAATCAGCTGCGCGGCAAGGCCGGCCGAGAAGCCGCCATTGCCCATGCCCGGTGGCCCGTTGAAACGGGCAGAGACGAACAGGCTGATGGCATCTGACATGGGCGCTCCGATCCGGCGCCTTGGGCCATAGCGGAGCGCCTGGGTCAATGCGGCCGGGCGCGGCCTCTTGGCGCGCCCGGCCGCATATGGGTCAGCCCTGGTAGCTGTCGTTCAACATCTTGAAGGTCTGGTCGAAGCGGCCTTCGCGTTCGGCGCTTCGGAGCATCTTGGCGCGCTCGACGGCAACTTCATCGGGTGTGTCCTCGATGCTGAAGCTTTCCATTGTTTCGGCGATGAAATCCTTGAGTGGCATGTAGACTTCGCGGGTCGACTGGCCGGGGGTGAGATCGGTCTGCACGCCGGGCGGGGCGAGCTCGATCAGCTCGACGTTTGTGTCTTGCAGCAGGTAGCGCAGCGATTGCGTCCAGGCGTGCAGGCCCGCCTTCGAGGCGCTGTAGGCGGGTGTGTGAGCCAGCGGCACATAGGCGAGGCCTGACGTGACGTTCACGACCCGCGCGACGGGCTGGGCGCGCAGGTGGGGCAGGAGGGCAGCCGTCAGGCGGATCGGGCCGAGGAGGTTGGTGGTGATCGTGTTCTCGGTGATGGTGAGGTCGACCGGATCGGCCAGCCAGTCTTCCTTGGCCATGATACCGGCATTGTTGAACAGCGTGTTCAGGGCGGGGAACTCCTTCACCAGTTCCGCGGCGAAGCGAGCAATGTCTTCGGCATTGGTCACATCCAGCGTGCGGGCGTGCATGCCGTCGCGATCCTTGATGGTTTCATTGAGGCTGGCAGACGTGCGGCCGGCGACGATGACCGTGTTGCCAAGGGCGTGGAGTTCACGGGCGAGTTCGCGGCCAATGCCGGACCCGCCGCCTGTCATCAGGATCGTGTTGCCTTTGGTTTTCATCGCATGTCTCCTTGTGTTCAGCGGTGTTGAGCTGAATATGGTGACATGCTCTCTTTGCGTAAGAAGGCACCTGAAAGAATTATACTTACCAAAAAGAGAGTATGCGTCATGGCAGGCATTTCATCGTTTACACCGGCGCAGATTGCCGAGGCGGAGCATCATCTCGATACGCCCTCGCCGGAGACCGACCCCAAGGTGGACCGACTGGTCAATGAGCTGATCGGACGTGTGGCCGACAAGTGGACCATGCTGATCCTGGAGGAGCTGAACGAAAAGGGTGTGATGCGCTTTTCCGAAATCGGGCGGGCGATTGAAGGCATCAGCCAGAAGATGCTGACGCAGACACTGCGCCTGATGGAACGCGACGGGCTGGTGACGCGGACGGTCTATCCGGTTGTGCCGCCAAAGGTGGAATATGCGCTGACGGCGCTGGGCGAGAGCCTTGGCGCGGCCTTTTGCGGCGTCTGGGTCTGGGCCGAGCGCCATCTCGAAGAGATCGAGGCGTCACGCGAGGCGTTTGATACGCGGGAGTAGGCGCGGCTTCTACTCCGGCGCGGCGTCCAGCTTTTCGACTGCGTCTCGCCAGACCTTTGCTGCATCCAGTTTTGTGTCGAAAGTCCGGTCCTCACCGGGCTGTGTGTAGAAAAATGCGGCGAGATAGGGCTTGGCTTTTTCCGCAAGCGGGCGGGCCTTGGCGTCCAGTTCGGCCTTCTTCACCTGCATCTTTTCTTCACTGAAGATGGGATCGCCGGCGAAGGCGTTGGACCAGTAGTAGCCCCCGCTGCCGTAATTCATCGCCTCCATGTAATTGTGGTTCCAGTGGGTGAGGGTTTCGACTTCCTGGCCATAGAGGCGGGCGAGGTAGAAATCCAGGTCGTGCCGATGGGTGGGGCAGGCGGCGTGCAGCGCTGTAAGGCGGTTCTCGGCCCATGTGAAAATGGGATCGCCATTTTTTCCCTTTATGGATTTGTCCCACAGGCTGACTTCACTCTCAAGTCGGCTATCCGAATGGTCGGCATAGGGACATATGCCGAGTGGTTCACCGGAAATGGCGGGGTGGATACGGCCCGATCCGGCCATGGCGGTGAGATAGGGCAGGGCCGTTCCGGTCAGTACCCCGGTGGCGGTGCTATAGCCGAAGTAACTGGCTTCGCTGCCATCGGCTTGTTTGAGGACACTGGGGTCCTGCTTGGTATTCCAGGCATAGTCGCTCTGCCGGATCGCCGTCAGCATCACCGTCATGTAGCGGTCCAGCACATCCAGATCATTCGTCGTGCGTACGGCCGCGCTCATCAGCGTGGCGGCGATCGCCTGCGCGTCAGGCCGGTCGGGGCAGGTTTCGATCGCCCATTCTGCCATTGTGACAATCGCGACGGGGTCTTTCTGCGTGCCCTGCCGGATCGCGGTTTCCATGTCGTAGAGCCGCTGTTCGGCATCGGCCGGGCAGGCGCTGTCGGGCGCGGCATGGGCGGCTGGCAGGCAGGTCGCCAGCGCCGTGAGGCCAAGTGAGAAAAGCGTGCGGGTCAGTGGGTGGGTCATGGGGCGTTCCGGGGTGGCGGCGTTGGCGGCGCGGTCAGTTGTCAGTGATAAGTTTCTTCATGTTTGCAATGTCGGCCGGCACGTTAAATTTCCAGTCTGCAAGGGGCGGCTCGAGACCGGCATAGGTCATGAAGTCTTCGAGTTCGGTCACCGCATGTCCCGCGAGTTCGACCGCCTTTTCGTTATGGGTCATCGTGTGCTGCTCTGTGGCGGCATGGGCATAAAGCTCACCGAGTTCATATGTCAGCCGGGGACGCACGAAATCGCAGGCATCGCGCAGGGCCCGCAGGCGATTGGTCGCGAAAGTGACCTCGCCATCCCAGCGGTTCTCGGCCGCATCGCGCAGAGCTTTCGCCTCTTTCAGCACACGGTCCTCAGCACTTGGCGGGAAAGGGCATTCTGCGAGCGGCGCGCCCGTGAACATCGGGTGGACGGTCCCGGTATCGGCTAGCGTCAGCAATTGGGGTATGATCGACTTGTAATGATAGTCGGTGACCGCGCTGTAGGTATCGACCTGGCTCGCGCTGCCATCGGGGAGGGTAATCGTAACGCTCGGAATCTCGACTCGCCAGGCGCGGCCATTGTTGATCACGGCTTCATAGGCTTTGGAGAGGGCAACCAGCTGGGATTCACCTGGCGGGAATGCTTTTGCCACCGCATCAAGCAGCGGAACGGCGAGGCCATTCACGTCAGTCCGGTCTGAGCATTGGTCTACCGCTGCCGCGGCGTACTGAAATACTTTGACCGTATCGTGTTCGAGGCCGCTCTTAACCTGGTAGCCGAGATTATAGAGGTTCTGCTCGGTCTGGGCCGGGCAGGCGGCGGCCTCTTCGGCGCTAGCTGGGGCGTGGGTGACAAGCGCGAACAGGGCGGCAGCAAAAGTGAAACGAAGCATGGGTCATGGCTCTCCTTGTCGCAATCCTAGCCACGGCGCGGGCGGACGTCATGACCCCTGGAGGGGATGGCAGGCCGTGGGCAGCGTCAGTTCTGCAGGGCCTGCTCGGTGCCGCTGGTCCAGCCGACGAGGATGTCGGCGCCGGTGTCGATGACGGGGCGCTTGATCAGGGTCGGGTTTTCGATGAGGAGGGCGGCGGCTCCGTCGCCGAGGGCCTTGGCCTGTTGGTCGGTGGTGAGGCCGCGCCATGTGGTCGAGCGGCGGTTGACGAGCGCCTCGGCGCCGACGGCTTTCAGCCAGGTGGGTACGCGCTCGGCCAGGTCTGCCTCTTCGCGGATATCGACGAAGGCGACCTCATGGTCAGCGGCGGTCAGCGCCTGCATGGCCTTCTTGCAGGAGTCGCAATTCTTCAGGCCGTAAAGCGTCAGGGGCGGATTGGACATTTCAACGCGTCTTTCTATGCATATTCAGGGGCAAAAAGAGGCGAATTCCGGAAGCAATGCAAGCGGAGGATGACGCGGCTCCACCCGCCATCAGCCCCCGCCGGCACCGGCGGCCATCGCGCCCGCCTTCATGATGGCGAGGGTTTTGAAGCTGTTACTGGCATCAATGAATTCGTTTGAGACGATTTTTCCGCCCGGGTTGAGCCTGGCGCGCCCTTTGACCCAATACGCGGCGCCGTCCGCTCCGGTAAACGAAAGCGTGCCCTCGCCTTCATTGCCATCGCCCGAGGCGAGACAGCTGTTCAGCTCAAATTGCTTGTTGTTCCTCATCCAGACAACAGCACTGGATTCGGCCTCAAGCCGGGATTCCAGTGCACTTTCGATTATGGATGCGTTTTGATCGCTGCATTGGCCTTCACCGGTCGCCTGAAGCGCTCCGGCGAGGACGCCAAGCACGAGAGCCATGTTTTTCGTGAAATGTCTGATCGTCATGGGTCCCTATATGGTGCCGAGCACGGCGATAACCAAACCGAAGGCCATGGTGACGAGGCCGAAGCCGCGCACATGGTCGTCCTCCGGCATCATCCAGCGGCCGAGGGCGAGGATGGGCTTTGGCCAGGCGAGAAGGAGCAGGCTTTCCACCACCATCACGGCGGCGATGAATGTGCTGATGCCCTGCGTGACCGTGCTGAAGCCGTCAGTGAAAGCGAGCACGCCCGCGCCAAGGAAGAACATGAAGGCGCCGGTGACGTAAGCCACTTCCGGGCTGTTCTCGAAGGCGGCAAGCAGGCGGCCCGCGCGGGCAGGCTCGATCACCATGCCGGTTCCTGCGGCGAGGGCATAGATTCCAAAGATGACGCAAACCGTGTCGGCAATCATGGCGCAGGCTCCTGCATTGACCTTAGCCTAGCATAGGTCTGGCGCAGGGCCGAATTGTGTCAGGGCGCGTCCGTGACAACGGCGACGATGGGGCCGAGGTCGAGGCCGGGTTCGTCGCGCTGGAGGTCGGCGGCGTAGAGGCGCGAGACGACGCCGTCGAGATAGAGCGCATTGGGCGTGCCGAGCTGGTCGCGGAAGAGGCGGGCGAAACTGTGGAAGTTAACGGCTGTGTCGCTGATGGCAAAGTAGAGCGTCTTTCCATCTGCGCTGAGGCCGACGCCATTGCGGCGTTTCTTGCTGGGGCCGTTCTCGTTGAAGTCCGGATGCAGTTGGCCGTCCAGCACGAGCATGGGGCCGGACTGGGAGGCATAGCGTGGCGGCGCGGCATCGAAGCGCGCGGCATAGGCATTGGTTTCTGTAACGCCTGCTGCGCCGCCGTCGATCCAGAAGACGCCATTGGGCAGCATGCCAAAATTGCCGGGACCGGCGGATTTGACGAGCGGGGCCAGCTGCACGCCGTCTTCGACATAGAGGCCGACGGCGCGCCGGTCGTCATGATACATGCCGCCATTCATGGCGAAGGCGAGGGCGTATCCGTCTGACTGGAGCGTGTCGCGCAGCCGGTCGAACTGGGCATAGGGCGCCCCGTCCGGATGGGTGAGGAAGAGGCGTATGTCGGTGGTGGCGACGTCATAGGCGCAGACCGTGTAGGGCGTTGCATCGAACGTGACCGGGTTGCAGGCATGCGCGGCTGGGGGCTTGCAGGCGACAAGAAGGGCCAGCGCGAGGGCGCCAAGGAGTATTCCGAGGGGCTTCCGGGGGTATTCGTGGACCATTCCCGGACGCTAGCGGGCGTTCGTGGCAAATTCCAGACAGGGGAAGCGCAGAATTCTGTGGGGCGTTTGGGATGCCGGGGAAGGGTCGCGCTGGCGGACGGTGTGGGCTAGGCTGCGGCCAGCCCCGCCCCAATGGTGCGGCCCTGCCATAAGGAGGCCGCCATGGCCGAGAAATTCGAACGCCACCGCCAGCCATGGACAACCGACGAGGTGCAGAAGCTGCACACGCTGGCCAAGAAAGGCATGGGGCTCAAAGCCATCAGCAAGGCGATGACGCGCAGCGAGGAATCGATCCACACGCGCGCGAAGCTGGACAAGCTCAAGATTGCGAAACTGCGCTAGGCGGGGCGGCTCAATAGGGCAGGTCGTGCGGTTGGATGTCTGTGAAATCCGGTTCCGGGGTTTGGTCAAAGCGCACGCTCAGGATGGTCTGCTCTCCGTGGGCGAGGGCTTTCGTGATTCTGTGCATGCCATCCATGAGTCGACCCTCCGCGCAGAGGATGATGGGGTATTGAAGGTCTGCCGCCATCATTAGCTTGAAGTGCTCGGCGATGGCTCGGCAGGAGGGTGTGTCGCCCTCTGAAAACCAGTAGGTTTCATCCAGCTCGGCAATCTGATCGAGTGCAATGGCCTTCGGTGCAAGTGAGGCAGACAAGGTGACCAGCCGATCAACATCCCAGGCGTAGGAACCGTTGCGGCTGGGCCTGAAGTGATATTGTTTTCTCATGCGTATCTCACTTTGTCTGCCGGATCGTTGAGAGACTTATCATGTGGCTGCTTTTGACCTGTGCTGAAACCGGGTCACATTCTCCATGCTTGATCTCGGTCGAGGCAGAATATCGCGTCTTGTGGCGGCGTCACTTGGCCAACGGCCTCCATCGTCACCCCGGTACACAAGGCCCGCAAGCCAAAGCCTGCCCAACCGTGCGAGACGACGACATGGATGCCGCCTTGTTCTTGTACGCTGGACAGCCAGTCCTGAAGCCTGCCGAGAAACGCTGCCCTGTTCTCGCCTCCTGGCGCTCTGAAGCCCCAATCGAACTGTCCCGGGCCATCAAACGCTCCGGGGCAGGCTGCCGTTATTTCGTCAGCTGTCAGACCACTCCAGTCACCTATGTCGATCTCGGCAATCCTCCAGTCGAATACTATTTCAGGGCACCCTATCTCCTGATTTATGATCTGGGCCGTCTGTCGCGTACGGCCGAGGGGGCTGGCGTGGAACTGAAAAGGTCTGCCGGCTAATATCGTCCGTAGCCGCTCTCCCATCGACAAGGCCTGCGCTTCTCCTCGCTCAGTCAGGTTTGAGTCCTTTTGCCCCTGATAGACTTTCTGCCGATTGAGTTCGGTTTCTCCATGGCGAACGAGATAGATCATGATTTACCTTTATGGCCTTGTCGGCTCACCATGAGCAGATCGTCGTGCGATTGACTAGGGCGAGCGGAAATGGTCGCAATGACTGGATGAAACGCGTCTTGGGCATCATTCTGGCGGTTATGGTCGCGCTTGGGCTTTGGGCCACGGTGGTGGTTGTCGGGGCGCGGGAGGGGTGGTGGCGACCCATGGTGGCGGAGCGGGGGGATGCAGAGGCGTTCCTGCTCTGGGCTGAGGGGCGATATGCGGCGGAGTCCGAGGGCAATATGGCCATCGTTCTGCTGGAAGGCGGGCAGGCGTCAGGCAGCTGGTTCGCATCGCAGGGGCGCCCGGTGAATGCGGAGTCTCTGTTTCAGGTCGCTTCGGTCAGCAAATGGCTGACGGCGTGGGGCGTGATGACGCTTGTCGAGGACGGGCGGGTGGACCTTGATGCGCCGGTCTCGCGCTATCTGACGCGCTGGACGCTGCCGCCGGGCGCGTTTGACAATGATCAGGTGACGGTGCGCCGCTTGCTGAGCCATAGCGCGGGCCTGACGGATGGGCTCGGCTTTCTCGGTTTTGGCCCGGATGTGGACCTGCCGTCCATTGTGGATGAGCTGACCGATCCGGTGGACGCCTATCCGGGCCGGAGCGGTGTTGTGCGCGTCGGCGCGCGGGCGGACGGGACATGGCGCTATTCGGGCGGCGGGTATCTTGTCCTGCAACTGGTCATCGAGGAGGTGTCGGGCGAGGCATTCAACGATTACATGCGCCGCGCCGTGTTTTCGCCGCTGGGGATGAGCGCGTCGACGTTTGTTGATCCCGATCCGGAGCATCTTGCGGAGATCTATGCGGCGGACGGATCAGAGGCAGTGCATTACAGGTTTACCGCCACGGGAGCGGCCTCGCTCTATACGTCTGTCGCTGACATGACACGGTTTCTGGAGGCGCAGGTGGCGACACCGGGCGCGGCGCCGGGGTGCGGTGTGCTGAGCCCGGAGACGTTGGCAGCGATGGCCGCGCCGGAGGCGTTTGTTTATAGCCTGCCGGTCTGGGGCCTTGGCGAATCCCTCTATGCGCCGAACGGGGCGGGCGGCTTTGTCATCGGGCATGATGGCAGCAACTTCCCGGCCATCAACACAACCGCGCGCCTCGACCCGGCAACGGGCAATGGCTTGATCGTGCTGTCGTCGGGCCATGCCACGCTGGCCAGCGAGATCGGCGGCGAATGGGTGCACTGGCAGACAGGGAAGGTGGGGCTTGATACAATCGTACTGTTCGACTTGCGCCGCATCCTGATCGTATTTGCGTCAGGCGCGCTGGTGATTATCGCGGGTGGGGTGGCGTTTATATGGTTCGGTCGGCGGCGAGCGGGGGCGACGTGACAGTCGATCAAGTGCGGCTGCGTTCAAAGCTCTCAATGTCATCGGCAATTTCTGCCCATGAGACGCGTGATTGTGTCCATATTTGGTGGGTCGGGTGAACAATTGATGCATCGTCGATGACGCCCGCCTTCACGTAAATGAACTCCGGGTGTCGCGCGGATGATGTATAGACCGGTGAGCCACAAGCGACACAGAAATGACGCGTCAGTGCGTGGCCGCTCTCACCAACTTTTGCGAACTCGCCGAGTGTTCCCCGCTCCAAATCAAACCGGGCTTCGACGAACCGGACTGAAAGGGCGTAAGCCGCTCCTGTACAGCGACGACAATCTGCGCAATGGCAATAGCCCGCAGGCCCGATTTCTCCATCATACGTGAACCGTACGTTTCCGCACAAACATCCACCCGTCACAGCCATGTCTCTTCTCCCAATGCCGCCCTCACGCCTCCGGCGAGGCGGCCGCTTCCAGGGCTTCGCGGCGTTTTTCGGCGGCGGATTTCTTGACGCTTTCGGAGCGGAGCTGGCCGCAGGCGGCGTCGATGTCGCGGCCGCGCGGGGTGCGGATGGGCGAGGCGTAGCCGGCCCGGTTCACGATCTCGGCGAAGGCTTCGATGGTTTCCCAGTCGGAACATTCATAGGGGCTGCCCGGCCAGGGGTTGAACGGGATCAGGTTGATCTTGGCAGGCACACCCTTCAGCAGGCGGACAAGCTCGCGCGCCTCGGCCTGCGTGTCATTGATGCCTTTCAGCATGACATATTCGAACGTGACGCGGCGCGAGTTGCCACTGCCCGGATAGGCGCGGATGGCCTCGAACAGCATTTGCAGGTCGTACTTGCGGTTGATCGGCACCAGCTCGTTGCGCAGGTCGTCATTTGTGGCGTGCAGCGAGATGGCGAGCATGGCGTTTGTGCGCTCACCCAGCTCGGGGATTTTCGGGGCGACGCCGGCGGTGGAGACGGTGATGCGGCGCCGGCCGATGGAAATGCCGTCGCCGTCCGAGATCGTGTCGATGGCGGCGGCGACGTTATCCAGATTATAGAGCGGCTCGCCCATGCCCATGAAGACGATATTGGTGAGGTTGCGTGCTTCGATGGAGGAGGGCCATTCATTGAGCGCGTCGCGGGCAATCATGACCTGCGCGGTGATTTCCTGCGCGGTGAGATTGCGCACGAGGGCCTGCGTGCCGGTATGGCAGAAGGTGCAGTTCAGTGTGCAGCCGACCTGGGACGAGACGCAGAGCGCCCCGCCATCCATGCCGACACTGGGAATGTAGACGCTTTCGCCTTCAACGCCGGGCTGGAAGCGCGACAGCCATTTCTGGGTGCCATCCTTCGAGACCTGATGATCGGCGATCTCCGGGCGGTCGAGCGTGAAGCGCGCGGCGAGTTCTGCGCGCAGCTCCTTGCCGATATCGGTCATGCCCTCGAAGCTGGTGGCGCCGAAATACTGGCTCCAGCGCGAAATCTGCTTGGCGCGCATGGAGGCCTTCTTGGGGTCGAGCCCCATGGCCTCAAGCTCTGCCTTCAACGCAGGCAGGGGCATTCCGGCCAGGGAACGTTGGCCCTGGGGCTGGTCGGGCTTGCGAGAGAGATCGAGTGTGATTGTCATGAAATCGCGCTATAGCATGGGCTGACCGGCGCAGAAACCGTCGGCGGCAGGGCATTATGGACGGAAGTTAATGTGGCAGCCTTTAATTTGCCACACGCGCAACCGAAAGCCCGGTTCACGCGTATTGAACGCTTATCAACGGGGCTGAGTTAAAAAAACCCTGCCCGCAATTTGGAGGATCTCCATGAGACATCTCATTCTTGGCGCAGTCGCGCTCGCCCTTATCCCTACAGCTTGTGAAACCGGCCCAAGCAACCGTGTCCTGATCGGTTCCGGCGCTGGCGCCATTGCAGGCGCAGGCCTCGGCACGCTGGCGGGCGGTGATGACGGCCGTAACGCAGCCATCGGCGCTGTTGTCGGCGCGATCGCCGGCGGTGCCGCTGGCGCGTACATGGACAAGCAGGAGCGCGAACTGCGCGCCGCAACGGCCGGTACCGGCATCGAAGTGGCCCGTAATGGCGACCAGATTGCCCTGACCATGCCATCGAACGTGACGTTCAACGTGAACAGCGCAGAAATCCTGCCGGGCTTCTACCAGTCGCTCAACGATGTCTCGAACACGATCGTCAACTATCCGTCGACGGCTGTCGACATTGTTGGCCATGCCAGCTCCGATGGTGATGATGCCTATAACCAGGCCCTGTCCGAGCGCCGCGCCAATTCGGTCAAATCCTACCTGATCAATCAGGGCGTGACCCCGGTTCGCCTTCAGGCCTATGGCATGGGTGAAACCCAGCCGATCGCCGACAACTCGACCGAAGCTGGCCGCCGCGCCAACCGCCGCGTCGAGATCATCCTGACGCCGATCACCGAAAGCTGATTTGCAGCCTGAAAAGGCCAGAGTTACGAAACGCCCGTCAGCCTCGCGCTGGCGGGCGTTTCCTTTTTTCGGCCATCGACCTCAATTCGCGCTGGCCAAGGCGGGGCGAAACATGAAACGTGGCGCGATGCTGGCGCCTGCCCCCCCTCCAGAACCCGGCCGACGGCTGGGACGGCCCTCGGCCTATCGCGGTTTCGGTTCTGAAATCGTCCATCACCTGTGTGGATTTTACTTGCGCCTTGGCGGGTGGCGACTGATCGATGACTGGCCGGCCGATCCGAAAATGGTGATCCTGGCCGCGCCGCATACGTCCAACTGGGACGGGATCAACATGCTGGCGGTGGCCGGCTGGTACCGCGTCAAGCTGAGCTATATGGGCAAGAAATCGCTGACGACGGGGCCTTTTGGCTGGCTGGTAAAGCGGACGGGATGCATTCCCATCGAGCGGGGCCAGTCAACGGATATTGTTGGCCAGATGCGGGCGGCGTTTGCCGCAGCCGACAGCCTGTTCCTGGCCGTGGCACCAGAAGGCACGCGCCAGCGGGCAACCCAGTGGAAGAGCGGCTATTATCACATCGCTCATTCGGCCGGCGTTCCGCTTCTGATGTCGGAGCTCGACTATGGCACGCGCACGGTGCGCCTGGCAGGGCCGATGCAGACAAGCGGTGATTTCGCGGCTGACCTTCCGGCCATTCTTGCCCCTTACAGCACCGCCAAGGGGCTCAATGCGGACCAGTTCACCCTTCCGGACGCCGTAGACTAGCGGCAGATGGCGGCGGCCTTGTCGATGGCGGCGGAAGAGCCCTTCAGCGAAAAGTGATAGGCGACCTGCGTATTGCGCTCGGACACGGCTTCCACGCGCAGTTCGGAGCCCTTTTTGAGGGCATCAACGATGCGCTTGTCGTCGGAATCGCTGGCAAAGGCTTCCTGTCCGACAGAGAAAAGCGACCATGAAGACCGGCCGACGCTGGCTTTTCCACCGGAACTTTCGCGCAATTTGAAGCCTACTTTAAGGCTTGGCTGGTTGCGCGCGCGGCCAGACTTCCAATTGGTGACATAGTACCAGACTTCGCCATGATCGGCGGATGCGGGCGCCTTGTCCGTCGCCGCTGTTGCGGCGTAACACACTGTTTCTCCAGCATTTGTGTCGGTGAATACCGACCAGTCATTGAACCGGCCAATGGCCGTTGGCTGGGCCATGGCGCAAGGCGCCAAAAAGGCGAGGAAAAGTCCAAGACTCGCGATTCGGTTGTAATGTGCCATAAAATATTGCATACTCGATACATTATCCCCGTGATATGATTGAGGTTCAGTCTTATGGCAACAGAGTTAAGGCCAAACTACGACAGGGTTGCACACGTGCCGCAGAGCGCGAAAACCGTCGCCTGTGGTTGCACGCCGGAGGCGCACAGTCGATACTGTATCAATAACCTATCAAGGGGAGCGAATTTGAAAGCCACAATGGTCCGCACGGCTGACCTGGCGCAACGCGAACGCCATGCGTCCTGCATGAGCCGTATCGCGAGCGACCAGTCGCGCGAGGCTTTTGCGGAGCTGTTCGAGTTCTTTGCGCCCCGCCTGAAAAGCTACATGCAGCGGCTGGGGGCCAATGCGTCCGAGGCCGAGGAACTTGTGCAGGACGTGATGATCACGGTCTGGCGCAAGGCCGAGATGTATGACTCGCGGCAGGCCTCCGTTTCGACATGGATTTTCCGCGTGGCGCGCAATCGCCGCATCGACGCCCAGCGCCGAACGTCGCGCCCGGAGCTGGAACCGGACGAGCCAATGCTGCAACCGGCTGCCACTGAGCTGCCCGATGTGGCTGTCGCGCGTGGCCAGATGGAAGAAAAAGTGCGCGCAGAGATGGCAAACCTGCCTGAAGAACAGTTGGTATTGCTGCAAGCGGCATTTTATGATGGCCTCTCACATTCCGAGATTGCGGAAGTCTATGGTATCCCCTTGGGGACCGTTAAGAGCCGTATACGTTTGGCCTTTGCCAGGATGCGCGGAGGTCTTGATGCGCCCAACTAGTTTGTCTTTCACAGTGCGTGGAGCTGCCTGATGACTGATCCTGCTTCCCAATATAGCGAGCTCTATGCGGCCTATGCGGCTGGTACGCTCGATCCGGGCTATGCGCTGATGGTCGAGACGCAAGGCGCGCTGCGCGATGACGTGCGCCAGTCCGTGGCCGTGAGCGAAGCGGCGGCCGGCATGCTGCTGGAAGCCGAAGAGGCTGCGCCCATGGCTGAAGGGGCACTGGACCGGGTATTTGCCGCCATTGATGCGGGCGCTGCAAAAACGCCTCAGCGCGCTGCTGCCGACATGCCGGAGATCAACGATATCGAACGCCTGCCCGAGCCGGTGGTGAAGCTCGCCCGCGACGCTTTTGCGCGCGGCGGATGGAAACGGCCTGCACGGGGCATCAGCCGGTTGAATCTCGATATTGGCAGCGATGCCCGGGTGGAACTGTATCGGATCCAGCCCGGCGCGACGGTGCCGCGGCATACGCATGGCGCGCAGGAATATACGCTCGTTCTTGCAGGCGGCTACAGCGATGCCACGGGCAGCTATGGTCCCGGCGATCTGGCTGTGAAAGGCCCTGATGATACGCATGTGCCCGTCGGTGACGAGGGCGAGGTTTGCTACGCGCTGATCATCCATGGTGGCCTGCGCCTGACCGGTGCGATGGGGATCGTTCAGCGCTTGCTGGGGCGCTGATCAGGCGCGCCCGTGATCGGCGGGCCTGCCATCGCCGCCCAGGCCACCCGGCATGATGGGCCGCGGGGCATAGCCGCCCATTGAGAGGTGGCGGTCATACATGACAAGCGCGCCAGCCAGGCTGACATTGATGCAGAACTTGGTCGGGATTTTCACGACATGAGCGCAGCGGGCGAGGATTTCGTCCGACAGGTTGCCCTTTTCGGGGCCGAGAATGTAGGCGGCCTGCGGCGGATGGCGGAAGGTTGGCAGCATGACGGCGTCGTCGGTCAGTTCGATACCAACGAGTTGGCAGCCCCGGGGCATTTGCATCTCGTCGACTGAATCCCATTGGTAATAGGGGATTTGTCCCGCCGATTTTGACGTGTCGGCCTGATAGGCATCGCGCAGGCGATGTTCGGCATCGATCGAGAACACGTAGCTCGCGCCGAAGGCATTGGCCGTGCGCATCAGGGCGCCGAGGTTCATCGGCTTTGAGATGCGTTCCGAACCGATCGAGAAATAGCCGCGCATGTCAGATCACTCCAAGGGCAAACCGTCCCATGATCAGGATCAGCAGGATCAGGACGGGGGCAATGAGGGATGCGCGCCGGGCAAGGCGCAGGTGCGAGAGGGGATTGGGATAGGTCTTGGCGAGGTGAATGGCCGCCTCGCTGGCCTGGGCAGGGCTGGCTGCCTCGACTACGGCAAGCCGGTAGGCGGCATCGGTGGGGAGGCCGCCAAACTTGTCGGCCAGTGCGCGGCGCAGCGCGACCGAGATGATCATCCGCATCTGTGCGGCAAGGGCAAAGGCGAAAATGGCCATTCCCAACAATATCCAGAAAACAATCATCACAGGAAAGTCGCGACCTCGAACCGGCCATTGGAATCGGCCATGGCCCGCTTCATGCCGCCGGAATTGAAGAAGGCCGCCATCTCGCCATCGGCCGAAACGGCAATCATGCCGCCTTCGCCGCCGAGGCGTTTCACATCGTCCAGCGCGCCCTGCACAGCGGGCACAAGCGTGTCGCCGCCATAGCGGATGCGGGCCGAGACATCAGCGGCGGCATTGGCGCGGATGAAATATTCGCCAAGGCCTGTGCAGGAAATCGCGCAGCGCTCGTCCGCCCATGTGCCGGCACCGATCACCGGCGTGTCGCCGAGGCGGCCGGGTGTCTTGTTCATGACGCCAGCGGTGGACGTGGCAGCGGCCATGTCGCCATAGGAGTCCAGCGCGACGGCGCCGACCGTGCCGATCTCAGGCGCGCCGACCTGGCGGGTGCGCTCATCCACGGGCTCGTAATAGGCGGCGGGGTCTTTCACCGTGGCGAGGCCAGCCGCATCGGCGAGGCGGCGGGCGCTTTCGCCCACGATGAGGACATTCGGCGTCCGGTCCATGACCATGCGGGCGGCGGCGATGGGGCTGCGCACCCCCTGCAGCGCACCGACAGCGCCAGCATTGCGGGTGCGGCCGTCCATGATGGCGGCGTCGAGCTCATAGTCACCGTTCAGGTTTGGTGCGGCGCCCTTGCCGGCGAGATAAAGGCCGGAGGCCTCCATCGCGGCGACCATGGCCTCGACCACGTCCACGGCAGCTTCGCCATCGGCGAGACGTTTGCCGCCATCCTTGAGCAGGGAGGCGAGGTGTTTTTCCTGCGCAGAGTAATCCTGGCCGAAAATCGGCCCGGCACCGCCATGCAGAACGAGCGCCCATTTGGTCGTCATGTCGGACATCTCCCTTACGTCACACTTGGATTATGCCAGCCACACCGCTACCGTCTGGCAACAGAAACAACAAGGTAAGGAAGCCAGAACATGAAGGCTGTACTGTCGAAAGAAGTGGGTGGCCCCGAAAAACTCGTGATCGAGGATGTGGCAATGCCGGAAGCCGGCAAGAACCAGGTCCTGATCGAGGTGAAAGCCTGTGGCGTGAACTTTCCCGATGTGCTGATCATTCAGGACCTGTACCAGTTCAAACCCCCGCGTCCGTTCAGCCCCGGCGGCGAGATTGCCGGTGTGGTCAAGGCGGTCGGCGAGGGCGTGACCCATGTGAAACCGGGGGACCGGGTTCTGGCATCATGCGGAAATGGCGGCATGGCTGAATATGTCGTCGCCTCGGCGCACGGCACGATGGCCATTCCAGATGGCATGCCGTTCGAGGAAGCGGCCGCTTTCCTGATGACCTATGGCACCAGCTATTATGCCCTGAAGGACCGCGCCGACCCCAAAAAGGGCGAAAGCCTGCTCGTGCTGGGCGCGGCTGGCGGTGTCGGCATTGCAGCGGTCGAGCTTGGCAAGGCCATGGGCCTGACCGTGATCGCCGCCTGTTCGACGCAGGAAAAGGTGGATTTCTGCCTCTCCAAGGGCGCCGACAAGGGCATTGTCTATCCGACGGGCGATCTTGACCGCGCGCAGCAGAAACAGCTCTCCGACGATATCAAGGAAGCGGGCGGCGGCGGCGTGGATATCATCTATGACGCGGTCGGCGGCGACTATGCCGAGCCAAGCGTGCGGGCGATGAACTGGGAAGGGCGCTATCTCGTGATCGGCTTCCCGGCCGGCATCCCGAAAATCCCGCTGAACCTGACCCTGCTGAAAAGCTGCGACATTCGCGGCGTGTTCTGGGGTGCTGCGGTCGCGCGCGATCCGAAAGCCCATGCGCAGAACTGCGCCGAGATGTTCAAACTCTATGCCGACGGCAAGATCCGCCCGCACATTTCGAACAGCTATCCGCTCGAAAAATCGGCTGACGCGATCCGCGAGCTGATGGACCGCAAGGCGATGGGCAAGGTCGTTGTGACGATCTAGGCCGCACAAGTCGAGGGCCGGGCAAATGGATTGCCCGGCCCGCCACGGCTGCTGTGTAGTCCAAACTGTATATTATACGGAATATAATACCCCCTCTGGGCATAGCCCGTATATGACTGATGTGCTCAATACCCCCACGACATCCACCGCCGATGCGCGGTCTGAAGGCCGCCAGCGCACGCTGAAGGCAGGCCGTATTGAGGTGAACGGGCACGCGAGCACGTTCGATTGCATGATCCGTGACATGTCGGAGCGTGGCGCGCGCCTTGTGCTAAAGGCTGTCTGGATTGCGCCGGAAAAGTTCGACCTGCTCGTACTTAATCCAAATACCGGCAAGTCCGATCGTCATGCCTGCCTTACGGCATGGCAGAAGGGGACTGTAATCGGCGTTCGTTTTACAGACTGAGATTGTGCCCTGCTTTGGCGTACGCATAGCGTGATCCAACGGCTATTTAATGCCGTATATGTGGTATGATACAGAATCATTCCTTCGAACATCGCGTTGAACGCCGGGCGCCGCGTCAAAGGACGCTCAAAGCCGGGCGTATTGCGATCAATGAGCTGACCAGCACATTTGAAGTGCTGATCCGTGACATGTCGCAAACCGGCGCGCGACTAGTCATGTCTGACGTTTACCTGCTGCCCGAGTATTTCGATCTGATCGTCCTGAACCCGAACACGGGGCGGCGGTCGCGTACACATTGCCAGCTCGTGTGGCAAAAGGCGCTGGTCGTTGGGGTGAAATTCATACGCGATGACCTGCCGGTCAAACTCGTACCCGACCACCTCGGATAAGAAAAACCCGCCGGATCGCTCCGGCGGGTTTCTTCATTCTGGGAGGACTAATCAGGTTTAGCTGTTCTTGCCGTCGACTTCTTCGAAGTCAGCGTCGACTACGTCGTCGCTGTCAGCGGCCGAGTCAGCCGCAGCATCCGCAGTAGCTTCCGCTTCCTGCTGGTTGGCATAGATCGCTTCGCCGAGCTTCATGGCAGCGGTCATCAGGGCCTGATGTTTGGCCTGGATGTCGCCGACATTGTCGCCCTCACGGGAGGCTTTCAGCTCTTCGATGGCTTTCTCGATTTCAGCTTTGACGTCAGCCGAGACCTTGTCCGCGTGCTCGACCACCTGCTTTTCAGTCTGGTGGATCAGCGCTTCGGAATTGTTCTTGGCTTCGACCAGTTCGCGGCGGGCTTTGTCAGCGCCGGCATTGGCTTCGGCGTCGGCCATCATTTTCTTGATGTCCTCGTCCGTCAGGCCGCCATCCGCCTGGATGGTGATCTGCTGTTCCTTGCCGGTGGCCTTGTCCTTGGCGGACACGGACACGATGCCGTTGGCGTCGATGTCGAACGTGACCTCGATCTGTGGCAGGCCGCGCGGGGCAGGCGGGATGCCTTCAAGGTTGAACTGGCCAAGCTGCTTGTTGTCAGCCGCCATTTCGCGTTCGCCCTGAGCCACCTTGATGGTCACAGCGCCCTGATTGTCGTCAGCGGTCGAGAAGACCTGGCTTTTCTTGGTCGGGATCGTCGTGTTGCGGTCGATAAGACGCGTGAACACGCCGCCCAGCGTTTCGATGCCGAGCGAAAGCGGGGTCACGTCGAGCAGGACAACGTCTTTCACGTCGCCTTGCAGCACGCCGCCCTGGATCGCAGCGCCGAGCGCCACGACTTCGTCCGGGTTCACGCCCTTGTGCGGCTCGCGGTTGAAGAACTTCTTCACCGCTTCCTGCACGGCCGGCATACGCGTCATGCCGCCGACGAGAACGACTTCGTCAATGTCGGCTGCTGTCTTGCCAGCGTCTTTCAGGGCTTTCTGGCACGGGTCGATCGTGCGCTTGACGAGGTCTTCGACAAGGCTTTCGAGCTTGGCGCGTGTCAGCTTGATGTTGAGGTGTTTCGGGCCTGTGGCGTCGGCCGTGATGAAGGGAAGGTTCACTTCGTACTGGCTGGCAGACGAAAGTTCCTTTTTGGCCTTCTCGGCTTCTTCCTTGAGACGCTGGAGGGCCAGCTTGTCGGCCTTCAGGTCGATGCCCTGTTCTTTCTTGAACTCGGTTGCGAGGAAGTCGACGATGCGAAGGTCGAAGTCTTCACCACCGAGGAACGTGTCGCCATTGGTCGACAGCACTTCAAACACGCCATCACCGATTTCGAGCAGCGAGACGTCGAATGTACCACCACCAAGGTCATAGACGGCGATTGTCTTGTTCTCGCCCTTGTCGAGACCGTAGGCGAGCGCAGCAGCGGTTGGCTCGTTGATGATGCGCAGCACTTCGAGGCCGGCAATCTTGCCTGCATCTTTCGTCGCCTGGCGCTGGGCGTCGTTGAAGTAGGCCGGAACGGTGATCACGGCCTGCGTAACGGTCGAGCCAAGGTAATCCTCGGCCGTTTCCTTCATCTTGGTGAGAATGAAGGCGGAGATTTCTTGCGGGGAATAGTCCTGGTCGCGGCCTTTGACCCATGCGTCACCTGCCTTGCCCTCGACGATGCCGAAGGGGGACATGGCCTTGTCCTTCTGGGCAGTCGGGTCGTTATAGGTGCGGCCGATCAGGCGCTTGATGGCGTAATAGGTGAAGTCCGGGTTGGTGACGGCCTGGCGTTTGGCTGGCTGGCCGATCAGGCGTTCGCCGCTTTCCGTGAAGGCAACAACGGAGGGCGTTGTGCGTGCGCCTTCAGCGTTCTCGATGACTTTCGCGGTGCCACCTTCCATGACGGCGACGCAGGAGTTCGTGGTCCCAAGGTCAATACCGATAATCTTGCTCATAGTTCAGGTCTCTCTTCAGTTAGCCGCCACGGGCCGTGTTTGGGTTCGGTCTGCTCAGCAGCCCCGGAAGCCAGTGGCTCTCAAGGGTTCATATGAGGTGGCGAGGCCGGAGTTTAAAGCCGTTCGCCTGTTCAGGTGCGATATGGTGAGCCACGATCCCCGCTCAAGGGGTAAAGACGCGCTTTTACACGCGGTTTAACCTGTATCAACACCCCCGGGCAGGCCCATTTGGCGGGGATTACCGATTTGACACGCAGGGCGCGCAAACTCTGAAGGTGCGTATGGTTGCCTCACCGGTCCGGGGAACCCATGTCTTGCAGGTAAAATCAGCAGGAAAGACGCCCCCATGATCTATTCGAAACTCGGACGTACGGGACTTGTCGTCTCGCGCATTTGCCTCGGCACGATGACATTTGGCGGCGAAGGGGGGATCTGGAAGTTCATCGGCAAGCAGCAGCAGGACGAGGCCGACGCGCTGGTGCGGACCGCCTTTGACGCGGGCGTGAACTTCTTTGATACGGCGGATGTCTATTCCGCCGGCGTCTCCGAACGGATGCTGGGCCAGGCGATCCGCAACAATAACCTGCCGCGCGACGAGATCGTCGTCGCCACCAAAGTTTTTGGCCGGGTGTCCATGGTTGTGCCGGAAGACGCCTCGGACGCTGAAAAGGCCGAGGCCGAGCGCCGCGAGAACAAGGCGCGCAATATTTCAGGCCTGTCGCGCAAGCATATCATGGACAGCGTGGACGCGAGCCTTGAACGGCTCGGGCTCGACTATATCGATCTCTATCAGGTGCATGGCACCGATCCGCTGACGCCCATCGAGGAGACGGTGGAGGCGCTGGACCTGCTCGTGCGCCACAACAAGGTGCGCTATGTGGGCCTCTGCAACATGCCGGCCTGGCTGATCATGAAGGCGATTGCCTATGCCCGCGAGAAGGGCCTGCACCGGTTCGAGAGCTGCCAGATGTATTATTCCATCGCCGGGCGCGAGCTTGAGCGCGAAGTCGTGCCGCTGGCGAAGGATCAGGAGCTGGCCATCCTGCCATGGAGCCCGCTGGCTGGCGGTTTTCTCTCCGGCAAGTTCAGCCGTGATGGCGGCGGCCCCAACGATGCGCGCCGCACGGTGTTCGACTTCCCGCCCGTCGACAAGGACAAGGGCTTTGACATTATTGACGTGATGCGCCCGATGGCGGAGTCGCGCGGCGTCAGCGTGGCGCAGGTCTCCCTCGCCTGGCTGCTGCACCAGAAACACGTTACCAGTGTCATCATCGGCGCCCGCACAGCCGAGCAGCTGACCGACAACCTTGCGAGTATCGACGTGAAATTCTCTGATGAAGAACTGGCAAAGCTCGACGAGATATCGGCGCTGACGCCTGAATATCCGGGCTGGATGGTGGACCGGCAGGGCAATGACCGCCGCAGCCAGGTTTCGTAGCGCCATGCAGCTCACCATTCTCGACACCGTCAATGATCCCGGCACGCCGGGCAAAACCGGTGACGACCGGGTGGGCTTCGACGCGTCCGCTGGCACCGCGTGGGTCCTGGACGGGGCCACCGACGTGACTGATCTGAGGCCGTTCAACCGGGCTGAAAGCGGCGCCGCATGGGTGGCGCAGGCCCTGAGTGACCGGCTGATCATCGCGCCCCATGAAGGCGAGACGGTTGAGGCGTATTTCGAGCATGTCCTGACGGATGTGCGTCAGCGCGCAATCAAGGAAACGCGCCTGCCGCTCGACAGCCTGCCGGGCGAGGCGCTGCCCATCGCGTCGGGCATGTGGATGCGCCTTGAGGGCGACACGGCCACGTTCGCTTGGCTGGGTGACTGTATGGGCTTCCATCAGCGTGGCAGTGTGGTCACCGTGATCGGCTCGCCGGACAAGGCGGATGACGAGACGGATGTGGCGCGAACGCTGCTGGCGGGCACGCATGAGGCGAAGATGGCTCATTTGCAGGCGGCGCGGCGCCGATCGAATGAACAGGCCACGGGCTTCGGCCTTGATCCGCGCGCGGCGACGAACCTGCAGACGCAGGTGATGACGCTGCAGGCGGGCGACCGGATATGCCTGATGAGCGACGGGCTCTACCGGCTTGTCTCGCCCTATCAGACGCACACGCCGGAAGACTTCATGGCGCTTGTCGCGGAAGACGGTCTGGGCGCGGCGATCACGAGCCTTCGGGCATTCGAGAGCACACCGGACCGCGACATGCCGCGCCTCAAGGCGCGCGATGATTCCTGCGGGGTCTATGTAGAGATCAAGGCCTGAGACCCGGCGGGGCTGGTCTCGCCCGCCCGACACCGGCATAGTGAGCGGACTGCCCGCAAGATGGCAGGCCACAAACTTCAGGGGGAGATTCCACATGATGCGCTATCTGACATTGCCCGCTTTCGCGCTTCTCGCTGCCTGCGCCACGCCGACCGCCGAGGTCGCCGCTGTGCCGACGCTCGAAAAGCTCTGGGTCGCAGAGAATTTCGCGGCGCCCGAGAGCGTGGCTCTCGCGCCGGATGGCAATTATCTCGTGTCGAATGTCGGCATGGGGGAAGGCGGCGCCAAGGATGGCGACGGGTTCATCTCGAAAATCTCGCCCGATGGAAAGCTTATCGAGCGCTATTGGGGCGCAAAGCTCAATGGCCCCAAAGGCATCGTGGTCGCGGATGGCAAGGTCTACACAGCCGACATTGACGCGGTCATGGTGTTCGATGTCGACAAGGGCGGGCTTGGCGAGAAGATCCCCGTCGAAGGCGCGGCCTTCCTGAACGACATCACGGCATGGCAGGGCGACATCTATGTCTCCGATTCCCGTCAGGCCCGCATCTATCGCATCCGCGATGGCGTCGCGTCGGTCTGGCTGGAAGACGAGCGCCTGGCCGGCATCAATGGCGTGCTCGGGGATGGCGAGCGTATGCTTGTGTCGACCATGACAACGGGCTCGCTGCTGAGTGTGACGCCTGAGGGCGCGATCACCGAGATCGCCAGTGGCATGACAAATGGCGACGGCATCGGCATCGTGCCGGGCGGCGGCTACCTCGTCTCATCCTGGAGCGGACAGATCCACTATGTCGGCGAAGACGGCGCGGTGACCAAGCTGCTCGACACGAGCGAAGAAGGCATCCAGCAGAGCGACCTCACCGAATTCGGCGACGTGGTCATCGTCCCGAACTGGACGCCGGGAACAGTTACGGCGTGGAAAGTTGTCCGTTAGTCAGAGGGTGTTTTCGACGAAACACGATCAAGCGCGCAACGACTGCGCCGGCAAGTGCTGCGGGCAATCCGAAAACAATCGCAATACCTAAAAACAAGATTAGAAGGCCGGGCGCGGTGCTGAATGCCAACGGGCTCGCAAGGACAATAAAAAATACGCTCACCAGCAGCCACATCTTGAGCGATAGCAAAATCAAGTACTTGGACGAATAAGCGCTCCGCCCACGGGCGAGTTCGGTTCCCAGTAAGGCTGCGATAGCACTCGGAAATGAGACGAACCAAAATACGGTCCACGGCGAGACTTCCCCGTCGATCATGAAGAAGACGACCCATATGAGTATTGTCGGGTTCAACGGCCCTGCCATGAGCCAGGCAAGCCATATTCTGGGATAGGCTGGCGCGGCAATTCGCAAAGTGTCCGATTGTGATGGTCCGGAAACTGAGCGGCTCCTTGCCGTTGCCGCCTCGCGATTCAACAACGGCCTCGGTATCTCGCGAACGGGCTGCTCCACAGCTTGCGGTGTCTCGTCGTCATTGGACATACTTCAGGTTTACGCTCCGGTTGAGAGCGAGCCTATATGTCACAACGTCACGTTGATAGTTTAGTTCGCCCCACCAGCGCTGACGGCCACCATAGCGGCCCGGAGCGTGCGTTCGCCGATTTTCCAGCCGGGCTGGAAGACTGAGGCGATCGTGCCGGAAGGCTGGTCTGACGGGATTTGCGCGACGGCCTGGTGCAGGTTCGGGTCGAACACGGCGCCGGGGGCGGCGTCGATCGGCTTGACGCCATGACGGCCGAGCGCGGTTTCCAGTTCCTTCGCCGTCATCTCGATGCCGCTGAGCAGGTTATTGCCGGCGTCGGAAAGGTTGGCGCGGTCTTCATCGGGCAGGGCGGCGAGGGCGCGGGCGAGATTGTCCGACACGCTGAGCAGGTCGCCGGCAAAGCGTTCGATGGCATAGACGCGGGCTTCGGAAATCTGGCGTTCGGCGCGCTTGCGCGTATTGTCGAGGTCGGCGAGCGTGCGCAGCAGCTGTTCGCGCAGTTCGTCCTTCTCGATTTTCAGGCGCATGGCTTCCTGTTCCGGCGAAATCTCTGCGTCGGCTTCGGCTTCCATTGTTTCAGCGGCCTGCGCTCGTGCATTTTTCAGCATGGCATCAGCGGCCGCCTTGAGGTCAGCCTTCGAGGCGTTTGGATCGATGTCGGCGCTTTCGCCGTTCTTGGTCTCGTCGCTCATCACTTCCCATCCTTCGTGCGCCGGGCGGCGAGGATTTCGCCGATCACCTTCGCGGTATAATCCACCATCGGTATCACGCGGGCATAGTTCAGCCTTGTGGGGCCGATGACGCCCAGCGCGCCGATGACATGTTTTGCGCCTCCCATATAGGGGGCAACGATGACACTTGAACCCGAAAGCGGAAAAAGCTGGTTCTCTGCGCCAATAAACAGGCGAACCCCATCGGCTTCGCGTGTCGTATCGAGGATATCGAGCAGGGACTGCTGCCGTTCAAGCTCGTTGAACAGCTGGCGCACACGGTCAAGGTCGCCGGCGGCCTTGGCATCTTCCAGCAGGTTGGCGCGCCCGCGTATGATCAGCGACCGGCCCCGGCCCGGCGAGTCCCCGCTCCATTGGGCGAGCCCTTCCTCCACGAGCGATGACGCGGCCGCATCAAGTGCAGCCCTGTGCGAGCGGATTTCTTCGCGTACATCCACGGCCGCCTCGGCCAGTGTGCGGCCCTTGAGGCGCGTGGAGAGATAGTTTCCCGCCTCGATCAGCGTCGTGGCGGGCAGGCCTTCAGGCACGCGCACAAGGCGGTTTTCAACATCGCCGTCTTCTGTCACCAGCACGCAGAGCGCATCGCGGCCCGCCAGTGGCACGAATTCGACATGGCGCACAGGCGTATCGCGGGTGGGGGAGGCAACGAGGCCCGCCCCGCCGGTCAGGCCCGAGAGAATACCCGAGGCCTCGCCCAACACGGCTTCAAGGTCGCTGCCTGCACTGCGCAACCGGTCCTCGATCTCGCGCTTGTCGCTGCCGGAAGGCTCGCCGATCTCGAGGAAGCCGTCGACGAAGAGGCGCAGGCCCCGGTGCGTCGGCGCGCGCCCGGCAGAAATATGCGGCGCGTCGAGCAGGCCAAGGTCCGTCAGGTCGGCCATGACATTGCGGATCGAGGCCGGGGAGAGCGCAATGCCGCCCTTGGAGAGCGTGCGCGAGCCCACCGGCTCACCCGTCGACAGGTAGCCCTCGACAATCTCCTTGAAGATGTCGCGCGAGCGCTGGTCAAGGCGCTGCATCAGGGATTGGCTTTCGGGGGTCAGGACCATGTCTATTGATTAGGGGGCCGGGGGCCCCTGTACAATAGGGGGTCAGACAGTGAGGCTCGTCTTGTCCTGCGGACGAAACAGGCCGGATGCCTTAGAAAAGGCCCTCGATCAGTCCCTGATCGTTCAGGTGGATGCTCTCGGCGGCCGGGTGGCGCGGCAGGCCCGGCATGGTCATGATGTCCCCGCAAATGGCGACAATGAAGCCGGCCCCTGCCGAAAGCCGCACTTCACGCAGGCGCACCGTATGGCCTTCCGGCGCGCCGACCCGCGAAGGGTCTGTCGAGAAGCTGTACTGCGTCTTGGCGATGCAGACCGGCAGGTGGCCGAACCCGTCGGCCTCCCAGCGCGCGAGCTGGTCGCGCACGGCGCGGGGCGCCTCGACATGATCGGCCCGGTAGATGCGCCGGGCAACGGTCTCGATCTTGTCGAAGAGGGGCATGTCGTCCGGGTAGAGCGTCTGGAAATTGGCGGGTTTCTCGGCCAGCGTTGCCGTCACGATGCGCGCGAGCGCTTCGGCGCCCCGGCCGCCTTCAGCCCAGTGCGTGCACAGCGCGACCGGCACGCCCACTTCGGCGCAATAAGCCTCCACGGCGGCAATCTCGCCCTCGGTATCGCTGGTAAATCGGTTGATCGCCACCACGACCGGCAGGCCGTATTGCTGCAGGTTCTCGATATGGCGCCCGAGATTGCTGAGCCCGTCATTCAGCGCCTCATAGCTGGCGCTTGCCAGCTCGCTCTTGGCGAGGCCGCCATGCATTTTCAGCGCCTTAACGGTGGCCACCAGCACGGCGGCATCCGGTTTCAGGCCCGCCTGGCGACACTTGATGTCGAAGAATTTCTCCGCGCCGAGGTCTGCGCCAAAGCCCGCCTCGGTCACCACATAATCCGCCATCTTCAGCGCCGATTGCGTCGCGATCACCGAGTTGCAGCCATGGGCAATATTGGCGAACGGGCCACCATGGATCAGGCAGGGATTGTTCTCCAGCGTCTGCACCAGATTTGGCAGGATCGCGTCCTTCAGCAGCGCCATCAGCGCGCCGGTTGCCTTGATGTCGGCGCAGGTGACGGCCGTGCGGTCGCGGCGATAGCCGACGATGATGCGGTCAAGGCGTCGTTCAAGGTCAGCGGCATCGGTCGCGAGGCAGAGGATGGCCATGATCTCGGAGGCAACCGTAATGTCGAAGCCGCTCTCCATCGTCGCGCCATTGGCCGGGCCGCCAAGGCCGGTGACCACGCTGCGCAGGTTGCGGTCATTCATGTCCAGCACGCGGCGCCAGGTCACGCGGCTGGCTTCAAGGCCGCTGGCGGCGCCCCAGTGGATGTGATTGTCCACCATCGCAGCGAGCAAATTGTGCGCCGAGGTGATGGCGTGGAAATCGCCGGTGAAGTGGAGGTTGATGTCTTCCATCGGCACGACCTGCGCATGGCCGCCACCCGCTGCGCCGCCCTTCATGCCGAAGCAGGGGCCGAGCGAGGGCTCACGCAGGCAGAGCAGGGTATTTGCGCCAATCCCGTTCATCGCATCGGCGAGGCCCACGCTGGTCGTCGTCTTGCCTTCACCGGCGGGCGTCGGATTGATCGCGGTGACGAGAATCAGCTTGCCGTCAGGCTGGGCGCCGAGGTTGGAGAGATAATGCGCGGCGATCTTTGCCTTGTCATGGCCATAGGGGATCAGGTCTTCCGGCGGGATGCCGAGCCGGGCGCCGATTTCGGTTACAGGCTTCTTCGTCGCCGCCCGGGCGATCTCGATATCACTGGCCATGTGGCCCCCTCTTGTCATCTCTGGTGCCGCTCCGGTGTAGACAGGCGCGGTAAAACCCGCAATCAGGCGGCACAGAAAAGAGGACCTCGCCATGACAGACCTTATCCGCCCTTCGGGCCGCGCCTTCGATCAGTTGCGCGAGATAACTCTCGAGACCAACGTGACAAGGTATGCCGAAGGATCGTGCCTCGCGAAGTTCGGCAACACGCATGTCCTCTGCACCGCAAGCTGGGAAAAGGGCGTTCCGGGCTGGATGAAAGGCAAGGGCGCTGGCTGGGTAACGGCTGAATACGGCATGCTGCCGCGCGCCACGCACACGCGCGGTCGCCGCGAAGCCGCTGCCGGCAAGCAGTCCGGCCGCACGCAGGAAATCCAGCGTCTGATCGGCCGCTCCCTGCGCTCCGTCGTTGATCTTGCCGCGCTCGGCGAAAACCAGGTCACGATCGACTGCGACGTGCTGCAGGCCGATGGCGGCACGCGCACAGCCTCCATCACGGGCGGCTTCGTCGCCCTTGCGCTCGCCTGCCGCTACCTGAAGTCTGAAGGCGTCATCAAGATGGATCCGATCCTGAAACAGGCCGCAGCAATCTCCGTCGGCGTCTACCAGAACCATCCGGTGCTCGACGTCGATTACCCGGAAGACAGCCAGGGCGAAGCCGACATGAACGTCGTCATGAGCTCCGATGGCGGCTTTATCGAAGTGCAGGGTACAGGCGAGGAACGCCCGCTGACGCGCAAGGAGCTGGATGAAATGCTCCGCCTCGCTGAAATGGGCTGCAACAATCTCTTCGAAGCGCAGAAGGCCGCGCTGGCCTAGTTGCGCGTCGGCAGGTTCTGCAGGCCAAACATGGCCAGCTGCAGGCTCTTGGCGATGCGCTGCGCCCGTTCCATGAAATAGGGCACGGCTTCGGGGCTGGGCGCAGTGTCTTCCAGTACCTGCTGGAACAGGCCAAGCCATGTCTGGAAATGGGTTGCGTCCACGCCGGTCAGCTTCGTGTGCGCGGGCACCGGCTTGCCGGTATAGCGCCCGGCATTCATGGCAACCGAGGCCCAGAAGTCTTTCATGCGGGCGAGGTGCGGCGCCCAATTGTCGCCAATCTCCTTCTCGAAGATCGGGCCCAGATCCGCGTCAGCCCGCACGCGGGCATAGAAGGTCTCAACGAGCTCTGAGATATAGGCGTCATCTATGCCCATGCGATCGGCATTGCTCTGGATCTCGCGGCGGCGTTCTTCGGCGGTTCGCAAGAGATGGTTCATGCTGTCTCTCCCAAGGCGCGTGCCAGCCTATAGCCGGGATGAACCACCATTAGAATAAGGGGGATGCCCTATATGCCTCCAAACGCATAGGCATCCATCGTCAGCGCGCCATAGGTCGTGCTGTGGTGGATGCGGCGCGCGGTGCTGCCCCCAGCGCCCATGGCCACGAAGAGCGGCAGGATATGGTCCATGGTCGGATGGTTGTCGTAGCCATGCGGCGCCTGTTCAACAGCATGCAATACGCTGTCCTTGTCGCCGGTTTCGAGATGCGTATCCATCCAGTCGGCAAAGTCTGTCACCCAGGCTGGCGGCGGACTATCGATCTGGAAGCCCCCTGAAAAGACGGCGCGCAGATTATGTGTCAGGCTGCCCGATCCGATAATCAGCACGCCGCGCTCGCGCAGCGGTGCGAGCGCCTCGCCCAGCCTGAAATGCCAGTCGGGTGTCTCCGCCATGTTGATCGACAACTGGATCACCGGGATATCCGCGTCCGGATACATCAGCCGCAATGGCACCCATGCGCCATGGTCCAGCCCCCGCGCCGGGTCACCGCCAGCCTCAAAGCCAGCCGCTTGCAGCAAGGAGGCAATTTCTGCCGCAAGCACCGGATCGCCCGGTGCCGGATAGGTCATGCGGTAAAGCTCGTCCGGGAAGCCGCCGAAATCATGGATCGTCTCGGGCCGTTCGCCGGAGGTCAGCGTGGGGCGCCGTGCGTCGTAATGGGCCGAGATCACCAGAATGGCGCGCGGTCGCTCATAGGCATTGCCAAGGCCAGCAAGAAAGTCCCGCGCGGGACTTGGGTCCAGGCCGATGCTCGGGGCGCCGTGGGATATGAAAAGGGCGGGGAAGGGGGACATGGCGGGCATCCGATTATTATCTTGATCGGATATGGCCTTGCGTCCGAAGCCATACAATCAGCCCCTGCCGAATAGGACTTATTCCGCCGTCGGCTTGCCGCGTTCCCAGGTCACTTCGCGGCCATAAAGCGGCACGGTCGACAGGCTCATCTTGGCCGAGCCATTTGTGATCTTCCGGCTGAAGGACACATACATCAGGCTGTCGCTGTCGACATCATAGATGCGGCGCACGGCGAGCTGCTTGAAGATCAGGCTCTGGTTCTGGTCGAACACTTCCTCGCCTGACTTGTCGAGATCGATATTGTGGACCGTGACAGGGCCGGTCTGCAGGCAGGATATGGAAGAGTTGGACGGGTTCTCGAACCAGTTGCCCTTGCCGACGCGATCCCAGAAGCCGCGGTCGAAATAGGAGAGGTGGCAGATGACGCCGTCGATCTTCGGATCGGTCAGTGACTTGATCTTGATCTCGTTGCCGACCCAGTCATTCTTGAACTCGCCGACTTCATTGTCCTTGCCGCCACAAGCAGCGAGCAGGCAGAGAGCGGCGATAGCGATGGATGCAGTTTTCATGTGGCCTCTACGTGGGGCGGGGCCGCTTGTTCCGTCAAAGGATCGCCCGCCTATTCAGCGGCGACCTGTTTTCGGTCTTCCTCGCCTTCTTCGTCGAACACGAGCAGGTCGCCCGGCTGGCAGTCGAGTTCACGGCAAAGGGCTTCCAGTGTCGAGAAACGTACGGCCTTGGCCTTGCCGGTTTTCAGGATGGACAGGTTGGCGAGCGTCACGCCGACACGTTCCGACAGCTCGGTCAGGGACATGCGACGGTCCAGCAACACACGGTCGAGGGTTACACGAATAGACATCTTCGACCCTCCTATATGGTCATTTTTTCTTCGTCGCGAAGGCGTGTGCCTTCACGGAAGACCTGGGACAGGATGAAGAGGGCCGCAACCGAGGCCCAGGCGATCAGGTCGAGATTCAGGCCGACTGTCGTATTGTCGAAATTCATGAGTATCACCAACGCAACGGCGATGCGTAGAAATTGTGTGATGGCAATCGTTGCGGCCACGCGGGTGAGGCGGGAGGCGTTCTGCGGCACGAAAGGGTCGCCCTCTGCCAGCGTCGCCAGAATGCGGCGCAGCTGAATGCAGACATAGATAATGGCGGGAATGGCAACCAGACCGCCGACCAGACCGGCAATCAGGGCCGGCAGGCTTTCAGTGCCGTCGGTGACGGATATGTTCAGCGTATCAAGCGATCCGCCATTCTGATGCGCAATGATGGCCGCACCCACACTGGCGAGGAAGATCAGGCCAATAATCGCCGTCATCCACATAACGATGGTTACGAGTACCGTCATGATGGCGGCCATCGAGTTTCTTGCCTGTTTGCTCATGCCAGTCTCTTCACCGCTCTTCACTCATGGTCTATGCCTCGATCACGCTTATCGCAAAACCGCACACCTTTACCGTTTAACGATATAGGTATTTGCAGGTAAAGCAACAATTGAACCATTTCATATACAGGTGAAAAAATTATACCTCGTACCCTCACGCCCGGCCGTCTCGTCGCTGCAACCCATAACAAGGGGAAAGTGGCAGAACTGAAAGACCTTTTCGAACCTCTTGGATTTACAGTGGTTTCTGCACTCGAACTGGATCTGGCGGAACCCGAGGAGACCGAATCCACCTTCGCCGGCAACGCTTTGCTCAAGGCGCGCGCAGCCATGCTCGCGACCGGTTCACCCGCCCTGTCTGACGATTCCGGCCTCGCCGTGACGGCTTTGGGCGGCGCGCCGGGTATTTATTCCGCACGCTGGGCTGGCGAACCGCGCGATTTTCACCGCGCGATGAAGAAGGTGGAGGCGGAACTGAAAGAGATCGGCGCCACTGACCGCTCCGCTAAATTCGTCTGCGCCCTGGGCGTGGTCTGGCCGGACGGGCATGAGGAAGTCTACGAGGGCGAAGTGCATGGCCAGCTCGTCTGGCCGCCGCGCGGCGAGCGCGGTTTTGGCTATGATCCTGTTTTCATTGCTGATGGTGAGACACTGACCTTTGGCGAGATGGACCCGGCCCGCAAGCATGACATGAGCCATCGCGCCGTTGCCGTGGCCAAGCTCAAGGCGGCATTACTGTAATGGCCGGCACCGTTGCTCCGTTCGGTCCACATTATGGATTCGGGCTCTACGTCCATTGGCCATACTGTTCGAAGATCTGCCCTTACTGCGACTTCAATGTGTATGCAGCCAAGTCGCGCGACAATGGCCCGTTGCTCAAGGCCATCAATGACGACATCCGCATCCACCGCCCGCGCATGCCGGAGCATGGCGCGCTGGATACTGTGTATTTCGGGGGCGGCACGCCCTCACTGCTGACGCCGTCCGAGATTGAAACAATCCTCGCCACGGCGGATTCCACATTTGGCGTGAAGCTCGACGCCGAGATCACACTGGAGGCCAACCCGAACGACATAATGCGCGCCGACCTGCGCGGCCTGAAAGCTGCCGGTGTCAACCGCCTCTCCATCGGCGTCCAGTCCCTGCGCGACAATGCGCTGGCCTTCCTCGGCCGCGACCATGATGCCGCCTCCGCCCGCGCCGCCGTCGACCGGGCGCTGAAGGTCTTCCGCAATGTCTCGGTTGATTTCATCTATGCCCGCCCCAGCCAGTCGCTGGATGAGTGGGGGGAGGAGCTGTCGGATGCGCTGGCCCTCGGTGCGCCGCACCTGTCGCTCTATGAACTCACCATCGAACAGCGCACAGCCTTCGGCAAATCGGTCGAGCGCGGCGAGCTGGTCCCGATGGGCCCGGACGCGCAGGCAGACCTTTACGACCTGACCCAGACCATCACGACCAGCGCAGGCCTTGAGGCCTATGAAGTTTCCAACCATGCCTCGGCCCCGAAATACCGGTCGCGTCACAACATGATCTACTGGAATGGCGGCGACTGGATCGGCGTTGGCCCCGGCGCGCATGGCCGCGTCACGGTTGGCGGAAAGCGCTATGCCAGTGAGGCGCAGCGCCAGCCCAATGCCTATATTGCCAATGTCCAGGCGCTCGGCTCCGGCTGGAGCGAGGCGGGCGCGCTGCCGCCGCTGGATATTGCCCGTGAACTGATGGCCATGGGCCTGCGTCCGGCTGGCGGCATCAATCTCGACCGTATCGAGATGCTGTCAAACGAGACCGTCCCGCGCGAGAAGATCGACGTCTTTGTCGAGCAGGGCTGGGCCCGTTACGATGGCGCGATCCTGTCGCTCACGCCCTCTGGCTGGCTGCTGGCCGATGCCATCACGGCGCAGCTCGCGCCCTAAGACATCAGAGCGCTCATCCTGAGCGAAGTCGAAGGACGCGCGCGGGCGCCCGGAACCCGTCCTTCGACTTAGCTCAGGATGAGTTCCTCAAAGTCTCACCATTTCAAGCTCGCGGATGCGCCGCCGCGTGCACTTCGCGCAACCGGCTCGCGTCCACGCCCGTATACACTTGCGTCGTCGACAGCGAGGCATGCCCCAGCAGTGTCTGGATTGCCCGCAGGTCCGCCCCGGCGGCCAGCAGGTGTGTCGCGAACGCATGACGCAGGGCATGCGGCGTCGCCGTGTCCGGCAGGCCCAGCACGCCGCGCAGTTTCTGCACCAGGCCCTGTATCAGGCGCGGGTTCAGCGCCCCGCCCTTGGCGCCCCGGAAGAGCGGGCCTCCCTTGGTCAGCGCATAGGGGCACACCGCTGCATAGGCATCTACCGCCTCGCGCACAGCCGGTATCAGCGGCACGATGCGCACCTTGCCGCCCTTGCCGCTGATGCGCAGGCGCTCCGGCGCCGGAAGATCCGCCCCCGTCAGGTTCAGCGCCTCGGAAATCCGCAGGCCCCCGCCATAGAGCAGGCTCAGCACGGCGGCGTCGCGCGCGCCGATCCATGTGGCGGAGTCCGGGTCCGTCTCGGCCTCGAAGATCATGTCCTTGGCCGCCTCGATGGAGACAGGGCGGGGCAGGCGGGCCTTGCGCTTCGGCCCCTGCAAATAGGCAATCTCGGCATTCTCGATATCGTGCGCCCGGCCCAGCCAGCGATACAGCGCCTTGATCGACGACATCAGCCGCGCAATCGAGGCGTCCGACAGGCCGTCGCGCCGCCGCTGCGCCAGGTGCGCCCGAATATCCCGCGCCTTCAGCCGGCCTAACGCTTTGGGCGTCGGCTCCTCGCCAAGGTGCACGCGCAGGAAATTGAAGAAGTCCGCCAGATCGCTGCCATAGGCCTCAACCGTATTCTCCG